>JANQGY010000004.1 GCA_028282845.1 bacterium | reverse complement strand
TAATGGTTATCGTCCGCAGTTTTACTTTAGAACGACAGATGTTACAGGAGTAGCTACGTTACCGGATGGAATGGAGATGGTAATGCCCGGAGATCAGGTGGAGTTAAGCATTGATTTGATTACACCGATTGCAATGGACAAAGAGTTACGCTTTGCGATCCGTGAAGGTGGTCATACTGTTGGTGCCGGTGTCGTTACTGAGATTATTCAATAAATAGGTATTCCAATGGCAGGTAACAGCAAAAGAGCAATTGTACGCTTGGAGAGTACAGCCGGTACGGGATATCGTTATACGATCACCAAAAGCAAACGCAAGCATCCGGAAAGATTGGAATATAAAAAATATGATCCGATCGTACGTAAGCACGTTATCTTCAAAGAGACTAAGTAATTTGGTTCAATGATTTCGGGCTTTGAATTTATTAGGAGTGTAGCTCAATTGGCAGAGCACCGGTCTCCAAAACCGGGGGTTGCGGGTTCGATTCCTGCCACTCCTGCGAAATCGTTTTAAAGGCGATAAAAACCGTTGTACTGTGATAGGAAATAATAATGATTAAGAAGATTAGAAAATTTTTGGAAGAAGTTCGCTTTGAAATGAAAAAGGTGTCTTGGCCTACGTGGGAAGAATTGCGTGGCTCAACCTATGTAGTTTTATCGCTTTCGGCGTTATTAGCTGTCTTTTTATTCGTTGTTGATTTGATATTAAACCGTTTGGTAGCGATAATATTATAAAATGGAATGGTACTCATTAAGAGTTATCTCAGGTAAAGAGAAAAAAATACGTGAAGCAATTTTGTTTGAAGTTGAGCACAGTGATTATAATGGAATGGTGGAAGAGGTGTTTGTCCCAACCGAAAATATTGTGGAGATGAAAGAAGGTAAAAAGAAGGTGCGTGAGCGTGTATTTTTCCCCGGATATTTGCTGGTTAAAATGGAAATGTCCAAAGAAACCAAGTACTTGGTTGAGAATGTTAACGGTGTGATAAATTTCATCGGTTCGCGGGGCGAAGCACAGCCGTTAAAACCGGAAGAAGTTACGCGGATAATCGGTGCTGTCGAAAGCAGTAAAGATGTCGAAATTGTAGCACACCCCTTTAAGACCGGTGATGCGGTGAAGGTAATTGATGGTCCGTTTATGGATTTTACCGGATTTGTGCAGGAGGTCAATACAGACAAGCAAAAATTGAAAGTTTCGGTTAGTATTTTTGGCAGACCTACGCCGATCGAATTGGATTATTTACAGGTTGAATTAGAGAAATAGGTTTTTAAATATGGCTAAAGAAGCAATAGGATTTATAAAATTACAAATACCGGCCGGGCAAGCTAATCCTGCTCCACCCGTTGGACCGGCTTTGGGGCAGCACAGCGTAAATATAATGGAATTTTGCAAGGCGTTTAATGCCGCAACACAGGATCAGCCCGGCATGATCATTCCGGTGGAAATAACGGTTTATGCTGACCGCAGTTTCTCATTTATTACGAAAACTCCACCGGCTGCTACGCTCATTTTGAAAGCAGCTAAGATTGATAAAGGATCAGGTGAACCAAACAAAGAGAAAGTAGGAAAAGTCACTAGAAAAGATTTAGAAGAAATTGCAAATATTAAAATGAAGGACCTGAATGCCAATACTTTAGATCAGGCGGTAATGATGGTTGCCGGTACCGCGAGAAGTATGGGCATTGATGTGGTTGGTTAGGATTAAAGATGAAACAGTCAAAAAATAGAAAAGCTGGCTTGGAAAAATTAGACCGTACCAAGGACTATGGACTTGACGAGGCTGTAAAACTCGTAAAAGATTTGTCTTTTGCGAAATTTGATGAGTCGGTTGAGGTGTCCGTCAATCTTGGAGTTGACCCTCGGCAAGCCGATCAAAATATTCGGATTACAACCGGTTTGCCCTATGGAACCGGTAAAACCGTAAAGGTGCTTGTAATTACATCGGGTCCGAAAGAGCAGGAGGCAAAAGATGCCGGTGCTGATTATGTTGGTTATAGCGAATATCTTGATAAAATAAAAGCCGGATGGGCGGATGTTGATAAAATTGTTGCGACACCGGATGCCATGTCAGATCTTGGTAAATTAGGAAAAATTTTGGGACCAAAAGGATTGATGCCAAATCCGAAGAGTGGAACAGTAACGATGGAAGTTGGCAAAGCGGTAAAGGAATTAAAAGCCGGTAAAATCGAATTAAGAGTTGACAAGACCGGTATCATTCACGCTGCTTGCGGCAAAATATCATTTGATGAGAAATCTTTGTATGAAAATATTGAGGCAGTGATCAATACGATCAAAAAGGCTAAACCTGCTTCGGTAAAAGGTAAATATATGAAGAAGGTTACAATTTCATCTACAATGGGTCCCGGTATAAAAATTGATTTTGCAGCGCTGAGGTAAACCATGCCAAACAAGAAAAACATACAACAAGTAACCGAATTAACAGAGAAACTGGAAAAAGCTAAAAGTGTTTATTTTACCGATTACATCGGTCTGAACGTTGGTGATATTACTAAATTGCGTGCCAAGTTTTTTGAGAATTCGGTTGAATATTATGTAGCAAAAAATACCTTATTAAAGATTGCTGCCGAAAATAATAAAATTGAAGGACTGGAAGAATTCTTAACCGGTCCGACTGCTATTGCAATAGCTTATGATGAACCAACCGTACCGGCAAAAATATTAAAGGATTTTGCCAAAAAATATGAAAAACCTACAGTTAAAGGAATGTTGTTTGACGGTGAGGTATTGGATGGTTCTAAATTTAAAGGTATTGCCGATATGCCTTCGCGCGAAGAATTGTTATCAATATTCGCGAGTTCATTACAAAGCCCCTTGGTCAAATTAGCCGGCACGCTTAATGCCGCGATGACCAATTTGGTTAATGTATTGGACAGTTTAAAGGCGCAAAAATCATAATTTGAATAATTGAATAAAGGAGTTAGTAAATGGCCGTTACTAGAGCAGATGTTTTGTCTTACATTGAGAAAGCAAACATTGTTGAAATATCCGAATTAGTAAAAGATATTGAAGAGAAATTCGGTGTTACTGCCGCTGCGCCAGTCGCAGTTGCTGCCGCACCCGCCGCAGGTAGCGATGCAGCCGAGGAGGAAAAATCAGATTTTAATGTAGTTTTAGAATCCGCCGGGCAGGCAAAAATCGGTGTAATCAAAGCAGTTAGAGCAATTACAAACTTAGGTCTTAAAGAAGCAAAAGAGTTAGTTGATTCAGCCCCTAAAGCAGTTAAAGAGAATGTACCAAAAGCAGAAGCCGAAGAAATGAAGAAAGCTTTGGAAGAGGCCGGTGCAACTGTTGAATTAAAGTAAAATAGTAAAATACTATTAATCTTTGTTCAAAATTCTGTTTAACTAAAGAATAGGAGGCTTTTTTGGCAGCCAAAAATATTCATGCGGCTGAACGCATATCTTTTCAAAAAATTCGTTCAGCCATTGATATGCCCAATCTGCTTGCACTTCAAAGGGATTCATATCGTATGTTTTTGCAGGAAGATACCCTTGAAGATGAGCGCAAGCGCATTGGTTTAGAAGAAGTATTCCAAAATGTATTTCCCATTGAAGATTCTCATCGGAATTATATTCTTGAATACAAAAATTATTATTTAGCACCTCCCAAATATTCCCCTGAGGAATGTATCGAACGTGGCGTTACCTACTCAGCGCCTTTAAAGGTTAAGTTGGTATTGAATATTACTGATGAGGAAGATCGGAGTAAATACGCTCAGTCCATCGAGCAGGACGTTTACTTTGGCAATATTCCCTATATGACCAAGAAGGGTACCTTTATTATTAATGGTGCCGAAAGAGTTGTTGTGTCACAGTTGCAGCGCTCGCCGGGAGTATTTTTTGACCAAACCGTACACCCCAATGGGACTAAGCTTTATCAAGCCAGAATCATTCCTATTCGCGGATCATGGGTTGATTTTACAACCGATATTAACGATTGTTTGTTTGTTATAATTGACCGTCGCAGGAAGTTCCCTGCGACGATGCTTTTGCGGGCTTTGGGATACTCAACCGATGCTGATCTATTTGAGGCAATGAAAAGTATTCAGAAAATTGATTTGTCTTCCTTAAAGGATAAAAATAGTGTTGTCGGGGCAACAATTGTTGAGGATGTCGTTGACATCGCAACCGGCGAAATATTTTTTGAGCATGGCACTGAGATAACAGCTGAAATTGTTGATGTTTTGGTAAAAGCTAAAGTTGATAAAATCAAGATTGTTGATGCCAATAAAGATTTCCAGGCAATGATGCTGCTAAACACGATTGAAAAGGATCCAACGCAAAATACTGAAGAAGCGTTGGAGGTCGTATATCAGCTGATTCGTTCAAGTGAACCTCCGAATCTGGAGACCGCTCAAAAATTCCTTGAGAGAATGTTTTTTAGCCCAAAGAAATATGACCTGGGGCAGGTTGGAAGATATCGATTAAACAAACAATTTAATTTAGACGTCAATGTTGAAGATACGATCTTGACAATGGAAGATATTGTTAAGGTAATTCAATTCTTGGTAGAGATGCGCAAAGGTGAACGCGGTACAGATGATATTGACCATCTCGGGAATAGAAGAGTCAGAACGGTTGGTGAGCAATTAAAGAATCAGTTTGCTACTGCATTAAGTCGAATGATCAGAACTATTCACGATCGGATGAATTTGCGTGAAGCTGAATCAATAACACCGCAGGATTTGATAAATGCAAGGGTTGTAACAACGGTAATCAATACTTTTTTTGGTACCAGTCAATTATCGCAATTCGGCGATCAGACAAACCCGCTTGCGGAAATAACGCATAAGCGCAGAATATCGGCATTGGGACCGGGTGGTCTAACTCGTGAACGCGCCGGTTTTGAAGTTCGTGATGTCCATTATACACACTATGGTCGTTTATGTCCAATCGAAACTCCTGAAGGTCCAAATATCGGTTTGATATCATCATTGGCGTTAATGGCAAATATCAATTGGCATGGTTTTATCGAAGCTCCTTACAGAAAAATTGTTATAAAGAATGGTGAAGCGTTCGTAACCGATGATATAGAATATTTATCAGCAGATGATGAGGATCGCGTTCTAATAGCTCAATCTGATAGAGAAATCGAAGAAAACAAAAAAATTACGGAAGAATCTGTACGAGTTCGTATCAAGGGTGATTTCCCGATGGTTAAGCCTGAGAAAGTTGAATATATGGACGTTGCGCCGAATCAGATCCTCAGTGTAGCGGCGGCGTTAATTCCGTTTGTAGAACATGATGATGCCAACCGTGCTTTAATGGGCTCCAATATGCAAAGGCAGGCGGTTCCGCTGATGAATCCGGAAGCACCAATTGTCGGAACCGGAATGGAAGGTAAGGTAGCTCGGGATTCTGGTTCCTGTTTGACAAGTCCTGTAAATGGTACGGTACTGTATGTTGATGCTAATAAAATTGAACTGCAGGTTGATAATATACCCGAAGAACTTAGTTTGGTGGAGGGCGACAACAAGATAATTATTGAGTTAGAGAAAAATCGTAGGTCAAATCAGAATACTTGCTATAATCAAAGACCATTAGTAAGAGTCGGTCAAAAGGTTAAAGAGGGTGATGTATTAGCTGACGGAGCTTCGACAGATAGCGGTGAATTGGCACTCGGACGAAACGTAACGGTCGCGTTTATGCCTTGGCGCGGTTATAATTATGAAGATGCAATTGTTTTGAGTGAACGTTTAGTTAAGGAAGATATTTTTACCTCTGTACATGTAAATGAAATTGAACTTGAAGTCCGCGATACAAAACGCGGTGAAGAGGAATTAACACCCGAAATTCCAAATGTCAGCGAAGATGCTGTAAAGGATCTTGATGATAATGGTATTGTTAGAGTCGGTGCTCGCGTAAAAGAGGGTGATATTTTAATTGGTAAAGTAACACCCAAAGGTGAAACTGACCCAACGCCGGAAGAAAAGCTCTTAAGGGCAATATTTGGAGAAAAAGCCGGTGATGTTAAAGATGCCTCAAAACGCGCTGCTCCCGGTATAAAAGGTACAGTAATCAAGACTAATCTGTTTGAGAAACGCGCTAGAAAGTCAAAAATCCTTGACCGTAAGATGATCGTCGAATTGCAAGAGCAAACAAGAGATCAGAAGCGAAACCTGAAAAAATCTCGCGATGAAGTACTTTTAAAGTTGATGATTGGAGAAACATCCGGTGGCATCCGCGATATATCTTCGGGAAAAACACTTATCAAGAAAGGTACTAAGCTTACCGAAAAACGTTTGAGGGAATTCGATTTTGAGCGATTTGCCCAAGACGCGCCTTGGATAGAAAGTAAAAAAGCGTGGAATAAAATTAAAGTTGTCTGGAACTCATTCCGTAAAGAATGGAACCGGATTGAAACCTTCCTTGAAAGTGAGACTTTTAAATTGCGTGTTGGTGACGAACTGCAACCCGGAATCTTAAAGCTTGCAAAAGTATTTGTAGCTAATAAACGCAAGGTTTCGATTGGTGATAAAATGGCTGGACGACACGGAAATAAAGGTGTCGTTGCTACCATAGTTCCAGAAGAAAATATGCCTTTCTTGGAAGATGGTACACCGGTTGATATAGTTTTGAATCCGCTTGGTGTCCCGTCACGCATGAACCTTGGTCAGTTATATGAAACTATGTTGGGATGGGCCGGTGATTTATTAGGCGTGAAGTATGACACACCAGTATTTAATGGAGCTACACCCCAAGAAGTTAAGGTTGAGCTTGAGAAAGCAAAACTTCCTTTAACCGGAAAAGCTAAATTGATTGACGGTCGTACCGGTGATTACTTTGATAATGAGGTTACTGTTGGAAATATCTATATGATGAAACTCAGTCATATGGTGGATGATAAGATGCATGCCAGATCAACTGGTCCATATTCATTAGTAACACAGCAGCCTTTAGGTGGAAAAGCGCAATTTGGTGGACAAAGATTTGGTGAAATGGAGGTTTGGGCTTTGGAGGCATACGGTGCAGCACATACTTTACAAGAAATTTTAACGGCAAAGTCCGATGATGTTGAAGGTCGTTCAAGAATGTACAATGCCGTTGTTAAAGGTGAAGATGTTCCTGAATATGGCTCACCGGAATCATTTAATGTGCTCATTAAAGAATTGCAAGGTTTAGGCATAGATATTGAACTTAATTAAAGGATACTGTTTTGACATACATCCAATCTAATAAAATTGATACAACAAAGAATTATTCAAGCATAACAATAAGCTTGGCATCGCCGGAAAGCATACTTGCAAAATCGTACGGCGAAATAATCAAGCCGGAAACTATAAATTATCGTTCATATAAACCTGAAAAGGACGGGCTATTCTGCGAGAAGATATTCGGACCGGTTAAAGATTATGAATGCCACTGCGGTAAATATAAGGGAATCCGCTATCGTGGAATCATTTGTGACCGTTGCGGTGTTGAAGTAACCCGCAAAAAAGTACGTCGGGAACGCATGGGACATATAACCCTTGCAGTGCCGATTGTACACATCTGGTATCTAAAATCAATTCCTAGTAAGCTGAGTTATTTAATCGGTCATTCGACAAAGGATTTGGAGCGTGTAATTTATTATGAATTATATATGATTATCGAACCCGGCAAAAGTGGACGGAAACGCTTTGAACTGATTGACGAAGAAACTTGGTTTGAGCTGGAAAATAGTTATGGATTTTATTCTGTTTCTGAGGAAGACAGAGATGAGGAACAGTATTTTGTAGCGCAAATGGGCGGTGAGGCAATTAAAGATGCTCTGTCAAAAATTAATCTCACAGAACTTAAGGAGGAATTGGAAGCTATTATTGCAACAACCAATTCAAAACAGAAAAAACAGGATGCCTTGAAGCGGCTACGTGTTGTGAAAGAGTTTATGGTTGACTCCATAAATAAAAAGGTTAATAAGCCGGAGTGGATGGTTATTTCAGTTCTGCCTGTTATACCGCCGGAGCTGAGACCATTGGTACCATTGGAGGGTGGCAGATTTGCAGCAAGTGACCTGAATGATTTATACCGGAGAATTATAATCCGTAATAACCGATTGAAGAATTTAATAGAGATCAAAGCGCCTGATGTGATCCTCCGTAATGAGAAAAGAATGTTGCAGGAAGCGGTAGATGCCCTTTTTGATAATAGCCGACGGAAAACTGCGATTAGAAGCGGAACACGACGACCTCTCAAATCTCTATCGGATATGCTCAGGGGCAAATCCGGTAGATTCCGTCAAAATTTGCTTGGCAAACGGGTTGATTATTCCGGTCGTTCTGTTATTGTCGTAGGACCTGAATTAAAATTGCATGAATGCGGTCTTCCTAAAGATATGGGTTTAGAGCTATTCAAGCCGCACATGATTAATGAGCTTATTGAACGTGGTTATGCTCAAACGCCTCGCGGTGCAAAACTGATGGTTGAGAATCGGGAACCGATAGTTTATAAGGTACTTGAATATGTTGTTAAGGATCATCCGGTATTATTAAACAGAGCTCCTACATTACATAGATTGGGTATTCAGGCTTTTCAGCCGGTATTGGTTGATGGCAAGGCAATTCGAATTCATCCTTTAGTTTGTACGGCATTTAATGCCGATTTTGACGGCGACCAAATGGCAGTTCATGTCCCTATTTCCGTGCCTGCGCAGATGGAGGCGCGGATTTTAATGCTCTCAAGTCATAATATTTTGCATCCGGCTAACGGCAAACCGATCGCTATTCCTTCGCAGGATATGGTGCTTGGGTGTTATTATCTTACAAGACCTAAATCCGGTGATTTAGGAGAAGGTAAAATTTTTGGTTCCGTTCAGGAAGTGTTACTTGCTTATGAAAATAAGGCAGTCGGTTTGCATGCGATTATTGATGTTAGAGACAAAGATAAATGGTATAAAAAGACAACGGTTGGGCGTGCAATATTCAATTCGATTGTTCCGGATGAGCTTGAGTATTTTGATTCATTAGTGTCTAAGAAAACTCTTGGTAAAATCGTAAATCAGTCTTATTTGATGGCTGGTAATTATAAAACCGTTGAATTTCTTGATAAATTAAAGGATTTAGGGTTCAATACGGCAACGAATAGTGGAAGTTCTATCTCGATCAGCGATATTTTAATTCCTGACGATAAGAATAATATCCTTGAAAAAGCGGAACAAGAAGTTGATAGGGTGCAACAAAATTTTGTTAACCATATTTTAACCGATGGTGAACGTTACAATAAGATAATTGATATTTGGACGCACGCGACTAATCGTGTGGCAAGTTCAATGATGAATGGGCTAAGAAATGATAGACAGGGATTCAATCCGGTATTTATGATGGCTGATTCCGGTGCTCGTGGTAGTCAGGATCAGATCAAACAATTGGCCGGTATGCGTGGATTAATGGCTAAACCGAAAAAGGCTATGACCGGTGGACAGGGAGAGATTATTGAATCACCGATTATATCTAATTTCAAAGAAGGTTTGTCCGTGATGGAATATTTTATTTCAACTCACGGTGCCCGAAAAGGATTGGCTGATACGGCATTGAAAACCGCTGATGCCGGTTATTTGACACGCCGTTTAGTTGACGTTGCCCAAGATGTTGTAATATCTGAAGAAGATTGCGGTACAATTAACGGTATTGTAACTACCGATCTTAAAGAAGGTGAAGAGGTTATTGAACCTCTTGCAGACCGTATTCTTGGAAGAACAATACTTGATGATTTGATCATTGATGGCAAAACTGTAGTCAAAGCCGGAACAATTATTACTGAGGAAGAAGCGGATATCATCGCTGAAAGCGAAATACAAACCATTAGAATTAGATCGGTATTAACTTGTGAATCTAAACAGGGTGTATGTGCCAAATGTTACGGTTGGGATTTGGCGCGACATCGAATAGCTAATATTGGTGGAGCAGTTGGAATACAAGCCGCCCAAAGCATCGGTGAGCCGGGCACTCAGCTAACCTTACGTACTTTCCATATTGGCGGTACAGCTACTCGAATTATTGAAAAGTCCGATATGCAAGCCCGTTACGGTGGCATGGTCAAGTTTTCAGGCAACTATGATTCGGCAGATACAATTGACGAAGAGGGTAATGAAATTACACGGTGCATGGTTAGACACTCCAAAATCTTTATTGTTGATGAAAAGAAACCGGAAAATGTCAAAACTGAATACAATGTACCGTACGGTGCTAATGTATTTGTAAATGAAGGCGATATAGTTAAGCCGGGAACAACCTTAATTCAATGGGATCCTTACACCGATATTATACTTGCCAGACACGACGGAGTCGTCAATTTGAAAGATTTTATCGAAGGAGATACCTATCAGATTGAAGCAGTCGAAGGTGGAAAAAAACAAATGGTTGTTATTGAATCCAAAAACAGGCAGTTAAGTCCGCAGGTAGAAATTCAAGATAAGAAAGGTAATGTTATGGCAGGTGGTACGATCCTACCGGTCAATGCAACTCTTAATGTCGTTAATAAGCAGGAAGTAAAACGTGGACAGGCTCTGGTAAAAATTCAGAAAGATATTGGCAAAACTCGTGATATAACCGGTGGTCTCCCGCGTGTAGCCGAGCTTTTTGAAGCCCGAATGCCTTCTAATCCTGCTGTTGTAACTGAAATTAACGGTACGGTTAGATTTGGTGAGACAAAGCGTGGTATTCGCAAAATTATTATTGATTCAAATGATGGTGAGAGCAGGTCGTATAAGATACCTTACGGTAAGCATGTTATCGTGCATGAAGGAGACTTTATAACAGCAGGAACATCACTTTGTGAAGGAGCGATTTCTCCTACTGACATATTGGATATTTTGGGTCCGGGAGCAGTTCGTGAATATCTTGTAAATGAAATTCAAGAAGTATATCGTTTACAGGGCGTAGGTATCAATGATAAGCATATTGAAGTGATAGTCCGACAAATGATGAAAAAGGTGCGCATTAGCGATCCCGGCAGTTCGCGGTTCCTTGAGTCACAGATGGTTGATCGGGTAGATCTGGCAATAGAAAATGAAAGACTGTCTGGCATGGCGATTGTTGCTGATCCGGGTGATAGCGATTGGGAAGAAGAGGCCTTGATTGAAAAAATTGATTTAAGAGAAATAAATAAAGAACTGAAAAATGACGGCAAAAACCCGATCAAAACTCACAAAGCTAAGCCGGCAACTTACGATCCATTATTAATGGGAATTACACAGGCATCTTTAAATACTGAGAGTTATTTGTCAGCAGCATCGTTCCAAGAGACAACCAGGGTATTGACCGATGCGGCAACGGCCGGCAAGACAGATTATTTGCGCGGTTTGAAAGAAAATGTAGTAATTGGACGCTTGATTCCGGCCGGAACCGGATTCCCAAATTTGCAGGACGTTGCATTGGAATCAAAAGAACCAATTGGAACTAAAGAATCGGAAGAAATTCCGGTTGGTGAAATAGTGTAAAATAAAAGGCGGAGTAGGAGTTAAAATAATTGACTATATCTCCCATTATTAAATAAATTTATAGGCTTAATTTAAATAGATATGCCGACGATAAACCAATTAGTAAAGAAAGGTAGGAAGCGGATTTTGCAAAAAAATGCAAGTCCGGCGCTACAGCGTAATCCGCAGAAACGCGGAGTATGCGTACGTGTATATACTACTACACCTAAAAAACCAAATTCCGCATTACGGAAAGTGGCGCGTGTCAGATTGACTAATCAGATTGAAGCTGCTGCATATATTCCCGGTGAGGGGCACAATTTGCAGGAACACTCAATTGTATTGATTGAAGGTGGAAGGGTTAAGGATCTGCCGGGTGTCAGATACCATGTGATCAGGGGAACTCTTGATACAGCCGGTGTAAGCGATAGAAAAACAAGTCGCTCGCGTTATGGGGCAAAGAAACCTAAGGCTTAGATAGAAATGCGTAGAAGAAGACCAGAAAGAAGAGAAATTTTACCGGATCCGGTTTACAATGATATTGAGGTCGCGAAGTTCATCAATTATATAATGGAACGCGGTAAAAAAGGTGTCGCCGAAAAGATTTTTTATAATGCAATGGATGTGATCAAAACAAAAACGAAATCAGCAGGATTAAAGATTTTTCAAGAAGCGATAAAGAATGTATCGCCATTGTTGGAAGTTAAATCGAAACGAATCGGTGGCGCAACGTATCAGGTTCCGATTGAAGTGCCCAAGAACAGACAATTTTATCTTTCCTCACATTGGATTATTAATGCTGCGGTAAGTCGGGGCGGTAAACCGATGGCTGATCGTTTGGCAAATGAATTGATCGCTGCTGCGAATAACGAGGGTGGTGCAATCAAGAAAAAGGATGATACGCACCGTATGGCAGAAGCAAATAAAGCATTCGCACATTTTGGAAAAGCGCGCCGATAATGAATAAAATTTCCTTAGATCAGGTCCGTAATATCGGTATAATGGCGCACATTGATGCGGGTAAAACCACATTAACCGAGCGCATTTTATATTATACCGGTAGAACACACAAGATCGGGGAAGTTCACGAAGGTGGTGCAACCATGGATTGGATGGCTCAGGAAAAGGAAAGAGGTATCACAATTACATCGGCTGCTACAACCTGTTTGTGGGATAATCACAGAATTAATATTATTGATACACCCGGTCACGTAGATTTTACTGTTGAAGTTGAAAGGTCGTTGCGAGTTCTTGATGGTGCAGTGGCTGTATTTTGCGCAGTTGGTGGTGTTGAGCCACAGAGTGAAACGGTTTGGCGCCAAGCCGATAAGTATAATGTGCCGCGCATTGCTTTTGTTAATAAAATGGATCGTACCGGTGGTGATTTTTATAATGTATTGGCTATGATGAAAGATCGTTTAGGTGCTAATCCATTGCCGTTGACAATTCCAATCGGATCGGGAGAGTTATTTACGGGCATTATTGATTTATGTATGATGAAGGCAATTTTATATAATGAGTCTTCTTTGGGTGCAAGATTTGAATACGGCGAAATACCAAAAGATATGGTGGAAGAAGCCGAAAAATGGCGTCATCACCTCATTGAAGAGACTGCCGCGTATGATGAGCATCTGCTTGAGAAATATTTAGCGGACGAAGAGATTGGCGAAGGGGAGTTAAAAGCTGCACTTCGCAAAGGCTGTTTGGATAATACATTCATACCTACTTTTTGCGGTTCTGCATTTAAAAATAAGGGCGTTCAAAGACTGTTAGACGCTGTAATTGATTATTTGCCAAGTCCACTTGATGTAGGTTCAGTTACTGGATTCAAGCCAAACGATTCAGATAAAAGCATGACCCGTAAGCCGGATGAGAAAGAACCGTTTAGTGCTTTAGTCTTTAAAATTATGACCGATCCGTATGTTGGAAGATTAACATATTTAAGAGTTTATTCCGGCAAGCTCGATAAGGGATCATATATTTATAATCCTAACGTACAGAAAAAAGAAAGAATTAGTCGCTTGTTATTGATGCATGCTAATAAACGAGAAGCAATTGAATCTGTAACAGCGGGTGAAATAGTTGCTGCGGTAGGATTAAAAGAAACGAATACAGGGCATACAATTTGTGATGCTGATAGTCAAATCATTTTGGAGTCAATGGATTTCCCCGAGCCGGTTGTTGAAGTATCGGTTGAGCCGGTAAGTAAAGCAGATCAGAAAGCATTGTCAGAAGCATTAGTAAAGCTGAGTGAGGAGGACCCCACATTCAAGGTCTCTACCAATCAGGATACGGGACAGACTATTATTGCCGGAATGGGTGAGCTTCATTTGGAAATACTCGTAGATCGTTTGAAAAGAGAATTTAGTGTGAATGCCAATGTCGGCAAGCCGCAAGTAGCTTACACAGAAGCAATAACAAAAGCAGTATCTGATATTGATGTTAAATTTACGCGTCAGTCCGGTGGGCGCGGTCAGTATGGGCATGTTGTAATTAATGTAGAGCCAAATGAGTCCGGAATGGGCTATCATTTTGATAATAAAATTGTCGGTGGTGTGATTCCAAGGGAATATATTCCTGCTATTGATGCAGGAATAAAAGAAGCTCTAAAAAATGGTGTTGTTGCCGGTTATCCGATTGAAGATATTAGAGTGGAATTAATCTTTGGTTCGTATCACGAAGTTGATTCTTCAGAGATTGCATTTCGAATTGCCGGGTCAATGGCAATAAAAAGAGCTTGCGCGGCGGCAAGTCCGGTTCTGATGGAGCCGATTATGTCGGTGGAAGTTGTTACACCGGAAGAATATTTAGGCGATGTAATGGGTGATATCAATTCACGTCGCGGTAAAATTGAAGGAATGGGTCAGCGTAGAGAAGCGCAAGTAATTAATGGTAATGTTCCACTGGGAAAAATGTTTGGGTATGTTACCGATCTGAGATCGATTACACAAGGACGCGCTGTATTCCACATGGAATTTTCACATTATCAACAAGTTCCGGCTAATATCCAGTCAGAGATACTGGAACAGGTTGGAGCAGTTTCCTAAACTAAAATAGGAGTTTAAAATGGCAAAGGAGAGATTTGAGCGCACGAAGCCGCATGTAAATATCGGTACAATTGGCCATGTAGATCATGGTAAGACGACGTTGACAGCGGCAATCACATTAGCACAGAGTGCGCAAGGTTTATCAGAGGTAATGACCTTTGATGCAATCGATAATGCTCCTGAGGAACGGGAGCGTGGTATAACTATTCAGACAGCACATGTTGAGTATGAGACGGTCAATCGTCATTATGCTCATGTTGATTGTCCGGGACACGCTGACTATATC
>JANQGY010000007.1 GCA_028282845.1 bacterium | reverse complement strand
AAAACTCTTTTTCCTTGAAATAATAAATCAATAGTTTCCCATTGTTCATCATAAAAATGGTCAAATCCAAAAGTATTTTTTAATCTTATTTCGGCTTCTGATCTATTCACAGTTTTTATTCTTTAATATTGTGGATAGCAGATGAATATATTTGTTTTTACATTGCATATATCATAGAACTACAAATTTAATTATTTAATACATATAGTATATAATATTAGTTATTTATTACCGCTAATCCCTAATTGAAAATTAGCAGTAACAAGTACTTGTATAATCAAATTACAATCTACTATTTATAATATCCGCCACCCTGAACGAATTAGCATAAATCGTCCAAGTATAAGGAACACTACCGCCGGTGGGCATAAAGCTTGCATCGGTGATATATAAATTTTCTACGTTGTGGGCACGGCAATCTTTGTCTAAAACTGATGTTGCAGGATCGTCTCCAAAGCGGCAGCCGCCGGCAACCAAGTTGGGCGGGGGAGAGCCACTAATACTGGAATAGATATTCTCAGCACCCATTTTATTCAGGACGGATTCGGCTTTGTTTGCCAAATATTTGCCTACTTTCAGATCATGTTGATGATAGCCTAATCTTAGGCGTGCCACCGGATTACCCCATTTATCCTTAACTTCGGGATCGAGAGATACGAAACAATCATCCGTAGGAAGCCAATCATTAAAAATTTCAAATCGTAAATGTCTGCCCTCGGTAAAATATGATTTGATACTATCTTTTAGTGCCTTGCCCCATTGCAATCCATCCGGCCCCCATTTTTGTGAAATCGCACGGCTGATTGGATTGGCGTGCCTAAACAAGAAATCAATTGTACCGCCTTTTGATCTTTTACCAAAAGCACGGTCATCAATAACATACCAATCCTGTAGCGATCTGTTCACGAATAATCCTTGGATCTTGAGTTGGGCAATTTCTGAATCATTATAATTTTTAAACAAAATATCTCCGCTGCCCGATCCGCCCGCCGAGTAGATCAAATTTTTTCCAACTTGACCGTTATTATTCGCAAGCCCGTTGGGGTGCTTGCTGCCGATTGACATCAAAAGTAATCTCGCGGTTTCCGATGCTTGACAGGCGACCACAAATACTTTCGCTGAAACCGATTTTATTTTGCCTTGTTCATTATAATATTTTGCAGTAGTTACTTTGCCGGATTCATCACTCTCTAATTTGAATACCATCGCATGCGGGCGGATTTCACACTTTCCGGTTTCAATTGCAGGGTTGAGTAAGGCGGCCCGAGCGCTGCCCTTGGCATCGGTTGCGCAACCGTAACTGCCGCAATAATTGGAATAGGAGCAGGCTTTCCGATCCAAAGCGTTTTTAGATAAAATGGCGCGTGGCGTTGGAATGGAATGGTAGCCGAGTTCCCGGCAAGCTTCATCAATTTTGTTTACGATGGGATGTTCAGCCGTCGCTTGGAACGGAAAATCTTGCGTGGAGCGCGGTTCCTGATGAGGATGGTCAACAATTTTTCCGGATACACCGACAACCTCTTCAACTTTTGTATAATAAGGTTCTAAATCATCGTAGGTTATAGGCCAATCAACTATGTTGGCACCATCAATCGGACCGAACTCGGAAAACAGTCTGAAGTCTTCAGGCTTTAAGCGGTGGAAATAACCACTCATCAAATTAGATGAACCGCCCACCATATTTCCATTCCAAAAATCACGACCGGTATCATAAGTTGAGCGGCCGATCCATTCGTTGTCATCATTTTTGTTTTCCAATACGTGCCGTTCATCTTTTAGATTGGGAGTGTAGACACTGCGTCTGCAGCATAATAGTTCGTCTTTCGTGAAATCCTCAGTTTTGTACCAAGGTCCCTTTTCAAGTACTACAACCGATTTACCGGCTTTGGATAGCTCGTAGGCTATTGGAGCTGCACCCGCACCGGAACCAACAATACAGACGTCATAATCGTAGTTCATTTACTATTATATTTTGTAGAATCAGTAGGTCGTGGAATACCTGGTGTATGCCCAAGCCATTGCCAACCGATTTCATCGGGGTTGCCGCCATAGATTGGATCAGATAATAAAGCTTCAAGAATATAATTTAGATTTAAGGATATATATCGGTAGCCCCAATTTGCCTCTTCGATAATTCTCAAAATCCGATTTTTATCAGATGCTGAAAGATTCATAAATGATTTATTAAATTCATTTTGACATTCTTCTTCGAGCCAAGTTACACCGTTAATCAGTAATGATTTATTATCTTCATCAATTTCCGGATCAATCAGAACAAATTGTAAATAATCTATCGAGTTGATCTCGGATGCGCTCGGCGAATCAGCGGTCTTTGGAAATAAATGGTCATGAAAATGACGAATTATCTCGCTTTCCGAACCTGAATATGGAGGCTGTATTTTATATTTTCTATAAAGATAAGAAAGTAATCCTCCCAAGGAAACACTGCCGGTAAAAACGCCCGCTGCAATCAAAAAAGACCGGCGGTCAAGCTTATTCAATATAAATTTATCGGCAGCTGATTTTTGATTGGTATCGAGCATATCGCTGTATCGAATTTTATAACCAATCGTATATTTTGCTAATCTTTTTTAGATGAGCGGGATTGGATGATATTGTCAATGCTGAATTTGCCCGGACCTGTAACTATCAGACTGAAGAGTATTAATATATAATACAAAGGTATTTCCCAACCGTTATTGCCGGCATCAAATCCATTTCCGAGATGAACGGTTGCAATTGCCACGATCATGACAATTATTAATGGAATTGATATTAATCTTGTTGCTAATCCTAATAGAAGCAATATTACTCCCAATGCTTCGGTACCGGTAGCTAAGAATGCGTTTAGTTTTGGTAATGGCATTTCCATGGAACCAAACCACTCTACAATTCCTTCAAAGTTCTTTAATTTCATCGTGGCAGGTTTGTAGAAGCCTACTGCTAAAATCAGTCTAAAAAATAACGGGGGTAGATCAGTTAATTTGCTGACACTGTCTTTTAATCTATTTATTATTTCCATAATTATTAATGATAGAAAGACGGGATTTGACCCGTCTTTCTATATAATTTTTAAAATTATCCGCACTTACCTTCGCCACATTTACCCTCACCGCATTTGGCTTCTTTCACAGCTTCTTTAACATCTGCGGCTTTTTCTTTGGCGCTTGTTTTAGCATCATCACCGCCACATTTTCCTTCTCCGCACTTGCCCTCACCACATTTACCTTCACAATTTTTGTCTCGTTTTTTATCCTCACAACATTTGCGATCACATTTTTTATCATGGCTTTTATCTTCGCCACATTTACCTTCGCCGCATTTTGACTCCTTGGCTGATTTATCTGAATCACCGCCACACTTGCCTTCACCGCATTTACTATTGGAGTATTCATCGTATCCATTCATTGTTAAATTAGCGACAGAATTATCGGCTGAGACGAAATTAGCCGTTAATCCGAATGTTAATCCCGCAATTGCGATTACGACTAAGAGCAGTTTTGCTAATTGTTTTGAGTTGACCATCAATGTCCTCCTATTTATTTGTGTTTTTAGTTGCGAAGAGTTTATGCGTTATACTAACAAACTACTGTCGTACAGATGACAATAGTCAGAAATTTATACTTATTTTCGAACTGAAAAAAGTAGAATAATTCCGCCTAATCCAAAGCTGATGTTACCAATCCAAGCCGATAAAAAGGGATCCAAAATCTCTTTATAACCCAATGATTGACCGAATTTGATAAATGCGTAGTAGGCAAATATCACTAATACGCTCATTCCGGCAGCAAAGGCAAGTCCGCCTTTTTGTTTTGACACAGCTAACGGTAAACCAAACAGCACTACAATGAGACAGGTCAAGGAAAAAGATATTTTATTGTGCCTTGCAACTTCCCAACGGGTGGTTTTTACTCCGTTTTCTTTTAACAAAGCTATGCGTCCGGTTAGTTCCTTATAATTCATTTCGTCGGGGTTTTTGAATTGTTTTGAAATATCGTCAGGAATAAAATTGGCATTTATTGCCGTGTCACCATTTGAGATGATTACGGCGATTTCTTCGCCGATTTCGTCAAAATCGCGGATTGAATAATTGGTGATATCCCATAGTTTAGTAGTGTCATTCCAAAACATTTTACGAGCATCAATCCGTCGGTTAATCATTCCTTCATCTAATATAAGGATCGTAGCGTTATCGGCTTCCATTCCGCTAATCGTATATCTTGCTAAGGAGATATGGGTTGTTTCCTGCTTTTGTAGTAACACATCGTTCAGAATTTTATTAGCACGAAAGATATTACGACGTGCTTTGCGGCGCATGTGTTTTTGCTCGATCTCGGTTACTTTTTCGTTTCCTTTAACGACTAAATAATTATCTAATTCAAAGGATAAAAAACTTAGTATTAATCCGATTGTTATCAACGGAATGGACACTCTATACAAACTTATACCGGATGATTTCATGGCTGTCCATTCATTTCTTTTAGCCATTAAACCGATGCTGAATACGGTTGCTATTAAGGTTGCCATCGGCAAGCCGATACTGAAGAACCACGGCAATGTATAGAAATAGAAAATTAAGATTATTCGAAACGGGACATTATTATCAATAAACTTATCGATATTTTCGATTAAATCAACGATCAGGAATACGGCAACAAATCCGAGAATAGACATTGCAAAGATTGTTGCGAATTGTCTTATTAGATATTTGTCGATTCTTTTCATTGCGCTTAAAATTACAATTATTAACTAAATAAGTTCGCAAATTTAAACTATAACAGTAATATTTTTAGTGATAATAAATTGCACTGATTAGAATAACACGTCTAACTTCCATAATAACATGTCAAAACAAATAAAAATTTCTGTCGCCATAATAGGCTCTATGGCTCTGTTACTGGCTGATAATAATCAAGTAAGTAGTTCACCGGATTGGCTTTCAATTTTACCACCTTTGGTTGCCATTATTCTAGCATTGATCACCCGCGAAACGTTAGTCTCATTGTTTGCCGGTATTTGGATTGGCGTAACCATTTTGAAAGGGAATATTGTTGAAGGATTTCTATCTACTTTAGATACCTACCTAATTGGCTCCTTAGCTAATACCAGCCATGCTGCTATACTACTATTTACGCTCGGATTTGGCGGAATGATCGGTGTAATCTCAGCCAATGGCGGAATGCGCGGGATTGTGGATATTGCCGTAAAACGCGCCAAAACACGTCGTCAGGGACAAATTGCAACGGTTATGATGGGAGTTGTCGTGTTCTTTGATGATTATGCTAATACACTGCTTGTCGGGAACATGATGCGTCCATTAACCGATAAATTGCGTATTTCGAGAGAAAAGCTATCCTATTTAGTTGATTCAACCGCCGCTCCGGTTGCCAGTTTAGCCATTATCAGCACTTGGTCAATTTTTCAAATGAGTTTATTAAACGGACCGTATGAGCAATTTGGAATAACCGAAAGTCCGTATATTACATTTCTGAAAAGCGTACCCTACTCATTTTATTGTTTATTAACAATTATATTCATTTTAATGAATACATTGTTGCGACGTGAATTTGGTCCGATGTACAAAGCCGAGAGGCGTACGATTCAGACCGGGGCAGTTATGCAGCCGGGCGCCAATCCAATGACTGATACATCACAAATCGAAGCTGATAATCGCTTCGGAAAATCATCGCATTGGAGCAATGCGATATTTCCGATAATCGGTGTTGTATCAATCGCCATGTTAGGGTTGGTTGTTACCGGCATCCGTTCCTTAGAAGCCGGTATGGAACCTTCACTACGGAATATTATCGGCGGAGCGGATTCATACGCCGCATTGATGTGGGGATCGTATTCGGCGGGCATAATTGCGATTATATTCACGGTAAGTAAAAAGCTGCTATCATTGCATGATGCCGTTAATGCCTGGTTGACCGGCGCCAAGTCAATGTTGTTAGGATGTGCGGTGTTAGTTTTGGCTTGGACCCTTGGTCAAGTTTCGGAAGATTTGGGCACAGCTGAATTCCTTGTTGGTATCTCATCGAATTTTCTAACACCGCAGGTTTTACCGACTGTGATATTCCTGACCGCCGCTGCGATAAGTTTTTCAACGGGAACCTCTTGGGCAACCATGTCCATTCTTGTTCCAATTGTCATACCAATGGCAATGCAGTTGATGACAGGTTCTCCGAATGAAATTGTTACCTCACCGATTTTTCTAAGCACATTCGCAGCGATCCTTTCCGGTTCGGTGCTTGGTGATCATTGTTCGCCAATATCGGATACAACGATTTTATCCTCTACGGCGTCGGGCGCAGATCATATAGATCATGTTAAAACACAATTGCCATATTCAATTACGGTCGGAATTGTAGCTTTAATATTTGGTTATTTATTGATCGGTTTCGGCGGAAATTTGATGGTTTCTATCTTAATCGGTATAATATTATTATTCATTATAATAATAGTGTTGGGTAAACCGATCCGACGCGATATGGAAAAGACATAGGATGAAAATCAATCGCTCCGAGCTGATAACCGAACAACAAAATCCGAGATCAACTGAAATTGATAAAAAATCCATTTCGGAAATATTGGAGATTATCAATGAAGAAGATAGTACTGTTTCCGATGCGGTAAAAAAGGTTATCCCGGCCATAACGCAGGTTGTTGAATTGGTGGTGACCGCTCTAAAAGACGGACAAAAGATAATCTATGTTGGAGCCGGAACAAGCGGGCGATTGGGAATTTTGGATGCATCGGAAATCCCGCCAACCTTTTCTGCTCCCCGGAGATGGTTTACAGGAGTGATCGCCGGCGGTAGAGAAGCGGTTTTTCGATCAATTGAAAGGGCTGAAGATCTTCCGGATAATTCACACGGTGATTTAAACAAGTTGGAACTGAATAGCGGGGACGTTTTAATCGGAATTGCTAGTAGCGGTACAACACCTTATGTGATTGAAGCCTTAAACTTTGGCAAGCAGAATGATTGCCGGACTGTATTTTTAATTTGTAATCCAACATCGTTAAATAGCTTTGATTATGATATAGTTCTACCGGTGGCTGTAGGACCCGAAATAATTGCCGGTTCAACACGTATGAAAGCCGGGACTGCCACAAAAATGATATTGAATATGTTATCAACTGCGTCTATGATAAAAATGGGAAAAGTTTATGGAAACTTGATGGTTGACTTACAGGTAGTAAACGAAAAATTACGTGATCGGGGGACGCGGATTATCGAGAAATTGACAAACTTAAATTACGAAGATGCGGGTAAAATGTTAAGACGCTCAGGGGGATCGGTTAAAACGGCATTGGTAATGATAAACAATAATTGTTCGAAATCAGACGCAAAAGAATTGTTGAATGCTCAGGAAGGAAATCTGAGGGAAATTATTGGTGATTTAGCAGTCTGATAGCGCAATCATTGATTTAATAATTGAACTATTAATCTTAATTTTAACATTAAAAATAAACGGATAATCAATTGATGAAATTAAATAAATATATTTTTAGAGAATACGATATTAGGGGTGAAGTGGAAAAAGACTTCCCGCCGCAGGTAGTGGAACAACTCGGGCAAGGATATGGTACTTATGTATTAAGGAAAGGAGCAAAAAAAGTTGCCCTAAGCGGCGATGCCCGCCTCACCACGCCGAGTTTAAAACAAAGTTTTAAGGAGGGATTATTGTCCACAGGTTTAGATGTAGTTGACATCGGGATTATACCCTCACCAGTCAATTATTATAGTATGTGGAAATTGGATATTGATGGTGCCGTTCAGATCACCGGCAGTCACAATCCGGCTGAATTCAATGGTTTCAAAATGTCATTATTTAAAAAGGCAGTGTATGGCGAGGCAATTCAGGAAATTCGTACTATTATTGAAGAACAGGACTTTATTGAGGGGAAAGGACAAATTTCAGAATATCAAATCTTGCCGGATTATAAGGAAATGATCTTAAATAAAATATCAATTGAGCGACCAATGAAAGTCGTGATGGATTGTGGAAATGCAGCGGCTTGTGTTAATGCTCCGGATATATTCAAAGCGCTCGGCATTGAACTTAAAGAACTTTATTGTGAAGTTGATGGCAATTTCCCTAACCATCATCCGGATCCTACTGTTAAGGAAAATTTAATTGATCTGATAGAATTAATGAAATCCGGTGATTATGATGTCGGTATAGCTTTTGACGGCGATGCCGACCGTGTTGGCGTTGTGGATGAAACCGGTGATATAATTTGGGCGGATCAATTAATGGCTTTATTCTTGCCGGAGATAGTTGAAGAAGGTGATGAAATCCTTTTCGATGTAAAATGTTCGCAGGCTTTAGAAGAAATGATCGTGAAATACGGTGGTAAACCGGTAATGTGGAAAACCGGTCATTCCCTGATCAAACAGCATATGGCGGAACTCAATTGCAAATTCGGCGGTGAAATGAGTGGACATATTTTCTTTGCGGACGATTTCTTCGGTTTTGACGATGCACTTTATGTTGCCGCTCGACTTGTACAATTATTATCTCGAACTGATCAACCTTTGTCAGCGTTAAAAGCTGTTCTCCCGACCTATTACTCGACACCGGAAATGCGTATGGCTTGTGAGTCGGATGAAGAAAAATTCAGGATAGCAAAGGAAGCCGAAGAATATTTCTTAGCCAATTATGATTGCTCAACTGTGGATGGCGTCCGAATTACATTCGGTGATGGGTGGGGTTTGGTGCGATCATCCAATACCCAACCGGTAATTGTCTGTCGGTTTGAAGCAAACACACCTGAAAGAATGGAAGAAATAAAGGATTTAGTGCTTACCAAATTATTAGAAATCGGGAAATTGGAGATAGAAGTTGGTCACTGATACTTTCCTAAATCACATTGAAGAGTTACGGAATAAATTCAACAGGCAGTTGAATAATTTTCCGTTAGACTCGGAACCAAAATATATTTATGATCCAATCAGATATATTATGGCTGGCAAGGGGAAACGCCTTCGTCCGATAATCGTAAATCTGATCGGGACTGCGTACAAGGCAAATTCTGAAGACTTGCTGAATGCCGGCTTAGCGGTGGAATTATTGCACAATTTTACGCTTGTACATGATGATATTATGGATCAAGACAGTATTCGTCATGGCAAAGCAACTGTCCATACAAAATGGGACGAATCAACGGCAATTCTAGCCGGTGATGGGATCTATGCAATTGCCCAAATCTTAATTACCAAGGTATCGGTAAATCCTTTGAAGGCAGTCCATGCGTTTAACAAGGCGACCTTGTATGTTTGTGAGGGACAGGCTTACGATAAAGAATTTGAGCATAATACTAAAGTTGTCTTCGATCAATATCTAAAAATGATCAAAAAGAAAACCGGTTGGTTGATCGGTTTTTGTGCTGAACTCGGTGGCATCTTAGGTAATCAGCCTGACGAAATAATAAATGAACTAAGATCATACGGGTTAAATCTTGGCATTGCATTCCAAATTCAGGATGATATTTTTGAAATATTTGGTAATCCTAAATCAATGGGAAAGAGCTTAGGGAGCGATCTGATTGCGGGCAAACAAACCATTTTAACTGTCCTTGCCCGACAAAATAATGCTTCAAATTGGCAAAAAATGTGGGATTCAGTTAATCAAAAAGAAATAGATGAGGCATTAATTGAATTGAGGAATTATTTTGAAACAACCGGTATTCTTGAAGAAGCTAAGCTGATTGCTCAAAATTATACTGAGGCTGCTCAGAAGAATTTGAATATTATACCAAAAGATAATCGTGCTCATTTAGAGCAATTAACAGAATATGTTTGGAAAAGGAAGAAATAATATGGATAAATCGCAAATTGATCCACAGGATATGTTCGGGGCTATATATCATTTTCCGGATCAAATCAAGGAAGCCCTTGTTACTGGTAAAAAAATTGAACTAAAAAATGATTTTTCAAAGATAAGGAATATAGTCTTAACCGGAATGGGCGGATCTGCAATCGGTGGCGATGTAATAAAAGCAATCATCAGCGATGAACTAAAAATCCCATTTTATGTAAATCGGAATTATGATCTGCCAAATTGGATTGATGAGGAAACATTAGTTATTTGTTCATCCTATTCCGGGAATACGGAGGAAGCATTAGGCTCATATAAAGATGCGGTTAAGAAAGGTGCTCAAATTTGCGGAATATCAACAGGCGGAAAATTATCGGAACAATTAGCTGAGAATGACTACGATCTGATAAAAATTCCAGGAGGATTGCAACCGCGTGCCGCCTTGGCGTATTCATTTGTTCCGATTTTATATTTACTTAATAAAATCGGATTTGTATCTGAGAAAATAATTTCTGAATTGAATGAAACCGTCAGTGTGCTCGAAAGTAAGCGGGAAAGTTATTCGGTTGGTGAATCAGATAATCCGATATTCAAAATGGCCAAGGAAATTTACGGAATGATACCAATTATTTACGGCGTTACCGATACAACCGGTGTCGTCGCTTTGCGATGGAAGGGGCAATTGTGTGAGAATTCCAAAATGCTTGCCTACCACAATGAGTTGCCTGAATTAAATCATAATGAAATCATAGGATGGGGCAATAATCCTGATCTGTTAAGCGAATTATCCGTGATTTGGCTGCGTGACAAAAATGACAATCCGAGGATCAAGGCGCGTCAGGATATCACCAAAGAAATATTGAATGATATGGGTATTATGCAACATGAAGTCCGCGCCGAAGGCAACACTAAGACTGAAAGATTGCTTGATCTGATAAATTTTGGTGATTGGTTAAGCTATTGGTGTGCAATTTTACATGATACCGATCCATCACCGGTAAAAAATATTGATAGGTTGAAGCAAGCTTTGGAAAAAATTAATTGAGATTAATCGTACCCGCTTAAGATAGATAGGGCATTGGAAGCGGCAGTTTGTTCTGCCGCTTTTTTATTTGATTCGATTGCTCCTGGAAACACACGTTCGCCAATTTGTACGTGTATCTCATAAACTTTATCATGGTCGGGTCCGGTAACATTAATCGTATGGAAAATTGGATTATCCAAGGCATTGGCATGGCAATATTCGATTAATCGTCCTTTATAATTAGTTAGTTTCCACGCTTCATTGCGCTGAGACCAAAGCAGCCTTCTTACTAATTCCCGGCATGGGGTCAATCCACCGTCCAAATATACGGCACCTATTAAAGCTTCGACCAAATTGGCATTTTGTTTCTTGGCTACTTTGTTTTGAGAAATATCAATGCCCTGATCAATCCGTAAATAGTGTAACAGTTTTAATGAAACTCCGATTGATGCTAGAAAACTCCTCTGTACTAAAGCAGCCCGTTTTTTGGTCAATAATCCTTCATCGCCAGCCGGGAATTCTGCCATAAGCAATTTACTGATAATTATATCCAATACGGAGTCGCCGAGAAATTCCAATCTTTCATAATTTTTGATTGGATCCGAATTGTATGAGCGGTGCGTAAATGCCTGCTCTAATAAGTTTAAATTGTGGAATCGGTATTGGATTATTTTTTCAAGAACTGAAAAATCATTTTTTTTACGAAAATATTTTTGTAAAAAATTGATAATGGAAAACCTATTAAGGATTATATTTCTTAAATATTAAAACTCCGTTATGCCCTCCGAACCCGAAGGAATTGGACATCACATTATTTATTTCAAAAGATTCGGCTTTGTTTGGTATGTAATACAGATCACATTCAGGATCAGGAGTGGTATAGTTTATTGTAGGTGGAGCAAGTTGTTCTTCAATAGCCTTTACCGAAGCAACTGCTTCAATCGCCCCACTGGCACCGAGTAAATGTCCGGTCATTGATTTAGATGAACTGATTTTAACCTTTTTGGCGTGCTCTCCTAAGACCATTTTAATTCCGCTTGATTCATTCTTGTCATTATAAGGTGTTGATGTGCCGTGTGCATTGATATAATCAATATCCTCCGGATTAATACCGGCATCAGCGATGGCACGCTGCATTGCCTTGGCGCCGCCTTCTCCTCCAACCGAAGGTTGGGTTACATGGAATGCATCATCGGAAGCGCCATAGCCGGCAATTTCAGCGATAATCGGTGCATTTCGTTTAATAGCATGTTCCTCGGTTTCAATGATCAAAATACCACTACCTTCGCTTAATACAAAGCCGTCGCGATCGAGATCAAAAGGCCGACTTGCAGCTTGCGGGTCATCATTACGAGTAGAGAGAGCACGCATATTGGCAAATCCGGCAATGGTCAATGGCAGCACACTAGCTTCCGAACCTCCGGTTATGATTGCATCTGCATCACCGGCTTGAACTAAACGCAATGCTATCCCAATGGCATCGGTTGCGGAAGCGCATGCGGATACTACAGTTTGATTAGGTCCTTTGAGATTCCATTTGATTGCGATATGCCCGGCCGCAATGTTAGCAATCATTTTTGGTACAAAATGCGGCGAAACACGTTTGGGACCACGTTCATGCAGGGTCATCTGCTGTTCAACTAAAGTTGCAACACCTCCGACACCGGAACCAAGAATCACGCCGATCCGGTCACTATCCAATTTGCCTGAATCCAAACGAGCATTATTGATTGCCTCTTCGGCAGCTACGAGCGAGAAGATGGTAAAGCGGTCAAGTTTGCGGGCTTCTTTTCGGTCAAGATGATCTTCATAATTGAAATCATTAACTTCGCCGGCGATCGTAACCGAATGATCGGTAGTATCATAAGCACTTATCCGGTCAATACCACTTTTACCATTGATCAACGCTGACCAAAAAGCATCTAAATCGTTTCCGTTGGGGGCAATTGCCCCCATACCAGTAATTACAACCTTTGGTTTACTCATAAACCTGAAATTTATTTGGTTTTATCTTCGATATAATCAATTACTGCTTTTACAGTTGTCAATGTTTCGGCATCCTCATCGGGAATTTCAAGGTCGAATTCTTCTTCTAATGCCATGATTAATTCAACTGTGTCGAGCGAATCTGCTCCAAGATCATCTATAAAAGAAGCTTCCGGAGTAATTTGCGATTCTTCCACTCCGAGTTTATCAATAATTGCTTCTTTAATTTTATCAGCTACGTTCATAGTTACCTCTTTTCTTATTTTACATGACCATTCCACCGTCAACGGTGATCGTCTGTCCGGTTATATAACCGGCTTCATCCGATGCTAAGAAACATACAGTGTGCGCTATATCCTCTGCCTGTCCGATTCGTTCCAAAGGTATTTGATCAATCAGTGTCTCTTTTATATTATCGGATAATTGATTGGTCATATCTGTTTCAATATATCCAGGTGCAATACAGTTTGCCGTTATACCCCTGGATGCTAATTCTTTGGCAGTTGCTTTTGTTAAACCGATTAATCCGGCTTTGGATGCGGAGTAATTTGCTTGCCCGGCATTACCGGTTAGACCAACGACTGATGAAATGTTTATTATCCTACCGCTTCGTTGCTTCATCATTTGTCGCGTAACTGCTTTTGTGCCATTAAAAGCACCTTTTAAATTGGTATCTAAAACGGTGTCCCAATCACTTTCCGACATTCGCATAATTAGATTGTCCTTAGTGATACCGGCATTATTGACTAAAATGTCAACTGTTCCAAATTGCCCGGCAACAGATTTAATTAGTTCACCAAAACTTTCGGCATTGGAAATATCGCATACGATTGCAATAGCTTCACCACCATTTGCATTAATACTGTCCGCAACTGCTTTGATTGCCTTCTCAGTTCGGCTCACACAGACTACTTTTGCACCTGCTTTGGCAAATCCCTCAGCAATTGATTTACCGATACCACGCGAGGCTCCGGTTACAATAGCAACTTTATTTTCTAAATTATTCATTTGTATAGGAATTTACATCAATATTTGTTTCAATGCCTGTAGAATTAACATTTCTGTCAATTCTTTTAGTCAGTCCCTGCAAAACTTTGCCCGGACCGACCTCAACAAAGTTAGATATTTTATCATTGATCATGTTGGTAATTATATCCTGCCATAAGACAGCATTATCAAGTTGATCAATTAGGTTATTTCTGATATCAGTAGAGTTTTGTACCGGTTTGGCCGATACATTCGAATAAATGGGTATATCAATATTATTTATATCAATTGAGTTAAGTTTATCTGTTAATGCTGCCTTGGCAGATGTCATTAGCGGCGAGTGAAATGCGCCGCTCACATTTAATTCGACTACTTTCCGTGCTCCGGCATCTTTGGCAAGTACCATTACTTCCCGTACCGCTTCCACATCACCTGAAATAACTATTTGTCCTGGGGCATTAAAGTTAGCCGGCAGAACTATACCTTTATCATAATTTTTGCAAATATCAGTTATAATATCTCTTTCGCTTCCAATGATGGCAGCCATTGTTCCCTGAATTTGTTTGCCGGCATTTTGCATACTTTCAGCGCGTAGCCTGACAACTTCCATACCGGACTCAAATGAAAAAGCACCAACGAACGCCAACGCTGAATACTCGCCAAGACTGTGACCGGCAACTACATCAGTTTTGATACCTTTGCTTTTCAACAATTCTCCTAAAATTGAGCTAATTAAATAGATCGCCGGTTGAGTAAAACGAGTTTGCTTTAGTTTCTCATCAGGACCATTCAGGATAATATTTGTCAGGTCAATTCCCATGATTGTATTTGCAATATCAAAGAATTTTTTCCCAATCTCAGTTGTCGAATAAAGGTCTGCTCCCATTTCTACTTTCTGTGAACCTTGTCCGGGGAATATAAAAGCTTTTTTCATACTACTTTCCCCACCTGATTAACATTGAACCCCATGTGAAACCCGCACCAAAGGAAGCGGTTAAAACAATATCTCCGTCCTGTAAAGTTCCATCCTCTACCGCTTCATCCAAACCGATCGGAATAGTAGCGGCAGTTGTATTTCCATATTTATCAATGTTTATCAGCACACGCTCATTTGGTATCTTGCAGCGCTTGGCGGCAGCGTCAATAATTCGTTTATTAGCCTGATGCGGAATGAATAATTTGATATCCTCACCGGTAAAATTATTCTTGCTTAGAATATCCGAACTGATGTCCGCCATACCTTTTACAGCAAACTTAAAAACTGTTTTACCGTCCTGACGCACATAATGCATTTTTTTATTGACGGTGTCCACCGATGGAGGATGCAGACTACCACCACCGGGCATAATCAAGGCATCCCCGCCGGAACCGTCGATCCGAAGCAGAGCATCGAGAACGCCATTATTTGATTCAGTTGGTTCGAGCAGAACACCACCGGCACCATCCCCGAACAAAACGCAGGTATTTCGGTCTGTATAATCAATAATTGAGCTCATCGTATCGGTACCGATGACTAAAACTTTTTTATAATCGCCCGATTCTACAAAGCGTGCTCCGGATTCCAGGGCATATAAAAAACCGGTACAAGCTCCGGAGAGGTCAAAGCCCCAACAATTTTTTGCTGCAATACTATGTTGTACCCGTGCTGCGGTAGAAGGAAACATCGTATCCGGTGTTACCGTTGCAATAATTATCAGATCAATTTCATCACTTTTTGTATTTGACCGTTCCATTAATATTTTAGCGACTTCGGTTGCCATGTCAGCCGAAGCCTGTCCTTTAGATACCAAACGACGTGTTTCGATTCCGGTTCTTGCTCTGATCCATTCATCGGATGTATCAACCATTTTTTCCAAATCAAAATTGGATAGTACGCGTTTCGGCAAATATCTTGCTGTGGCTGTTATTGCTGCATTCATTTAAAGGCTTCCAAGTGAGCTGCTAATTCGTTTTTTGTGTAATCAATCAATTTATTATCAATACTTTTTTTGGCTAATAAAATGGAATTATAAAATGACTTTGGACCGGAGGCTCCGTGGCAAACAATGGCGATACCGTTTACTCCCAAAAGGGGGGTGCCACCGTGCTCTTCATAATCATAGCGTTTTTTGATGTCTTCAAAAATTGGTTTTATAAGATAACCGCCAATTTTGTAACGCAAGCTTGTTGCGATACCTTTCTTGATCGAATTATAAAATATATTCATCCAACCCTCACCAAATTTCAGAATAGTGTTGCCGACAAAACCATCACAGATCAATACATTCGCTTCACTATCGAGGAGCTGTCGCCCCTCTACATTGCCGTAGAAATTTGGCAATTCCTTGCTGAGCAATTTGTGCGCTGTTTTATAAAGATCATTGCCTTTGGTTGATTCTTCGCCAATATTGATTAAACCGATCTTCGGATTTTCTTGTTTTTCAACATATTCGAGATAGTAAGAAGCCATGATAGCGAATTGCAGCAAATGTTCAGGCTTTGCATCGGGATTGGCGCCAACATCACAGATAACTTTTCCACCGGTTTCGGAATGAATGTAAGCTGCCAATGCCGGTCGTTTGACATTCGGAATTCGTCCTAATAATAGCGTGCCGGCTGTCATAACAGCCCCGGTGTGCCCGGCGCTGATGAATCCATCGGCTTGTCCGTCCTTTACGAATCTAACACCTTTTACAATTGCAGAATCAGGTTTAGTCTTAATTACTTTTGCACCTGAATCCTGCATGTCAATGTCTTGGGTAACGTGATGTACGGAAATCCGATCGGGGATACCGTCATTAAATTCTTTTGTAATAGCAGCTTTGTTACCAATTAATACAATATCAACATCGTTGGTAACGTTTAATGCCATTATTGCCCCTTGTGCTGCAGCACTCGGTGCATTATCGCCACCTGTGGCGTCTAAAACAAATTTCATATAATTATTTTATTCTGCCGCAGAGATTACAGGTCTTCCTCGGTAATAGCCGCAATTAGGGCAGGCATGATGCGGCATCTTTGTTTCACCGCATTGTGGACATGCCATGTATGCCACAGCTTTGGCTTTGTAATGAGTCCGACGGTTACGTCCGCGTGCTTTTGATTGCCTGGTTTTTGGTAGTGCCATAATAACTCCAATTCTTTTGGGTCAATTCCCTTGTAAATTTTTCAACTTATCCCAGACACCTGAATTTGTACGGGTATTACATTCACAATGTTTTTCATTTAAATTGATTCCACATATAGAGCACAGTCCTTTACAATCAGATTTACAAAGTATTTTTATTTGCAACTCCAATTGAATTAGTTCCTGGAATAAGGGATTTAAATCAAATTCATTTTCACTTATTGGAAAATGAATTAAATCATCTGATTTATCATATTTTAATTGCGCATCATCAGTTAAGATGAAATCGAATTTAACGGTTTTTAAATCTTTGAAGATGGTTAGGCAACGATCACAAGTAAGCTCGTATGGTACTTTTAAATTACCTTTCAAATGATAACCGTTTGACATGCAGTCAATTGACATTGCACCTTCAATTTTATCAGAGTAAAATTCTATTTCATCAACACTGATTTCTTTAACACTAATATCAAATAACTTTTCTTGAATATCTGAAATTAATTCGGTACGGTAAATCTTCATTTTTCAGGGCAAAAAGCTAACTATTAATAAAGGTTCAAACAAGAACAATTAAGCCTAATCATTCTTCCTTTGTTAGCCTATTATCTTCTTCATTATCAACAGAATTTTCATCAATAATAATTGAATCTTTATCGGGACGCTCCAAAAGATTTTCATCGTTCGATTTCTTCTTAAGAATGGTAAAAATCAATGTTTGCCCAACCGCGAAGATTGATAAACCGTATGATAGTAAAATAACCAATAATATAAAAAAGACCATTGCTAATAGAGTACCGGCAAAGTACTCTGAGATCGGCAAGGCGACACCATCTTGAAGAGTCGGAAAAATAGGATTTTCTTTGGAAGCGAAAGCAAACAGATTTTGATAATTACTAAAAAATGTAATGTTTGGCAGTACTAAATCGCTCGCCCAAGCAACCACATTTTGTACTTTTTCACCCATCAGCCAATCTGTACCGAAGATCAGATTGATGAATTTGTAGGCTGCTATCAATGTCAATTTTAGCACATATACACCAATTCCGAGAACTGGAAGCAAAACGCTATTATAGACGATTATTCGCCAAGGCTGCGACCATGTGATGGAATAACTTTGGAATACTGTGCCCATCGTATCCTCTTCCATTGTTGCAACGATTGCGGGTGAATAAATTAGTGTTACCACAAATACAATCAGAGTATAAATGGTAAAGACTGCGCCGAAGAAATAAACAACGTATAACAATGCGAATAATATCTCACCAAGCAGCGGAATTTTACCTAACAATCCAAAGATTGTAGCGATCGCAACAAAAAACAATGCGATGATTACTACGGAAACCGAACTCATTATAACAGGCACTCGATATTCTTTGGTAAATTTTTGGGCGTCAGAAACTGAGTAGGAATCATTGCCTTTCAATTGTTGAATAGTTAAGCGGGCAACACCTGTGCAAGCATAGAGAATTGCCATAATCCATATTATTATACCTGAAAAGTATATTATAGAAGCTATAAGAGAAGGTTCTTCAATTCTAAATAAGCAGGGATACAGTCCGAAGTGATCTATACTGTTGCTAAAACCGTAACCGCTGATGGTTAAAGCAATATTTGCAACTAACCAATATACAGTAAAGCCAAAGATATTAGCTTTTAGAAATAGCCAGATTTTTTTACCGCTGAATGCTAAACGCGGCGCACGGAAGACATCTCTTATGTCAAAATAGAAATTCATTCGTTCCGATGCAGAATACTAATTAATTACCGGATATTGGTGATCCAGGTGTCCGTGCCATACTCAAGTTCTAAGCGCTGAGCATCAGTACGGGCTGCTTCTTGTGTTGCATAACGGCCGATCCTTATTCTGAACAAAGTTTGATCGGAGGCAGTTGTAACTTCCTGAATATAAGCATCAAAACCAGCCATTTTGAATTTATCAACTATCCGCTGTGCAGCGTCTTTATTGGATTCGGCAGCGACTTGAATTGTGAAATTTGCTTCTGTCGTCACAATTGGCGGGGGTGGTGCAGTTGAGGTTTCCAATGTCTCTGTCTCGGTATCAACAGTATTATTAATTTTCTTTTCTTCAGTAATAGCTGAATCAGGTTTTTCTGCTATTTCCTGCTGTTCTTCTTTGGTTTCATCGACTGATTCATTTAACCAAGCATCAGTATTAACAGTTTCCGTATCAATTTCCTGTTCGGTAATGTCATAGGTATAGGCAATTGCGCCTAACTTATCAGTATATTTCCAAACGGTTACTTGCAATGTATAATGACCGGCTACATCAGGAATGAAGATAGCTTGAGATTCATCTTCGGAAAATTGCATATCTGCCAAAGTTAGCTTGCTTGCTTCCGGCAAGTCGGTTATTTTCCATATATAATCAAAGGTTCCAACTTCATTTGGTACATCAGCTTTTAGTAGGAATTGTTGTCCGACATAGCCGGTAACAGCTTCCTGCTGACAGCCAAGTATTAATAAAAATACTATGCTTAAGACTAGTGCTCTCTTCATGATATGATCCTGTTAAAAAAAGTTAAATAACCAAGTCTTTAAATTTGAGTCTCAATTTTGAAAAAAACAATAATTATTGACTGGCAATAAGTTCCGCTTCGGAAAAGAAAAAAGCAATTTCAATTTGGGCATTTTCATCGCTGTCAGAACCATGTACAGCATTTTCTCCAAGACTTATAGCATATAATTTTCGGATTGTACCATCATCAGCTTCAGCAGGATTGGTAGCTCCAATCGTTTTCCTCCATTCCACTACAGCATTTTCTTTTTCTAATGCTAAAACCCATGACGGACCGGAAGACATAAATTCGGTCAGTTCCTGATAAAAAGGTTTACCTTTGTGGATGGCATAGAAGCCTTCAGCCTGTTGTTTGGTCATCCGGATTTTTTTGGCTGAAATTACCTTAAAACCACTTCTTAGAATTTGATCAATAATTTTACCATCATAATTGTTTCTCACGGCATCCGGTTTAATAATTGCAAAAGTTCTATTATTCATCATACCTCTATTAATTTTTTCATTGTTAATCCAATATCAGCGGGATTATCCACAACAGTAATATTGGCTGCATTTAGAGCCTGCATCTTATCCTCAGCTGTTCCTTGTCCACCATCAATAATTGCGCCGGCATGACCCATCCGGCGACCGGGTGGTGCGGTCCGTCCGGCGATAAACGCTACGATCGGTTTATCGAAATTATTTTCGATAACCCATTGTGCCGCATCCTCTTCGGCGCTACCGCCGATCTCACCGATCATTACAATGCCATGTGTTTCATCATCTTGGGCAAATAATGTTAGTGCATCAACAAAGTTGGTTCCATTTATTGGATCACCGCCAATACCTATTGATGTGGATTGCCCCATACCATTATTGCTGATCTGATAAACGGCTTCATAAGTCAGCGTGCCGGAACGGGAAATTATGCCAATATTACCGGGGACATGAATAAAACCGGGCATAATGCCGATCTTACATTTCCCGGGTGAAATCACGCCCGGGCAGTTTGGACCTATAAGACGGGTTTTGCTTCCTTTAAGATTGTGATTTACAGCAACCATATCTTTGGTTGGAATTCCCTCGGTAATACATATTACCAATTCAATTTCAGCCGCTACGGCTTCCATGATGGCATCGGCGGCATAAGCCGGCGGTACGAATATTACTGAGGCGTTAGCTGCTGTGTCATTCTTGGCATCCTTTACTGTATCAAAAACCGGTGTCCTCAAATGGTTATCGCCCCCTTTACCCGGAGTAACACCGGCAACAACCTGTGTACCATATCTGATCATTTGTTCGCCATGAAATGAGCCTTCCTGTCCGGTGAAGCCCTGCACAATCAAACGTGTTTCTTTATCAACAAGAATACTCATTGTTGTATCTCCTTAGCAGCCTCAACTGCCTTTTGAGCGGCATCGGCAAAACTGGTAGCCACGATAAAATCCAAACTCGAATTATTTAGCAACTCAGCCGCTTGTTTAGCATTGGTTCCTTCTAAACGGACAATTACCGGCACATTTACTGAAATGGTTTCCATAGCATCTATAACACCTTGCGCAACGCGGTCGCCTCTGACAATTCCTCCAAAAATATTAATCACAATTGATTTTACATTTGGGTCTGATAATATTATTTTGAAGCCGTTGGCAACGGTTTCGGCATTGGCAACTCCGCCAACATCAAGGAAATTAGCGGGTTCACCGCCATACAATTTGATAATATCCATGGTTGCCATTGCCAATCCGGCGCCATTGACCATACAACCGACATTGCCGTCAAGTTTTATATAATTTAAGTTATATTTGCTTGCTTCTACCTCAGCAGGATCTTCTTCGGAAATATCGCGCAAATCCATTAAATCTTTGTGCCTGAATAGTCCGTTATCATCAAAATTTACCTTTGCATCAAGTGCAATTACTTGATCAGCTTTTGTGACTACCAAGGGATTTATTTCAATTAACGAGCAATCCTTAGCGATAAACACTTCCCAAAGTGCCTTGAGAATATTGATACCATTTTTGGCTTGATCGCCTTGGAGTCCAAGCGCATTTACCAAATTTTGAAGTTGAATTTCTTGCAAACCTATACTTGGATCAATCCATTCCTTTACAATTTTATCCGGTGTTTCCGCGGCAACTTTTTCTATTTCTGTGCCACCTTTGGTTGATACCATAAAAGCGTATTTCCGTTTTTCACGATCCAAAACTAATCCGGCATACAATTCTCTTGCTATGTCAATTCCTTGTTCAATCAATAATCGTTGAACTTCCTTTCCTTCCGGGCCGGTTTGGTGAGTTATTAGATTCATCCCCAAAATATCATTGGCATATTTCTCAAATTCGTCACGATTTTTGGCAATTTTGACACCACCGCCTTTGCCGCGACCGCCGGCATGAATCTGCGCTTTTACAACTGCAATTTCGCCGCCGAGTTTTTCATAGGCTTGTAGCGCTTCTTTTACCGATAGGGCAGGGTAGCCATCAGGTACGGCAACACCATATTCTTTTAAAATTGCTTTCCCTTGGTATTCGTGTATTTTCATTACTGATTCCTAATTATAGTACCCGACATTCCTTCAATGGCGTTTTGGATATTGGATATGGAAGTTATCACCACTTTTTCGCCGTGATATTTTAAAAAATATAGAGCTGCTTCAATTTTGGGTTTCATGCTGCCGGCTTGGAAGTGACCCTCATCAAGATACTGCTTTGCTTGATCCGGAGTGATTTTACCAATCTTCTCTTCATTTTGCTTGTCATAATTTAGATAGGCATGATCAATATCGGTAATTATCCATAATTCCTCAGCTTTAAGTATTCTGCCCATCAAAGCTGCCGAATAATCTTTATCAATCACGGCATCCAAACCTTCGAGATTATTATTTTCGTCATAATAAACCGGAATGCCGCCACCGCCGGCAGTCAGTACAATTGATCCGTGATCAACTAATTTCTTTAAACTGATTCCATTTAAAATATATTGAGGCAGGGGCGATGGTACAATTCGCCGCCATTTACCCGGATTCTGTTCAGCAATTTCCCAATCAAATTTTTGGGCTAATACTTCGATCTCATTTTTGGCGTAGGAGTGTCCGATAAATTTGGTCGGATTTTTAATCGCAGGATCGTCAAAGTCAACCACAACCTGCGTGATGAAAGTTACAACTTCCCGATCAATTTTTTTTCTCCGCAAAAGGTTTTGCAATGACTGTTGTATCATGTAGCCGATACTGCCTTGTGTGCTCGCTACGCATACACCCAAAGGATGGGCAGGAACTGCATCGTGCGTAAGATCCATCCTTAATAATTCATCGCCGACTTGCGGGCCATTACCGTGGGTTATACAAATCTGATATTCTTGAGCAATAAGATTGAAAATCCCTTCCAAACTCTCACGGGTTTTAGCGAATTGCTGTGCGATGGTGCCGGTTTCGCCCTTGGGGGAAAGGGCATTCCCCCCAAGGGCGATCATTGCAGTTTTCATCTATTTTAAAAATGGTTTTAGGACATCGGTTAAGGTCGGTTTGCCGATCTCTTGTAAATCGTAGGAGACGCGTACTGACGGTTGTTTGATATCGATTACTCGGCGCAAATCAATCGGAGTACCGATAATAACCACATCACATTTTGTTTTGGCGATTGTTTTTTCAAGATCCTTGATTTGTTGATCACCATAGCCCATAGCCGGTAAAAGTTCACCGATGTCAGGATATTTTTCAAAAGTCTCGGTAATTGAACCAACTGTATAAGGTCTTGGATCAACCACATCGGCTGCGCCGAATTTTTCGGCTGCCACCATTCCGGCTCCGTAAGTCATTTCACCATGCGTTAAAGTCGGACCGTCTTCCACGACTAAAGCGGTTTTGCCAAGAATCAATTCGGTTTCTTCGACGGATATTGGTGATGCAGCATCAATGATAATAGCATTAGGATTGGCTTCACGTACACTCCATCTGACTTCGTCAATATCTTCGGTATCGGCGGTATCAATTTTATTAATAACTACGACATCAGCCATTAAGAGATTAGTTTCGCCGGGATAATATAAACGTTCGTGCCCCGAACGGTGTGGATCAACAACAACAATGCTCAGATCGGGTTTATAGAATGGCATGTCGTTATTGCCGCCATCCCAAAGAATTATATCGGCTTCCTTTTCAGCTTCACGAACGATTGCCTCATAATCAACGCCGGCATACACAATTGTACCGGTATTGATATGCGGTTCGTATTCTTCCATCTCCTCAATTGTACATTCATGCTTCTTCAGGTCTTCCAAAGTGGCAAAGCGTTGCACGGCTTGTTTTGCAAGATCACCGTAGGGCATCGGATGCCGGATTGCCGCAACTTTATGACCGGCATCTTTAAGAATTTGAGCAACGCGGCGGGTAGTCTGACTTTTACCACAGCCGGTTCGAATAGCGCAAACCGAAATAACCGGTTTAGTTGATTTTACCATTGTCGGTTCACCGCCAAGTATTTTGAAATGAGCACCCCAAGCCATTACATTGGAAGCTTTGTGCATAACATCTTCGTGAGAGATGTCTGAATATGAAAATACAACTTCTTCAATTTGATTGTCTTTGATTAATTGTTCCAGATCAGATTCATCATGGATTGGAATACCGTTAGGATAGAGTTTCCCGGCTAATTCAGCAGGATATTGACGACCTTCGATATCCGGTATTTGTGTAGCTGTGAAAGCAACCACATCGTATTTTTCATTTTCACGATAGATTAAATTGAAATTGTGAAAATCGCGCCCGGCGGCGCCCATTATAATTGTTTTTACTTTTGACATTTTAATTCCTTTAAAAATTGTTAATAAAAATAGTTCATTGATAAAAAGATTGGTTTGATTAACAGAACCCAAATCTCTGGCGATAAAACAATATTTTATACTTATAATCTGTCATTTTGAAAGTATTATAAACAATTTTTATTCTTTGTCCATAAATGGATAGCGATAATCTTTTGGCGGTACAAATGTCTCTTTAATTGTGCGCTGTGAGACCCATCGCAATAGATTGAACATTGAGCCGGCTTTGTCATTGGTTCCACTTGCCCTGCCGCCGCCAAATGGTTGCTGACCAACCACGGCACCGGTTGGTTTATCATTAATATAAAAATTGCCGGCGGCGTGTGTTAATGTTTGGGAAGCCTCAATTATTTTTCCCCGATCATTAGAGAATACACAGCCCGTTAACGCATAAGGCGATGTATTATTCACTAATTCAAGCGTTTCATTCCATTGTTTGGGATCATAAACATAGATTGTTAAAACCGGCCCGAAGATCTCTTCTTCCATTGTTTTAAAATGGGGATCTTTAGTTAGAATAGTGGTCGGTTCAATGAAATATCCTTCGGAGTCATCATAATTACCACCTGTCAGGATTTCGGCATCCTTGGATTCTTTGGCATAATCAATATACTGAGTAATTGAATTGAAGGCGGCTTTGTCAATTACAGCATTGACAAAATTACCAAATTCCTCAACATCACCCATTTTAATAGTTTTGACCTGCTTGATATATTTTTCTTTAACCTCATCCCAAATACTTGATGGAATATATGTGCGGGAAAGTGCCGAACACTTTTGTCCTTGGTACTCGAAAGCGCCGCGAATCATCGCTGTTACTAAAGCATCAATATCGGCCGATTCGTGGGCTATCATAAAATCTTTTCCACCCGTTTCACCAACAATTCGTGGATAAGATTTGTATTTATCAATATTGTCACCAACAGTCTTCCACATATTTTGGAATACGGCGGTTGAACCGGTAAAATGAATTCCGGCAAGATTTTCATTATCCATCACAACAGGACCGACTTTTGAACCGGGACCGGGGATGAAATTGATGACACCATCAGGCAGACCGGCGTCTTTGAACATTTCCAACAAGAAATACGCCGGATACACCGCAGAGGAAGCCGGTTTCCATAGTGCGACATTGCCCATTAGTGCCGGGGCAGTCGGCAGATTGCCTCCGATACTAACAAAATTAAATGGTGTTACGGCAAAAATGAAACCTTCTAACGGGCGATGCTCGGATTGATTCCACATACCATCCGGAGAAATGGGCGGCTGTTGTTCATAAATTTCCTGAGCATAGTAGGCGTTAAAATTATAAAAATCAACAAGCTCGCAGGCGGAATCTATCTCCGCTTGGAAAGCATTTTTGCTAACATTCAGCATCGTGGCGGCGTTAAGCGTATAGCGATAGGGACCTTGCAGTAATGACGCCATTTTCTTGAAAATTGCGACACGTGATTCCCAAGGCATTACTGACCAAGTTTTCCATGCTTCCATTGCAGCATCAATCGCCATTTGTACTTCCTTTTCACTGGCGAGATGATAATTTGCCAATACATGCTTATGATTGTGCGGGATCACACACTCTACGGTATTGCCGGTTCTAATTTCTTTTCCGCCGATTATCAGCGGAATATCAATTACCTGATTTTTTAATTCTTTTATTTTTTCCTTTAGCGCTGTTCTTTCGGGAGTTCCGGGAGCGTAGGAACGGATTGGATCGTTGACCGGAATTGGTACTGCTACTTTTGAATTTTGCATTGCTGTTTTCTACCTTTAAAATGTTGATAATTATAATAAAATGTAATTTGAAATTTATCGGTTTGGACGATACAAAATCAATGACAGAAAGAGTTATTCAAACTGATAAAACAAAAAGAATAATTATAATTTAAATTCAAATAAAAGTTTCGGTCATTCCTTTAAAAAATGTGTTCTCCCCATTTTGAAGAGGGGAAAATTAACTTATCCATCGTAATATTTAATGTAGATGGAAGAAAGGATATTTGTTATATCTTACACACCCCTTCACTGCGTGATGCCCCTCTCAAGAGGGGAATAATACATTGTTATTCCCGCACGCCACTGCGTACAAGCCCGCCTCAGGCGGACAAGCCCTTGAGGGGAGACAAACAGGGGTGAATATTTTATTGTTAACCTTTGTCTGATTGACAAGTTATATTATCTCATCTAAAATTGATTTGGCTGAATCAATACTCTCCGCTTCAACCAATCGAACACGGAAGTCAGCAGCGCCGGGGAAACTTTTGATGTACCAACCAAAATGCTTGCGCATTAAGTATAATCCTTTGCGGGTGCCGCGACTTTCAAGCAAAAGATCAAAATGGCGTTTGCAAAGCTCAACACGTTCCTGAATCGTTGGCTCAGGTGCAGTATTTCCGTGTAACAAAGCATTTGCCTGTTTAAAGAACCAAGGATTGCCCAAAGCCGCCCGCCCGATCATTATGGCGTCACAGCCGGTTTGCTCGTACATTCTAAATACGTCATCTGGTTTGGTAATGTCGCCATTGCCGATCACCGGTATAGAAACCGTTTCTTTCAGTAATTTGATTAGTTCCCAATTGGCATTGCCTTTGTAGGTTTGTTTGGCGGTACGCGGATGCAGCGCAATTGCCTTTACGCTGGCTTTTTCAAGCAACTCTCCGGCTTTTTCAACAATGATGGATTGCAAGTCCCATCCGGCACGCATTTTGATGGTTACCGGCACTTCCGGTACCGATGCTACCACGGCTTGCGTTATATCCTTCATTAGGACGAGGTCTTTGAGGGCGGCTGAACCGGCACCCTTTTTGGTGATCTTGGGAACCGGGCAGCCATAATTAATATCGAGAATATCCGGTTGGAAATTATCCACTACATATTTCGCGGCTTTAGCCATCACCTCTGGATAATCGCCGAATATTTGGACGCCAATCGGGCGTTCTTCATCATAGAATTTGATCAGATCGAGTGTGTTGATGTTCTCGCGGATGATACCATGGGCGGACACGAACTCAGAATAAACCACTCCGGCACCTAATTCCTTGCAGAGAATTCTAAAGGAATAATCGGTTACTCCGGCCATAGGAGCGAGTAGAATCGGGGATTTGACCTCAATATCTCCAATCTTGAATGGTTTAATCATTGGTCCAATCTTCTTCGTATAATAAGTAATTGGTTGTAGTCATTCCGAGTTTGGTATAAGCCTTTTGGGCAACTTCATTATCATTATCTACATACAAGCGGATGCCGCAGACATTGCCATCGGTTTTAGCTAATTCTTTTACTTTTTCATATAATTGTTTATAGATACCTTTACCGCGGTAATCGGGCGAAACATAAACGGACTGAACCCACCAAAACTCGCCATTGCGCCAATCGGACCATTCTTTGGTTATCATCAATTGTCCGACCGGATTACCATCGCTTTCAGCGAGCAGATAGAAGCCATATTCCTGATTCGTAAGCGCAGTTTTAACGCCAATTTCAACCGTTTGCGGAGGCAATTGCTTGTTCTCCGTTTCCATCGCCATAGCGGAATTAAAGGCGGTTATCGCAGCGGCATCCTTAATGGTGGCATATCGTATTGAAATCATGCGCAAAGTTAAAGCTTTTCATTTGTGTATTCACCCATTTAGTGTAAATTTGCCGGCTATAATTTTATGAGAAAGCCGTATTTGAGGAAGAAATGAGTAGACATTGTGACGTAACAGGCAAAAGACCGATGTTTGGAAATAACGTTAGTCATGCCCATAACAAGACGAGAAGAAGATTTAATATCAATCTGCAGAAAAAACGCTTTTGGCTGCCGGATGAAAAACGCTTTATCACCTTGAACGTATCTACCAAAGGCCTGAGGATCATTGATAAAAAAGGTATCCGCCGCGTAGTAAATGAACTACGTGCTAAGGGTATGAAGATTTAAAATATTTTTATTTCAAAGGTAGAAACCCTCAAAGTTTATCAAACCTTGAGGGTTTCTTTTATACGCCATGGGCGTATTAATATTTAATTGTAGAAAAGCCCTCCTCGATTAATCAGGGAGGGCTTTTTTGTGTAAGTAGTTTATCATTTTTATAAGTAGCCAAATGTATAATATATTAATGTTATTTGGCTACTTATATTAGATTTTCGTATGACGGGCATCCACCGCGTAGTTAATGAACTTCATGTCAAAGGCAGGAAGATTTAATTTTTATACGTTATAGGCGCAATAATGTTTAATTGTAGAAAAATCCTCAAGAATTTGAGGACTTTTTTTATAATAAGAAAAAGCGATATTGCTAAAAATAATTATTGTTTGGTACTGTCTATACAAGTGCGATTGAACGAATCTAATTCAGTAGTCGCCTGACTAGAATTTATATTAAAGCTTAAATGTAAGTTTTCTTCTAAAAATCGTATTCGAGTTACTAATTGCTGATAAATTTTGTCAGAATAATTCTGTTCTAGTTGTTCAATTTTACTAACCAATACTTGATAATTTTTTGAGTGAAACCTCCAAGCATCTACTACTAATACGACAAAAGTCAAAAAGCATGTTATCAAAATCGCAATAATAAATGCTTGAGTCCAGGTCAGAATTTTTCTTTGCGTACCTAATTCTTCTTTTAGTTTATCATGATCTTTTTTTGAGACAAAGTATAGGTCACCTTGATCTCTTTCAATAGATGATTCTGGAATTTTTATGTCCGGTTCAGTACTTTTATATTTTTTTTCTTCAGTATTCTTAGTTTTAGTATTTGGAGGTTTCTTATTCATTTTAAGGATTATAAAAACCTTTAATTTCTAATATTCCATTTATATCAATAACAGCTATATCTTGACCAAGATAATCAAAAAAATCAATTCCACTAAATTTCACTCCTCGTCCAAATCTGACTCCTGGTCCAAACGTAACACCACCAATTCTAATCGTTCTTTGTGGAGTCAAACTGCCATCAGGATTTATAAGGAATACATCATAAAATCTCATTCTCTGGATATTTTCAGACATATATGTTTTTTTGTTAATAAGATTTAAAAATTAAAAACTGTTCGTACCTGTACCGATGAGTTAATAAAAACGTTTCTTTAATAGATTGTAATTTAATAAGCTGTAATAATTTCTAATAATTTAAAATGATAATATTATACGTTATCAAAAGTTTAAACAATAACTAATTTACTATATCCTAATCATATACTAATCAAAAATAAAATCAAAGGAGAAGCCACAGCAATTACGAAAAGGATTTTTGCTGATTATTTTTTAAAATAATAGTTTTTATTCGTCCTAAATTCTATCTCATATAGTTGTCAATTTTTTTATAAAAACCATAATCATTTAGGATAGTTTTATGTCAAAACCAGTGAAAATATTCTTCATTCTCCCAATTTTAATCACAACAATTTCCTTTTCACAAATCTCACCCAAGAAGATTGATAAACTTGTTGCCGAAGCAATGGATGCGTTTAATGTTGTGGGTTGTGCGGTTGGAATTGTAAAAGATGGTGAGGTGTTTTGCAATAAGGGATACGGATTAAAATCAATTGCAACCAACGAAGCAGTTGATGAACATACCAATTTTGCGATTGCCTCCAATACCAAGGCTTTTACAACGGCAGCTCTCTCTATTTTAGTGGATAGGGGAGAGTTGTCATGGAATGATAGGGTGGTGGATATTATTCCCGAGTTCAAGATGTATAATGATTATGTTACCCAAAATTTCATCATAAAGGATTTGGTAACTCACCGTAGCGGACTTGGACTTGGGGCAGGGGACCTGCAATTTTGGCCCACCGGTGCTGACTTCACCATGGCTGATATACTCAAAAATTTTCAATATTTTGAACCGGAATCACCGCTCAGAACCAAATACGATTATGATAATATTTTATATGTGGTGGCTGGTGAGATCATCAAACGGGTGAGCGGTCTTTCGTGGGAGCGATTTGTGAGGCAGCACATTTTTGAACCGCTGCAAATGAATAATTCCTATTGTAATTTTCATGAAATCAAAGATTTTTCGAATGTATCTGAACCGCATTTGTACTCGGATGGTAAAATTGAGATCGTGGAGCATTTTAAGAATGATCCCGATAATTTTAACGGCGCCGCCGCTTCGATAATCTCCAATGTGAGTGATCTATCCAAATGGATGTTGGTACATCTGAATGAGGGCAAATACGGCGATGGTTTGCAAGATACGTTATTTACCTACAGGAATCACCGCGAAATGTGGAAACTGCATACAGTTTATAATGCCGATACTTCCGCGCGCTATAACTCCCATTTTGCCGGTTATGGCTTAGGTTGGAATTTAGCGGACGTAAAGGGGAATATGTATGTATCACATGGCGGATATGTAGCGGGAATGCTCTCGCGAACCGTATTAATTCCTGACCTTGAGTTCGGAATAGTGGTGCTTACCAATACCGAATTGAATGGCAGACTTCTCACAAGAGCTGTCATAAATACAATTGTGGATAAACAGCTTGGCGTAAAGGATAAGGATTGGATCGCGCATTATTTGGAGAGATCACAAAAAAGTGCTGCCAAAGCGGATTCGGTTGTTGCTAAGATATGGGAAACAGTCGCCAAAGCTAATCAGAGTCAAATTATTTTAGAGGATTATGTAGGTTTGTACGAAGATAATTGGTTTGGCAAAGTTGAGATATTTATTGATAAAGAGCAACTGTGGTTCAAGTCCTTGCGTTCGCCCAAGCTATTCGGACCGATGTATTATTACAAAGCCAATGCCTTTGCGATCAAATGGGAGCGGAGAGAGTTAATGGCTGATGCTTTCGCCATTTTCAGCTTGGATGAGGAAGGCAAAGCACAAAATTTCAAAATGAAAGGAATTTCACCAAATATTGATTTCAGCTATGATTTTCAGGATTTGGATTTAAGGAGAATAGAGTAAAACATTTTACTGTCAATTAAGATAAAAAAAAGCCCCAGTAACCCGGGGCTTTTGATCATATAATTACGATTGATCTATCTATAAATTGCAAGTGTGAAAAGTCCCGAAGATACAATTCCAGCTCTTAACGAGCTACCACCCTCAGTTTCTATCGTAGTGGTTCCGCTGTCATATTTTTCAGTCAAAGCAGATACATATTCAACACCGAAGCGATATTCCCCTGCGAGACTGATATTTTTATTGATGAAATATTCCATTCCCATAATAAAATAACCACCTGTTAACATCCCTGCATCACTACCAATTTGATTTTTCAAGGTTGGTTGTTCAACACCATCCGGTACGGGGTTAGCAATTTCGGTAGTTGTTCTAAAGAATTGTCCGCCAATTCCGGTATATGGGCTTACTTTTCCGAAATTTTTATGAAACTCTAAAGCAATTTCAGCACCGATACCAAATGTTTGGTCGTAGCCATCTTCACCACCCTCGCCATCGAATGGAATATTATCCCTGTTATAGTTCAATAATAGAGCTGTTCTCAATCCCATATTGTCGCTCAAAAACATTTTGTAGCCCAAGCCACCCTTATATTCAAGTGCTCCTAAAAAGCCTAATCCGCTAAACTCAAATAACATTGCTTTGTTGCCTTTTTGAGGCATATTGAATTCGGTTTCCTGACCAAATGTAAAACTTATTGAAAGTGATATGGCAATTAAAAGTATCATACATTTTTTCATTGCTTACTCCTTAGTTAAATTCTTGTGCTATTTCAGAGGTTGGTTTATTATAGTACCTATCTAAGTCTGATTCTAAGTAATCCAGGATAGGATCAATCTCTTCATGATTATCAGTACTTCTATATAGATTAATCATTTGCTTGAATTCGATATAATCAGAATAATTAATCAATACAGTTTGTTCATTTTGTGCATACTGTAAATTTTGTGAAATCTCATATCCAAAGTTAAACAAGGATAAATGCTTTAGAGGATACTTTAGAACAAGATTATTATCGTATGCGTAATTGCTTAATAGTATGTAACAATTATTGTATGTGTTACCTTTTTCGGATTTTAACAAATAATTATCTCTAAAATTTTCAGAATCTTGAATTTGTGATTCGCTTGGTCCTGATATCCAGGTTCCACCGCCCATGTTTAATCCAAGTAATCCGATGAAGCATATATGCTCGGCAGTTTTATCACCATCATATATTTTTAATAACTTATTTACCAATTTTTCAATTGATTTGGTGAAATTGTTCGCAGGATTATTGTCATCTGAGTTAGTACTAAATATATCTTCATAGTCGGCAGGTTTTGCCAATGTTGATGAGTCATTATAACCGGTTGAATTCTCAGAAGTACAGGAGACAAATACCATTAAAAGTAGCACAATGGATACACATTTATTCATCTAACACTCCCTAATTATTGCAGACAAATTTAGTGTATATGTGCAATAAAATCTTTAAAAAATTTTAAGGATTAAATATTAAGAAAAAGCCCCCGTAACCGCAAACGGGGGCTTTTTTGCATCGGCGTTAATAATAAAAAAAGGAGGAGTTACTTAACTATTACGCCGAAGAAATGCTGGAACATCGTAAGTATCGTCTTTTATGCCAATTTTCCCATCATCAAACGTGAATTTTGGAGTTGGATCTTCAGGTTGTTCAATTACATCATCGCCATTTTGTTCGTGCAATGGAACATTCTTTTGTTCCGTCAAAATGCGCGTCTGTTCTCTGAATGGTACGTGAGTTGGAACGTGTCTTTCCTGAATAGATTCTTCTACCGGTCGGCGTGAACTGAATCCGGTTGCGATGACTGTGACCTGCATTTCTTCTTCCATGCTCGGATCAATCACAGCGCCGAATATCAGATTGGCATCCTGTCCGGCTTCTTCAAAAATGATTGAAGCGGCTTCATCTACTTCAAATAATGTCATATTTTTACCACCGGTGATATTTACCAATACGCCTTGAGCGCCGGCTATACTGGCATTATCCAATAACGGACTTGAGATTGCCTGCTGAGCCGCAAGAACCGCTTTTTCATCGCCGCGGGCGCTACCGGTACCCAAAATTGCTTCGCCCATATTGCTCATTATAGTTTCAACATCGGCAAAATCAAGGTTTATCATACCCTGTACATTGATGAGATCGGAAATACCGCGCGCTGCCTGATGAAGAATAGAGTCGGCAATTTCAAAAGCTCTGGTTAATGATGTGTCCTTTTCAACAATGGATTTCAATTTTTGATTGGGAATGACGATCAGTGTATCGCAAATTTTGCGCAACTCGGTTACACCGGTTAAAGCTCTTGCCATTCTTTTTGGTCCTTCAAAAGCAAAGGGCAACGTTACGATTCCAACAGTGAGAATGCCCATTTCTTTTGAGATTTGAGCTACCTTGGGTGCAGCTCCCGTGCCGGTTCCGCCACCCATACCGGCTGTTACAAACGCCATATCGGCTCCCGATAGAAGCGATTGGACAGCTTCCTGATCATCTGATATTGCCTGCCGGCCGAGCTCGGCTTTAGCACCGGCACCAAGCCCCTTGGTCAGACTTTTGCCGATCTGAATTTTCTTCTCGGCAAGGCTCTTTTCTAAATCTTGTGCATCCGTGTTAATAACACAGAAATCAACGCCTTCCATGCCTGAGTTTATCATACGGTTGACCGCATTTCCACCAGCACCACCAACACCAACGACTTTAAGATCCGCTTTCTGTTCAAAAGCTGAGTCAAATTCAAATAACATCACTTACTCCTTTTTTTATTTACCAAATTCTTTTAGAAAAATCCTCTGAACCAGCCGGATATTTTCCCTACTAAATCTTTAATTGTAAAATGTGGCTTCTCATCAAACAAGATGTCTTCAGAGTTATTTGGCCACAGTGCCAAACCAATAGCGGATGAGAGTTGGGGGCTGTTACTGATATCAATTGAACTCGATACTCCCCTCGGAGCCCCGATCCTAACTCTCATTCCTAAAATTTCTTCGCCTAATAAGGCGATATTCGGTAGAAGTGCCCCGCCTCCGGTAATTACTAAACCGTAGGCGAGTTTGGTATAAATTTCGGTCCGCGATAATTCTCGGCCAACTAATTGTAAAATTTCTATCATCCGTGCTTCGATATATTGGGATAATTCATTTTCAGAAACCTGAAGCGGTTTATTGTTTCCATCATTATTTATATCAATCAATAATTCCGCTGATGCCAGCGATGCTTTCGCCGAACCGTATTTTAGTTTTATGCGTTCAGCTTCATTGCGGGAGACATTCAGCATCACGGCAATATCATTGGTAATGCTATCGGCGCCAATCGGGATAACTCCGGTATGATGAACACCACCTTCAAAATAAATTGTTACATCGGTTGTTCGGGAACCGATATTGACAGAAACAACGCCCATTTCCTTTTCATCATCATCTAATGTAGCCGCACCGGAGGCAAGACCTTCAAATACAAGCCCTGCTACGGTCAAACCGAGGTCTTCGGCACAATTGACAAGATTGGTTGCCGCTGAGGAAGTAACGGTAACAAGATGCACGCGAGCCTCAAGCCTTCGACCTGAAATACCGATTGGCTCCTTGATCTTTTCCATAACGTCAACAACATATTCCTGAGGAAGAATATGTAGTATTTCACGGTCGGCAGGAAAAGAAATTGCTTTAGCCATCTCTAATACTTTGCGAACATCGTTTTCATCAATTTTATTGGTAGTTTCATTGTCATCTTTGTGTCCGTCAATGGCAATTGCACCCTGCGTATTTATGCCTCTAATATGCTCTCCTGAAACTGACAGCCAAACTGTTTCCACTTTCAAATTTGCCATCTTTTCAGCTTCGGTTAAGGCTTTTTCAATATCTTCAATTAGTTTGTCACGACTGACAATGTTACCGCTTCTGATACCGGTTGAGGACGTTGAACCGATACCAAGTAATGTATTTTTGTCTTCGGTTTGGTCGTATGTCAGGATTGCACAACGGATGTTTGCCGATCCAATATCAATTCCTGTAAATATATTTGTTTTTTTCGGTCGCGCGTTCTTCTTCATACCCGTCGTTCCTTGGTGATTACTTGGTTATTATAGCGCAAATCTAAATAAACATAATCCGATAAATTTTTGTGACTGCGTATATTTCTTTCAAATTCCTGTAGGATCAAGATTTTTGACCAAGCCATGGAGTTACCGATTACAATTTTTGTCGGTTCATCGTCAAGAATTAGCTCATATTCAGCGTGATCGTTAATACGAAACTCTGATAAATTGTCATATAATTGAGGATATTCAATCTTTAGGCGATTTAGAAATGCAACTGCTTCCACAATGTTTGGTAAGTCAGTTTGTTCTCCTAAAGGCATTGCTTTGGAGTCAATATCAAAATTTGAAATGATAGGAATTTGAAAATCAAATGAATTACTCCGAAATGGAAGAACCGTACTGATATTGTCAACAAGCAACAAAGGATTGCTATTGATCAAGGCAACCGGATAGCGTTCCGATATTTCGACTAAAACATTGTTTGGGAAGTGTTTACTAACTCTTACACCGGCAACGTAAGGATGGCTTTCAATTTTATCGGCTAATTCGGTAAAATCATCGTCGAGCAAATTAGTCGCGGTAATTTTTGATAAATATATTTGATATTCGGCGTCATCAATAATTGAATTGCCGCTGAATATGAAATTGGGATTGGCAAACGATTCGTTATATATTGACCATGCCAAACTGCCGGCAATTACTAAACCAATAATTGCGAATAGAACAATAAGTTTTAAAGCGGTTGCTATCTTTGTAAAAAATCTACGCATCAAAGGTTCCTTCCGCGAATCCCAATGTTTTAATCTCTAATTCAAGAAATATGGAATGTTTCTCCATAATCGTTTTTCGAATGTATTCTATTAACTTTACCATATCCCCAGCCGTTGCGTCGGCATCATTAACTATAAAATTGGCATGAATTTCAGATACTTTAGCGCCCCCGATTGATTTTCCTTTTAATCCCGCTTTGTCTATTAGGTAACCGGCCGGTTGTCCCTGTTTCGGATTTTTAAATACACTGCCGGCCGATCTGAATTTCAATGGCTGAGTACTCTTCCTTCTATTGTTTGCAATATCACGATTTTTTTCTATTTCCTCTGCATCCATCGGATTTAGTACAAATTCAGCACCGATAATAATATCGGTTGATTTAAACGACGATGTGCGATATCCGAAATTGATGTCATTCGATGAAATTCTTTCAACTGTATCTTTTCCATTAAAAATTTCGACTGCAGTAAGATATCTTGAAATTTCCTGATTGAAAGCACCGGCATTCATTACCAAAGCTCCGCCTAAAGTTCCGGGAATACCGATCATCGTTTCCATTCCGCCTAAACCGTGTTTAATACTTTCTTTAACTAACTTTGATAATTTCACACCGGTTTCGGCGTAACATTTATTGTTATTAAATAAAATTTTCTTAAAATATTTCTCAAGATTTATCACCAGTCCGTTTATGCCTGCATCGGAAACAAGCAGGTTTGATCCGCTTCCGATACAATAAATTTTAACTTCATTTCGCAGAGCAAAGGATTTTATCATTTGCAGGTCTTTAATGGATTTAGGCTCTACGAAAGCAAGCGCTGGACCACCGATTCCATACGACGTATGTTTTGACATCAACTCGTTATCAAGCACCTTGCCTTCTATCATTTTTTTTAATTGCCCTAAATCCATTTGATTTATCATTTACTTCTTAAATATTCAGTATATTGTTCAATATAACGCCAAATCGTACCGGCTCCGATGCCAATCACCATGTCACCGGACTCGACAATTTTATCTAAGGTATCATTAATATTTTCTAATTCAGGCATATAAATGACATTTTTATGCCCGAGATCAATAGCTGCTTTAGCGACCAATTCTCCGTCAATACCTTCAATCTTCTTTTCTCTCGCAGGATAAATATCTGTGACCACCAACACATCACTTTCTAAAAATGATTTGGCAAAATCACTATAAAAATCACGCGTCCTTGTATATAAATGCGGTTGAAAAACGGCAACTATTCGTTTATTCCAGCCGCTGCGGGCAGCTTTTAAGGTTGCCAATACTTCAGTTGGATGGTGGGCGTAATCATCAATTATCATAATATCATTGATAATACCTTTGATCTCAAATCTTCTTCTAACTCCTTTGTATTCAATTAATCCCTTTTGTATAATTTCGAATGCAATTCCCATTTCCATTCCGAGAGTAATTGCGGCTAAGGAGTTCAATACATTGTGTTTACCCGGAACATTTAATTTTATTATACCTAATTTTTTATTGCGGTGATATGCGGTATAAGTTGTGTTGTGCTCGTCAAATTTTAATTTTTCCGCTCGGTAGTCAGCATCTTGTGATAGTCCGTATTTAGTCAAAGGGCGATGAATGTCAGGGATTATATCGTTAATTTTAGGAGAATCTGCACATACCACTACCCCTCCGTAAAACGGGACAGAATTGCAGAATTGCAGGAAGGCGCTTTGTAATTCTTCAATGTTTGCGTAACAATCAGTGTGCTCAAGTTCGATATTTGTAATGATTGCTATAGTAGGCCTGAGGGCAAGAAAACTACGGTCAAATTCATCTGCTTCAACAATAATGATGTCGCCCATGCCAAGGCGGGAATTGGTGTCAATAGTTTGTACTAAGCCTCCTACTACCAAAGTCGGATCATGTTTGGCGGCATTCATAACGCTTCCAATCATAGAGCTTGTGGAGGTTTTACCGTGCGTTCCGCTTACTGCGATAGCAGTTTCCTTGACTGCAATCAATTCGGCGAGCATCTCAGCCCGCTTAATGACCGGAATACCTTTGTCCTTGGCAGCAATTAATTCGGGATTATCTGATTGTACAGCACTGGAATAGACCAATACTTCGCAATCAGCGATATTTCTTGTGTGATGTTTACCGGTAGTGACCTTAGCGCCTTGTTTAACCAAATTTTGAATTATATCGGAATCATGCAGATCCGAACCGCTGATCTCAAAATCAAGATTAAGAAGTAGCTCGGCAATTCCGCTCATCCCGATTCCGCCGATTCCTACAAAATGGATCTTTTTGACATTCCTGAACATTAGGTTTTGATCACCTCTAAAATGAGATTTACGATTTGCTCCGTCGCATCGGCAACACCGACCTTTTTAGCATTTTTAGACATTTTTCTTAGTTTGTCATCATCATATAAAATTTCTGTAATTGTTCTGAATAACAAGCGTGGTGATAAATCCTTTTCTTCAAGCATTAAAGCAGCATTGGAAGCCTGTACGGATAGGGCATTGCGCTTTTGATGGTCTACAGCAGAATGGGGGAATGGCACCAGAATACTTGGTTTTCCACAGGCGGTTATCTCGGCAACAGTTAAGGCGCCTGCTCTTGATATAACTAAATCGGATATGGCGTAAGCCTCAGCCATATAATTTATATAAGGACGTACTTTAATTAGTGGTGTCTCGAATTTCCTATAGTCTTCATAGTGGTTTTCACCTGTTTGCCAGATAACTTGAATTTTTTCAGTTTCGATCATTTTTATGCATTCACTCATGATTCGGTTTAAATAAGCCGAGCCTTGGCTACCGCCGAATAAGAATATAGTTTTTTGATTGGGATCTAAATCAAATAACAAACCACCTTTCTTTTCATCGCCTGACATAATACTTGCCCTGATCGGATTGCCGGTTAATACAGTATTTGATCCAAGTTTTACTTTGGCATCCTCAAAGGCAACGCAGATTTTTTTGGCATCATTGGCAAAATATTTGGTAGTTATCCCCGGAAAAGAGTTTTGTTCTTGCAGAATGATCGGTATATTTTGTCTGACAGCAATTTTCAAAGGAATTGCACTGGCATAACCGCCTGTGCCCACAATTATATCAGGCTTCAATTGCCTAATCATGCGTTTTGCCAAAACCATTGATTTCAGTAATCTCCCGGGCAGTAGAATATTGCGACCAAGCGCTTTAATATTGAAATCCCTCTGCAACCCTCTAATTGGCAAAAGTGTATGCGGTAATCCTTTGACCGGTAAAACCTGTGCTTCAATACCGAAATTGGAGCCAACAAAATGTATATTTGATTCAGGCAAACTTGTCTGCAAAGTTTCGCCAATAGCGATAGCAGGATATAAATGGCCCCCCGTACCGCCGCCGGCAATTAAGACTGATAATTGTCTATCCATCAAAGTGAGGTTTCCAACCTTGTTTATGAGTTACAGAACGTTTTGATTGACTAATGTTCAGCAGTATTCCCAAGGCAATCATGTTGGTTAAAATGTTGGAACCACCGTAGCTGATTAGTGGCATCGGCAAGCCTGTTACAGGAATAATGTTAGTTACGACTGCGGCATTCACAAACGCATAAAGAATTAAACTGAATGATATTCCCAAAGCCAGGAGTACTCCGAAAGAATCATTTGCATTTTTAGCGATTTTAACTCCGCGTTGGAAGATGATAAGAAATATCGTTAATAATATCCCTGCGCCAAAGTAACCTGTTTCTTCACCGATGATTGCAAAAATGAAGTCAGTGTGAGGGGTAGGCAGAAATTGATTTTTTGCGATACTGTTGCCCAAACCCGCACCCATTAAGCCGCCATTGCCTAAGCTGATTAGCGACTGTGTGATTTGATAGCCGGAATTAACTACGTCTTCGTTACCGTTTAGCCATGACGTAATGCGAGTACGACTATATGGAATTGAAAGCATCATGGGAATTGTAATGATTACTGCTGTTATTCCGGCTGCGGACAATTGAATAAAGCGAGCTCCGCCGATAAACAATAACATAGTACCAATTATACATAGCATGATACCGGTGCTAAAGTCCGGCTGTAACATGATTAGTCCAATGATAACGGTCATGATTAAGACAGGTGGTAAAAATCCTTTTATAAAATTTTGCAGATGATGCCTTTTCTGGGTCATAAAGGCAGCTAAAAATATGATCAATGCGAGACGTGCAATATCGCTCGTTTGGATCGAGAACGATCCGAAATACAACCATCTCCCCGGAGAAGACACATTGTTCAGCATATACCAAATTTTTGTGTAACCCAATAAAGCGATCGCTACAATTATTAGTAGTGTAGATACTGATTTTAGTTTTCTGTAGTCAAGGTGCATGAATATTACCAAAGCAAAGATACTGAGCACTAAGCGCTTTAAATGAGCGACTAAATAATAGGTGCTTGATTCGCCATTAGTTTTGGAAATGGATACAGCAACACTTGAGCTATACAGCATAATAGTGCCGATTACCACCAAAGCAACAATAGACCACAGCAATGGTTTGTCAAATTTTCTTTTGGTGATATCTAAGCGTTCCATATTTATAATTCTCTTACCCACGCCGCGAATTTCAAACCACGGTCCTCAAAGTTGGTAAATTGGTCAAAACTGGCACATCCGGGGGACAATAATACAATATCGCCTTCAGCGGCTAAATTATATGCTGTTGACACAGCATCTTTTAGCGCTTCAATTGTAGTTACATTGAATTTTCCGGCGAGTTCCTGCGAGATAGTTTGTCTTGCTTCACCATAAGCAACGATTTCTTTAATATTATCTTTATAATTGAGTAGTTCGGGGAAATCATTGCCTTTTGCCAAACCACCAAGAATCAATACTAAAGGTTTAGTATAACTTTCGATCGCAACTTTGACCGCATCAATATTTGTAGCTTTGGCATCGTTAATAAACTCAATCCCGTTTTTAATTGCAATACTTTCCAACCGGTGTGGTATGCCTTTAAAAGTTTGTATGACTTCGGCAATTTTTTGATCTGACACACCCAAGCAGTGGGCGCCTGAAGCAGCAGCAAGGAGGTTATATAGGTTATGCCGCCCAGGCAGCCCAACTTTCTCGAGTTTTGTGAGAGTGGCGTACTCTTTATTAATTATTGTTGAATCTTCTACGCTGAATAAATTTGCATTGTTAGTTTTCGGGCTAAAGGTCAAGATATTCGATTTTAGGCCATTTAATTTTTCTTCTAATACGGGATCATCAGCATTATAGATGATATAGTCATTTTCAGTTTGATTTTCGGCTAATCTTAATTTCGCCAATAGATAATTTTCATAATTTTTATGACGATCTAAATGATCCGGTGAAATATTTAGAAAAATTGATACGAAAGGATGGAATGTATCAATGAACTCTAATTGAAAACTGGAGACTTCCAATATGTAAACTCGGTTTGGATCAGGATTTTGTAATTCATCCAAAACTTTTTCTGAAAATGCGTAACCTACATTTCCTGCCAATACGCCGTTAATTTCGTCGGTTTGGCACATTTCAGCTAAAATGTTAACAGTAGTGGATTTACCATTTGAACCGGTAACCGCAATGATCGGACTGTCGGTAAATAAACTTCCGAATTCTATTTCGCCAATCACTTTGATCCCACTTCGCAGCGATTCAATTACCACATCCGAATCTGCGGCAACGCCGGGTGAAATAATTACCAGATCAGAATCATACACGGTTGCAGTGTGTCCGCCAATTTCACCCTTTACGCCAATGTTTTGCAGATATTCAAGATTGTCCCGGCAGCCATTTGACGCATACTTATCGCTGATAAATACATCAGCGCCTAAATGGTGCGCTAATTTGGCGATAGCCATGCCGCTGCGACCAATTCCAATCACCGAAATTGTTGATCCTTTAATATCGTTAATGTTTAAGTCAATGTTGGTCATCTGATTTTAAAGGTAGTTAGTGAAAACAATGCTAATAGGATCCCGATGATCCAAAATCTTGTTACAACTTTGGTTTCGGGCCATCCACTTAATTCAAAATGGTGGTGGATCGGTGCCATTTTCCACAATCTTTGCCCTTGTCCTGTTTTTTTCTTGGTATAACCAAAATAACCCCATTGTGTTAACACGGAGAGTGCTTCCCAAACAAATACACCGCCGATAATAACTAATAATATTTCCTTTTTTAAAAGAACTGCCATGGTGCCAAGTGCGGAACCGATTGACAATGAGCCTACATCACCCATAAACACCGAAGCCGGCGCTGAATTAAACCATAGAAATCCGATACATGCGCCGACCGTAGCAGCCGCAAAAATGGTTAGTTCTCCGGCACCGGGTAAATAGGCAATGTTCAGATAACTTGAAAAGTCAACTCGACCGCTTACATAAGCGATACCGGCAAAGGCCGTAAATGCGATCGCTAAGAGTCCGCCTGCTAATCCATCCAAGCCGTCAGTAAGATTAACGGCATTTGAAAATCCGGTAATTACAAAAATAATCAAAAATGGATACAACCAACCTAAGTACCAGACAGCATTTTTAAAAAATGGAATCGAAGTGTATGCCCACAGATCGGCAAATTCCGGACGAAAGTATATCCACAAACTTATGATTACTCCGAGTGTTATTTGTCCGGCAAGTTTATAACGGGCAATCAATCCCGATGCTTTCTTTTTGATGACTTTTAGATAATCATCAACGAAACCAAAAATTCCCATCCATACTGTTGCAATCATAATTATTTGTATATATACGTTATCCAATTTTGCAAAGAGGAGGGTCGGGAGGAGGATGGCGGTGAGGACCATGACTCCTCCCATTGTAGGCGTGCCCTTTTTAGTATGGTGAGATTTAGGGCCCGTGGATCGTATCTCTTCGCCAATTTGATGGTGAGACAATTGACGAATAATCCATGGACCGATGAGGAAACTTATTATCAATGCTAAAATTGCTGCTGATACAGCTCTAAAGGTGATATATTGAAAAATATTCAGAGGTGAAAATTGTTCGGAAAGCGGGAATAATAAATGATATAACATTATTTCTTAAACACTTCCTGAATTATTTTCTCAATTTCCATGCTTCGCGAACCTTTAAATAACACGATATCCCCGTTTTTTATATAATTTGATAAATCCTGAACAAGATCATTTTGATTATTAAAATGTTTGTGGTACGGGATTCCGTCGAGTTCTTTGTCGGTATTAACCGTTTCTTGGCCAATCGTAAACACTGCGTCAAGACCGAACTCTATACATTTTTGCCCGACTTTTTCGTGATATTCCTTTGAATAATTGCCTAACTCAGCCATATCACCAAATACGAATACTTTCCGACATTCAGCCGGTAGTTGATTAAGATTTTCAAGTGCAGCAAGAGTAGATGTATAATTGGCGTTATAGGTATCGTCAATTACCGTCGTATCGCCATAATTGGTGATTACGCCGCGTCCGTAAGTTGGCGTGAACTCATTAATTTTACTTTGGATTACAGCCCAATCAATACCAAACGAGTGGCTGATTACTGAAGCAGCTAACACGTTTTTTGCAAAAACCAAGTTTTGCGAATTTAGCTTCAACTCATTGGCATTGATTATTAATATGATTTTTCCTTCTTCATTACGAGAGTAATCAACACTGTAATCACAATTAGACTCGCATCCAAACTCAACTGTGTTTGGCGGAGTAGGAATTGATTTTATATATTCATCGGAAACATTTTTAAATATTCGTCCTGCAGTCAAATACCTAAAAAGTTCCCTTTTTTCTGTCAACACATTTTCTATGGAACCAAATCCTTCCAAATGTGCGGGGCCGATATTAGTAATCAGTCCATCGGTGGGTTCGGCTATTTGACATAGCTTTTTGATGTCACCACTTTGATTAGCTCCCATTTCAAGCACACAAATTTCATGGCTGTCTTCTAAAAGTAGTAAAGTTAAAGGCAAGCCGATAGCAGTATTAAAATTTCCTTTAGTAAAATGAACATGATATTTGGCTTTTAAGATATTTTTAGTCAGTTCCTTTGTAGTGGTTTTCCCATTGGATCCGGTAATACCGATTATTGGCAGGTTGAACTGTTTTCGCCACTTATTTGCTAATCGGCCGATGGTTTCGACAACATCGTCAACTTGTATAATTTGGAGTCCGTTATTGCTTGCAATATTTTTAGATAGTAATACAGCGATCGCGCCTGATTTTTGCGCGGCATTAATATATTTGTGCCCATCTACTTTATTGCCGGTAATGGCGATATAAAGATCACCTTCAAGACATTGGCGACTATCGGTGCAGATACCGGTAACCGGCTTACGCAATTGGATATTCGTAACGGCTTTAAATACTTTTGAGAATCGCTTAGGATTTGGCAAGGTAATCCGCATTACAAATATTCCTCGATAATCTGGATATCTGAATAAAATACTTTTTTTCCCCTCACATCTTGATATTCCTCGCGACCCTTGCCTAAAATGACAAGAATATCATCCTTGCGCAATTCGGCGACTCCTTTCCGGACGGCATCACCGCGCTCCTTAAATACGGTGAAATTGGTCGTTTTAAAACCGTTGATTATTTGATGATTGATATCATCTACATCCTCAAACCTCGGATTGTCAGGTGTTATAAAACAGCGGTCAACATATTTCTCAGCCGTTTGTGCCATCAAAGGACGTTTTGATTCGTCGCGATCGCCGCCGGCACCAAACACAAGCGTCAGTTTTGATCCATTGGCCTTTATTTCATTTACTGTACTAAGTACCTTTTCATACGCATCAGGTGTATGGGCATAATCAATTACTACTAAACCACCTTGCTTGGTTTTCAACATTTCCATGCGTCCGTGAACTTGTTTACAGGCTGAAATTCCATCCTCAATAGCTGCTTGAGCAATGTTGGCGGCATTAGCCACGGCGACAGCAGCTAATACATTTTCTGTATTGAACTTACCTAATAACGGAGATTTGATTTCGTAGGTATTTTCACCAACCTGAATTTCACCGGTTATTCCATCAATGGTTGTTTTTAGATCATTAAATTTTATATCACTATTTTGACTGCGGGAATAAGTTAAAGCCGGAGCGGAGCTGTCATTTTCCAGTAACTGCCCATAGTGATCATCAATGTTAATGATGGCAGTTCCGGTAATCGGCAGCATCTTGAATAATTTTGATTTGGCATGAAAATATTCATCAATGGTTTTGTGGTAGTCTAAATGTTCCGGAGTTAAATTGGTAAAAACAGCGACATTGAAGTCCACATCAGCAACACGATGTTGGTCCAAAGCATGGGAGGACACCTCCATCACCACAACCTTGAATTCTTTTTCAACTAATTCTCTGAATTGTTTTTGCAGAGTGATCGCATCAGCGGTTGTTAAATTCCTTTTAGTTTGATAACCATCGGCAATTATGCCGAAAGTTCCCATTTGAGCAGTCTTTATTCCTGCTTGCCTAAAGATGGAATAAATTAGGGAAGCGACTGTTGTTTTGCCGTTTGTGCCGGTTATTCCGATGACATTTAATTCTTTTGAGGGATGTGAATAGTATTCCGCTGCGATACTTGACACAACCCGCCTTGGATTACCAACTTTGATTTGCGGTACCGGCAGTTTCCCAACATCGCGACCGTTCGTTACGACGGCATTGGCACCCTTTTGCAGTGCATTTTGTATATAATCATGTCCATCAAGTTTTGTACCCGGCACAGCCACAAAAAGATTGCCTTCCCGAATAGTCCGGGAATCAATTGATATTCCGGTAATATCAACTGCCGGAATCTGATTTTTGGCAGGAATAATATTTTTCACCAAGTCATTCAAGTTCATGTTATTCCAATCCAATGGAGCAAATTGCTCCGGCTTGATACTGTGTTCCCGGATTTGGTGTTTGCCAAACCACTCGACCTGATCCGGCGAATTCTATTTCCAATCCTGAACGCTGTAAAATTCTGATAGCTTTCTTCAAACTCATACCTTTAACATCAGGTATAACCAATTTGGAACCGTCATTTTCAGTGGTACTTGTTCCTTCAATTTTTTCGTTGTCCACGACAACATTAGAGGATAATAAAATTGGTTTATTTGGAATATTTTTCTCAGGAACTTCCAATTTTTTTTCCACAAGAATTGGATCAATTTCATCAGGATTAAAAAATCCGTTGGTCGGTGGCTTGATTGAATCATCAATATTAATGATTCTTTCCATAACCTTTTTAAATACCGGGGCTGCCCCAACGCCGCCCCAGTGGTAGCCATATTTAGGCTCGTCCAATACAATCACACATAATAACTGTGGATTATCAGCAGGCAGAAAGCCTGCGAAACTTGATTCAAATTTAGAATTTGAATAGCTACCATTGATGTTTTTCTGTGCTGTTCCGGTTTTTCCGGCTACCTGCCATCCGGGTATATAGGCTTCCGTTCCGGTTCCTTTTTCAACAGCTTGCACTAATAGATTAGTTAAGGTATCCATCACATTTTTATTGGCTACTTTTCGGACAACGGTCGGACTATTCGAATGTAAGGTTTTATTATTGATAGCTTTGATATCAGTTATCAAATAGGGCTTGAGCAGAATCCCGTCATTTGCAACCGCAGAATATGCCATCGCTAGCTGAATAGCGCTGATTCCGACCTCGTGTCCCATTGCCACCTCAGCCAAGGATATTGCGCTCCAGTCGTTTACTTCTCTCAATATTCCATCGGCTTCGGCCGATAGTTCAATATTAGTGGAGGAACCGAAACCAAATTCTCTTGAATAGCGATAAAGCTGATCCTGACCAATCCGTGAAGCAACTTTGATGATGCCGATGTTGCTTGACTGTGCGATGATTTCAGCGAATGTCAGAACATCGTGGGGTTCATGGTCAGATATGGTGATGTTTTTAAATTCAAATGTACCGTTTTCACAATTAAATTGATCATCAGGATTAACCAAGTTTTGATCTAATGCTGCTGTGGCAGCGACAATTTTGTACGTTGAACCCGGTTCAAATTGATCAGTAATTGCTCGTAATTTCTGATTTTCAACCGGATAGCGACCGGGATTATTCGGGTCGAAATCCGGCACGGAGCAAATTGCTAAAATTGCACCGGTTTGCGGATTGATAATTAATCCGGTTGCACTAAGCGCGGCGCTTTTCTTAAGCTGTTTTTCTAATTCATCATGTAAAATCGTTTGATATTCAATATCTATTGTTAAATGAATATCGGACCCATCAGCGGGATCTTGTTTTGGGTAATTATTATTTAGATTTGTTTCGCCAAGACCGGTGCGCCGTTTAACAATCCAGCCATTCTCACCGGCAAGATATTTATCGTATTTATTTTCAATTCCGGACAATCCTTGACCGTCAACATTAGTAAAACCGACTAATTGTCCGCTAATATTATCGTGAGGATAAGAACGCCGCGAGTGTCTTTGGATAATTAGTCCATTAAAATCTTTATCAATAATGGATTGGACATATTGTTTCTTAAGATTCCTTTCAAGATATACAAAATTGCCATTTTGGGCTAATTTTTTGTTATAATGCTTGGGCGGTTTACCGGTAATCGCCGCCATTGCTTTTGAAATTTGCTGAATATTGTTGATTTTAGTAGGATCAGCGGCAATTGTATAATGGATAGTATTTCTTGTTAGCGGAACGTCATTAGTATCATAAATATTACCGCGAACAGCAGGTAAAATTTCTTTAGTTTGGCCTTGCCGATGGCTTTGAGAATAGTATTCCTTACCGTTAATTATTTGTATTTGAAAAAGCCTATAGCCTAATCCGACCCATGCAAAAATCACCAAGAGGGAGAGTAAAGCCGTTCGACGTTGGTAATGTTGATAAACGCGCGTCATTGTTCCCTCCGTAAATCATCACCATTAATATGAATTTCAATAGTCTCAGGTGCTGTAAAGACCATACCTAATTCGGTTTTGGCGCGATTAGTTAATACGTCAACACGACTTAAATATTCTATATCATCTTTAAGTAAATTAATGTCATCATCTAATTTGAGAGCTGTTTCTTGTAAAATTTCTACTTCTTTTAAAGTACTATCCACTTTGTAGTACATCCACACATATAACACAGCTGCTGATATAATTACTATACCAACAAAGTAGGGAACTAATGTTTTCAGCACTTGTCTCTGCTTGCGAGCAGCAATCTGTTTATTCTTTTTTGCCATTAAGCAATCCTTTCCCCAACGCGCATTTTTGCGCTCTTAGAGCGACTGTTTAATTCTACCTCCAATGAAGAAGCGGTTAGAGGTTTTTTAGTTAGAATATCAAGCTTGCTTTCTTCTTTGAGTTTCTTAAATGAATATTTTACAAGACGGTCTTCTAAAGAATGATAGCTGATGATTACAATCCGACCACCGATTGAGAGTAAATGATGCAACTTGCCGAGAAAGTTATTTAAGTGTTGAAGCTCATCGTTCACGGCTATGCGTAGCGCCTGAAACACACGGGCAAAGGAGCGATTTCTATTCTTTGGAGGCGTTGATTTTCTAATAGCTTCACACAGGTCTTTGGTGGTCTTCATCCCCTGTGAGTACTTGATATTGTGTGCTATCTTTCGCGAAAATCTCTCTTCACCAAAATTCCAAAGAATGTCGGAAATTTCTTCTTCACTATGCGATTTAATAAAATCAGCGGCGCTAATTCCCGAGTCTTGATCAAAACGCATGTCTAAAGCACCATTACCGTCATAAGAAAAGCCACGTTGTTTATCTGATAATTGGGCTGAAGAAAGTCCCAGATCAAGTAAAATACCGGTTGCATTTTTATAACTCAATCTTTTTAATATTTCATCACAATGGGCATAAGAGTCATTAATGAAATTTATTCGAGACGAATAATGAGTTAAGTTATCTTGGGCGATCTTCAGGGCATTTTGATCTCTGTCAATACCAATAAATCTTCCATTCTCTCCAAGCATTTTAAGAATTTCTAATGCATGTCCGCCTAATCCGACAGTGCCATCTAAGTATATACCGTTAGGATCAGTTATAAGATTTGACACAACCTCCGATACCATAACAGGTTTATGCACTGAAATGGCTTTTTGCGGGAGGTTCATCATAGGATGATTTCTTTGGCTAACTCGTGTAGAGTGGTTGGATCTAAGTTTGAATCGTTGGAATCAATCTTATCTAATATTTCAGGATTCCAAATCTCGAGTTTATTTAATGCTCCAATTATATATACGTCTTTGTCTAAGCCGGCGTATTCAATAAGAGGTTTAGTCAAAATGATCCGACCCTGTTTGTCAAATTTAACCGGTGTAGCGTAACGAGTAGTTTTGCGAATGAAATGTCTATTGTTAGGTGATACGGCAGATAATTTACTCAATTCCTTTTCTATCTTTTTCCATATAACTAATGGATAAGCCCAAATACAATTATCTTCACCGCGCGTAATTATAAAAGTATCGTCGTTGTCAGACGATAATAACTGACGAAATCTAGCCGGAATATTCACTCGCCCTTTTGAATCAAGCGAGTAGGAATATTGACCATAAAATGAGTTTTGTGTTGCTTTTTTCACCATTTCACCATTTATAATAGGGAATATTACCCACTATTACCCACAATATTAATTAGATAAACCACTTCAGTCAATATTTTTTTTAATAATATTTAATTTATTTTAGTATTTCGAGGAGAGAATGAATTATTATAAGGGTGGGTAACATTATTCGATTGGTGAATAATGCTTGATGGTTACCATGGTAGGATTGTTCGAAAATGTCAACCTTACGGGATTTGCTTGAGTCTCAATATCATTAATCGCGTCTCCATTAATCAGCACTGACACTCCATTAGAATGTTTTAGGACTATGTCTAATTTAGTTTCAAAAGGAAGTGTGTTTTGAGAGCCGGCAGCCATTGGAACAGATTCTATATTTAATGAATCCCGTTGGGTAACAATGCCTAAAGTATTTCGGGTTACAATTTTTACAATATAAGGTTTTGTTATTTCAAGCGCAGTTTGCTGGGAACTTATTTCGACATAATCGGATTGTAACTGCTCAAAATCAACAAAATTTGAAATAATATCTGTCGTTAGTTGCTGTTTGCTTTCAGTCGCTTCAGTTTGTGTATCAATAGTGATATTTCGTATTATGATTATTATTATGACCCATGCAGCTATAAATAAAATACCTTTAATAATATTAGGTGATATGCTAAATTGATTTTTATTCGTAATCGGTTGAATGTCCACTGGGACAGCTTGTTCTTTTTGCGTCCCAAAATTCTTCTCGGGCGGTTTAGTCGGTGAGACGCTCTCTTCTTTTGATTGTTTTACTTCCGTCTTTTGCTCCTGATTTGAACGGCCCTCTTTTTTTAACAAATATTCGGTCAATTCATCAACAGCAACATCAGGATCGGCGCCAATTTCGCTCGTGTATGCTCTCAGAAATAATCTTAAATATGGTTCTTGAATAGCATCAAAATCGCATTTCTCAATGGCTTCCAAATATCTAACATTGATTTTAGTTCGATTTTCAATATCGGCAAGATCTATCTTTTGATCTTTGCGCATCTTCTTATATTTATCGAAAAATTGAGCCATAAATGTTGATTATTATTAAAATTCTAAAAGGGAATTTATTATTAAAATATTCGATTACTAAATATTTTAATATAGGATTAACAGCGGTTGGATTTGAATAAACATACCTGACTGCATAACACACAGGTACTCAGCAGGCTCAACTTTTTCGCTGTTATCATTATTGCCGTCCCAAATAAACTCATGATAACCGGTCTCAATAGATTGATCTACGATAGATTTTATCGGTCGCCCGCCTAAATTATAGATTGCGATTTCGACCTTACTTGGTTTTGGGACATCATACTTAATTATTATTTCTGACCCGTCAGAAAATGGGATGGGGTGTAGATTATAGCGCCAGGGAATTGTTGGATCTCGATCGGGCAAGCTTGGCTCGATACCATCGCCGGAAACCAATATGAAATTGTTTTGTTTACTTCCAACATTTTCAATAAAGATTACATCATTATACGTTCCCTCGCTAATCGGCGAAAAGCTAATTCCCACATTCACGGTATCATCTTGTTCGATTTTTATCAAACTGTCGGGAACGATGAAATTATTCTTATCAAAATTTTTAATTTGAATAAGATTACTTCTATCATTTAAACTTGTTATTGTAAAATATTTTGCTGCTGAAGAATCGGTGGTGACTGATTGAAAAGCGATTTCATCGGTTCCCACCGTGAAAGCTACCCAATCATTTTCCACGCAATTTTGGTTCTCTATCCCTATAATTTTTGCAAGGGAATTATCTCTGACAGAAATTGATTCTTTAGCGTATTCAACTGAGTCTGAACAAAACAATCTGTTATTTGACAGGTTTAATGTAATAATCGAGTTTGGTAGCGCAAGAGTATCATTGATTGTGCTAATATTATTATTACTCAAATCAATTGCTTGGATGGCTTTTAATATTCTTAGGTCTCCAGGGATTGATCCAGTAAGATTATTATTTTCAAATTTTAACATTTTCAGTTTTGGCAGAAACCATAATTCATTCGGAATTTGTCCACCAAACGAATTGTTTTGAGCATAAAATATTTCCATTTCGCGAAGATTTCCTAGTGATCGCGGTAAGGGTCCCGCCAATTCATTTTGATAAATAAATAATGACTTCAAGCGGTTCAATTTTCCAATATCAAACGGTAGAATACCGGATATTTTATTATTGTTCAGCCACAAATATTTTAGTTCAGTCAATTGACATAATTCACTTGGAATCTCTCCCGAGAGGTCATTATGGTTTAAAGCAAGTCGTTCATCAAGATTAATCAGTTTGCCAATCTCTTTGGGAATTGCGCCGGAAAAATCATTTCTTGATAAATCAAGATATTTTAATTGTATTAAACTCCCAATCTGTCGAGGAATAGAACCGCTAAAATTATTATTATGTAAATCCAATTTATTTAAATTATATAGTCTGAACAAATCCAACGGTATTTTACCATTCAGACGGTTTTTGGAGAGGTTTAAAAATTCCAATTTATTAGATTTTTTTATATTGCGGGGAATTGTACCTTCAAATTGATTATGTGATAAATCAAGGTATTTCAATTCTGTGCTTGCCGTAAATAATTTGTCAAAACTGCCTGTTAGATCATTATGTGATAGATCAACAGTTTCTAAACCTTCTAAGTATCCTATTGAGTCCGGCAAAGCTCCAGAGAGATAATTATCAGATAGATTAATTTTTTTTAAAGATGAAATTTTACACAGATCATCAGGTATGTTGCCTTCAAGATGATTCCTTGGCAGATTTATTTCGATTAGGAACGATCCGGAAACAGTTAATCCAAACCATTCATCCAATGGTTTTTTACTTAACCAATTATTATTATTGATCCACTTCTCGCCGTTAGTTGCGTGATAGAAATTCACTACCATGAGGGAATCCTGTGCATAAATTATCGTACAATAGCAAAATAGGATTGCAATGATAAATTTATTTCTAATATTTATTATTCCCGATTGAAGAGACAATTTTACTTGAGTTTATTTATTTCTGAGAATTTGAAAAGTCTGGCATAGTTTTTCATTTCTCGCAGAGTTACATTTTGACCAAAAACGGCAGCGACAGCATTGTTGCCTGCTAATATGGTTATTTCACCTTTGTTTTGATTGTCATAATATCTAACTAATGATCTTTTATTGGCAATTAATTCATAAGAATAGCCCGTACGGTTGGTTGTACCCTGTGAATTGCTTAACATTTTTTTTACATCATTTACCATGGGTGCATTAACAAGCAGGGTAACGGTAACGTAACCACCGCCTTTATTATAAGTTTGTTCAACAATTCGACCGTCTTCAATACCACGCGGATCAACTGGTCTTGATGAAGATTCCCCGCGTGTCCAGCCGGGCAGAATTTGTGGTAATAGTTTCAAGTATTCGTTGCTCTGCTTATTTTCCATGATATCCAAAGCGCGTTCCATGCCATTGATTGCCGAAGTGTAGTTGCCGCTTTGGTAGTCTCTAACGGCTTTATCTGTTATACTCTTAACATTACTGCTTTGTGCAAGAAGTAATGAAGAAGATATTAATATAAAAAATATTGTTAGCGTAAAGCGTAATTTACTTTGCTGCATATGCTCTCCTTTGAGGTTCAACAAAAAAATAATCAATAATTATTGGGCTTAAATTATCTATTTTGGTTCGAAGATTCTATCGTTTAAAAATAATTGAAAATATTGCAACTTTCCAATTAAATTTATAGGCTCAACTAAACTTGAAAATAAATGTTTAATCAATTAGCAGACAGATTTGATTCCGTCTTTAGGAATTTACGCGGTCTCGGTAAAATTACCGACGATAATATACAGCACACTGTGCGGGATATTCGACGTTCTTTGCTTGAGGCTGATGTTAATTTTAAAGTAGCGCGTAATTTTATTGAAAGGATCAAAGAACGCTCCGTAGGTACAAAAGTTATTAAATCTGTCAAACCCGGTGAATTATTCATTAAAATTATTCGTGATGAATTAATAAAATTATTAGGTGAGAAACCTGTTCCTCTTAAAATTAGTGATCAAAAACCATCGGTAATTTTATTGGCGGGTTTACAAGGTTCGGGAAAAACTACAACCGCAGCCAAATTAGCAAAGCGTTTGGTTAAATCAGGCAAAAAAGTAACACTTGTTGCGGCAGATATTTACCGTCCGGCTGCGATTGATCAACTGCAAGTGTTAGGAAAACAAATTGACGTTCCGGTTTATACTGATAACTTGAAAGATCCGGTAAAAATTTGTACTAACGGTATTAAGCAAGCGGAAGCCGGTAAACGGGATGTTGTAATTCTGGATACCGCCGGTAGATTGCACATTGATGAAGACATGATGACGGAAATTAAAAATATCGCCGCCGCGACCAAGCCGGTTGAAACCTTATTTGTGGTTGATAGTATGACCGGTCAGGATGCAGTCAATTCTGCCTTAGCTTTTTCGGAAGCATTGAATATTACCGGCACAGTGTTAACCAAATTAGATGGTGATGCCCGTGGTGGAGCTGCGATTTCGATCACTGAAGTTATCGGTAAACCGATTAAATTTGTTGGTGTTTCTGAAAAAATAGACGGACTCGAAGAATTTGATCCGGAAAGAATTATTGATCGTTTATTGGGCTTTGGTGATGTGGCTACATTGGTTGAGAAAGCACAAAATGTATTAGATGAAAAAGAAGCTGAGAAGCTTGAGAAAAAATTAAAGAGAAATAAATTTGACTTAGAAGATTTTAAGAACCAACTGAAACAATTGAGTAAAATGGGACCTATGGAGCAGATTTTGGGCATGATGCCCGGAATGAACAGGCAAGCTCTAAAAGGTCTTAAAGTTGATGATAGACAATTAGTGTGGACTGAGGCTATAATAAATTCTATGACGCCGTGGGAGCGGCAAAATCCGCAGCTTATTAATGGTAGCAGAAGGAAAAGAATAGCGCTTGGCTCCGGACGATCGGTACAGCAAGTTAATCAATTGCTGAAGCAGTTTGCTCAGATGAAAAAAATGATGAAGAATATGGGTAAATTAAAAATGCCGGGATTAGCAAATATGTCTGCTGATTCATTGAATTTAATGTGAAATAACTGAGGAGAATACATTTGGCAACACGTATTAGACTGAAAAGAATAGGAAGAAGGAATAGACCGTTTTATAGAGTTGTAGTAATGGATTCGTGTCAAAGACGCGATGGCGCTGCAATAGAGGAACTTGGATGGTATAATCCGATTGAGAAAGATAAAGATAATAATTTTAAGCTTAATGAAGAGCGTATTTTGCATTGGTTGGAAATTGGCGCACAACCTTCCGAAATTGCCCATAAATTGATCAAGAGAGCCGGAATTGCTTTTAAATGGCACTTAATGAAACAGGGCTTGGATGAAAAAGCAATCGAAAAAGAAACACAAAAATTGGAGTTGCGCCGCGAAGCTCAGGCCAAAGAAAAATTGGAAGCAGCCGAAAAAGAGTCAAAGAAGAAAGCTAAGGAATCCAAAAAAGATGAGGTGAAGGATGAAGCTGCTGAAGAAGTAAAAACTGATGATTCAGAAAAGCCGGTCGAAGAAAAGATAGAAGACAAAACTGAACAGAAGAAGGAAGAAGCGGATACTGAAGTTGAAGTAAAAAAGGATGAAGAAGAGGACGGAAAACCGGAAAAAACGGTAAAAGAAGATAAAGCTGATGAAAAGGTTGAAGAGCAGAAAGAGGTAGAAAAGAAGACCGCAGAAAAGGAAGTTACCGAGGAAAAAGTTGAGGAAGTAACTGCCGAAGAAAGCACTCCCGTAAAGGACAAAAAAGAAAAGCCGAGTGCTGAAAAAACTGAGTCGAAAGACGAGGTGAAGGACGACAAATAATCGATAGGAGGTTGTAATGAAGGAATTCATCGAAACGGTGGTAAAACAGTTAGTTGATAAACCTGATGAAGTAAATGTAAATGCAGTAGAAGGTGAACAGCAAATCATTTTTGAATTAACTGTTGGTGAAGGTGATTTTGGAAAAGTGATTGGAAAACGTGGTAGAAATATTTCTGCCCTGCGTTCATTATTATTCGCAATAAATGCGAAGCAAGGCGGAAAGCGCGCACGATTGGATGTCATCGATAAAAACGAAAAGTAAAATGAAAAAAAAGTTTGCCATCGCAAAAATATCTAAGCCGTTCGGCATGAAAGGTGCCGTTCGTTTAGCCCCGCTATCTCGATATTGCGAAGAATATATTTCGGAGAAACCGATTTTCTTAGGCGATTCTGAGAAATCAAGTGAACAAGTTGAGCTGCTTGAAAAAGCAAGCGATGGTAAACAAGTCCGCTGTACATTCAAAGGAATTGATACGCGCAGCGGAGCAGAAGCAATCAATGGAAAATATGTTTATGCTTCTGTCACAAATGATGATGAGATAAATCAAATTTCAGGTGATTTGATTGGTTATACTGTAGTTACTGATGTTGGTGATATTGTTGGTGAATTGATGGAGATTCTATGGTTGCCGGCAAATGATATTTATGTTATCCATAATGGTGAGCGTGAAATATTAATTCCGGTAATTCCAGAAGTTGTAAAATCAATTTACCACGATGAAAAGGCGATTGAGATTAATCCGATGGATGGTCTGCTAGATTGAAGCAGATCGTAGTAATAACACCGGTACCTGAAATAATAGAAAGCCTGATCGAAAACAGCATGCTCCGGCAGGCTGTTGAGCGAAAGATCGTTGAGTTTAACATATTAAACTTAAGAGATTTTGCCAAAGGTAATTATCGTCAAGTTGACGATGAACCCTTTGGTGGCGGTGATGGAATGGTTATGATGGCTGAACCGTTTTTTAAGGCTATTGAACATAGTATTGAATTAATCGGTTCAACCGGAACAAGGATAGTTTATCCATCCCCGCAGGGCGTCAAATGGACACATGAGTTGGCGCTTGAAAATAGCAGTGTTGAAAAGTTGATATTTATTTGCGGTCACTACAAAGGTATTGATGAACGTGTTATTGAGAAATATGTAACGCACGAATACTCTATTGGTGATTTCGTGGTTACGGCCGGTGAGTTGCCCGCCATGCTTTTGATTGATAGTATTGTACGGCTTATACCGGGTGTACTTAATAAGTATGAATCAGCAATGACAGACACATTTTCTGCTGATTTATTGGATGCACCGTATTATACCAGACCGCGTGAAATTGAAGGTATGAAAGTACCGGATGTCCTGTTAGAGGGGCATCATAAAAAAATTGAGGAGTGGCGTAAAACCGAAAGAATTAAACGGACTAAAAAGAAACGCCCTGACATTTGGAAAAAATATAAAGAGAATAGTGATTCTACGGAGAATTAGAATGAACAAAACAAGTGAAGCAACCAAAGATTTATTGAGAACAGATATTCCTGAATTTAGTCCGGGTGATACCATTTCCGTGGACGTTCGTGTCGTTGAAGGGGGAAAGGAAAGAATTCAGCGTTTTCAGGGCGTTGTAATTGCTCGCAAGCATGGCGGCATTGAGGAAACCATAACGGTCAGAAAGATATCAAGTGGGATCGGTGTCGAAAGGATCTTCCCGATCCATTCACCAATGATCGCTTCGATCAAAGTGATTCGGCGCGGAAAAGTACGCCGTGCCAAATTACATTACTTGCGGGAATTAACCGGCAAAGCTTCCCGAATACAGGAAAAGCGATCCTAACTTATTTTAAAAAGCTCTCAATTGCGAGGGCTTTTTTGTTTGGATATGAGCAATAGTGAAAAGATAATCCTGATTATAACCGGCTTGAGCCATCTGTTGGTGCATGCTGTGATGCTTGTTCTCCCCGCTATTTTACTTGTATTGCAAGGTGAATTTAGTGTCGGCTTAGCTACTTTAGGAGTGGTGGCTACAGCCAGTCAGTTCATGTTTGGCTTAGGTGCGCTTCCTGCCGGAATGCTTGAAAATAAATTAGGTGGAAGAACCCTATTATTAACCTACCAATTCGGTGTTATCATTTCGATCATAATTATTGTATTATCTAATACACTATATACCTTGACATGCGGATTGATGTTGCTCGGTTTATTCAGCAGCATTTACCATCCGGCCGGTTTAACAATTATATCCCGTAGAATAAAATCACTAAGTAAAGGTATGGCTTTCCATGGCATAATGGGATCACTCGGATTGGCGCTTGGTCCCATAATCGCAGCCGTGCTAACTGCGTTGCGGGATTGGCGTTTACCATATATTACTTTAGGGATCATAATTTTAATTGTAGCACTTGGAACGATTATACTTGTTCCATCGCGAAAACGCGAAATAGCGTTCAAAGAGGACGCACACGATCAGTCAACCAATCGCACAGCGCTCTCATTATATTATGGAATTATTGTTATGATTGGATTGGCATTCGCCGGATTCACAACTTTTATGCCGATCCATTTTGCATTTGAGACACGGAATTTATTCTCATTTTTGTCAGATACTGTCAGGGGCGGATTATTCACTACAATCGTACTTTTATCGGGCATAATCGGACAGATTTTGGGCGGCATATTAGGAGACAGATACAGCAAACCGAAACTATTATTATTAGTGATTATTTTAAACATCCCGCTTTTGGCATTGATGGGTTTTACCACCGGAATATTGCTTGTTATATTTGGTGTTTTACTTGGGATTACGCACTTTATTTGGCAACCGGTGGGGAATGCTATGATTGCACAGATTTCGCACAGCAAACACCGTGGATTAAGTTACGGAATTAATTTTTTCCTGAGCTTTGGTGTCGGTGCCTTTGCCGCAAGCATCGGAGGACTTATTGCCGAAAACATGGGTGTAAGATTTGTTTTCCCGATAATGGCGATATTTTTTATACCGGGATTTTTGCTTGTTATACCGTTAATAAAAAGTATTCAGAAAGCCAATCAGTAGTAATAAAAAAACTCGATGAATAATCGAGCTTGCTAAATCTTAATATAATACACAAATCTTTGACCATCGCTCCGTTGAGCGCGATTATTTTCGATGTTATGATTTAACCGCTTAATTTTCTATTATTGATAAATTCATCGGTTATATAGATAATTACTGCTATCCAAATCAATATAAATCCTACAATCCTTGATTGCGTGAGTGGTTCATGATAAATAAATACTCCAATCGCCAACGTAATGATTGTATAGAAATACTGCATTACTCCGATCAGGGATAGTTTTATCAGGCGTGCTCCTACTATAAATGTCATTAGGGGAAAACCTGTTACGATTCCGGTTCCGATCAGCAATGCAGTTGTTGATGGATTTATAAAATAAGATGTCACGCCATTATTAAATAGATTGGCATAGTAAAATATGACGACTATTGACAATAGAGCTGTTTCCAAAGTCAATCCTTCAACTGAATTGAGCGGAGATTTTTTCCTGAAAAGTCCATAAGCGCCCCAAGAGAAAGCTAATATTAATCCGATCCAGGGAAATTGACCATAAGCAAAAGTCATAATTAGTACGGCGCTTAATGCGATACTTATCGCGAGCCATTGCGGAGCACGAATTTTCTCTTTTAGAAATATTACACCAAGTAATACGCTGACTAAGGGGCAAATTAAATATCCTAAACTCGTTTCGATGATGAAATCGGCATTGACCGCCCAAATATAAGTAAGCCAATTTGTTGTAATAAGTAGGGCAGGTACAATTACATATAGGAAAATATTTGTTTCTTTTAATTTTCTTGCCAGTTCTCTCCATTTATTTTGTAGCAACAGAATTATAGTAAAAAATATAAATGACCAAAAAATACGATTAGCAAGAATTTCAAAGGAAGGTACATGGTCCAAAGTCTTCCAATATATTGGTAATAATCCCCAAAAGAGATAGGCGCTAAGGGCTAATATTACTCCACGTTTCATTTTCTATTTAGATAAATTTTGACGATGGCAAAGTTATTTTTTAATTAGGCATTATTCCAATTGATATATAAAAGAATATGGCATTAATATTATAATATTAATAATTCAATTTGCAGGCAATCAAATGAATGAGTTAAAGCACGTTTTTGAAGCGCTTAATAGCGTTTTCCCTAATTCGATCGTCAAGATCAACGGTTTTACCGAGTTGAAAGAACATTATCGTCCAAAGGGTAAATCCGGTAATCACCTCAAAATTGATATTACATCTGAAATGTTTGATGGAAAAACACTTATTGAACAACATAAAATGGTACATAATTCGCTACAGGATTTAATGCAGATTAACGGTGGGTTTATTCATGCCGTTACAATAAAAACGCAAAGGGAACAGAAATGAAATATGAAAAACTAATCAAGGATACGGTGGAGAAAAATAACGTTGCTGTATTTATGAAAGGTACAGCCGAAATACCGATGTGTGGTTTCTCTGCGAGGTTGATAGACTTACTAAAAAGTTTAGATTTGGAATTTGTCGCGGTTAATATTCTGGAGGATCATCCTACTATAGCCAATGAATTGAAAGAGATCTATGGTTGGCCAACATCTCCACAATTATACATTGATGGTAAACTAGTCGGCGGCAGCGATATAGCAATCGAAATGGCACAAACCGGTGAGCTCCAAAAACTTTTGGGATTTGATTCAGAATAAAACCTCTTCTTTTTGGACAACATGCAATGTATAGCAGGCTCGTAGCTGTTATCACGGACTTCAAGTTTGTTATCGCACTATTAGCGCTGTTTGCGATAGTTTGCGGAGTTGCTACATTTATTGAAAATGATTTCGGAACGGCAGCGGCACGCGCAACAATCTATAATGCTAAATGGTTTGAACTAATTCTATTATTGTTAGCATTTAGTGCAATCGGGAATATTCTAAAATTTAAATTATATCGGCTTGCCAAATTGCCGATCCTGATTTTCCATATAGCCTTTGTGATAATAATCATTGGTGCTGCTGTAACGCGCTATACCGGCTATGAAGGAATCATGCACATCAGAGAAGGCGACTCCTCAAACTTAATTGTGTCCGGTGATACATATTTACAATTCAAAGTGGATAATGACGACCGACAAATTGCATTTGATCAGAAGCTATTTGTTAATCCGCTATTTAATAAAAGTATTAATCAAAGGGTACGCTTTTTAGGTAATAAAATTGCGATCAAGATTGATGATATAATTTACAATGCTCAGGATTCGGTCGTTGCTACAAAAGATGGACGAACATATCTAGAACTAATATCGGTTCAAAACAGTGCGATGCGATCCATTTATATTGAAGAAGGTGGCGCAAAGGTGATTAATGGATTAATTGTTGCGTTCAACAATAGTAAAATGGCGGATGCGGTTCAGATCAACATTGTTGGAAATGAAGCTGTTATTAATTCGCATTTCGGCGGCAGCGCAATGCCAATGGATGGTAATGACAGTTCTCCGATAGATAATCATGTAGATTATCCGTTTTCAAATCGAATGTTGTATATGATCAACGATGTTCCATTGGTCTATAAACAAGTGCATAATAATGTTGAACTGATTAAAGTTCCCGGAGGCAAAGCGGAAGGAAATCCTGATAACATCATTGACCTTACATTAACGCATAATGCAAATGACTACCACGTGCGTTTATTCGGGGGGAAAGGTTATGTTTCACCCAAAACCACTTTCAAATCCGCTGATCTGAATTTTTCGCTATCCTACGGTTCTAAATATTACCGGACACCGTTCAACATAAAACTTAATGATTTCCGATTGGAACGCTATCCCGGATCGGACAGTCCCTCTGCCTATGAGAGTGCGGTAACTGTCTTTGATCAACGCATTTCGAATCAAGGATTCGACCATCTGATTTATATGAACAATGTCTTGAATTACGACGGCTACCGCTTCTTTCAGTCATCTTATGACCGCGATGAGCTTGGCACGGTGCTATCGGTCAATCACGATTATTGGGGCACAAAGGTTACCTACTTAGGTTATTCTTTGTTGATCATCGGTATGCTGTTAACCCCGTTCATGCGCAGATCGCGGTTCAGCAATTTAGGTAAAAAGGTGAAAAGTCTGCGTTCCAACAGAAATGTAATCGGTATAATTCTGCTATTGGCAGGAATTACACTGTCGCCTGAAATAGCATCGTCTAAACCGATTGATATTGATAAGGAACATGCCGAAAAATTCAGCCGGATTCTAGTTCAGGATTACGCCGGTCGGATCAAACCGCTGCACACCTTGAGTTCCGAAATGCTGCGGAAAGTAAGCGGCAAAGCAAATTATCAGGAACATAATCCGACGCAGGTACTAATTCAGATGATCACGGATCCTTTAAGTTGGCAACAGGAACCGTTGATCAAAGTGCAGCATCCGGATTTGATGAGCAGATTAAGTATCACTGGGAAGCGGGCAAGTTTTCTCGATTTTTTCGATTCCAATCTGAATTATATTTTACAGGAAGATGTATTGATCGCAAATCGCAAGAAACCGGCTGAGCGCAATAAATATGACAAAGCTGTTTTAGCGGTTGATGAACGCGTCAATATTTGCTATGCGGTTTTTAACGGTGAACTGCTGAGGATTTATCCGCTTCCGGGTGATACAAACAATACATGGTTAGCCGGAAGCGGTTATCAATTTTTTAATACAGAGGATTCCCTCTTTGTTAAAACAACTTTGCCGGCTTATGCTAAGTTATTAGTAGAAGCAACGGAAAACGGTGATTGGATTCACGCCAATAAGATGATAACTCAAATTTGCGAATTCCAGATTCAACACGGCGCAAGTGTCGTACCGCGTGCGGCACGAATCAATATTGAGATATTATACAATAAGCTTGATCTGTTCAACCGCCTGTACGGTTATTATTTGTTAGTTGGTCTAACACTATTATTTGTTCTATTCGTTGCAGTTTTCAAACCATCAAAATTGGGCAAATTAGCTGAGAGGATACTTTCTATCACTCTGATCATCATATTTATTTTACACACATTAGGATTAGCTTTGCGGTGGTACAGCGGTGGATTTGCGCCGTGGAGCAATGCCTACGAATCAATGGTCTTTATCGGGTGGGCAACCGTGCTTGCCGGATTACTTTTCTCGCGTAAATCAAAAATGACAATGGGCGCAACCGCCTTGTTGACAGCAATAATATTGATGGTTGCGCATCTGAATTGGCTTGATCCGGAGATCACGCCGCTTGTACCGGTTTTGAAATCATATTGGCTGATGATCCATGTAGCGATAATCACCTCAAGTTACGGTTTCTTAGGACTTGGGGCATTACTTGGTTTCATCAATTTAATATTAATGGCAATCAGAAACGCGGAGGTTGCTAACAAAATTGACAATGTTGTTGCTGAACTTACTCACATTAATGAAATGACCCTTTCGATTGGTGTGTTCATGGCCGCCATCGGCACCTTTTTAGGTGGCGTTTGGGCTAATGAAAGTTGGGGGCGTTATTGGGGTTGGGACCCCAAAGAGACTTGGGCCTTGATAATTATTCTTACTTATGCCATAATTCTGCACCTGCGTTTTATCAATAAGAGTAGCTACCTATTTAATTTGGCGGCGCTGCTTGGTTTTGGCTCGGTGATTATGACCTATTTTGGTGTGAACTATTTCCTGTCCGGTTTACATTCCTATGCTGCCGGCGATCCGGTGCCGATACCGACTTTTGTATACTATGCCCTAGGTGTGATAGGGTTGACGGCTGTACTGGCGTATATAAATAATCGCAAACAGAACAATTATAATTTCAATCCATAAAAGGTATGGTCGTAGTACTTACCGTCAACTAAGGCGATTTTTGGAAAATCGCCCCAGCGCTCAAAATTGAATTTTTCCAATAATCTTACACTGGCAGTATTGTGACCATATAATATTGCAATTAACATTGTAAAACTATACTTGGGTGCTGTGTTTATGGCATGGTTAAGCAATTTAGTTCCGTAACCTTTTCTTTGAAAATCTTTATGCAGATAATATGTTACTTCAGCTAAGTGGTCGAATGCTTCACGTCCTTTGCGATAGGGACTTAATGAATACCAACCGATCACTTTATTATCAACTTCTAAAATAAATATAGGATACCTGTCCGTTTCATGTTCCTGAAACCATTTTAATCTTTGCTTATCAGTAATAGGAGTTAGTGCAGCAGTTTGGTGTTTGGCTTCTACCGCCTGATTGAAGATTGTATTGATTGCATCAAGATCGGCTAAATTTGCAAGTCTGATCATGCCGAAATTTAAAAAAGCGGAATGTATTAATCGTCATGCATTCCACTTTAGATGTTTTTATTCTCAATTAGTTAGAGTTATGACTGATTATCTTATCCATTTTAACGATTATGGCTGTTCATTAATTGCCGACGCAGCGTTTCTGAACATTAGAAAACAAAACAATTGATCAATTTTCACCTTCCACTTTATTTAAATACCATTTGAAAAATCCGTAAAATGTTGGATATTCGATTGGTTCTTTTATTTCTTCTTTTCGTATAGTTCCTTGCGGTGGTCTAATTTCATTAGACATATAGACAGTTTTACCTATCTTTTCTACATGATAAATAATAGGATTTTTATGGTCAAATTTTGGGTGCTCCACTTTGGTATATACCTCTTGGTATCTTTCACCGGCACCATCATCTGACAAGTAAAAACGATAGCCTACTGTAACGCTATCGCTGAAACAGTATATTACATATTCAGCCAAATCTTCAAATTCGATGATTTGTTCGTACACAGGAACTGTGAGTTTATCATTGCCATCTTCTTTTGTTACTGTATGCTTAACGGCATCTTGTGCAATAGCAAATCCGATTAATAGTATTATTAATATTTTTTTCATGCTATCCTCTTTTTTTATTATTCCTAAATTAGTTTAGTTACCTTTCTTCCAAATTTTACATATTGTCAAAAATCTTCCTTACAACATAGCCTCTGAAAAAAAGTATTTAAATACTGCAATTATCAAAAAATATTTAATGTTTATAATAAACTTGCCAAGTAGTAATTTTTACCCAACTCTGCTAACAAATGCAGAGAATGTGAATAAGGGCGAAGGGCAGCGAAATATTGCAACCGACATTGCATCAAACCTCTCCTAATATGAGGAAGGGTTTCATTTCCTTTCCAACGCCCCTATAATTTTGTTAAATACTATAAGAAATTTAAGTGACAATATATAGCATTACAATATTTATTATGCCATATATTAGCATTTTATGAATATAAAAAAGATAAGACAGGATAGTGGATTAACACAGTTAGAGTTTTCCAAAGAATTAGGAATTAGTCGAACATCACTTTCGGCATTTGAAACAGGAAGGAATAAGATACCACTATATATTGAAAAATTGCTTGAAGCAAAATTTGTAGGCGGTGAGAACAAACTAATAGCCAAGAAGCTAATTAAACTGAACAAAGAAAATAAAATCCTGAGAGAGAAGATTAAATATTTAGAAAAGAAATTTGAGATATTAGAAAATTCTTCAAAAGTTTAAATTTTCCCTTTCATTATAAAGTTGTAAATATTTAACGATTATAACAATAAAAACGTTAAAATATCTCAATAATAGTATCATTTTAACGATTATAACATCAAAACCATGAAAATAAGGCAATGAAGTAACACTTTTCACGGTTTTGGTAAAGTATTAATTGCCTGCAATTAAGGGGTGAATCTTTCCTATAAAAGTGAAAATGCCAAGTGGAAATTTTGTTAGACAATAGTTGTTTGGGTAGGAGGTTTTATAATTTTTTTAACTTTTATTATTTCATAATGTCTATAAACAACTTCCATTTCATAGCCATATGAAATCTGTTCAAATAATTCAACAACTAATGAATCTCCAGGTTTTACATCTATTTTTCTATTTTGAAAATTACTCAGCCATTGTTCATCATTAATTTTCGCATCAATTAAATGTCCCTCAAAAACAAAAGACCATTGAGATTGGCCAATATAATCTGGTTTTTTTACTTTAATAATTTTTTCTGATGTATTATCAATAATTTCTTTTGTTAGGACCTCTCGTACAATTTCATTTGAAATTTTGAGATTTTTATTAAAATCAACAGAATTTGAACCGTAACTGTAGCTAGCTTTGTCAGTTTTCTCTAAATGTTTTAAACTATTTTGAATTAATAGTATATCAGATAATAATAAATCAGAGGGTATGTTACGATAAATTGGTAATTGTTTTAAATTTGATTCCTCGGCAATTTTTTTTATTTCTCCCTCCAAAGATTTTATTGAATCTCTATCGTTTATTTCATTTCTTTCATCTGTCCAAACCAATATTCGTTTTTTTGCTTTTAGCAAAAATTGACCTACCAATTTTTTCCAATCAAATTCTTTTACTGCTTCATCTGGAATACCTTTTATGATATTTCTAAATTTTGATTTAAGAGAACCTTTCTCGATATCCTCAAGTACAATTTCTGTTTCTAATGAAACATCAATTGTACCAATTAAATGATTTTCAATAATTTGAAACGCATCAATTAATTCTGACATCGATTTAAAGGGACGTTTAGGATCACCCTGATTGGGTACAAAATCAATAGTCAATTCAAAGCAATCAAAAATGTCTTGTGATGCGCACATCTGTAGGATTTAAAAGGGACGTTTTATAATAATAGTGGGGGGAAATTATATTATCCCCCCATCATCATTTATAATAGCTATTATTTATTTAGTATTATCAATAATATTAAATTTATCTTTCTTAATAATTACATCTTCAGTAATTACTTTTCCATCAGGACCTATGCGTTCCTTATGCACACCTGGTAAACCAGGTAAGGGTGTTATAATATCAACATGCTCACCAAATGGCTTGTGTGGTTTATCAATTATTACTTTTTGATCTTTTAATGGTCCAGTCATTTCGTCCTCCTTATATTGATTAAAATGAATTGTCTAATATCCAATCAATATTAGTATTATCGTTAAATGTATTATCAACCTTTTTTATAAAACACTTAATTAATGATAAATCAGGGTTGATAAGACATTTTTGTTTTATTAATTCCATTGCAATAGTATTTGGATAATTATCTAATAATTCCGCAAATGTTATGACGTTAGAATGAGTACGATAATGTACAGAGTATAATAGATATGATGTAACAAATGATAAATTAAGTAAAATAAATGATAGGTAATATGATGGTAGGTTGTTTATCATGTTTTGATAGCTTATGAAATTTGTTCTCGTCCATGAATAAAATTTCTTGGACCTATTAATCAAATATTTACATAATGATTTATTGCTTTCAATTTCTGAAAATATAGGTTCTTGAAAATTATTGCTATAAATACTTCTGCCAGTTAGTATAGGTTCTGTAACAATTGGATCAAAATTTGAAATATAATAAGCGATTACATTACTATTGATAGATGTTATATCTAGTCTATCAATTATTCTGTGTTCATAATCTAGCTTTTGTTGTTTTATTATAAAAATATCAATATCACTGTTTTGCTTATTATATAAAATATTTGACCCAAAAATTTTAATTTTCGATATTCTTTTCTTGCAATACTTTGAGAAAAGAAGTTTCACTATTGAATTGTCTATGTTGTATAGATCAATTTCCACTATAAGGTATTTTCCTATATATCGTCCCCTGCTCAAAACTATAGGCAATACCCAATAATTCCGGTTCACTCCACGCTTTCCCAAATATAGAGAGACCAGCCGGCAGACCGTCAATAAAGCCAATGAAATTGAGCGATAGCATCATATAGTTTTAGGTCTAAAGTTGATTTGCCACTCTAACCCTAAAGCATTGGTTATCTGATTCAAAAAAGATAGTGACGGCATTTTCATCGCCTGCTCAAAACGGGAAATTGAACTTTGTTTGGTACCAATTCTATCCGCTAACTCTTTCTGAGAAATTCCTTTTTCTATTCTATATGCTACTAATTCCTTTATTAATCTATACACCGGATCTAAATCATTATAATATTTAACAAAATCAGGGTTTTCTGAAAGAGTTTCAAAATGTTTATCTACATTAGTTTTAATATCTTTTTTCATAACTTGTCTTTCTTTTCTCTGCTAATCTAATTGCTTGTTTTGGAGTCTTCCTTGTTTTCTTTGTAAATCCATGCAAAAGTATAAATTTTTTACCGGTATGAACAAAATACAGTATTCGAGAGTTTCCCGGTCTCATTTCCCAAATTTTACCACTAACAGGTTTCAAATATGGTTGTCCAAGTTTAATACCAAATTCTTTGACAAGATCAAACACTCTAAAGATATTTGCTTGTCTGTGTACTGGTAAGCTATTAATGAATTCTTTTACAGGCATAACACCTCTATCATCCACATAATATTCGATTGACCACTTATTCATAATATATCACAATATTGTTATATGTTCCAATATCTTTTGTGGATTATGATAGGTTACCTATATCTTGGTACTTCCCTAAACATCGTACCCTGTTCATACGCAAATGCTATTTCCAATAACTCCGGCTCACTCCATGCTTTACCAAATATCGATAAACCAACCGGCAGACCGTCAATAAAGCCCATGGGAACCGATATATTCGGATAGCCGGCAATAGCAGCCGGGGAACTTGAATACTGCCCGAAATTATCACCATTGGTCAGGTCGGTTTCCCAAGCGGGGTTGCCGGTAGGCGCCACTATGGCGTCCAAATAATGCCTTTTCATCACGCGGTCAATGCCGCCGGCGCGGGCGTTCATGAGCATTTCTTCCAAAGCATCCAAATATTCTTCGGATATCAGATCACCCTTTTCCTGCGCCATTTTCAATAACTCATGGTCAAAATACTGCATCTCGATCTCATCGGCAAAAGTAACCTCGATCAACTCTTCCAAACTATTCACGGGCGCATTGTCGCCTAAAAATGCAAAATATTTATTCAAACCATCTTTGAATTCATACAGTAGCACGGTGAAAGAGGGCTCCTCAATATCGGTCTTGGATATCTCCTCGATCTCGATCACGGTCGCACCTTGGCTTTCCATATAAGCAATGGCGTTGTCAATCATCGAATCCACGCGGAAATGGGCGCCGCGCAAAGCCGTCCAATAACCGATACGCTTGCCTTCCAATCCATTCTCGTTTAAGAATTGCGTGTAATCGGTAAAACTATTCCCGGCTGCCGCCGATGTCTTGCTATCACGCCCATCTTCACCGACCATTGCCCCAAGACAAATAGCGGCGTCCCGTAAAGTCCTTGCCATTGGTCCGGGGGTATCCTGCGTGAAAGATATTGGCACTATGCCCGATCTGCTCAATAATCCCACCGTAGGTTTAATGCCCACAATTCCATTATTATTGGATGGACAGACGATCGAACCGTTGGTTTCAGTTCCAATCGCAATTACTGTCAAATTAGCCGATACCGCTACACCCGATCCGGCACTCGAACCGCAGGGATTCCTGCTCAAGTCGTAGGGATTTTTAGTCTGTCCGCCCACTGCACTCCATCCACTTGAGGAGAAGGAACTGTGGAAGTTAGCCCATTCACTTAAATTGGTTTTACCAAGGATCACCGCGCCGGCTTCACGCAGTTTTTGTACAATAAAGGCATCCTGTAATGGTTTGGAGTTAGCAAGCACATTTGCGCCGGCGGTAGTATTCATTTTATCATGTGTATCAATATTATCTTTTAGCAATACCGGAATTCCATGCATCGGCCCGCGAATGTTTCCATCTTGTAATTCCTTATCCAACTTTCTAGCAATCTTCAGCGCATCCGGATTGATTTGCAATACCGAGTTCAGCTCCGGTCCGTTCTGATCAATTTCCTCTATTCTGTCAATATAAGCTTGGGTTAATTCTTCGATCGTATAATTGCCATTTTGATAAGCGCTTTGAATTTGGCCAATTGTCAGTTCTTCAAGTTCGATTGTTTTCCCACAACTGATTAATGAAATAATAATTAAAAGGAAAAATAATTTCTGAGATTTCATTTAAAACTCCTTTATTGATATTGAAAAAGGATAATATTTCAAAAGAAAGTTACAATAGATTGAATAAAATTTTGGATAATTATAGGATTTTTGTCCAATGTATTTCATGTTTTGACTACTTAGCTTGTTTTGTTATACCCGTCCCGACTCATCGGGAGGTATGCATTAGTTTGATAGATTCCGCATATAGTGCGGAATTACAAAAATATTCACCCCTCTGTGTCTCCCCTTGAGGGGAGATATCCGAAGGATAGAGGGGTGAAATAACTATGGATTCTTTGTCATTTACCCTGCAAATACGGGGTAGAATAGCAATGATTCGACATTTCCACTTGCTAATTCATTGATTTTGCAGGAATTTTAAAGTCTGTTATGTCAAATAAATTATATAAAGAAATTCCATCTGTTCAGGACATTTTAAAGGAATTAGATAATACAATTCCCATACATGAAAATTTTGCATTGAAATTAGTGCGCGCTCAGATCGCATTATTCCGCGAGCAAGCTAAAAGGAACGAGCTTAATTATAATCGCTCGGAATTAATACGGGAAATTGCCAAAAGAGTTAATCATCAGTCCCAAAGTACTTTAAAAAATATTATAAATGGAACTGGAATTGTTCTACATACCAATTTTGGTCGCGCACCACTTGGCAAAAAAATAACGAAAAAAATAGCCGACACGTTGACCGGATATGTCAATCTTGAGGTTGATTTAACATCCGGGAAACGTGGCAACCGCTTGGATCATCTAAGTGATTTGCTAGGCGCGATAACAGGTGCCGATGGCGGAATTATCGTGAATAATAACGCGGCGGCTGTATTGCTTACCCTTAATACTCTCGCGGAGGGCAAAGAGGTAATTGTTTCGCGCGGACAGGAGGTAGAGATCGGCGGTTCTTTCCGCATCCCCGATATTGTCAAAAAGAGTAATTGCAAATTGGTGGAAGTCGGCACAACCAATCGCACTCATTTAACGGACTATGAGAAAGCAATTTCCAAAGATACGGCTTTGCTGTTGTGGGTGCATACAAGTAATTATGTTGTTAAAGGTTTTACCAAAGAAGTTCCGCTGATGGAATTGGTCGAATTGGGCAAGCGCAAACGGATTCCGGTCATAGCCGATCTCGGCAGCGGAGCGTTAATTGATTTCAATGCACATGGTTTGCCCGCCGAAGTTACCGTACAGGAAACGATTAAGTCCGGTGTGTCAATTGTTACTTTCTCAGGGGATAAACTGCTTGGCGGACCCCAATCGGGATTGATTGTTGGTAAAAACTCCTATCTTAAAAAGATAAAATCCAATCCGTTGTACCGTGCCTTGCGGTGTGATAAATTTACGATAACGCTCATGGATGAGCTACTGCGAACCTATCGTCAAAATGGTGTTTCAAAAATAAATTTGGCAAATCAATTATTAATGAATTCACAAGCCCAATTGAGAATAAAAGTAGAAAAATTATTTGTACAGATTAAGCCGTCAATTATCAAAAAGTGGCAAATCAAAATTGTGGAATCAGTGGTGGAAGCCGGCAGCGGCTCACTCCCTGAAGAAAAATTAAAAAGCATTGCCCTGCAATTTTCAGGCTCCAATTCCGATTTGCAGAACTTGGCGCAAAGTCTCAGATTGCGTACTGTACCGCTGATCGGTTATATTAATCGCGGTAAATTTTATATTGATTTTAAGGCGGTGCTGCCAAATCAATTTTCTGAAATATCCAAAGCGCTCAACGAGGTATAGATGTGCAGGTTGTAATCGGAACTGCGGGACATATTGACCACGGGAAAACCGCTTTGGTAAAGGCGCTAACCGGTACGGATACCGATCGGCTTGCCGAAGAGAAAGCACGGGGCATGACGATTGATCTTGGGTTTGCATTTCTGAGCGATAACATAACTATCATAGATGTTCCCGGGCATGAAAAATTCATCCGGAATATGGTGTCCGGCGTGTCAACAATTCAAATTGCCTTAATGGTGATCGCTGCCGATGACGGGGTGATGCCGCAGACTAAGGAGCACTTGCAAATTTTATCATTATTGCAAATCCCGCACGGTGTAATTGCGTTGACGAAAAATGATCTAGCTGATAAAGAATGGACCGATTTAGTCGAAGACGATATTAGAAGATTATGCAAGGACACTTTTTTAGAGAATGCACCAATCATCCGTACTTCAACAGCCGATGAAAGTGGAATTGAGGAACTCAAAAATACCTTATTTGAGAAGGCTGAAGAAGTTCAAACTAAACAGGATCGCGGTTTTTTCCGTCTGCAAGTTGACCGCAGTTTCAGCAAAACCGGATTCGGTACGGTGGTAACCGGAACGGTCATATCCGGTAGCTTAAAAAAAGGCGATGAAGTACAATTACTGCCCTTGGAAAAGTCGGGTCGAGTACGTGGATTACAAAGTCATGGGAAAACGGTTGAGTCAGTCAAGTTAGGGGATCGCGCAGCAGTAAACGTTGTAGGAATAGATAAAAATGAGTTGTGGCGGGGCGTTGAGTTAGCGGCCGCCGGGTGGCTGAAACCTACGAATCGAATTATTGCCAATATAAATGTTGTACCGGAGACTAAATGGGTAATTAAATCAAAACTGCGGATTAGAGTTCACATTGGTACGCAGGAAGTTTTAGCAAGAATAACCTGGCTGAAATCTGCCTTGAAAGCGGGAGAATCCGCTAATGTTATAATCACATTTGAGGAACCGACGGTAGCCGCGATGGATGATAAATTTGTTATCCGATCCTATTCGCCTTTGGATACCATCGGCGGCGGGATAGTTCTTGATCAGAATCCGCCCGGTAACATAAAACAGTTGAAAGAGTTGGCTGAACAGTTATCTGTAGATCCGGTTGAAAGATATTTGCAATTTATTAATTATGCTTTGTATGCGCCGCGATCATTGGAGGAATGGAGCAAAATATTTCTTGTGTCACAGCAGGAACTAAAGAATATTATAAAAATTAATAAGTTGAAAACTACCAAAGGTAAACCACTGATTTATTCCGATGAAAATCTTGCGCAGTCTAAAACAATTTTGACTAAAATTTTGGATGAATTTCATACCAAAAATCCAACCAAGAATGCAATGAAAGGTGAGGAGTTAAAGGAAAAATCGAAGTTTAGTTCCAATTGGTTTGAGTTTGTTGCCGCTGAATTGATCGCTTCCGATATTGTAAGGTTAAATAACTCGGCTTATAGTTTAGCTGATTACAGTATTGAATTATCAACTGAAGATCAGAAAATTGTTGAAAGTATGCTAAAATTGTTTGAGAAGTACGGATTGGAACCGTTTTCAGCAGAAAATATCGCTGATGATATGGATCTGCCGAACAAAAGAATCTTAGAATTACTGCATATTTTGAAGAGCCGTGAAGAATTACTGAATATATCTGAAAAATTGTGGCTTCCAATCGCCTCGTTTAATAAGGTTATTACTTTAATAAGAAAACATTTTGCCAATCAAAAAGAATTATCGGTTGTTGATTTTAAAGAGATGACCGGATTAACCCGCAAAACGGCAATCCCATTTTTGGAATATTTGGATAATGCCAATGTTACTGTTCGCGACGATAATGTGAGGTTAAAAGGTAAAGAGCTATGAGTGGCAATGATGCTACGCCTTTGATGCGTCAGTACAATGAAATCAAATTGCAGTATCAGGATAGTATCCTTTTATTCCGCATGGGCGATTTCTATGAAACATTTAATGAAGACGCCAAAAAAACCGCCAAAATTTTAGGGATTGTTTTAACTACCCGTTCAAGCGGCTCAGCCGCCGATGTACCGCTTGCCGGATTTCCCTATCACGCCTTGGATAATTATCTACCAAAACTTGTTAAAGCGGGTCATCGCGTTGCCATTTGCGAACAGGTCGAAGATCCCAAATTAGCCAAAGGAATTGTTAAACGGGAAGTGATTGAAGTTGTAACTCCGGGCACAATAACATCCGATCAGGCACTGAATCAAAAATCCAATCAATATTTGGCGAGTCTATTTTTTCACCGTGATCAGGTTGGATATTCAATTTTAGATCAGTCAACCGGTGAATTTTTTATTGGCGAATGTAACTTGGACGATCTATCGGAGGCGCTCCGCAAATTTGCTCCGCGCGAAGTGTTGATTGCTGAGAGCATCACTTATACCACCGCAAAATGGTATCGTGATCTTAAACCGTTTATCACTCAGGTTGAAGATTGGGTGTTTAATTATGATCAGAGTTACCGGACGATTACCGATCATTTTCATACTTCATCGCTGAAAGGCTTCGGCTGTGATAATTTTGAATCGGGGATCACAGCGGCCGGGGTGATTTTTTACCATTTAACAAATACATTGAATCTTAAACTTGATAACATATCCAAAGTACAGCCGATAACAGATGAAGGCTTCATGGTAATTGACGGTTTTACAATGCGGAATTTGGAGGTATTCAATTCACTTTCTACGCAGGGCACCCATGGAACTTTGCTGAGTATTTTGGATGAAATGCTAACTTCCGGCGGCGGGCGTCTATTAAAACAGTGGTTGTACCGCCCGCTCACAAATATCAAAGAAATTGATAATCGGTTAAAATGCGTCAGCGCATTGGTAAAGAATAAACAAATCCTGTCCGATTTAACCGATCAATTGAAAAGTTTAATTGATGTTGAACGGGTAGTCGGAAAAATTAATCGCGGTAAGGCGACGCCCAAAGAAACACTTGCTTTGGCAAACGGACTTGATCAGATTCCCCTGATCACTAAATTAATAAATAAAATTAGGATTGCTGCTCTAAAGAAAATCGGCAACAGTTTTGCCGATACTTCCAAAGTTGTAAAGTATATCTCTCAAACACTGGATAAAAATCCGCCGCATCAAATTAAGCAGGGCAATGTAATTGCCTCAGGTTTTGACAAGCGACTTGACGAATTGCGTGATCTTGCTCACGGCGGCAAAAATTGGATTTCGGAATTTCAAACCGCCGAGCGTGGAAGAACGAACATACCTTCCTTGAAAGTTGGCTTCAATAAAGTATTTGGATATTATATTGAAGTTACCAAAGCGCATCAAGATAAAATCCCTGATTATTTTATTCGTAAACAGACTTTGGTCAATTCCGAACGTTACGTTACACCCGAATTAAAAGAATATGAAGAGAAGATTCTTTCGGCTGAAACCGAGATCGAGGAAATTGAACGACGCTTATTTGATCAATTATGCGCCAAAATATTAGATGATGCCAAGGCCATCCTTAACAATGCCCAAATCTTGAATTTATTGGATGTGCTTGCCAACTTTGCCCGTATTGCTGTCAAAAATTCATATTGTCAACCAAGTATTGTTAAAGAACCGGCGATTTTTATTGAGAATGGACGGCATCCGGTGGTTGAACAATTAATGCCGGCGACCGAGCGGTTTGTTCCGAACGATTTGAATATTGATGCCAATAAAAATCAAATTCAGTTAATGACCGGGCCGAATATGGCTGGCAAATCAACTTATTTAAGACAAATCGGATTATTGATTATAATGGCTCAAATCGGATCATTTATTCCGGCTAAAAGTGCTAAGATCGGAGTAGTTGACAAGCTGTTTACCCGGGTTGGCGCAAGCGATAATCTTGCCGGTGGCGAAAGTACTTTTTTAGTGGAAATGAACGAAGCCGCTAATATCTTAAATAATGCCACCAAACAAAGTTTAATCTTATTGGATGAAATCGGCAGGGGTACTGCAACTTATGACGGTTTATCTTTAGCTTGGTCAATTATTGAATATTTGCATAATAATCCCAATGTCGCTGCGCGGACACTTTTTGCGACCCATTATCACGAACTTACCGACTTGGAAAAAACTTTAGACCGTTTGGAAAACAGGCATACAGCAGTGGAAGAATTTGGTGATAAAATTGTCTTTTTAAGGAAAGTGATTGATGGTACCGGCGATAAAAGTTACGGGATACACGTCGCCCAAATGGCGGGACTACCTGAAAAAGTTATATTGAGAGCAACTGAGATTCTAAACCAATATTTAACTACCGATGAAAAAAGAGAATTAAGAACCATCCCTGATTCCACAGCCAAACAAATATCCTTATTTGAACAACGCGAAAAACGTCTTGCCGAGGCATTGAAAAAATTGGATATTAATTCGCTCACACCCTTGGAAGCTTTGCAAAGAATAGATGAGCTTAAGAAGAAATACGGTCTTTAGATTAGCACAATGAGAAACCGTTTTCAGTTTTGCCTCAAAACAGTGTTAGCCATTTTGTTCCTTATAGCTATTGCAGGTGCGGAAACCGATTGGCGAAAATATGGCTGGCAAATCTTTGATAATGCCGGTGAGGGACGCTCAATCGCGATGGGTAACGTCGGTATTGCCGATGTCAGCTTAAACTCGGCATTATGGAATCCGGCTATTGTGAGTATAAACAGTTCAACTAAAATGTCTTATGGGCATCAATCAAGATTTGCGGGTATAATTCAAAGTAACTTTTTATCATTTCCGTTTTATTCCAAATCAAAGAAACCAATCAGTTTGATTATTTTGCATGAGTCGGTTGGCAAAATTCCAAAAACTTCTAATTTGCTGCTTGACTGGGGCGCCGATGGCGTCCCGAATACCGGTGATGCGGGTGAAAACAATGGCATTCTTGATGAGGGAGAAAGATTAAATAATGATAAAATATCTTATTTTAACCAACATCAAATCGGTTTGCAGCTCAGTACATCAATTGAATTATTTAATTATGAAGTGGGAATAAGTCTAAGAAGTTTAGTACATACTTTAGGAGAAAATTGGGGCAGTGGAATAGGATTCGATGTTGGAATAATTCGCTCTTATTGGAAAAACAATTATGTTGGGTTTGCCTTGCGTAATCTGATTCCGGCATTGATGGTTTGGGATAGCGGTCTTATCGAGTTAACTAAGCCGCAATTGTCAACAGGTATGTCGCAAAAGATAGCGTTTCAAAAACTCAACATCGAGATTACAATCCTTGGAGACTTATTAATAAATATTTCCGATGAATCTCTAAATGACGATTTTAATATTGGTACTAACGGAGGGAATTTTAGATTAGGTACTGAAATTATTTATAATGATAAAATAAATGTCAGATTGGGTCGCAATCAGTATGGTTATATTGCAACCGGAATCGGTTTGGATTGGAATAATTTTCAAATTAATTATGGCTATCAACTGAATTCCAATACCACCGATTTTGGTTCAACGCATGTTTTATCATTTGATATTAATCCTAAATGGTTGAAAACTTTAATCAAAAATATTTGACAACTTTTTATTTATACTGTAGTCTAAACATCTTTTAAAACAAATACTTACAAGCAAAAATGAAAAAACTATATCGCAATACTGAGGAAGGTAAATTAGGTGGTGTTTGCGCCGGTTTGGGTGAATATTTAAATATTGATCCGGTAATAATTAGGTTACTATTCCTCTTGTTGATCTTTGCCGGAGGTCTTGTGGCTTATCTTGTGGCATGGATCATTGTGCCGGAAAAGAATAAATAGCAAAATATCTGAACTTCAAATATCTTTTTTGTATATATTATTTCTTGCTAAAAACCCTCAATAAATTAATTGACTATCTTGGGTAAAATTGTATAGCTTTCTTGGCTTTTATCGAAACAAAAATTATGAAAACAACAACAATTAAAAAGTCAGAAATACAGCATGATTGGTGGATAGCAGATGCCCAAGGACAGACTTTGGGACGGTTCGCTAGCCGTATCGCGCAGTTATTGCGCGGGAAACACAAACCGCACTTTACTCCTCATATGGATATGGGCGATTGTGTTGTTGTAATCAATGCCGAAAAAATTAGGATTTCCGGTTCGAAAGAGAATAGTAAAGCATATTTCAGTCATTCCGGTTATCCGGGTGGTGCCAAAACAACAAGTTATAAACAATTGTTGAATACTTATCCTGAAAGAGTCATCGAAAATGCCGTAAAGGGTATGTTGCCGCATAATCGTTTAGGACGACAAATTTTAAGCCATTTGAAGGTCTATTCAGGATCTGAACACCCGCACCATGCACAGCAACCAAAAGTAGTGGAATTTAAATGACACAAGCCATTTTTCAAGGTACCGGACGCCGCAAACGCTCTGTCGCGAGAGTTTATTTAAGTTCGGGAAAGGGGAACATTACAATTAACAATACACCCTATGCTGAATACCTGTGTAGACCAACATTAGCAACTATTGTCCGCCAACCGCTTGAAGCAGTCGGCGATGTTAACGGATATGACATCAGCATAAATGTTAAAGGGGGTGGATTAACCGGTCAGGCCGGAGCGATCAGGTTAGGAATCGCTCGCGCCTTATTACAGGTTAATGAAGATTTTCGTACTCCATTGCGTCAAGCGGGATTCCTGACAAGGGATGCACGGAAAGTTGAACGCAAAAAATATGGACAACCCGGCGCGCGTAAGCGTTTCCAATATTCAAAGAGATAATATGGGAGATCAAGTCAGTTTTAAGGATTTATTAGGTACAGGTGCCCATTTTGGTCATGTTACAAGAAAATGGCATCCCAATTACGAACCGTATATTCTTATGGAACGTAATGGAGTGCATATTATTAATCTGGAGGAGACAGCCAAAAATTTATCTATCGCCATTGATTTCATTAAAAAAGTAGTTGAGAAGAATGGCGAGATTTTATTTGTAGGTACAAAAAAACAGGCTAGAGACATTGTTCAGCAGGAAGCCGATCGTTGCGGAATGTTCTATGTTGTCGAAAGATGGCTTGGCGGTACGCTCACGAATTTTGCAACGATCAAAAAAAGTATTAAAAGATTGAAGGCATTGGAAAAAGAAGGTTCCAGTATTTATGAGAACCTTACTAAGAAAGAAGTTCAAATGCTAAATCGTGAACGGTTGAAGTTGTCCGATCAGCATCGCGGTATTAAGGATATGCGACGTTTACCGGATGCGGTTGTTATTGTTGACGTTGAACGGGAATTAACGGCATTACAGGAAGCAATCAGATTGGAAATTCCGGTCGTTGCTATAATTGATACTAATTGCGACCCGAGAATTGTGGACTACCCGATTCCGGCCAATGACGATTCAATCAGAACAATTCAAATTATAATTTCCGCTATAGTTGATGCAATTCTAGAGGTTAAGGGCGAATTGATTTCTGAAACGGAAGCTGCGGTAGAAGAAGCTGAAGATAAAAAGGAAGTAACAGCTCAAGAAGAAAAAGGTGTTAAACCGGATGAAAAATCCGAAAAAGCACCTGAATTAAAATCAAAAAGTAAAGTAGAAGAAGAGAGACCTGAAGCAGTTAAAGAAAAAGTAGAGACCAAACCGGTTGAAGAAAAAACTGAAAAAACAGTTAAAAGTACTGCTAAAAAAGAGACTACGAAAAAAGCTGAAACAAAATCAAAAAGCGCAAAGAAAACAACCGATAAAAAAGCAACTACAAAATCTACTACAAAAACAACATCTAAGAAGACAGAGAAGGAATCAAAGTAGAAATGAACATTGATGCAAAAACTGTAAAAGAATTACGTGAAAAAACCGGTGCCGGTATGATGGATTGCAAAAAAGCTCTTATTGAAGCGAAGGGTGATATTGATAAGGCAATTGATAATTTAAGGAAAGCCGGTATTACTAAAGCTGCCAAAAAAAGTACCCGTTCCGCAAAGGAAGGACTAATTTATTCCTATATTCATCATGGCGGTAGATTAGGTGTTTTGTTAGACATTGGTTGCGAAACAGATTTTGTCGCCAAAACTGACGGCTTTGTAGATTTGGCAAGAAATGTTGCCATGCAGATAGCGGCTACCAATCCGATTGCAATTAGCAGAGAGAACGTCCCCGAGGATGTGATCAAACACGAAAAAGAAATTTTTACCGACCAAGCTAAATCGAGCGGGAAACCCGATAATGTTGTTGGGAAAATCGTCGAAGGAAAGATGAACAAATTTTTTCAAGATAATTGCTTGATGGAGCAGGTTTATATCAAAGATTCCGACAAAAAAGTAAATGATTTAGTAACTGAAACCATCGCCACTTTAGGCGAAAATATTACGATCAACCGCTACGTAAGATTTGCAATCGGCGAATCTGAATAATTCATTTTAATAATATGTCAAACCCTGTTTACAAGCGGGTCCTCCTCAAATTAAGTGGAGAAGTACTTGCCGGTGAACAGGGTTTTGGTATTGATCCTAATAAAGCATCCCTGCTTGCTAATGAGATAAAATCCATCTACGATTTAGGAATTGACATAGGTGTGGTGATTGGAGCCGGAAATATATTCCGTGGTATTAATGCTGCCAGTAGGGGAATGGATCGGGTAACCGGTGATTATCTCGGAATGTTAGCAACTATCATGAATGCCATTGCAATGCAGGATGCCTTGGAAAATATCGGTTGCGATACACGGACCTTATCGGCAATTTCAGTTAATAAAATATCCGAACCGTACATCCGTCGCCGCGCGATACGACATCTTGATAAAAATAGAATTGTGATTATTGCCGGCGGTACCGGGAATCCGTTTTTCAGTACCGATTCTGCTGCAGCTTTGCGGGCAATAGAATTGGGTGCGGATATATTGCTGAAAGGTACTAAAGTTGACGGTGTGTATGATATGGATCCCGTAAGAAATGACGATGCCAAAAAATATAATACTATAAGTTACAAAAAGGTGTTGGAAGATAATTTAAGGATCATGGATATGACGGCAATTACTCTGTGCCGCGAGAATTCCCTGCCAATAAAAGTGTTCAATATCAACAATAGCGGAGACTTGAAACAAATTGTTATGGGTGGTAATATTGGTACCTTAGTGTCGGAGTAAAAATGTTTAAAGAAATTCAGTTGGATGCCAAACACCGCATGGATCAAGCGATCGCACATACCGATGGTGAATTGGCAAAAGTAAGAACGGGGAGAGCCAATCCCGAAATTCTAAATTCATTGACCGTTGATTATTATGGTGTACAAACACCTTTGAATCAGGTGTCTAATATTTCAGTTCCGCAAGCCCGTTTAATCGTGATTCAACCTTACGAGAAAACGCTAATCCCATTAATCGAAAAGGCGATCATGGAGAATAATTTAGGATTAACGCCTAACAATAATGGCACAGTCGTTAATGTTCCTATCCCGCCGCTTTCCGAAGAACGCCGGGGAGAGTTGATAAAATATGTACATGAACTGATTGAGGAAGGTAGAATTGCAATTAGAAATGTCCGCCGCGATGCTATTCAGCAAATTAAACAGAAAGCTGACAATGATAATATTTCCGAGGACTTGATGCATGACGCCGAAGGCGAGATCCAGAAATTGACAGATGAGCACATCGAAAAATTGAATCAACATCAAGAGAATAAAGAGAACGAACTAAAAGAAGTATAGATATAGATTGATTTTGAAACCCCGCTATAGCGGGGTTTTTATTTTATTTAAATAATTGATCAATTCATTAGGTGGAAAACAGTTTGTTAATTTGCAAACCCAAAATCGTCGCTTGTCAAAGCGCCATGATTTTTCATATCCTTTTAGATCAGACATTTGTTTGGAGAGCGTAGGTTTATCAATCCAGGCGACTAAATAAGTTTTGTTGATATAACTTTTACCAAGAAAATTATCATATATATATTCCAAATCTTTGGAATCAATTTCAATTTTCTGCTCAGTTAGCCATTCATCTTTTTTATTTGTCAACTGATCATAAAATATCTGAATATGAATATCACCTCTTAAATCCTCTATTTTTCGCGTACGTCTGATAATCTTGATATCACGGTTTTTAATAACATTCTTCATTGTGCTATCAGAATCCGGTATTAAGGATGTTTTTAATTCCATTTGCAATCCTTTGTATTCAAAATCAATGTCCATTCCGGATTCTTCATCAAAATAATTAGTAGCTTCTACTTCAATTCCATTATTTGAGAACCATTTCTTTAAAGCAATTTCTCCAATATATCCTCGCAATTTGCTATCGAATTGAATAATTTTTTCTCTTTTACGCAAATTGTCGTGAAAATCTTGCATTTTAGATTTTGCTATGGCAAGCAGTATATCTTCTTTGGATAAGTTTAATTTTAATATTTCATTGAGTTTCATAATATCTTAAGGAACAGAAAATTATTTAATAATTCTTATTAATACTAATAGATTCCCAATCAAGTCTGCCTGCGCGTAGCCGCTTCGGCATAGGCAGGTTGGGAATGACATCTCTATTTTAATTTATATACTAATCTGTCATTCCTGCGAAGGCAGGAATCTATTTTATTCTGTCATTGCGAGGAACGTAGAGACGAAGCAATCTTGCTTTTATGATGAGATTGCTTCCCCCGCATCACCGCTGAGCGGCACAGGCAAGTGCGGGGTCGCAATGACAGATTGATTTCCGGCAACCCTGACTGCTGCACTGGCAGCGTTAGAAACGCTCTTTCAGAAAAAGTTGGCGACAGCAGCTATGATTATATTAATGGTGCGTGGATTAATGACTGCGGGACTCTGGACCCTACAGAGCCCGGCAACTGCATTATGCTTCACCCTGTGGGAAAATGAATGGTAGAAGATTGTTTTGGACTCTGATGATTTTGCTAGTGGTTAGTATTATGTCTGTGGCTGTTTTTGCAAGGCCACCTATGAGC
>JANQGY010000005.1 GCA_028282845.1 bacterium | reverse complement strand
GTCAAAAATATTAGTAAACCAACTACGCGATTCCGGTCACAACGTTCAGGTAATTCTCAGCGGCAGAAAACCGGAACATTTATGGGATGTGGAAGATCTCATGCCTTACGAGGTATTCTCCGGTCTAACCTATACCCAGTATCAAGGCAAAGTCCATTATTGGCAAACGGTTCGGAATTTGCGTTTAATCAAGTTTATATCAGATATTACCAATTATAAGGCAGCCGGAATTGATCTCGTAATTACCGATTTTGATCCGGTTTCCGCTTATATCGCCAAGCTGAAGAAATTACCTTCAATCGGGATCGGCCATCAGTACGCCTTTAATTTTGCCATTCCTAAAGCCGGTGCGAATCTGATAAGTAATCTGATCATGAAAATTTTTGCACCGGTGGATATTAAAGTCGGTTTGCATTGGTCCGATTTCGGTCAACCGATACTACCACCGATAATTCCAAAATTCGATTTAGATCAAAGAACCGATTATAATAAGATTTTAGTTTATTTACCTTATGAGGATCACGAATTCTTAGTCAAACTTTTAGCATCATTCAAAGCTTATACTTTTTATATTTATACCGATCAAATTGAACCGGGCCAATACAATAATATTACTTGCAAAGCTTTTTCAAAAATCAATTTTCATAATGATCTCACGACCTGCAACGGCGTTATTTGTAATGCCGGATTTGAACTGCCTAGCGAAGCTTTAAGTTTGGGCAAAAAGATTCTTGTCAAACCAATCGAAAAGCAAATGGAACAAATATCCAACGCCAAAGCGATAGAGTTGTTAGAACTCGGGAGTGTGATGGATGCCATAAACAAACAAGCTATCGAAGATTGGCTATTACTGGAAAACACTAAAAAATCATTAGTTTATCAGGATGTTTCTCAGGCCTTGACAACTTGGATAAGTAACGGTGAGTGGTCGGAAGAAAGTGTGGAAATGTTATCCAAACAAATCTGGAATAATAATTCAATACAATACAATGCGCCGGAGCCCGCATTAAACACATAAAGATTTTTTCGTTAATATTCCTAAATATATTTTAGTTTAATTTGTAAATTTTATAGAATTTCTACATCGGATTAATATTATGGCTAAAAATAAAAATCACATTTTAGTAGTTGATGATGAAAAAGAAATTTTGGAATTAATCCAATTTAACTTAGAACAAAACAATTTCAAGGTAACCACCGTAAAAACCGGCGAGGCGGCTCTCAAAAAAGCACGCAACCTGGAACCCGATCTGATCGTTTTGGATCTGATGTTACCTGGGATTGACGGGCTTGATGTATGTCGCATTTTGAAATCGGATAAAGAAACCGAAGATATTTCGGTTATCATGTTAACCGCCAAAGGCTCTGAAGAGGATATTGTTAAGGGCTTAGAGTTGGGAGCTGACGATTATCTAACAAAACCATTTAGTCCCAAAGTATTAATAGCCCGGATTCAGGCGCAAATCAGACGCAATAGCAAGAAGAAGAAAGACGATCCTGAAATTATCAAATTCCAAGAATTAAAAATACATCGAGGTAAACGGGAAGTTTCAATTAACGATGATATTCTTGAATTAACTTATACGGAATTTCAAATTTTACATCTATTAATTACCAATCCCGGTTGGGTTTACACCCGCAATCAGATCATCGAAGCTATTCGCGGTGATAATTATCCGGTTACCGATCGCTCAATTGATTTCCAAATTGTCGGACTCAGAAAAAAGTTAAAGGATTACGGCAAATATATTAGCACCGTGCGCGGCGTTGGCTACCGGTTCAAGGATATTATTTAGGATTGAAACCCTTTAGTACATTTCGAGTTGTATTCCCCTCTTTCTTACTTTTAATTGTTCTTTCCTTTATTTCTTTATATCTCTTTATATCCACCGAGATAAAAAATTTCTATTACGAAGAAAAAACCAATGAACTGTTGGTTCATGCTGAGCTAATTGCCAATTCCATTACTCCCGAAAAAATTAATGACGCAGAATACATCAATGACTTTTGCAAAAATGTTGATCCCGGTGCAAACATCAGAATAACGATTATAGAATCGAACGGACAGGTGATCGGCGATTCGCACGAGGAACCAGGCGTAATGGACAATCATATTGAGCGTCCTGAGATCATATCAGCGGTGAACAATCAAATAGGCACGGCTAAGCGCTTTAGTAACACCTTGCAAAAGGAAATGCTGTACTTTGCCCGCTTATATAATATAAATAACAGTTCAATTATAATCAGGATCTCATTACCGGACGAATCACTTGACGCAACATTGAATTTGCTTCAAAATAGATTGATCCTCGGTGGTTTGATAATTCTGTTGGCAGGCACAATTCTAAGTTACTTCATCTCAAAAATTATAGCCAATCCGATCATTAAACTGACCGATCAGGTCCATCATATTAGAATCGGTAATTTGCGGGAACGGATACAGCTCAAAGGAACAAAAGAGATTCTGAGCCTCACCGAGTCTTTTAATGATTTAGCAAGACAATTAGCCGATCGAATAGATTCCATCACTGTTCAATCCAATGAGCAAAAAGCAATTTTAACAAGTTTGATAGAAGGTATCATTGCAACTGATAACGCCGGCAAAATAATAAGGATTAATCCGGCTGCAAAAAAAATACTTAGTATTGAAACCGAAAATTTAATCGGTAAAAATATTTCTTCCGTGGTACAGAACAATGACCTGATTAACTATTTTGAACAGTACCTCGACAAACATGATCGCGGGATGCAAGAAATAACAATTCCGCAATTAAAATCGAAAACTATCCAACTATATGCAGCTGAATTGAGAGATAGCGAACAGGAACGAATCGGCTCTTTATTTGTTCTCAGCGATATTTCACAAATTAAAAAATTAGAGCGGATACGTCAGGATTTTGTTGCTAACGTTTCGCATGAATTAAAAACGCCGATCACAACTATCAAAGGATTTGTTGAGACCCTTGAAGCTGTAAAAATAAAAGATAAAAAAACCATTAAAAAATATCTGAATTTCATCGGCAAAAACACCGACCGTATGAATTACATTGTCACAGATCTATTAGAACTTTCCCGCCTTGAGCAACAGGAATATGATACAAAAATATCATTAAAAAAACAAAATCTTAAACTCGTGATCGAAGCAGCTATTCAAGAATGTGATTTTCAAGCCAATAAAAAATCAATTAATATAAAATTAGACTGCGACGGCAATCTAATGGCTCCTTTGGATATCGGGCTGATGACACAGGCAATTATTAATCTTATTGAAAATGCTATCCACTACAGTAAAGAAAATTCTGAAATACTGCTAACCGCTAAAAAAGTATCAAATACGGCAGTCATTTCCGTTACCGATCATGGTCCCGGAATTGAGACCAAGCATCTTACAAGATTATTCGAACGATTCTATCGTGTTGACAAAAGTCGCAGTCGCAAATACGGTGGTACCGGTCTTGGACTGGCAATTGTCAAGCATATTGCCAACATCCATAATGGTAACGTGTCGGTCGAAAGTAAAGTCGGTGAAGGCAGCATTTTTTCGATCACCATTCCTACCAAATAACAATTCCCTACAAATCTAACAAAGAACTAACAATACACTAAATATATACTAATACTAACTGTTTAATCTCTCCCGCTTTTTAGATAACAAATTCAATATACAGAGGTGAGAATGAAAACAATTAGCAAGTTAATAGCAGCTATTACAGCTGTATCCATTTCGATCATTTTTGCACAGGGAGCAGGAAGTCTCTCAGGTTTTATAACCGACGGCAAAAATGACGAAGCATTGATAGGAACCAATATTATGTTGGTTGGAACATCCTACGGTGCCGCAACCGATTTAAACGGTTCCTATTATATAGCAAATATTCCTGAAGGTATCTATACTATCAGGGCATCTTATATTGGTTACGAAGACAAAATTATTAACGGTGTTGAAATAAACCCCGGACAAACTAACCGTTTGGATATTGATCTGATACGTTCGGTAGTTCGTGTTGATTCGGTCAAGGTAGCCGGAACGCGCGGCACGACGGGTGCAATCGGAGAATTAAATGAGCGTAAGAACTCCGACAATTTTCAAAGCTCCATTAGCGCCGAAGAATTGTCAAAAACCGGCGATTCCAACGCCGCCGATGCACTGCGCAGGATTGCCGGAGTATCTGTAAAAGAAGGGAAATATGCGGTTGTACGCGGCTTGGCGGATAGATATATTACTACCGAGTTAAACGGCGGTCCCGTACCAAGCCCTGAACCGGACAAAAGTGTTGTGCCGCTTGATATGTTCCCGACACCGCTATTGGAAAGTATCGTAACCTTAAAAACATACACGCCCGACCTGCCCGGCACTTTTGCGGGCGGTAATATAAATATTAAAACCAAAGCCTACCCCGATCGTAAAATTTTAGAAGTTAAATTTTCTCTCAGTGACAAATCATACTTATACGGGGACCATAATTATCTAAAAAGCGATGGAAGCCCAACTGATTTTATTGGATTTGATGATGGTTCCCGTTCATTTCCTAGTACTTTGGCAGACGACCAAGTACTTTCTACGGCTTCTTCTTATCGTCCTGAAGGTATGACAACAGTGGAGTGGTATGATTATCTCGGCAGCGCTTTAGCCGCGTTTAAAACCGACTACACCATACAATCCCGCTCACCTAAAAAACCAATGGGTATTGGCTTTTATAGCGGTAATAAATATGAACCGTTTGACCGTTTGGAATTTGGCTATTTTGCCAATTTGAATTTCTCAAATGATATAACATTCAGACAGTTTGAAACTAACCAATGGGCGTATGTATCACAGAATGGCAATGGTTCGGAAACGCTTGGAGCTTATACGCATCGCGATAATGAGCGCACCGATTATAAAACATCGCTAAGCGGCAATCTCAGTGTCGGATTAAATTATAACGAAAAACACAAAATCAAAGTCCAAAATCTTTATACACACAGTTCAAGTGATTGGACAACTTACTCCGTCGGCTACACGCCTAATATTGAAGAAGGCATTTTCATCAAACAACACTATATTGAGAAAACAATCAATAATACTACGGTCAGTGGTATAAATATTTTGCCCGGTCTTAATAACCATCTGATCGAGTGGAATTATAATATTGGCCGATCAATCCGCTACGAACCGGATACTAAAACACATAATTACAGTGCTGAGACCCGAACCGACGATAGCGGTAACGAATACCCGGTTTATATCATAGATATACAAGGTGGCAAAGCGGCCTATCGTGAGTTTACCGATGGTGAGGATAATAATAATAGTTTTGATCTAAACTATAAACTTGAACTGGCTCGCAGAAATGGATTGGATTTTAAATTGAAAACAGGATTTAGATTACAGTCCAAGGACCGAAAATTTGAGAAGCGTTCACTCGCTATCACCAATTCTTCAAGTACGGAATGGTCAGGAGACGTACTTGAGACCTATGAGGCCGAAGGTTTTGGCAGTGCTTTTGATCCGGCAAATGCTTTCTATATTGATGAGGGCGGTCAATATCATCATGGATTGATTCTTGTTGACGAAACAAGTAAGAATGCCTTTAACGGTTATACTGCTACTGAAGATATTAACGCCGGTTATATTTTGGTTGATTACCCCGTCGCTCTTGATGGAATGAATATATTCAATTCATTAAGAATATTAGGTGGCGTACGCTACGAAGATTACGTTATGAACCTAAAAACTTACAATCCGATAACCGGTCAACCGGCGACAACGGTCTTCGGTGACACGGCAAATGCCGAGCTTGACCAAGCGGATGTTCTGCCATCATTGAATTTGATAATAGATGCGGTAAGTGATATTAAAGTCAGATTAGCCTATTCCAAAACACTTGGTCGTCCGCAATTCCGCGAGTTGGCGCCTTTGGCGTATCAAGAGTTTTATAACGGGGAAGTAGCAATCGGATATCCGTATTTAACCACGTCATCAATCAATAATTATGATTTAAGGCTTGAGTGGTATCCAAGTGCCGCCGAATTATTCTCAATCGGATTATTTGCTAAAGATTTTACCAATCCGATCGAAACCGCTTTGATAACAACACCTGATTTAACCTACAAAACGTATCAGAATGCCGAAAGTGCCGAAACTTACGGTGTTGAACTCGAAGCACGGAAAAGGATTCCGTTCATCCCGATCAGCGTCGGTAATGGCTTTATTTCAGCCAATGCCACCTTTGCGAGGTCCGAAGTCATATCGAGAACGATTGTAACATTATACAATGGTACGGAATATGGTAACGCTGCTTCCAATCGAAAACGCCCGTTGCAAGGACAGTCGGATTTTATGTTGAATGCTGCTATTGATATGAATCTCAAAAATGACTACAGTTTTGCACTATCATATAATACTTTTAGCAAGAAGATAAGTGCAATCGGCACCGGCGTTTTGGGCGATGAGTATGAATTTCCATTCCATAGTTTGAATTTCACAGCCTCTAAAAAAATAGGACCAATTAAAATTTCGCTTAAAGCGAAGAATCTACTCGACTCAGAAATCACTTACGGTTTAATTGATAAAGGAACCGATAAGACTAAAATTAAGAATTCCTATAAACCGGGTAGATCAATAAGCATAGGAATTTCTTACAATAATTTATAAAACCAATAAAAGGAGATAGTATGCTCAAGAAAACTCTATTAATAACCGCAATAATTGCTTTAGCAATTGCGTTTATTGGTTGTGAGGAGGACAATGGTGATTCCAATAATGCACCAACAGATATAGATCTAAGTGACGCAACTGTAGCTGAAAACCAACCACCGCTGACAGAAGTCGGTACTTTTAGTGCAGTTGATGAAGACTCAGGAGAGGAATTCACTTTCGCATTAGTAGATGATGGTGACGGTAACTTCACTTTAGTTGATAATAATAAACTCGTTACCGCCGCCGTTTTAGATAAAGATGTTCAAGCGCAACATACAATCACGGTACAGGTTTCTGATTCTGAAGATGAGACCTTTCAAAAGAATTTCACTATAACAGTTACAGAAAATATTGTTGAAATTTCAGGTTCTATTACGAGCGATGTCACTTGGAGTGCCGATGATTATTTACTATTAACTGGTCAAACATTTGTAAAAGCCGGTGCAACACTGACTATTGAACCCGGTGCGACCATTTATTCCCGCGCTGATGATGGAGCCGGATTGGCACCTGCATTAGTAATCGAGCGCGATGCACGAATAATTGCAAATGGCAGAGTTGATGCGCCAATTACATTCACCACTGAATTGACCGAAGCTGAAATGTTAGATCCACGCGGTAACTGGGGTGGATTGATCATTCTTGGTAATGCCCCGATTTCAACCACCGGCGGTGAAAACTTCATTGAAGGAATAGAAGGTGTTCCTTATGGTGGAAATAATCCTAGCGATGACTCCGGTATATTAAGATACGTACGAGTATGGCATGGCGGTCGTTCAATTGGACAAGACAATGAAATCAATGGTATCACACTTGGTGGTGTTGGTAGTGGAACAACAATTGAATATTGTGAAGTCGCATTTAATTTAGATGACGGATTTGAATTATTTGGTGGTACGGTAAATCTAAAATTTTGTGATGTACTTTTCGTTGGTGATGATGCTTTTGATGTTGACGAAGGTTATCAAGGTAAAGGCCAATTTCTATATGCAATGGTTGGTTCCGAAGCTGGAAACCGCGCCCATGAAATGGACAGCAAAACTAATGGTGATCTCGACAGTCAACCACGATCACACCCGGTCTGGTATAATGTTACTTTAGTAGGTAGCGGTAGTGCTACAGCAACAGCCGATAATGATCAAGTTGCACGTCTGCGCGAAGGACTTGGCGGTGAATTTGGTAATTATATCGTTGTTGACGGTAAAGACATTGGTGTACGCAATTCAGATAATGGTAGTGAAGTTGTTACTTCTGATTGGCCGACTGCTCAAGCAGCAGGATATCCAAACTATTTATATTGGTCACCAAATAATATCATCTTTAATTGTGCCGGTGGACAATTTAAAGATGCCCCCAATTTTACATCATTGAATGTAGACCCTCAATTAGCCAGCTTAGATGGCCGTGAAACCGGTGGTTTAATCGATCCGCGGCCGGCGGCCGGCGGAGCTGCTTATCAAAATGTTGATGATGTACCCAATGATGGATGGTTTGTTCAGACTTCATTTAAGGGAGCATTTGATCAATCTAATTGGCTTGCAGGATGGTCCTGGTTAGCCGAGAAGGGTAGATTGTAATTCAGTAGTAACTCTTAAATGGTTAAAAGAGCAGCCTCGTTTTACGGGGCTGTTCTTTTTTATACACAAAAATTGATCTAATGTCATTCTAACATTTCCCTAATACAAAATTTTTAATTAACTTCGCGCTGTAATTATCCCAACTGATACCCCTTCTCATCAGTTGTAATTACTTAATTAATATCAAGGAGGAGTTATGCAAAAACGCTTATTTGTTAGCACCCTTTTTGCATTCATTTTTACATCAACACTGTTTGCTCAGGGTGTAACAACTTCCGGTCTCGATGGATTTGTAACCGATACTGAAGATAATCCTTTAATCGGTGCTAATATTGTTGTATTGCATGAACCAAGCGGGACACAATATGGCACCTCAGTCAGAGATGGTGGTCTATATACAATTCCCAATATGCGTGTAGGCGGTCCATATACCATCACTGTTTCGTTCATCGGTTATCAAACTCAGGAAGAACGCGAAGTCTATTTAACATTAGGTCAGACACAAAGTGTTGACTTTACGTTAGTAATTGAAGCAATTGAAATGACCGGGGTTGAAGTGAGTGGTCAACAAGATGATGTTCTCAATCCCGACCGAACCGGAGCAGCTACATTTGTTGCCGGTGATCTTGTGACACAAATGCCTTCGATCAAAAGAAGTACACGTGACCTGACACGACTTGATCCACGCAGTGATGGCAACTTTAGCTTTGCCGGTAAGAACTGGCTCTATAACAATATCTCTGTAGATGGTTCATACTTCAACAATGCTTTCGGATTGGATGATCCTGCTCCGGGCGGGCAAGCCAATGCCGAATCAATCCCGTTTGATGCTGTTGAGCAAGTTCAAGTTTCGGTTGCATCATACGATGTAACCGAAGGTGGATATACCGGTGCAGGTATTAACACGATTACCAAGAGCGGCACCAATGCATTCAAGGGCTCTATCTATACTTATGCCAGAAATGAGATGCTGCAAGGAAACAAAGTAAGCGGTAATGAAGTAATTGCTGATCCTAGCTTAATGTATAATCAAACCGGTTTTACATTGAGCGGTCCAATAATTCCGAACAAATTGTTCTTTTTCATTAATGGTGAAATTGAGAGGAAGGATGACCCTGGTTCTAACTTTGTTGCTGATAAAGGTGGAAAAATAGAATTTGGTGAATCTCGGGTAAGTGCCGACGTGATGGACGAAATTAGCCAAATTATGAAAGAAGTTTACGGGTACGATACCGGACCTTACGAAGGATATACTCACGAAACTAATAATGACAAATTGTTATTGAAATTAGACTGGAATATCAATAATCAGCACAATGCATCTTTAAGATATAACTATTTAGATGCGGTACGCGATCTTGGGCCACATGGTTTTGTATTAAGTTATAATAATACAGGTCGTGGACCAAACTCAACAAGTTTGCCATTCAAGAACTCAGGTTACGCAATTAATAACGGATTGCATTCAATTGCCTTTGAATTGAATAGTATGTTTGCTGATAACATGGCAAATCGCTTCTTTGCCAGTTATAATCGCTTTAGGGATTTTCGTGAACCGTTCAGCGAAGATTTCCCGACAGTTCAAATTGGAGAAGGTGGTGTAACCTATACTACTGTTGGGCACGAGCCTTTCTCAATCCATAACATACTTGATCAGGATGTTTTCCAGGTTACTAATAATTTTAGTTATTTTATAGGTAACCATGTAATTACGGCCGGTGTAAACTATGAACATTTTAAATTCTTTAACTCATTTAATATATTCAGACATGGCGTTTTTATGGTAGCCGGTGATTTAGACCTATTAGTTCCCGGAGCCGGATACTTAGATTTCATTGGAGCTTCTACATTTGCGTCATTAGATAACTTCTACACCCGTACTGATCCTGATGATACAGATAATTTTGCTGACTTTAATTCGTTTATTGGCACAGGTGCTTTTAAAGGCGAATTAATTGAAGTCGGTCAATTTGCTGTATATGCACAGAACGAATATAAAATGTCGAAGGATTTAAATCTTACTTTTGGACTACGGGTTGATGTTCCGGTCTACCATACTGAACCTGTTGAAAATCCATTCTCAACAGGATTAACACTGTTAGACGAAAATGATGAGCCGGAAGTTGTAGATCAAGCTAAATTGCCTGATCCTCAATTACTATGGTCACCTAGATTCGGATTCAATTGGGATGTTAATGGAGACCGTTCATTGCAAATCCGCGGTGGTTCTGGAATATTCACCGGACATTTACCTTTCGTGTGGATCGGTAATGTAATATCTAATCCGGGGCAAAATCCAAATATTACCGGTGACGGAAGTAATGGGCAGGAAACAGATGATGGAGAAGGACGTGTAGTGGAAGGTAAATCAGTATTACAACAATCATTTGATCTGAATGCTATGGTCGAAGACTTTAAATGGCCACAGGTTTGGACAACAAACTTCGCAGTAGATACTCGGCTACCATGGGATATCTTTGGAACCTTTGAAGTCATCTATGGCAAAGACATCAACGCAATTTATATGCGCAATGCTGATTTGGTGAAACCCGTTAGAACTTTAAAAGATGGAAGACCATATTATGGAGGATTTCCCGCAAGTGAATTGAATTATGATCCTTTCAACGAGGGTAATGGCGTATATGTGATTGATAATACCGATGAAGGATATAATTTTACATTCACAACACAATTACGTAAGCAATTTGATAATGGCTTAAATACAGGATTGGCTTATACTTATTTGAATGCCAAAAATAATCTCAGATCAACCGAGATTGCTAGTGTTTTATGGCAGAGTCAGCCTGTACAAGGTGATCCGAATGATCCACAATTAAGTTGGTCAGAATTTGGTAACCGCCATAGAATCATTGCTAATGCCAATTATACCCATAATTGGAATCAATCACATTCCACCAATATCGGTGTTTTCTTTGAAGCAGCCGAAGGAAATCGCTATGTATATTCCGGTGGAAACCGTTATTCCTTCACCTATGCCGGTGATGTAAATGGTGACGGACAGTCAGGAAATGATCTTATCTACATTCCTGAAAACTCCGATGATATCGTTCTTGCGGATCCAAGTCAGTGGAGCTCACTAAACGAATTTATTGAACAGGATAAATACTTAAGTGAGCATCGTGGTGAGATTGCCGAAAGACATGGATTAATAAACCCTTGGTTCAATAATATTGATCTTAGAGTCTTACATAATTTCCAAACCAATGTTGGAACTTTCCAATTAAGTGTTGATTTGCTTAACGCTGCAAACTTAATCAACAATAATTGGGGTGTCAGGCAGGTAGCAAATCCATTAGCTACAACTCCACTAGAGGTTGTAGGGTGGACAGACGATGGAGAACCAATTCTAGAATTCAGCGGAGTCGAGGAGACATTCATAGAAGATCCCGGCCCGTATTCCCGTTGGGGTTTACAGATCGGTCTTAGATTCATGTTTTAAATCAAGACTGAAAATAAAAAAGCCCCGCGATGCGGGGCTTTTTTATCACCATTCATTTCTCAGCTTATTGCTCTTCTTATGGATTCCTCAAAATCTTTACTTACAAAGGGTTTAGATATACATCCTTTAGCTCCCATCGTTTTTACTTTGTTCAATATCTCAGGTTTAGGAAAAGCTGTCATAAACAGAACCGGTATATTTTTGGTATTCTCATTTTCAGCAAGTCTTGTGTAAGCGGTTAGACCGTCACAATGAGGCATTTGTATATCCAACAATATCAAATCCGGTAATTCTTTTTCAGCCACACGAATACATTCTAAGCCGTCGTAAGCTTCAAATACATCATAATTACTATGTTTTAATCTTAATGATAAAAGTCTAATAATTGCCGGTTCATCATCAACAATTAATATTTTCTTATTCAAATCAATATCTCCTAAATCCAATATTCATTCACAATATTAGAGGTAGTACTATATAGAAACATAAGCCATTATTGTTTAATAATCTATAGGGATTGTCCTAACCACGTTTAGGGATTTTCCCTATAAACTGTTAGAGACTAAAGGATACTTGTTGTGATAATTAGAATTGTTATCAGGAGGGCATAAATATTAATATCCATGAACCGCATGCGATAACTGCCCTTACCAAAATCTGATTTTTTTAATAATGATAGCCCACGGATTAGAACAGTTAGACCTAACAATACTAATAGCAAGCCGACAAACTGTGGTTTCAAAATTAGATAGGATGGTAACAAAATACCGGTAATAGAGGTTGCTGCAATGCCCGAAAACGTCAATCGTTTAATTCTGTCTTCGCTAAACCGATCAAATAAACTCGGCAGATCATTTTTCTTATACTGTTCACTGAAGAATAATAGTAACAACCAAAAATGCGGTATCTGCCAGATAAAATAGAAAAAGCATAAATAATAAATACGCGGATCAATTAGCAAACCTTCGGCTGCTATCCAACCTGCAAGCGGCGGAATTGCGCCTATTAATGCACCCGGTATAGCAGCATAGGGCGATATTTTCTTCAAAGGTGTATAAATACCATTATAGATGATAACAGCGCTAAATCCAACAAGTGCCACCAAAATGTCATAGGCAATGAACAGTATCAGCAATCCGCATGACAATATAATTAGTGCAATAATCAAAGCTTGAATATTTGACAATCTACCGCTTGGAATTGGCCGTTGGTTTGTCCGGTCAACTTTACTATCTATTCCCGCTTCCTGAACCTGATTTAGAGCCGCTGCTCCGGCCGCCAACAAAAATCCGCCGATCAGTACCGGAAGTATATTTAAATCAATTCTGCCTCTTCCAAGTGTATAGCCCACGGCAGCTGTCAAGGTAGCAGCAATTGTGATACGTGGTTTGGTTAATTCTATAATACTTTTAAAGGACATCAATTACTATTTTAGATCTTTGATAATTTGGATCATTGCATCTACATCTTCATCGGTCAAGTTCGGCAAGGTGATCATAACCGGTGGATAACCTGCGGTTATATCAGCCATCGGTTCCTTAATAGATCTGCGAATATATTCTTCGTCAACAGTGATTGTTCGTTCTTCTCCATCTGTCAATACTGTTTCTGTTATACCGAACAAGCCTTTGAACGAAGGTCCTACCAATTTACTTCCATCAAGGCTATGACAAGCCGTGCAACCATTGATAGATAAAATATCAATGCCGATCGGTTTTGTATCCTGCTCCACAAGCCAGGTATCGTATTCTTCGCTATTGATTACCTTTACTTTTGTGATCATATTGGAATGTTGATCTCCACAATATTCAGCACAAAACAGATTATATTCACCTTCCTCAATGGCTTTGAACCATGCCACATTATCATAACCGGGGACACAATCTTCTTTCAAACGGAAAGCCGGGACGTAGAAGCTGTGAATCACATCATTTGATACAAGGTTTAGCTTCACGTTTTTGTCAACCGGAACTACTAACACACTTGACTGAACACCATTCTCATATTCGAACATCCACGACCATTTGCGGGCATAAACGGTCACCTCCATAGCATCTTCCGGAATATTGCGCATAACCTTAAATCCGGCCCAACCTGAAAAAAACATAATTAAAACCATTATTGTAGGAATAATCGTCCAAATTGATTCTAATATGGCATTCCCTTCGATCTGTGCCGGATTAGGATTACGCTTACGACTATATTTGAACACAAACCATATCATTGTCGCCGTAATAGCAAACAACATGATAATTGAAGAACCTAATATCAGCCAAAAAGTTTTGTCAACAAGTACTGAATAACTGGATGCGCTGTCCATTGATTTTACCTAAAAGTATAATCCACTAATGTCAATGCCATAAAAACGGCAACTATTCCGATGGTGACTAAAAACATATAACGAAAAGCTTTACTCTCATACCGCAGATGCATAAATATTTCCAATACCAAAAAGGCTTTGATCGGCGTTATTATTATCGCCACTGCGATGCCAAAAGCGCCGGGGAAATAGGTTGAGGCACCAGCCGTTATTAAGGTCAATATGATTAATGCCAACCAAACAAATACAAATATTTTATAAGGAATTAAATGTTCATTTTTCACAGTACTATCTTGATCTTTCATAATTAATTCCTAATTGGTTAGATAGAATAATGGTAATAAAATGATCCAGATTACATCAACCAAATGCCAATATAGAGCATTATTTTCAAGCTTAACATGGTTATCGGGTGTAATCTTGCCATCGGATATTTGCTTGATGATAAAAGCCATTATTGTCATCCCAATAATAACGTGCAGCGCATGCAAACCGGTTAGACTGTAATATAATGAATAGAATATTGACTCACCATTCGGCAAAGTTTTTAAATAAGCGGAGCCCGGATAATAATCGTGGGATATTTTCTCAAACCATTCTACAAATTTATTCATTAGGAACAAAGCTCCTATACCAATTGTGATCCACAAATAATCTGACGCGGTTTCGACATTGCCACGCTGCATTTTTGCTAAAGAAATGACAATTGTTAAACTGCTTGTAACTAAAATCAAGGTATTGATAACGCCAATTTTTACATTTAAATGACCAGCTGCTTCATGAAATTCATGTGAATAATTGGCACGAAATACCACGTAAACCAATATTAACCCCACAAATAGCAACAGCTCGGTAAAAAGGAACAACCACATTCCGGTTTTTGCACCAATATCATCACGATGCACACTGTGTTCAACCTTAGTTTTATTTGCTACGGTATTTTGGCTCATTGCTTTTTCTTATTGGCATCTTTTGATAATATCTCAGAAAAATCATACGGTCCGGTCTGCACCTCAGGTGTATAATCAAAATTCAGTTGCGGTGGTGGTGAGGGTGTTTTCCATTCTAAGGTTGTCGCTCCCCAAGGATTATCCGGCGCAGGCTCGCCCTTGCGGGCGCTACGAACTAAATTCCAGATCATAATTGTGATACCCAAAACTAATATCCAAGAACCGATGGTCGAGACCATGTGGTAAGGCTGATATTCAGGCAAATAATCATGATAGCGACGCGGCATTCCCAATATGCCCATTATCAGCATTGGGAAGTACAGTGTATTAAATCCGACAAATATTAAACCAATCGCGGTTTTAGCGGATTTCTCACTGTACATTCTTCCAAAGATCTTCGGGAACCAATAGTGCATGGCAGCCATTAGACCAATGCCGGCTCCGCCAAAGATAGTGTAGTGGAAATGTCCCACGATAAAGGAAGTATCGTGTATATGAATATCGGTACTTAAAGCGCCATTGACCAATCCGGTCAAACCGCCGATCGAAAATTCAAAAATAAATAATAATGCCAACAACATCGGTGCTGCCAATTGAATAGAGCCTTTATACAATGTCGCAACCCAGTTAAAAACTTTTATACCAGTTGGAACAGCTACAAGGAATGTGAGCAAACTGAATATCCAACGCGCCGTATCGGACATTCCCACCGTAAACATGTGATGCCCCCAAACTAAGTAACCAACGATGGCGATCGCCATTGACGACATCGCGATTGCCTTATAACCGAAAATCGTACGGCGGGCAAACGCCGGTAATATCTCGGAGATAACACCCATCGCCGGCAGTATCATTACATATACAACCGGATGCGAGTAAATCCAAAACAGGTGTTGATAAAGAACCGGATCACCGCCCATTGTCGGATCAAAAAATCCCAAACCAAGTGTTCGCTCCAAGAAAATCAATAACAAAGTTATGCCGACAACCGGCGTGGCAATGATTTGAATCCATCCGGTGGCATATAAACCCCAAACAAATAACGGCATCCTGAAAAAGCCCATACCTTTGGCGCGCAAACGATGGATGGTGGTGATGAAATTGATCCCGGTTAAGATTGAACTGAATCCTAATACAAAAGCTGCCAACACCGCAAGCGATACGTTTGTATCGGTGTTGATACTGTAAGGAGCGTAAAAAGTCCAACCAGTATCCGCGAACCCCCCTCCGCCAAATAAAGATGTTAACGCAAGGATGGCACCAAAAATATATATCCACCAACTCAACAAGTTTAAACGGGGGAAAGCAACATCTTCTGCACCAAGCTGTAGCGGCAATACAAAATTACCGATGGCAGCGGGAATACCCGGCACAATAAATAGAAATATCATTATTACACCGTGGAGAGTAAAAGTTTGATTATAAGTCTTGGCGCTAATGAATTGTTCGCCCGGTTGTAATAATTCCAACCGCATCAGAACACCAAGCAGCATGGCAACTATAAAGAATGCCATCATGCAGTACAGATATAAAAGTCCAATCCTTTTATGATCGGTCGAAAATATCCATGATTTCAGGCCTGATGAATTTGCATTGCCCAAATAACTATTGATTAAATTACTTTCAACCATTATTTACCATTCCTCTTTTTACGCGTAACAAATACTAGAAATCCGGCAAAGAATAGTACTGAGGTAATCATAACCGTCGCCGTTACACGGGCGATATTGAATACATAAGTTCTACCGATCGGATCATAACTGAAACAATAACGTAGGAGCTTGGCGGTAGTCGGCGAAACCTTGCCTTGTGCGGCTTCCATAATTCCCATTTTGAACTCAAATGGTAAAAACTCGATGCCATATAAATAGCGAACGATTTTCTTCTCCGGTGATAGAAGTATCAATCCTCCGGGATGGGTGAAATCGGCACCGGCACGTTGGTATCGGAAACCGACTGCATTAGTCAATTTATCAATATTTGCCTGATCTCCGGTGAAAAACCGCCATGCTTCCGGCGGGAACGGCTTATTGATTTGATCAAGATAATTAAAGCGTTTTTGAGCTGCTACATCAGGTTTGTCGCGGACATCAAAACTGACGGTCAATATTTGGAATGGCGTTTTGTTGTGATCAATATTCGTTTTACCTAATACATCGGCAACTTCCGTCAACAATGGCGTACAAATACCCGGACATTCATAGTACACAAACATCAGGATCGTGGGAATAGTAATTAATTCGCCAAATTCAACCGAATTACCTTTTTCATCAACAAGTGAAATGTCAGATGGAATATATTCACCGAGATGCTCGGTAAATTCGATGGCAACCGGTTCTTCAAGCAGCAAATCAGAGGTTTCATCACCAAGCACTTTCGCTAAAAAAGTGATGAAAACAATAAGTACGGTTTTAATCAAAATGGACTTTTTAATCATAAACTTTCTTTCTAATTAATCAGACAAATACAGATAATCTATATTATAATTCTAATTTCAAGGGGGAATTATAGTGAGCAATAAAAATAGATAGCAACAACAATAATATTAGCAACTTAGAAGATATTGGAATCTTCTATTCAGCTATGACTAATTTCCAACAAATTTTAAGACAACCTTTGTTCGCCTGTCGGGTCATAATTACACAAACAAAATTGGAGAGGATCATGCACTATTCAAAAATCAAACAAGCGACATTATCATCTTTATATATCGTTCTAATTCTACTGCTTTCCGCCTGCGGAAATAATCTTAAGGATATAACAACCTTTCTTAATGCTAAGGAAGCAGTATATGAAGATATTAGTATTCAGATGGGGGAAGCCTATTGGAATTTATATTCCGATGAAGCCGAAGCAGATCTTAAAGCGCCCAAAGAAAGATACGTTGACTTATACACAAATGATACTTTGATTAGCATAATTGAGGATTGGTATCCTAAAAGGAATACGATTGACGACAAAATTCTGGCACGGCGGATAGAGGTTTGGAACAACATTCTAACAGCCGCCAAAATAAATTATGCCGAAGAAAATCTGAAACTCCAAAATGAATTGGAATTTTGGCTCGGCGAACCCGACACAGCCAAAGGGAAACCATCCGATGCCGAACTAAAAAAGATGGTTATCCAATTAATGAAGCAACGCAATGAACAGGCAAAAGCAATGGGTTATGAAAACTATGCCGTGCTAATGCTCGATATTACCGAAACCGGCTATGATTGGCTTGAAGAATTTGTAAGAATCATAGATGAACGAACTTATGAGCCCTATAAAATATTAAAAGAAGAATACTTATCGGAAACCGAAAAATCGGAATTTACTAACGATGATGCCCGCAGCTTGCTTATGCCGTACTATATAAATCAGATCACCCCTGATTTATCCGGCGATAGTATGCGGGCTGCAATGAAAAATATCATTGACGGAATCGGCTTGGATTATAATAGTTTACCGTTCCGCGTAGTTGAGAATGAAATGCCGCCCGGCGTTGGTGGACAGGGTATTGCGGTGCAAATTCCAGGAGATTTCAGGATCGCCTTAATGCCCGGATTAGGATTTGCCACCTGGATGCATGAACTTGGTCACGGACTACAAGCAATGCATACGACTATTGAGTCTCCAATCTTAAAAGGTTATGAATGGAGTTTTGGCAGTGGAAACGGTGGTTTTTCTGAAGGTATGGCGGAAACTTCCGCGCGCTTTACTCGGAATGTGAATATCGCTAAGCAATTTTCGGATCTAAGCGATGAGGAATTAGCTGAAAAAATTGCTGCCATGAATAAACATCGGGCGGCTTATTTGAGATACTGGTTGGCAATCTTTATGTTCGAGATTGAATATTACAAAGACCTCGACCAAGATCCCGATGAATTAAAACGGAGTGTCATACAAAAGTACCGTTTATTAGATAGTGTAAATGAAGAATCGGCACCGCTTCTGGATATGGTTTTTGTATCATATCCGCTTTATTTGCAAAACTATGTTATTGCCGAAATTGTATCTTGGCAAGTTCATGATGCTTTATTAGATAAATTTGGTGAATCATATATTAATGATCCCGCTACGGGACAATTCTTAATTGATCATTTCTACAAAGACGGTGCAGCAATGCCTTGGAGGACTTCTTTAAAAACTGCCACCGGCAAAGAGTTGGATGTAGATGGATACTTAACATATTTTGGACTCTAAATAACAGAAACTTACATGTATAAAAAAACACCGCTATCATTAGCGGTGTTTTTTATTATTACTGTAATATTAAAATTACTCGGTGGAGCCACCACTTGATACGGCTTTACTCCGCTCAATTGACTGCAATGCCAAATAGGAATCTCCAAATTTCTCCATATTTTCCATTTCAATTTCATATTGATCAAAATGTATTTCTTCGTCTTCCACTAAGCCTTCAAATATCTTTTTGGATACCGAATCAGCATTCTTGGCGCATTCGTTTGCCCAATCGTTATAATCCTTGGCACTTTCTTTTTCCATTTGGGCGCCAAGTACGAGCATCTCTTTTACGTCGTGGATCTTTTTAACATCCATCGCCGGTTTCATTTCAACTTCGCCTTTTAAGAATAATATTCTCTCGGCCAATATCTCAACGTGACGCATTTCATCAATGGAGGTGCGCTTGAACAAACTGGCCAACAGATCATATCCTTGGTCATCACAGTGAAAATGAAAATACATATATTGATGTACGGCGGTTAATTCGTCAGCTATTGCTTTATTTAACAACTCAATACTTTTTTCTTTCATTAAACGATCCTTTTTTGATTAATTCTTGTTTGCAAATTTACAGTTTTTATCGAAAAAATAGTTAGACAAATAATAGTAAACTCAAAGCCATCACCACCATGCCGGCTATTAAGCCGATTATTGCCACATGATGTTCGCCGTATTCTTCAGCAGTAGGCAATAGTTCATCCAATGAGATATAAACCATTATTCCCGCTACTGAGGCAAAGACAATCCCGAAAATGGCATCACTGAAAAATTTGATTAATAAAAAATAACCGATAATTGCACCGATTGGTTCTGCCAGTCCCGATAAAAAAGAATAATAAAAAGCTTTTTTACGGTTTTTGGTGGCATAGTAAATCGGTACGGAAACAGCAATTCCTTCCGGTATGTTGTGTATCGCAATGGCGATTGCGATACTGATGCCAAGTGCCGGATCTTGCAAGGTGCCGATAAAAGTCGCTAATCCTTCCGGAAAATTGTGAATTGCAATCGCCAAAGCGGAAAAAACACCCATCCGCATCAATTTTTGATTTTGATCCTGACCAGTACCCACCTTTTCAATATTCTTAAACTCATGGGGATTCTCAGAAGAAGGAACCAACCAATCAATAAATGCAATTAGGGCAATACCGCTGAAAAAAGCAATAGCCGTAAACCAATAGCCTTGTTTCACGCCGTACAATACTGCCAGGGAATCTTTTGCTTTGACAAAAATTTCAATAAAAGATACATAGATCATTACACCGGCTGAAAAGCCCAAGGATCCTGCTAAGAATTTTGGATTAAAACTCTTTGAAAGAAAAGCCATTGTGCTTCCAACTCCTGTTGAGAGCCCGGCAAACACAGTTAAGCCAATCGCTAACGCAAAATTTTCAGTACTCATTTTATAGCTGAAAATAAAAAGGGAAAGACTAAATTACCTTTCCCTTTTTTAAAAATGTCAATACTATTAATGCCCGGAAACTTCTTCTACTGCTTCTTCGATTCCTTCCATCACTTCATCGGTCATTTCATTGGCTTCTTCAACTGCTTCATTAGTGGTTTCCTTCAAATCGGTTGCTTCTTTATCCTTGTTGCAACCGACAAAAGAAAGCACCAATAATAAACTCAAAATAATTGAAATATATTTCATGTGTATCTCCTTAATTATGTTAGCTTAATCCAAAATCTTTATACAAATAATTAATTTGCAAGGACTTTTCAGATGCAATTATAACAATTAATTCAGTTTAATAAAATGATATTTGAGCTTGGTAATGTTAGTTCTTGATTTGCTTATTACATATAACAAACATGTTCTACTAAACAGCATTCGTACTTATTTATATGCTCACTTTTCAAGTAAGATCGCCAGTGCTTCATTAAATCCCTCTTCGGGTGCAAAACCACGCTTATACGATGTTTCCACACAATTAAAGGGATGAAACTGAATACAATCAGCCTTTACATCATCATCAATTACTACATATTGTTCAACTTCAGGATGTTGTTCTAACCAATCGGTAATTTTTTTGCCGCGCGGAATATCCTCTTCGACCGTTGCCCTTTCAACGCTTGTCGTAGAAATTATGTCACCTTTAATACCTTGTTTCTTAAATATTTTTTTAAGGTCAGCTAAAGAGTGAAACAACCGCCATGTTGAACTAATCACAATTTTAGCATTTGTTAAGCGAATAAGCTTATTCAAATTTTTAACGGCTTTTTGACTAAAAAGCGTATCCGGCTCATTCGGATGGTTCAAGTGTTGATACTTAATGGAATTTCTTGTTACTAAAACTCCGTCAATATCTAAGAAAATTACTTTCATATTGTTTTTGTATTTTTAATGAAATTGACTGCAAATAATTACTAATTAAATTGAAATTTAGATATTATCCGTTTAAATGTTAAATTTATTTGAATTAAAAATAAAAAGGAGACCAATATGGGAATGATAAAGGAGTTTAAGACCTTCGCTGTTAAAGGTAATGTTATGGACATGGCAATTGGCATTATAATCGGCGCTGCGTTTGGCAAAATTGTTTCTTCCTTCGTTAGCGATGTCATCATGCCGCCAATTGGAATGTTGCTCGGTGGTATTGATTTCTCCAATTTCATTTGGGTGATTAAAGAAGCAACTGAAACGGCTGAGGCTGTATCAATTAATTACGGTATATTTATAAATACATTAATTGATTTTGTAATTATCGCTTTTGCGATATTTATTGTTGTCAAAGGAATTAACCAAGCTAAGCAAAAGGAAGAAAAGAAACCAGCGTCACCTCCCAAACCGAGTGAAGAAGTTTTATTACTCAGAGAGATCAGAGACTCCCTAAAAAAATAAATATAACAACTATGATTTGAAAAGGGTGCTTATGCGCCCTTTTTTAGTTTTTATAAAATCAGTTCAATTTTGCCTTTGATGCCTCAAAATATTTTATAGCTTCAGGTAGCAATTGTTCAATATCAGCAATTCTTGTTCCATCTGATGGATGAGTACTAAGAAATTCCGCAGGAGCTTCACCACCCTTATATTCCGACATTCTGCGCCAAAACGAAATGGCATGATTGGGATTATACCCCGCCATTGCCATGAAAATTAATCCTAAATGATCGGCTTCACTTTCGTGCAATCGGCTAAAGGGTAATAATACACCCAATTGCGCTCCGGCACCAAAAGCGGTCATCCATAATTGTTGTGTTTCTTCAGGTTTTTCACTAAGTGCAACTGACAAAGCAACTCCCCCGAGTTGAGCAATTAAACCTTGACTCATCCTTTCATTACCATGATCGGCAATGGCGTGGGCAATCTCATGTCCCATAACCACTGCTAATCCATTTTCATCTCTCGTTAACGGTAAAATACCGGTGTAAAAAACAACTTTCCCGCCGGGCATGCACCAGGCATTTACCTCATTGCTCTCAACAAGATTAAATTCCCACTCATAATTTTGCAGTTCATCCTCCAATCCGTTTTCAATAAAATAGCGTTCCACAGCACTCTGAATATTTTTCCCCACCCGTTTAACCATTTCCGTATTCTTTTCATCGGCACTCATTGAATTGTCTTCTAAAAATTGTCCGTATTGATCAAAACTCATCTCCAACATTGAAGAATTAGGTATAAGGGCAAGCTGCCTTCGGTTAGAAATCAAAACACGTGAACAGGCTGTTATAATAAAAATTAAAATTAATAATAATGTTATATTGCGATTTTTCATAAATAATCTCCCATATACAATTAATTATAAAATATTGTTGAAATTTACGAATACTTAAATATTTTGGCTTATCGGTTTCTTATGAATTGTACCAACGTCAAGGATATTCCACTCATAACAGCACCCGCAATAAACGGAATCCGATAATCAACAATCCACATCAATCCACCAATTGCCGGAATAACGACTGCCGCAATATGATTTATTGTGAAACCAACAGCCATGCTTGGAGCAATGTCCTTCTCATCACCTATCTTTTGAAAATAGGTTTTTATGCCCATTGAGAAATTAAAGAAAATGTGATCTAGAATATATAATACAGCTATGATCATTTTCGACTCCACAAAAGCATAGCCGATAAATACAAGAATCAGACTAAAGTATTCAACGGATAACATCTTGCGCTCGCCAAATTTTACTATCCCTTTACCAATTAGTGGATTTAAAAAATAATTAACAGCATTATTTAATACGAACAGCAACGTTATCTCTTGAATAGAAAAAGCAAATTTCTTAACTAATAAGAAAACCGCAAAAGCTACAAATATTTGACGACGTGCACCTGACATGAATGTTAAAGCGTAATAAAGCCAATATTTACTTCTAAGGATCATTTTCTTATGCTGAACCGGCATTCCCGCGCGCGTTGGATTCTGATAAAAACCCCAAATTCCAGCCAATAATATTAAAATGCCCACGAAGACATAGGTGGATTTGTAAGATAAGATGTAGCTAACTAAAAAGATGAATATACCCACGGCAATATTCGTTGCGGCACCGTAACTGCGCAATTTTCCGATGACTAACGGTGATGCATTTTTATCAAAATACTGTAACGTCAAAGATTGATTATTCGTTTCAAAATAGTGAAACCCAAAACTCATAATCATAGTAGTGAGAATAAGACCAATATACGATGGGAAGTAACCGGTTAAGCCTACACCAATTCCTAATATAGCGATTGACAGCGCGGATAATCTGTGTTCTTTAATTATTAAAATTATATATATCACCAAAAGCGCTAAAAAGCCGGGGATTTCTCTAACCGATTGGATAATCCCGATATGGTTACCATCCAAATGGACAATCTCAACAGCAAAATTATTGAATAATGTACGCCAAGCTTGTAATCCTACGGTGGCTGCGATTGAAAGGATCGCTAAGAAGCGAAACATCGGATCTTTAGCAATATTTCTCAAATTTGTCCTCGTTGGAACTTTGCAATAATTTTATAACTTTTTAACGATATCAAAAAGAGCATGCACGATTTCAACTAATTTTTCAGGTTCTACAATTTCGATATTATCTTTTGGTGTGTGCGTTATTGTTTGCGTATCAACATTATCTGTAAACCATTTTGAAGACACTGCGATTGCCTTACATCCATGTTGCGTAAACATGCTATGGTCACCTTGTACCCACTGTTCCCCTTCTGATATACCTGAGTTTTTCATTATTGTAGAATCCACTATCTTTTTAAGGTGATTATCTAATCCATAGTAAGAAAATGCCGAATCACCTTCGAAATATCCGGCACCATCAATATTAATGTTCAGATAAATTTGATCGAATCTATTGTTTAAATTCTTTAAATAAAGCATTTGACCGTGAACAGCATAATAGTCCTCTCCATTAAATGCTATTAATTCAATTTGCTTGTCACCTCGATATTCCTGTAACAATTTTGCCAGTAATAATAAAATCACTACTCCGGTAGCATTATCAATTGCACCGGGGATTCCTTTCTTAGCATCTATATGAGCAGTTACTAATATTCTTTCATTTATATTATAACCGATTTTTCCAATTACATTATATCCCTTACTATTGATCCGCTCTGATGATGACTTTAGATGTGCTATTCCCCCTTCTAGTTTTAATAATTTTGCTCCTCCCTCCTCCGTCATGTAAACTGACGGAATATCAAAATCACCATCTTCAATTAACGGGAAAGGATATACTCCTCCGGCTAAGGCGGCATTTCGACCTGTTGCACAAATAATTGCCAACGGTTGTTTGTCTTCCAGAACTGATATAATTTTTTTGTGTTCATCAGGATTATAAAACACAAAATTCTTTGGCATTAATTGTTCTTTTGCAATATCACCCCTTAACAAAATAATCTGATCTGTAATCTCCTTATTAACGAGCTCATCATAGCTATTAACAACAACTAACTTTTGCTCTACATCGCAACCGATCGAGTAGGGACTTACATATACTTTAAATGTCTTATTGTCAATTGACAGTTTCGCCCCTCCGTCAAACCAATCTAGGGCACTAAATTCCTGTGTCTCGATTTCGCACTTGTGCGATTCAAGAATCTTTTTGAAATATTTTGTGGCTTCTCTGTTACCAACACTTCCAACACTACGGTCATTAATCTGAACGCATAGTACATTTAGATATTGTTTAGCTATATCAAGTAGATTATAGTCCATATATATCCTACGTAAGTATTGAAAGGACTAAAATTTACTAAGATGATTGGAAATATTTGTTATCTAATTAATGGCAGATTTTTAATTCTTAAGATTCTTACGCTCGAAATCCAATAACCACTTCTTGCGTTCCAATCCACCGCCATATCCGGTTAGACTTCCGTCGCTCCCAATGACTCGATGACAGGGAATTATAATTGATACACGGTTATGGCCGTTGGCATTTGCTACCGCCCTAACCGCTTTAGATTTGCCGAGTTCGTTTGCCTGATCCTGGTATGACCAAGTTTTACCATACGGTATTTTTCGCAGAATTTTCCAAACGGATTGTTGGAATTCGGTTCCGGGGGCATCAAGATTGACTCTGAATATTTTTCTTACCCCCTTAAAATATTCTGCGACCTCTTGTTTTAATTGAATTAAATGTTCATTCTCGCCCGGTAAAATGACCGCATTAAGTCTATTATTAAGATCCTTGAACTCAGTCTCAAGCATTTTTCGATTGGTGAATTCAAACAGGCAAATACCCTTCTGTGTAGCTCCACCAAACATTGGCCCAAGCGGTGTTGTAATTCTGATTATATTTATAACATTTTTATATTCGCTTTTTGATGGCGCGTCACCAATGATCTTTTTATAACTGCTGTTAAATCCGCTGAGCGACTCAAACCCAAGATCAAACGCTGTATTGGTAATTGATTCACCTTTTGATATCTTGTGAAAAGCGATATTCACCCGAAGCATTCTTTGGTAGGCTTGAAAGGTCATATTATAATGCTTTTTGAACCAGCGTCTTATCGTATTCGGCTCAATACTTCTTTGTATTAAATCATAATCCTTAATTTTAAGGAAGGGATTATTGTTTAGTTCTTTAATAATATCTTTAATATATTGCGGAGTTTCCAATGCCATCTCCATCGGTTTGCAAACCTTGCAGGGGCGGTATCCGTTTTGGATTGCTTCGCTTATACTATCATAAAACACTACATTCTCTTTTTTTGGTTTGCGAGCTGTACAGCTTGTTCGGCAAAATATTCCGGTGGTTTTTACCGCTGTTATAAAAATATTCTCGTAAGAAGTATCCCGCTCCAAAATGATATTATATTTTTGGTCAAATGACAATTGATTTTTCATGGTGGAAACTATCACGGTTTCAGTTTTATCAACTACCGAAAACTTAACAGATAATTATTACTTATTAACATTATTAACTATTTAGTGTCTAATTTATAAATTGGAATTTACAAGAAAATAAAAATTACATTTAGGTTAACTTCTATTGTATTCTTAGTTATAGCTGCTTGTACCGAGACAACTACTTCTTCAGATTCAGATGATACAGCCGAAAACCCGCCTGATGTCACCGGTTATCCAATTGTAGGCACGGGACAAGAACAATGTTATGATAATTATAGAGAAATAGCAGCCCCTTCAGCGGGAGAAGAATTCTATGGACAGGATGCTCAAAATGATTCAAATTACCCGCTTTATGAAGATAACGGAGACGGAACAGTAACCGATATGGTAACAAGACTCATGTGGCAACAAGAACTGTTTGATAATAAATATACTTATGATAGGTGTGTAGCCTATGCTGATACATGTACTTTAGCCGGTTATGATGATTGGCGCTTACCCACCATTAAAGAATTATATTCGTTAATACTGTTTACAGGTTATACCGGATTAGATGAATCATCTGCAGTACCATATATTAATACCGACTATTTTGATTTCAGGTTCGGTACCGAATTTGGTGAACGATATATTGACTCTCAATATGCAACAAAAACAATCTATACCTCGACCACCATGAACGGGAATGAAACAATGTTCGGTGTAAATTTTGCTGACGGTAGGATAAAGGGTTATCCTACAAGCAAAGATTTCGAGATCAAATTAGTGCGTGGTAGAACTGATTACGGTTACAATGATTTTGTTGATAACGACGATGGGACCATCACCGATAATAGTACCAGATTAATGTGGGATACTATCGGTAGTACCGATGGTATGAATTGGGAAGACGCTTTAGCCTATGCACAAACTAAGAACACTGAAAACTATTTAGGGTACAATGATTAGCGCCTACCGGACGTAAAGGAATTACAAAGTATTGTAGATTACTCGCGATCGCCTGATTATACAAATTTTGCTGCCACCTCCAGTTTATTTACTTTCCCTGAGATACTTAACGAAGCTGGCGAAACCGATTACCCCTGTTACTATTCATCAACAACACATTATGACGGACCTGCTCCTGACAAAGCAGCGTATGTCTGTTTCGGCCGTGCGCTCGGATATATAAATGGGGCATGGATTGATGTACATGGTGCCGGAGCTCAACGCAGTGACCCAAAAACAGGGAATCCTAATGATTATCCAACCGGATTTGGGCCACAAGGTGACGCCATAAGGATTCTTAATTATGTTCGATTAGTACGAAATGTAAATTGAAAATCAAAATATAATTGGATAAACGAACTTTATAAACCGTTATTATTATTGCTGTTATGATCTAGTTGTTGCTGTGCCGAGCTAAGCAAAGACCACGCTTCATTTCCATCGTCAGGGAAGACCGCAACACCGGTTGATATTTTTACCTCAAATTTTCCATCATACTGCTTCAACAAATCTTTAATGATTAATTTTATTTTGGAAATCATCATAGTCATATTCTGTTTGGTAATATTGGATAAAAATATGAACTCGTTATCGCTAATGCGATGAATAAAATCTCCAATTGTAATTTCTTCTTCTACATTTCTGAAAATCCTGTTACGTATCTGGTTAACGCTTTCCGAGCTGAACTCTTTAGCCAATTTTTCATAATTGTCAATTCGCAGAACCAATAGTGAAGTTTTGGTGTGCGCCGAGCGAGATTCATTAATTATTTTGTCAATGCTCTGTCCAATATATTTACCGGTAGAAAGTTTTGGCAAGGTGAAATAAAATTCAGACCCTACGCCCACCTTACTCCTAACCCAAATTTTGCCGCCATGCAACTTGACGATCCCCTTACTGATTGTTAAACCTAATCCGGAACCTTGTTCACCGGCTCTATTAACTTTACTTACTTGGTGGAAACGATCAAATATAGTCCCAAGGTCTTCGTTATCAATTCCGTCACCGGAATCGGCTATGGTAAATAAAATCTCATTATTATCGTCTGCAATAGATAAACGAACAAATCCGCTATGGGTAAACTTTATCGCATTGCCAATCAGGTTAATACATACCTGAATCATCCGATCGCGGTCACAATAAGCCCATAACTCTTTATGCTCAGTAACAAATTCTAAGGATATACTTTTATTGTTGGCTTGATTTTGGAACGAATACAGCACACCTTTCGCCAAATCAATGATATCCACCATTTCCCATTCTAATGCAATATCCTGTCTGTCCATTTTAGTTATATCAAGCAAATTATTGATAATGCGTGATAATCTGTCAACCTCACTCAAGCAGGGTTTTACAATATCAACTTGATCATTATTCAATTCACCGGTGATGCCGCTTTCCAGTATTGATAATGATTCTCTGATAATTGTTAGGGGAGTTCTTATTTCATGTGAAACCGAAGCAACAAACTCATTGCGCATTATATCTAATTGTTTAAGCTCGGTAATATCCGTCGCTATCAATATTACCGAATTACTATCGCCTGATCTACCTTCAGGAGATACGTTATTACTAAACCATTTAACGTTTTCGTAAGTATTTAATTCCACATTTTCAAAACTCAATGACTGTCCGGTTTCAAAGACTCTATCAACCGTGTTCTTAGCAGATTCCTTAAATTCCTGTGGGATGAAGTCGTAGAGACATTTACCAATTAGATCTTCCGGATTTTTTCCGGCATATTTATAATTAATAAAAGATATTTTTCCTGCTCTATCTAACCGCATTATAATAATAGGGCTGTTTTCAATCAGTGAGCGATACTTCTCTTCGCTGTTTTTTAAAGCTTTTTCAGCATTAATCCGATCGGTAACATCACGAAACGACCAAATTCTGCCAAAACCCTCTTCGCCGATCAAAAGCGGTCGTGAATAGCGCTCGAAAATTCTGCCGTCTTTTAAGTGCAAAACATCATAAGCATTTTCTTTTGTTTTATTTAACTTTTGCACTTTCGCTAAAAATTGATCGGGATCAACAAGTTGGTCTAACGTATTTCGTATTAAAACATCATCATCTTTTTCTGATTCTAAAACTTCGGGAGACAAATTCCATAGTGTCGCAAATTGTTTATTCGTTTTCACAACTTTTCCGGCTTGATCAACAACCAAAATTCCATCAGTGGTTGACTCAAGAATACCTTGTAGCTCCAATTCACTTTGAACCAATTCTTCCTCAAGTTCTGTCAAGGTTGTTTTAAGTTTATTGGAATGTGTCATATCCCAGCTAAAATTAATAGCCCCAAGCGGTTCTTTATTTTCGTCAAATCTTGGGAATGATAATGTCTTCAAATTGATTATGTTGCCGTTCTTTTTAACGCCACGAAATAGATATTCGTCAGTTACCGTGGATTTATTTTTAAAACGATCCTCCCGCTGCTTTTTTACCGTGTCTCGATCTTCCGGATGAATAAGAGCAAAATATTCCAGTTTCATTAGCTCAGTTTCAGTATAGCCGAACATCCGGCAAAACTTTTCATTCACTAATTCAATCTTGCCTGATATATCATCAATCAATATTGCGCTATTCGATTTCTCAAAATCCGCTTTGTACTCCTCTAAGGATTCGCTTTTTATTACCATTTGCTATTATCTATTATTCTGAAATTATTATACCGGTAGTGTGATTATCGCTTTGGTACCTTTATTAGATCCGGTATCAATATCAAAATTACCACCAAGATATCTCATACGTTCCATAATACTGTATATACCAAACTTTTTCTCTTTGATTGCTTTAGTCCTCACGGTTTGAAAATCAAATCCGGTGCCATTGTCAAATATTTCAATAGTATAACTTTTGTCTTGAACTAAAAATGTTACTTTTATTTCTTTGGCTTTTGAATGTTTCACTACATTTTGAAACACTTCCGATATCGCACGATACAAACAAACATAATATTTATCATCCAAAATGAAGCCCTCGGTTCTATCAATGATTTCTACTTTTAGGTTATTTTGTTTTGCTACGATATCCGCTTTCCATTCGATCGTGGGTATTAATCCGAACTCATTCAACATAGGCGGATTAAGTTCATAGGTTAGATTTCTTGATTCATCTATAGCATTTTGAACATTTTCCAGAACTTCATTTAATAGTTTATTTTCATCCTCTATTGGCATTTCTTTTTTGAGTTCGGCAATCTTTAATTTGGCCAACGATAAATATTGACCTAACCCATCATGCAGGGCAAGCGCTAATTCTCGTTTTGATTCTTCTTCCATATCAATCAGTTGATTATTCAAGGCTTCCATCTCATTTCTTTGGATAATTATATTATCCTGAACTGCTTTCTTCTCAGTAATATCTTCAATAATTCCATCGTAAAAAACGATTTTTCCATCCTCATTAGTTACGGCGGTAATAGAAACGGAGGCATAGAACAATTCACCATCCTTTCTTCTAAACTGAAGTTCTTCATTCAATATAAATCCTTGATCTGCCAATTTCTTTTCTATAGCGGTTTTAATTTTCGGATCAGGATAAAAATCTACTACTCTATACAGGTCAAATTCCTTCTTGTTCCTCAATCCAAGTATTTTCAGGAAAGCCGGATTACCTTCAATAAACTTACCATTGTCGCCCACACCATTGCGATACACACCGATGTTCAGATTATGCGTTAATGTTCTATATTTTTCTTCACGAAGCATTAATTCCAATATCATTTTACGCCTCTCGGTGATATCCTCTTTAACAGCCAAATAATGCGATATTTCACCTGAACCACGCCTTATTGGTCCAATCGTAGCCGATTCCCAAAAAAATGTTCCATCCTTACGTTTATTTTTAAACTCACCACTCCATTGTTCCCCACTGCTAATCGTTTCCCAGAGTGCCTTATATTCTTTGGGAGAAGTATATCCGGATTTCAAGAATCTTGGATTCTCACCTATTGCTTCATCAAAGGTATAGCCCGTATATTCTTCAAAAGCCGGATTAACATAGACTAAATCACCTGCTTTATCGGCGATCATAATAGCAACCGGACTTTGTTCAACCGCCGCTGATACTAATTTTAATTGGTCTTCAATCAGTTTTCTCTCATCCTCAATCAATTTTTTATTAATTGCATTCAGGATTGCTTGTCCCAATCGTTTTATATGTTCTTTGATTACATAATCATCAGCGCCATTTTTAAGACAGGTTACGGCAACTTCTTCATTTACCGAACCGGTAAGAACAATAAAAGGAACATCGGGTATGGTTTCGTTTCGAATAGTTAAGGCCGCTAAACCATCAAATGTGGGCATCTGATAGTCTGAGACAATTAAATCAGGCTTAAAAGTTGTTAAAGCATTGATGTAATTTTCTTTATTATCAACGACCTCAAAGATTGCTTCTGGCAAAACTTTCAGTATTTCCCGTTCAGCCAATTCGGCATGGGAAGGTAAATCTTCGACGATAAGAACATTTTTGGTTTTGTCCATATTCCGTATTTATTCCTTTGGTAATGAAAAATAAAAAGTTGAGCCTTTATCCAAGGTGCTTTCAGCCCATATTTCTCCGTTATGCTTATCAATAATTTGTTTCACAATAGCCAAACCGACTCCGGTGCCCTCAAATTCGCGCTCGGTATGCAATCTTTGAAATACTCCAAACAATTTATCCCGATGCTGCATATCGAAACCGACACCGTTATCCTTTATGGAATATACAACAAATCCGTTTTTACTTCCGGCGGAAATATTGATCTTGATGTTATCACGCTTCGAAGAAAATTTTACGGCGTTAGTAATTAAATTAGCCCAAACCCGGCTTAATAGATTGGAATCCCCTTTGATGTTCGGAATATTCCCAATCTTTAAATCAATTTTTTTCATCGTTTTCTCATTAATCGTCTCATGAAAAACGACATTGGCTATTTCTTTCATATTGACATCGGAAATATTTCTCGGCTTACGCCCTACACGTGACAACTCCAACAAATCCTTTATCAGAGAATTCATCTTCTCGGTATTTTCATGAATGATTTTGGCAATTCGGACCCCCTCACTTCCTAATTGAGTAGAATAATCTTCAATCAGGATATCAGAAAAACCTTGAATTGCTCTAAGTGGTGCCCTTAAGTCATGCGAGACAGAATAAGAGAACGATTCCAAGTCTTTATTAGCGCGCTCTACAATTCTCTTTTGTATTTCTAGTTCCGTATTCTTATTATGTAGTTTTTTAGCAGTATCTTCAAGAATTATCCGCTGTTTAGTCATTTCATCAGCATGCGCTTTAATTTCTTTCCCCCGTTCTTCTAACTGCTGATTAATACGATAAAGCTGCTCAGAAAAAATCCTCGATCTTTCGCGTGCCATTAAACCGGTATAAGCCGAGTTAAGCAGCGTCTCGGACAATTGAAGCACACGGATCGTTTTAGCAGAAAACAGGCTATCTTTCGCTAAACCGATTATGGCAACTACTATGGATTCTGATACAAGAGGTATCAGATATAACCGTTTGGGTAAAAACGAATTTCCCTCTGCAGTGATCTTATACATGCAGGACTTTGGTAGTTTAGTGATGTTTTTACCTTTCTGTTGTCTGATCACGGACACAAATGCTCTTTTAGGATGACCAACGGGGATCGGCTCAAAATCTCCAATCTGTTTACCAATCGCGTAAATTGTTTCAAAATACTGCTTGTTTTCATCAAGGATTAAAAAATTTGCAACCGGCGCTTCACACATCGCCGCAAAGTAATTGACCACTTCTTTGCCGAACTCGTTGATAGTTGTTTGATCTAAAAGTTTTTCTGCCAACTTATTCAAATTGTCTTTTAAAAAGGTCCTTTCTTCAGAGTTACGGGCTAAATCATTGATAGCATTGCCCAACGCACTTAATTCATCATTCGTCTTCAAATTAACCCTGCCTGAATAGTTACCTCTTCTGATTTTTGATATTACTCTGTCCATAGCGATTATTGAACCGGTATAAGAACGACCTAACCAAATAGCTGCTGACACAGACATTGTAGCGATGACGATAAAAATAAATACCATTTGGTACAACATTTTAACAACCGAGATTTTTATTTCACTTAGGTCCTGTTTGCATACAAAACCCCATTTTTGCTCGGGTAGATACGTATAGGCAGCTAATATTTGTTCTCCACGATAATCTTTTGCCAGTATTGTTCCGGTACTGCCTGCAGCTGCAAGTACCGCTGGTTCAGCCTTAATTTGTAACTTTAGCGGTGCATCATCGTACCAGCGTAATTCATTTTGGGCAATTACGTTTTCATCTACCACCAGTGTTTCACCAGTTTTCCCCAAACCTTCTCTGTTTAGTAATAAAGGATACAATTCATAGCTTGGATCAATATTACCGATCAAATATCCGATCGTGTGCTGTCCGTTATGTTGAATACCTTTTATTGAAAAAGAGAAAGTCAATACATTCCTATTTTCTAATTCCGAAAAATAAATATCAGAGTGGTGGTGTCCATTGGCTTTGGTTATTGCCTGATAGAACAATTTATCCTCTAAATCAATGCCAATGGCATTTTGATTAGTTGCAAAGATGATTTCGCTTGAACTGCTGTCAACAACATAGACGTTTACGAAATTCTTATGATCTTTAGTGAAATTATTAATCTGCTCGGCAATAGACGCATAGCTCAGGTGGTCAGATATAGGTTTGGTTCTAATTACTTCCAAGTTTCTTAAAGGTCTAAAAATAGAAAGTTGGTGAAAATCCAGATGCAGATGTTCATGCCATCTGTCTATACTACTGACCTTTAGGTCTCTTATTGCTACTAATTTTTCGAATGCTGAAACTCTAATTTGCTTGACTCTTTGGGGATAGATAATAACAAAAATTATTAACAACGGAATTAGGCTGATCGCTATGAACCACAGCGTTAATTTTGACCTTATACTGGTTTTGCTTTTATTCTTCACACTTCCACATCTTGGCTTATACTTTTTTATGAAACTTTATTCAATTCTAGTCTGAGTTCATCAACCTGATTCTGGAGATTTTTAATTGTAACCTCCCTTCCGACAAAAACCTTTAAGGCATAATCAAGTTCTTTATTCTTTTCATTTAGTTCAATCGTACGCTGTTCAACCAACTCTTCAAGATGATCTCTATAATTGTTAAGTTTATTTGTAGCTCGTTTCTCTTCGGTAATATCCCTAAGAACTCCTATAATGCTTTTATCTATTTTATTATATGAAATACTTAACCTCAAGGTTTTATTATTGATCATTATCTCAAAGGGAGTGAATTTTGTCTTCTGCAACACATTTTCGATGCTCTTAAGTACCAAAGGCAGTTGTTTAACCTCAATGAATTTGTTGGCTACGTTCATAGCATTCTTACCTTCTATTTTTTTCCGACCAATTGCAGTAAGCTGGCACAAGGAATCATTAACAAACAAAATTTTACCGCGCTTATCAACCAAAACAACTCCTTCAGCAATCGACTCAAAAACGCTCCGGAACCTTGCCTCGCTTGATATTAATGCATTTCTAGTTTCAATTTCTTCTGTTACGTCCACGAGATGACCGGAATAGGCAAAGACCTCATTATTTTCATTGTATATCGGAAAGATTGCCATGTTACATTGAAATGTTGAACCATTTTTCTTTTTTACAAGATGCGCCCCTCGATACACACCACGATTTTTTATCGTAGTGGATATTTCATTTTGAATGTCGGCAGCCAATCGCTCGGCATTTAAAAAATCAGGGGTTTTTCCTAACACTTCTTTTTTACTATAACCGAATAATTTTATAAAAGCCTCATTCACCCAGTTTATCTTGAAATCAAGATCAGTAGTAATTATGGATTCATAGGATTGTTTGATCAATTCACTTTGAAACCTGAGATCCGCTTCTGTCTGACGTTGCTTGGTAATATCACGCACAGTGACTATTCTAGCAGACTCACTATTAAAAATAGCCGGTGCGGAATTAAGCTGAACAGTCCTAAGTATTCCTTTGTGGTCAATTATTTCTACAACAAAATTTTTAATCTTTTTATTACTAGCTAATAATTCTTTATATCTTCCTTGCAGTTGGGTCCACCTATCTTTTGGAATAAAATCCAAAAAGTTCCGGCCTAATAGCTTGGATTTTGGAACACCAAACCGCTTTGCGGCATGCGAGTTAACATAAGCGATTCTTTCCTTTTGAATGACCACTATACCGGCATTAATAGATTCAATCAAGCCTCTAAATTGTTTATCTAATGTCATTGTATGACCTACAATTAATTATAATTAATAGTACAAAATTACCGCTATTTACTGATTACTGTCTTAAATGTAATGCTTAATTAAAATTCAAACCGATCCCATCACTGTGTTTTATCCCCAATCCGGGCTTATTTTCAGGCGATTTTACCGATTCTTTATTATTTATTCCCTTACTCAACAAGGATTTAACTTTTGTATTTATCTCATCTCCGTTAAAAGGTTTGGTAATAAAACCGGCTGCCCCCATCTCCAACACCAAATCTTTTATTTCCGGTTTCGGATAAGCGGTAATAAATATCACCGGAATGGCTTTTGTTTCTTCTAAAGTTTTCATTTTTTCAAATGCACTCACTCCGCCTCCATTTGGCATTTTTATATCAAGTAATATAAGATCCGGTAATTCCGCTTGGGCAACCTCTACACACTGATAACCATCGTAGGCTTCGATCACATCATAATTTTGTGATCTTAACCTGAGGCTAAGTAATCTGACTATTGATCTCTCATCATCAACGACTAATATTTTCTTTTTCATGATTACTCCCAACAACTTTTAGTTTGCTATTTGTTTGTCAAGAACATCATTCTGAATTGTTTCCAGCTCGGTTTCGTAAATCTTCTGTTCATTAATATCTGAGTTTATTCCAACAAATTTTAAGGGATTTTTATCTTCATCAAATTCAACTATTTTACCGCGAGTAAAAATCCAGTTCCAGGTACCGTAAGCCGTTTTAACCCGGTATTCCACCCGAACCATATTTATTTTGTTTTGTTTGTGTTTTTCAATCTCATCCATTAGTACTATACGATCTGATGGATGTACTGATTTGAGCCAGGGATCAAAACGCATATATAATTCCTTTTCATAGCCTAACATTTCCTGCGTTGAAGTATTAAAGTACATTTCATTGGTCTGCAAATTCCACTCCCACATATTCACTTTCTCATCCTGCAATGAGAGCTGCAAATGGCGCTCGGCTAACTCTAACTCTTTTTCAAGAGTTCCGCTATCCGATACCTTTCGGATGACGCATATCGTATTCCAAATTCCACTAGAATACATATTAGATACCTTTATCTCGATTGGGATTTTAGTGCCGTCGCGTTGGACTGCTGTGGTTTTGATCAACTGTTTCTTTCGTTTCAATTCCAGGTCTTCGGAAAAATCATATTTCACCTTCATTTCATCTATTTTATCCTCAGGCATGATTGTCTCGATAAAGTTTGAATCAAGGACCCTTTCTTGTGAATAACCAAATAGTCTTTCAGCTGCGGAATTCCAAAAAATGATTTCACCTTCAGTGTTAAGCATCACTATCGCATCAAAGGTATTCTCGCTGATCAATCTTAATGCTAACTCGGCAGTCTCTGAGCGGTGCTCCTCCTCCAGTGCCTTCTTTTTAAATTCCTGACTTAATTTACTGAGTCGTTCTTTTTGTTTGTTCAGTTTGCCGTTAATCACATACAGGTGTATTGCATATAGTAGCAATAAGAACAATAATGCAAATGTAAAAATCATTATTGTCTTCAAATTCGACTGAAACGGATTTATACCAGAATACAAATTGGTCTGACCTGCTAACAAAGATAATAGCAAACTATATCCAAACCCTATTTTATATACTTTTTGTATCATGATAATTCCTATTTTTTAATTAACTGAATTATCTCACACAATAAAAATGTCTCCTCGTTTTGACATAATTATTCGCAATTTCTGTGCCAAACTCTTATACTATTGTTAATATAAGACTTATGAAATATAGACTTGATCGTTTAGCGTACTGATGATACACAGTATGTTTCAAAATGAAACAGGTAAAAATTCGATCATGCCACATTTTAAAGCTAAAACCGGAAATTTAATTTTCCTGATACTATTTTCAGGAATCCACCAATTATTATTGTATTTCACAAACAGCCGCCCCAATCAGTCCGGCATTTCTATTTTTAATTACTTTGACAGGCATCGCTTTTAATTGCTCGCTAAACCGACCTTTTTGTTGCATCGCACGTATAAAATACGGTTTTTTTAATTCTTTGATTATCTTACCGGCAATACCGCCAGCAATGTAAATACCGCCGGTTGATAAAATCTTAAGGGCTAAGTTCCCTGTTTCAACTGCTAATATTTCGCAGAATAGCTCCAAAGCGGACCTGCAAATTGAACATTCAACACTGTCATTCAAAGCAGTTTCAATGATAATGGGTGTCGGATCGCTGCCGTCAGCTAATTTTTGCGAGAGCCATTGTGGTTCTATTTCCTTTTCCGAATCTTTTAAAAAATTATATATGTTGGGAATGCCCAACGAACCGGAACAAACTCGCTCAAAACTAACGTGATCAAATCCTTGATTCTGAACATATTTGAGCAATTCAGCCTGGAGATCATTAATCGGACTGAATGAAGCATGCGCACCTTCTGAAGGATGTGCGTTATAACTACCGTGGTCATAAGTTAAATATGCTTCACCAAGTCCTGTACCTGGTGCAATCACGGCAATATTGCCCTGTTTGTCAGTTAATCCTGCTTGCAGGATTAAAATATCATCCGTTTTAAGATATGGAATTGAACAGGCAATTGCCTCAAGATCATTGATCAGCTTAACAGAAGATATTTTAAGTAATGATCGCAAATTCTTAGCATCTACCACCCACGGTAAATTGGTGATGCGTGCCTGATTATTTGAAACGGGCCCGGCCAATGCAAGGCAGGCTTTATCAATTTTCGGATCAGTGCTTTTTAAGTAATCACTTATAATATTTTCAAGATTACTATAATCGCCACTGCGATAGGTTCTTTCGTTCCGTATGCGGTATTGACCATTTTTAGTTAACGCAATAGCCAAAATCGTTTTAGTACCGCCAATATCACCGACAAGTGTGTTCATTTTATCATACAATATTGTATTTAATAGATATATTAATTATTAATTATAAAACACTATCCATAGCAACAATTTAACTAAATCATATAATAATGACGAAAAACTCAAACTATAAATTTGTTAAAATAATAAAACTGTTGGTGATAATAACCGCTATTTAATAGCTTTCGCAGGGTTTGCCGTTATCTTCAATTGTTCCTTATGGAATAAGGTTGGATACTAATTACGTTGGCAAATCTGACCTATAATAATATATAATCAGTCTTCTATTGATTAAATAATTAATCAATAGCACACAAAATTAAAAACCCATTTAACATTTGTTGAATAATCGTGTCTAATAACAATCTATACACATTTTTAATAATCTAAATAGGAATAGCATATTGAAAAGAATTACATCTATTATATCAGTCCTACTGACGATCATAAGTTGTAATACTATTATACTAAATAGTCAAAAACCAGTTAGCGCGCCAAAAATTGATGGAAATATAGCGGAATGGGAAAGCGTGATTATCATCCCAGAAAGACAATCTTTTGGGTTTGGGGCTATGAATGATGAGTCAAATTTATATTTGGCGATGACCACCTATGACAAACAGGTAATCATGAAAATATTACGTGGATTTACAATCTGGATTGATGAGAAAGATAAAAATAATAAAGATTTTGGAATAAAATATCCGTTGCAACAAGATGTACAGACAATGATGGGCATAGAAGGCGGAATGCGCGGTGGCGGTATGGGCAGGCTTGACAATGATCAGATGGAGTTTATGATAACCTCAATGCTCTCAAAACAAAACAACATTATTATTGTTGATCAAGGACTAGAAAGATTCGCTGAAACCGATAATGGAGACACGGGAATTCAGGCAAAATTGTTATATAATGAGGGTGATTTCACATACGAATTAAAAATACCGTTTAATTATTTAGACTTAGTAGCAAACGGTAGATATTCTGTTGGTCTTGAAAGCATCCAAGTGGATATGCCTGGAATGGGCGGACAAGGAAAGGGCAGTGGAATGTCCGGCGGAGGCATGCGCAGTGGAAGACCTGGTGGTGGAATGAGTGGAGGTATGCGCGGAGGTGGAATGGCGGGTGGTATGGGCAAAATGCAAGAAATGATGAATCCTATTTCCTTTTGGGTTACAATACAATTAATGGAGTAAATGATATGAAAAAATATATATTATTATTAATATTTTCATCGCTCTCTTATTCTGCTTCAATAAAGGGTTATATAACTGATGCGACATCCGGCGAACCTTTACCATATTCAAATATATGGATTGAGGGTACCGGGCATGGTACAACCTCAAATTCTGATGGGTATTTTGTTTTAACAAATGTCCCTAACCAAAATTTCACACTGGTTGTATCATATATCGGCTATAATTCAAAATCTGTATTGATTAAAACAGATGACGATGATGTATCTATACTATCAATCAGGTTGGAACCTAAAATTTTGTCAGGGCAGGATGTTATAGTTGAGGGTGAGTTTTCAGATATATTCCAAATGAACGAAGACCCTGGACACATGACCCTCTCGATGAGAGAAATACAAACCATGCCGGTATTTGGAGAAGTAGATATATTCAATTCTCTGAAATTATTGCCTGGAGTAAGTGGAATCGGAGATGGCAAGGCGGGTGTCTATGTTAGGGGTGGCACTCCTGACCAAAATCTCGTGATATTTGACGGGATGACTGTTTACCATGTAGACCATTTTTTCGGAATGTTCAGTGCTTTCAACGCCGATGCGGTTAAAGATGTTCAGGTGTATAAAGGTGGATTCCCTGCCAAATATGGAGGACGATTGTCTTCGGTTCTTGAGGTCACCGGAAAACGTGGTGGTGATGAATTGAGTTATTCTTTCGGTGCTAATTTATTGTCAGCGAATCTATTGTTTGAAATGCCGTTTTTAAATAACAAGGCAAATTGGATTGTTACAGCACGTCGATCTTATACCGATTTGGTGCAAACTCCGTTATACTCAAACATCTATGAATTTGTTACTGGTGAAGAGGCTAATAATAACTCGCAAAATAATTTTACCGGTGGTGCAATGCGTGGTGGCGCATTTCAACAAAATGTCGTACCGAGTTTCTATTATTACGATATGAATTCAAAACTATCGTATGCACCAACTAAAAAGGATATAATCAGCCTAAGTATTTATTCCGGACGCGATTATTTAGATCAATCAAGAGATCTTGATTTCTCCAATATTGGTGGTGGCATCACCTCTGGGGGAACAGAGTTCGAAACACGAACTGATGAGAATGTAACCGATTGGGGCAATAACGGTGCCAGTCTTAAATGGGGACATCAATGGGATTTGCTTTATACCAACATACTATTATCAGGATCACAATATGAAAGTTCCTACGAGCGTAACCTTAGTGTTAGTGGTAGCAACACTATTGGAACTGATTCGCTTGGTGCTGCGCGCGGTCTTAATGCTTTCGCACAAAATGAATATAACACCGTACAGGATTTCGCATTAAGAATTGACAATCAATTACCGCTTGGAAGAAACCATAATCTTGAATTTGGATTATTCTTAAATAATATCCGAACTGATTATGATGCAAATGTGCGTGATACAATATCGATCTTATCGGTAGAATCGCAATCAAATACCGGGGTCGCATATATCCAAGATGCTTGGTCTCCAATAGCCAACTTAGATCTTACTTATGGACTTCGCACAACTTATTTTGATCAAACCCAAAAACTATATTATGAACCTCGTTTCTCGTTTGGGTATAATATAAATCCGCTTATTAGAATTAACGGAGCATGGGGGCAGTATTATCAGTTCATAAACACTATTACAAATGAAAATGTGACTGAAGGGAGTAGCGAATTCTGGCTGACAGCCAATGAAAATATAAAACCCGGCTTTGCCGAGCATTTCTTATTAGGTGTCTCGTATAATACTAATAAATATCTTCTTGAAATAGAAGGATACCATAAAAACCTTGGTGACCTTGTGGAATTTAGTCGCCGGTTTGAAGAAAGTGCCGACTACGACAATTATTTCTTTTTTGGAGACGGTATCGCGCGAGGTCTTGAATTTTTAGCTCAGAAAAAATACGGTAATCTAACCGGATGGATAAGCTATACTTTAGGAGAAGTTGAAAATACTTTCCCTGGATTAAATGGTGGAGAACCATTTAAAGCAAACCATGATCGTACGCACGAACTTAAAATTGTGGGAAGATACAAATTCAAAGAATGGACCTTTTCAACCACTTATATGTACGCAAGTGGCAATCCCTACACAGCCCCTGAAAACCAATATTATCTAACCATGTTGGATGGCGAAGAATTGAGTTATATTCATGTATCTGATAAAAATAGCTTGCGGTTACCTGACTATAGCCGCTTAGATATTGGTATTTCACGTTCTTGGCAAACAGAGTACTTCAATATCGAGGGTGGTTTATCAATTTATAACGCTTTTGGTCACAAAAATGTGTACTATAGAGATTACGACTTGGATGTAACACCAATCGTTGTTTCTGATGTACTGATGTTGGGATTCACCCCAACCATATTTATCAATTTTGAAAAACTTAAATGATAGGTTCATAATTATGTATAAAAAATTTATTTTACTTATTCCGATTTTTATCATGTTCCTCGCATGTGAAGATAATAGTTCTCCCATAATCTCAGACGAAGAATTTGTTGTGGTGTGGGGATTTGTATTTGCCGGTGAACAGGTGGATGATATTCAACTAACAGGAACCCTTCCATTGGATGCAGATTCAACCGATATTCCACCTCCGATCAACGACGCTGATGTTAGTATCTTTAAAGACAATATAGAGTACGAATTAGTGCTATCGCCTGGCGATAGCGGCTACTATCACTACAATGGAGATGATTTGGTTTTAGAAGCCAGCGATTTGATTCAATTACATATAGTTTGGAATGAGCAAGATATTTTCGCGGAATCAATCATTCCCACTCCACCAAGCAATGTAAATATTTCAGACACAACTTATGCAATACCTGATTTTGATGATTTTGAGAGTCTCAGGGATTGGCGTGAATCATCAGAAGAAATGGTAATTACTTGGGAAGTGGCTGATCCTAATGATTGGTATTACGTTTCAATGATCAATATCGAAGATGATCCAGTTCCTGTTGAATCCATATTTGATAATGTGGTAAGGGAATTTGTATTCCCGCCTATTCAAGATTCTTCCTACAGAATTAGACTGCCTTTAATTGAACATCTTGGCAAGCACGAAATCAAGGTATATAAAGTCAATCAGGAATATGTTGACCTATATGAATCACGTGAGCAGGATTCCCGCGATTTGAATGAACCTCTAACAAATATTGAAGGCGGCTTGGGTGTCTTCTCAGCCTTCAATTATGAAACAGTTTATATCAAAATTGTACAAATGGAAGGTAGTGGGGGAGCCATAGAGATATAAATAGCTATAAATGCAAATCCGGCTTCCAAAGCTGTATAGTAATCTCACTCAAAGAATTTTATGACTGTTTAACTATCCTGTGTAACTTTAATTTGGATAACGATTTCTGCAAATTAATGAAACAATTTGCAATATTAGATATATATAAATGAAATTGGAGAGCCAAATATTTTTAATTATCAATTGGAGTAAAAATGCTTAAAAAAATACTGCTAACTTTAATCGTATCTATCTTTATAATTCCGTCATTACTTTCGGCTCACTGCGAAATACCTTGCGGAATTTACGCCGATAAAATGCGCATTGACATGCTCAACGAACATATCACCACTATCGAAAAATCAATGAAACGGATTGTTAGAATTGAGAGTTCACCAACAGTGAATTACAACCAATTAGTCCGCTGGATCAACAACAAGGATCAGCATGCCAATCATTTGCAGGAGATTGTTACTCAGTACTTTATGACACAGCGCGTAAAATTGATTGATAGCAATGATAAGAAAGCTCTGCAAAAATATCAAACCGAATTAGCTCTGTTGCATACAATGTTGATTTACGCAATGAAGACTAAACAGACGAACGACCTCGAATATTGTAATAAATTACGTGAAGCGGTAAATGAGTTTTATGATGTCTATTTTACCGAGGAAGAAAAAAACCACCATCACAAAAATTAACAATTCTTAAGGATTTAAATTCTTCATCGCTCTGTTTTTAATAACTCAGTTGCTTTAACCAAATCCTCAGGATAATTAATATTCAGGAACTGTTTTGTATCTTTATCTTGGATAGCAATTGCCTTGACTGATAAGTCCTCAAATTTTGAGATCAGTGAATAATTCTTGGAATTGATACCGTTTTTAAAATGATCTAAAACAGATCCGTGATAAAAGGCACAGAGCGGTTGGAATCTTTTTTCTATAATTGGTAAAACTATCTGTGTGCCTGTGTCAATCTGACCCAAAAGATATTTAATTGTAGGTGAACTGACGAACGGAAGATCACAGGCAATTACAAATATCCAAGCATCCTTGGAATGTTCCAAAGCCGTAACAATACCATTCAAAGGACATTGTACAACGTGCAGATCAGGAACAAATTCAATATCGGGGAAATCATCTATTTTGCCTACTACAAAAATATCGTCAAAGATCGACTGCAGATTATTCAAGACCAATTCGGTTAAAGTTCGACCATTTAATATGGCTAAACTCTTCGTTTGTTTTAATCGGCGGCTTTGCCCGCCCGTTAATATGTAGGCATTCATTGTAAATCGTCGATAATTATTCTTTCAATGTTTCTAATGTCCACCAAATTTACCACGCATAGCTGGTGTCCAAGATGAACATTCTACCCGGTGAAAGTCTTTCCGGATGTTCCGTGATCCTTTCATCCGAAATATTATGAGCATCAAGGGATATTTTGAAATTATTAAACATTTTTGCAGATAATTGACAATTATATATAATGTAACCGTCGAGTTCTTCCGAATTGTCATCACTTATAAATTGTTTGTCCTTATACGAAATACCAACATTGGCACTGAGGAAATTATGTGAAAAACTTAGTACTGAGTTAATTTGATTCAATGGCGAATAAATCAGATAATTCCCTTCTAATTCAGGTGCTTCCGTAAACGTTGATATTTTTGAATCATTGTAGGTATAATTTAGCATCCATGAAACACCATCAAACGGTCTAAATAACAGATCAAGCTCGAAGCCTTTGATAATGACTGCTGTCACGTTTTCACTCTTATAGATTGGTCTGCGCCCCCAAAGTAACTCACCGGTATCAACATAATATATAAAATCGGAACCTTTGGAATAATAGGCCGTCGGAGAAATTTTTATCGACTTCAATGGAGACCAATCTAATCCAATTTCAATATTATCTAAGGTTTCAGGACCGAGTTTCGGGTTGGCTAATTTAGGACCAAGTCTCATCCAACCCGTTCGGCAAAGGTCATCTAAATTGGCAGACCTGAAACCCCGGGAATAAGCAGAATACAAACTTACTCCATTGTCAAAGAAGTACCTTATGCCGATTCGCGGACTCGCTGATTGCCAATAATTATCTTTAATATTTCCGCTATAATCATGAAATGCGTTTCCCTCAATATTTGCACCAAAATATCCGTCGTAGAATTTTACTCCATCCAAACGCAGCGACGAGGCAATCTTCATTTGGTTATCTAACAGACCTAATTCATATTGTAAATACGCTGCTCCCGATAACAATCTGCCCTGATTAATGATAGTGTCCGGCGAGGTCGTATAATAATCACCACCGTCAACGCTGCCCTGTTTAAGTTCTCCCCCCAAAGTAAATGAGCCCAATGTTGAAATAAACGAAGAATTAAAAATCAAACCTTTATCTATGCGGTCTGATTCAACATCGAAATGACTATACACGCCTCTGCTATAGCGTTCATCTATCCTGATATAATCTTCAAATTGCCAATAACCTGAAAGATTAAGCTCTAATAATCCGAATTTCTTTCTAAAAACACCTCGTATGGTGTTGGTAGTAAACTGACGGCTATTTCCATACTCTTTTTGAATTTTGACACCTTCGCCTCTGATACCGTCGAAATAATCATAAGAAAGATTGATAATCGCATCACTGTTGAAATAATATTTCGCACCAATATTGAAACCTTCTTCTTCGAGATATAGGAGTGCTGTATTCTCATCCTGTAAACTGTCCGGCTGATCTATATAACCGTCGCTGTTTTTATACACCGCACCAATATTTAATAAAAGATTGTCGGTGATACCACCGTTTATATTAAAATCAAATCCATAGGTATTATAAGTACCCGCTGTTGCCTTTATTCTTCCGCTAAAATCATTAGTCGGAACACTTGATATAATATTGATCGTACCACCCATCGCGCCATTGCCATGTAAAGCCGAACCGGAGCCTTTATAAATTTCAATCCGCTCAACAGCATCAATATTCATTTGATTCCAATTAGCAACGCCCGTATCGGCTTTATTAATAGGAATACCGTCTAATAATATCAACGTCCTACCGGGTTCATCACCCGACAAACCACGTAGAGTTACAACCGGTCTTATCTCAAAAATTCCCGATGTTCGATGAACATTTATACCGGCTGCATAGTTTAATAAATCATCAAGAGATTGAGACGGCATATTGGCCAAATAATCCTTTGTTAAGACGTCTATCCTGCCCGGTGTTTCATATATTCTACGAACCGACTTAGCTGCCGAAACCGTCACTAATTCCCCATCCAATACAATCGGTTGCATAATAACATTAATGTTTTGTGCAGATCCATCTATCAATTCTACTTCTCTTTCAAATTTGTCGAAACCGATATGACTAATAATTAAAATATGCTCACCGGCCAGATCGGTTGACAGGCTGAATTTGCCATTCATGTCTGTTATCGTACCAATGTTGGAATTATTAATTGAAACATTGCAATTCTGCATCGGCAAATTATTGGTTGTGCTTTGTACCGTACCATTGATGACCGATTGCGTATAAATAATACAATTTATTAATACTAAAACAACAATTATTTTTTGATATCTCATGTTTGTCCTCTACAAATTATCAATATTAAAAACCTCCATCCCGAATTGGAATGGAGGTTTACGACTGTAATAGATTGTATCTATTACTTAATTAACCAACCTCTTCCTTTCCAATTCGCGGGTTTTTTCCCGTTCGGGAGGTTTGATAGTTTCCAGTCAAACCCATCGGTTTATGGCTCATTGACTATTTGTCTTTAGAGCCATAAACTCGAAAGAGTATATTTTCTAATTTATTTTATATTTATTTCTCCTCGTAAAACGGTTCGCCGGGTAGTTTAAGATTTACTACTTGTTCCTTAAACGCTTTGGTATCAACGGCATCGCGCTCCTTATAGAAATTCCATACACCTTCAACATCATCAGCATATTTTGTTCCAAGATAATGTTCTTTATTGTCATATCTTTCCATCCACAAATCCCATTGATCCTTTGAAAGCAATCCTTCATTATAAGCGGTTTCAACGTTGGCTTTCACGCGATCCCAATAATCCTCAATTTTATATAAGTACGGTGTTGTATTGGCCCGCGCATTTATACCCCATGCCGATCCGGGGATATCATACATAGCATACGGTGCAAATTTAGTAGGATGATTGCTATTGACCCATTTTTCCGCTTCCTTGTCACCATGCTCGGCGGCCCATCTAATCATTTCAACCATATCTTCCTGTAGTTCCCATACACCATGCCATTGCGTAAAGTCGGCTCCCATCATCAGTGCTCCGTGTCTGAATCTCCGTCCTTCATGGTGCCAGGCATAATACATTATTTCTTCCGGTTCCTCATCCCATCCATTTAATACCGGATCTGAAAAGAATTTACCATCGGCTTTGAGACGATCAATTTTCCCCTCTTCCGTCAATTTTTTGGTCCAGTACACAAATAACCGGCGCATTTCATTATACTGGAGATTGACCAGATCAGCCGTCAACAGATAGGTATCTACAAAATCCGGGGCATGACAACTATTACATATAGATTTCATCCGACCACGTTTTGTCTCCCAAGAACCGGATACATCTTCGGCCCATACTGTTCTATAACTCCAGGGCGCTTGCGATTCCAGAGCCAACCTTTCGCTTACATCGTGGGTCATCGGTTGCTTCTCATTGCCATCCATGTGGCAGGTTACGCATACCGGCGCCTCAATCGGAATGGGCTGATAGTCTGAAGTGCTGTAGCGCATATCCCATTCATGACCGACCGCATTGAAAATATTACCGTGTTTAGATTCATTATATATTTCGATATGCGGATGGTCAGGACCAATATGGCATTCGCCACAAGTTTCAGGTTGTCTGGCTACAGCCTTATCATAGGAATGCTTAGCATGACATGCATCACATTCTCCGACACTGCCATCCGGCCACAGATTGCTGATTTGGTGGCATTGTTCGCAGCCATGGCGGGTTGAAATTGGATTCTCAAAAATGGATCGGTCAGCATTTTTGAATAACCAAAATTGATGTGCATGTTTACTGTTGGCAAATTCCGCTACTTGCTGGGCATGACATTCGGCACAATCCTTGGGTGTTGGATGTCGCGCAATTAAAAAATCGCTTTCCGGGCAAAATTGCGCATCAAAATCACCCTCTGCTGCTTCGTGACATTCATTGCAGCCTATCCCCTGCACAGCATGTTCACTACCCTCCCAAGCGGTTATCTGGGTAACCGCCACATGCTCTTGTTCATGGCAAGATATACATCTTGCGCTGATCTTGTCAACGTCAATCTCAGGTTCATGATCTTTAGTTTTTTTCGTTTCGACTGAGGCAACGATCATCAACGAAACAATTAGTAAAATGCTAAATATCCCGATTAGTAATTGTTGAATTGTAATATTCTTCATTATTTACTCCTTTGGTTGCTACACTGTAAATGTTTGAATTAATGTGAAAATTATGAGAATCAGGATCACTAACGATCCAGTTATGTAACTGATTATATTTCTGGTCTTTTCATTTTTTGAAAATAATGGTTCAATGAATGGCCAAAATACCATCCCGATTATTGCCAAACCGGTAATTAACATGCCAAAGCTCAACGGCACCCATTTCAAAAATAGAAATACCGGAAAAAAATACCATTCCGGCTTGATGTGTAATGGGGTATTCAACGGATCGGCTTTATCGCCAAGCCCCGGTGGCAATATCACCGCCAATAAACTGAGTACCGATAGCAAAAATAATGTCACAATGATAATTTTATACATGTGTACCGGATAAAAATCATAGGATTCTTTTTTGAAACCTTTGGGGATTGAAATACCATGCATTCTGATAAGTACAATATGGACACCAATCAGTATCGTGATAAAGATTGGTAATAACCATACGTGTAGTGAGTAAAACCTTGTCAGTGTATTAATTCCGACATCTTCACCGCCGCGTATCATTCTAAGCAAAAACTCGCCTATTACCGGAACACCCTGAATTAAATTTGTGCCAACTGTTGCCGCCCAAAACGATAATTGATTATAGGTTAAGGAATAACCGGTAAATGATATAGCTAAAGTCAGGAATAATAAGATGAAACCAAATATCCAATTTATCTCGCGCGGCTTACGGTACGAATGGGTAAAGAATACTCTCATCATGTGCAGGAATAATGATATTATCATTAAATGCGCACCCCAATGATGGATCCCGCGCACCCAAAATCCCATCTGAAGATCTTCGGTAATATACCGTACACTTTCATAAGCCATTTCGGTTGACGGTATATAATAGACTGCAAGAAGGGCACCGGTTAGAATTTGTAAAGGGAATAATATAAACGGAGTAGTTCCCATTGCAAACAACCATTTCTTCATGTGTACCGGAATTTCTTCTTTGAAAAGAAGCGCACTTATCCCTTCGATGTTAAGCGGTATTCGTTCTTTTAACCAATTTCCTTTACTCATGACCAATGCCCCTTTTCTTTATCCTTCACCTGAACGAATACTAAATTACCATCTACCGTAACGTCGTATTTTTCTAATGGTGTTGGCGGCGGTCCGCCGATAACATTACCGGATTGGTCAAAGAATCCTTTATGACATGGGCAGTAAAATCTATTTTTATTTTCCTCCCATCGCACGATACAGCCCAAATGGGTACAAACTCCCGAAAGCACTTTGAAGCCATCTTCTAAATGAACAACAAAAACCGGCTTCTTTTGGATAAGAATTTCCTTAGCCTTACCCTTCGGTATCTCATTTACTTTGCCAACCAAATATTTGTGATATGACACCTTGGGTTTCGGTGGTTTGTTAAATAAAAATAAATTTCTAGCAAAAACAGCAACTGCCACACCTAAAGCACCAAAAGTTCCCAACTTGGTAAGGAAATCCCGGCGCGATTCTTCCGAAGCTGTTTTATTAACCATCTGCTATACTCCTTATTTTTTATTAAATGTTAAGTTTAGAGCTCGACCATTTTTTTGACATATACTAACGCACTCCAAACAGTTATTACAATATGGATACAAATCTTTTCGCTTTGGATTCAAATTAAGCGGACAAACCTGTTTGCAAACATTTTCTTTGGCTACTTCACAATCTGCACAATTCGGAGAATTATATGCTATATTTAACGATCTTCGATTATGAAAAATTGCTAAAGTTGCCCCAACCGGACAGGCATACTTACACCAGAATCTCGGAAAGAAAAACATCTCTAATAAGATTATTATGGCAATAATTATTAATTCAATGCCAACCGCCTGGAATAAAATTGAATCCGCAATTTGAGCTGAGATCAATCCCGGAATTGACAAAAAAGTAATGAATGGAATATCAGTGATTATTAACAAAAACAGTATGAGCAAAAATCCAATCCAATAATAAAATCTACGTGGATTTTTGTTATTCTTACTATTCACTCTTTTAATTTTTTTCCGCATCAATTCCCCGATTTCCGATAAGAAATGAAACGGACACATCCAACTGCAAAACACTTTTCCAAATATAGCGGCAAGTACTATTGGAATTATCGCCGCTATAATCATGGCAACTACAATTTCCTGATTAAGAATAATAGATTGTAGCACTATCGCCGGATCTACAATATCTACACTCCAAAAACTGATACTATAGAGCGTGCCCACTATCCCGGTATAATCATTTAGAGCCATTACCGGAACTGCTATCAAAAATAAAATAGTAAAGATTTGCACGGATCTTCTAAATACATGAAGATGATATAGAATCCTTATACTATTATTTGATCTCACATCAGCCATCTATTCTATGCCTGCTGTCAACTTTAATAGAAACCGGTTCGGTGGGGCAGACATTAACACAAATTCCACACCCCACACATTTTTCGGCGTGAACAACCGGGAATAATTCATCTTTTAAAGTTATCGCTTCACGATAAATAGGGCAGCGTTCATAACAAGCCCTGCAAATTATATTGTTATAAGCAAAACACAGTGATTCATCAATGACAGCAACACCCATTCTGACTTCTTCCTTGGAATCAACCGGTAATAGTGCTTCTGACGGACAAGCATCTATGCAAGGAAAGTCGTCGCATAAATAACAGGGTATATCCCGAGCAGAAATGATCGGTGTCCCCATAGCTAAGCCCCAATTACCATGTGCGGTAATAATTGAATCATAAGGACAAACCTCTTGACATTTGCGACATCTTATACATTTATCTAAAAAATCTTTTTCCTCAATAGCTCCGGGCGGGCGTAACGGTTCATTAATTGATGCAAGCTTATTTATCCACTCCCTTAATGAAAACATATTCTATTTTTCGGAGTCATCATCCTGATAATTAACATAAGCCGGATAAACACCCAATACGCCGTCAATTTCATCCAAAATTTTATTACTAATGACTTCAAGCTCATTTACGGTATTCGCTTCCAAAACAGCTACAATGTAATTATTTTTATGGATACCATAAGTTGTTACTCTGTCATAATTCTTGAGTTCTGCTAAAACTTTATTAGTTTTTTGTTCCTCAACTAATATTGTGACACCTGATATCGGCATATTAATTCCTTAATTGATTATTTTTATTGCCGGTTGTTCAGCTGGGCATGTATTAATACAAACCCCGCAACCGTTGCAGTTTTCAATATTTATATGAGGCTTATTGTTGCTATCAAGATATATCGCCGAATCTCCAATCGGACAATTAGTAACACATGAAGTACAATAATGATCATTATATGCGTAACAGTTATTTTCAACAATTTCGATTTTACCTAACGGCTGATCACTCTGCGAAGAAATTAAGGCCTCCGGCTCGCAAACATTTATGCATGGGAAATCCGAACACATATTACAAGCTGTAATACTAGGAAGAATAATCGGATATGAATCTATTGTTTCATTCATTTCATGAGCCACACGCAACGCTTCATGCGGACACGCAGAAATACACTCATAGCATTTATTACATTTTTGAATATATTCTTCTTGCGCTGCCGAACCGGGCGGCAATAAATACGATTTATATTCTTCATTGACAGATTTTCCCAATTCATCTCTAAATAATTGGACAAAATTGACAATAAATTTGTGCCGGCTGATATTTTCTACTTTATTTTGCATTTTTCCTAAACATGGGAGTATTATGAAATACTCCCATGTCAACTACAGGGGACAAGCCCCTTTTCACTCAAACCCAGTTAACAGGTTATTATGAATCGTATTCAGATTTTCGTTATTCTCGCCGCTGCTACTTTGTATTCGGGTTCTTTAGAGCCGGGATCAAAAATGTCGCTGCATAGCACATTAATTGGTGTTTCTTTCCAATGGAACGGAACAAAAACAGTTCCCGGAGCGGGGCGATCAATCACTCGCGCCTCAATGTTCAATGAACCGCGCCTCGTTTCCATCTTTACCTGATCTTTATTCTTAATTCCCATTTTATTAGCATCAACAGGATTAATCTCAACATAAGCTTTGGGAGCGGCACGATTCAACTGCGGTGCAGTACCCGTCATCGTTAAAGTATGCCAATGCTCCAAAATTCTACCGGTTGTCAATGCTATTGGATATTCGGCATCGGTGGGTTCACCGGGATCGGCATGAGGACGCATCCAAATAGTAGCTTTCCCATCTTTGGCTTTAGGTCCGTAAAAATACATCCGACGATTCTTTTTCTTTTCAGCTGGCAATGCGTCATAGATCGGATCACCGTCGGTGAATCTCTTGTAAGTACCGGGATGTTCTTCCGTTGGGACAGGCCAGATCAAACCCCTTACCTTTTTTAATCTGTTATAAGTTGCTCCCATCAAATCCATATCTTTACCTTTGGTCAAGCCTCTGTATTCATCCCAAATGATTTCCGCCGTTTCATACTTGGCGAACTCTTTCTCAAAACCCATCTTCTTGGCTAAATCCCGCAAAATAAAGGCATCCCATTTTGCTTCACCGGATGGTTCAATGACCCCTGGCATATACTGCGAACGCCGCTCAGTACAGCCATAAACTCCTTCTTTCTCAGTCCAAAATGCAGCCGGTAATACAACATCGGCATATTCGGTGGTCATTGTCGGCAAAAACGATTCGGCAACAACAACAAATTGTTCTTTCAATCCTTTCCAGTATTTTGCGGCATTTGGAAGTGAGTGAGCCGGATTAGTGCACATAATATAAATACCTTTAATATCGCCATCATTCAATCCTTGGAACATTGCAATAGTGTGCTTACCAGGCTTGGGTTGTATATTACCTGCCGGGACACCCCACACTTCCGCCACTTGCTTCCGGTGGGCTTCATTTGCAACCAATCTGTGCCCGGGGAGAATATGACACAGTCCACCACCCTCACGAACGCCGCCACAGGCGTTTGGTTGTCCGGTTAATGAGAAAGCATCGCTGCCGGGAACTCCGATTTTACCGGTAATTAAATGGAGATTTATAACCAGATTATTTGCCCAAACACCGCGTTTTCTTTGGTTCAGTCCCATTGTCCATAAGGTCATCGCCGTTTTAGAGTTACCAAATATCTTAGCTGCTTTAACTATATCTGCGGCCGGAACACCACTGATTGCAGCGGCTTTTTCAGGCGTATAGTCATTTAGAAATTCTTTATAGCTGGTTAAATCATGTGCTTGGCCTTCATTATCTTTGATAAAAGTGTGTGCTTTTATAAAAGATTCATCAATAAATCCTTCATTGACCAAAACGTAGGCTATCGCATTGAACAGCGCTAAATCATAACCCGGTTTCGGGAATAGATGCAAATCAGCAATTTGATCGGTCGGAGTTTTCCGCGGGTCAATAATCACTATTTTGGTGCTTGGATTGCTGTTTTTCCGACGCATAATACGCTCGAACAGTATTGGATGAGCTTCGGCAGTATTTGAACCGACCAACATAAATAAGTCGGTTTTCTCAAAATCCTCATAAGTTCCGACCGGCTCGTCCGCACCAATGCTTGACAAGTAACCACCTACCGCACTTGCCATACACAATCTTGGATTGCCTTCTAAATTATTTGTCCCGATACAACCTTTAAATAACTTATTCGCCATATAGGTTTCTTCGGTTTCGGCTTGACCGGAACCATAAAAAGCTAAAGCATCTCCACCGTGTGCTTTACGTATCTCATTAAACTTTTTAGCTACTAAATCCAAAGCCTCTTCCCAATCGGTTTCAACAAGTTTTCCGTTTTTCCTGATCATCGGGTGTAACAGTCTGGTTTTGGAATGAACAGCTTTGGGTAGATAAAATGCTTTCACACATAGATGTCCGTTATTAATGGTGTTTTGGTTGTCACCTTTTATAGCAGTAATCTTTCCACCACTTTCCCCAATCATCACACCACAGCCAACGCCACAATATCTGCATACCGATTTATGCCAGTTGGTATCGGTTGATGCCATTAATTTAGATGGAAATTGAACACCAATGCTTGCAGCAGCAGCTATGGCTGCGGACGTTTTAATAAATTCTCTTCGGTTTTGCATATATAATTCCTCTTAATTATTAATTTGCTTTTAGAGTATGGCCATCGTGGCAATCATAACAACCGGTGTATTCCATCCTTGCAAGATGACCTTCGCTCTTTGAATGACAGGATATACATTTGTCTTCGGACCCTACCGGATAAAATTCTGTCTCGCCATCTCCATGGCAGATATAGCAACCGTAATTCAATATTCCGTGACCACTTGACTTCCAATCACTGTAAATATCCGGCGAAACTTTGGCATGACATTGCATACAGCTTTCCGAAAAATCCACACTTGCATGTTTGATAACAACTTTAGAATCCGGAACAACTACCGGTTCAGACAAAGTTTCAGTGCAGCATGCCGCGATTATAAGGATAATCGCTAGCAATAGGACATGTTTTGAGGTGAATTTGAAATTTGACATATTTTCCTCCATTAATTATATAAGGATCGCAGTTAATAATTAACTGCGATCCTTGTTTACACTAAAACTTATATGTTATAACTCCCTTTAATTCCCATACCGGATCCAAATTATCGGTATTTCCATTGATCAGGTAACCGGCAGCATCGCCCGGCATAAAGTATCCGCCCCGGAATGTCAAGCCAAGTTCTTTGTACAATTTATAATCAATTTTGAAATCTATTTCAGTACCAATATCCTGCGCTGTTGTTTCGTTGTCAATAACTACTCCTTCTCCATTATTAGCCCAAGCGGCAATTGGTTGAGTTGCCATAATATAACTTCCTGAAACAAATACGGATAATTTCGGCAGTGGTTTGTAAGTACTATTCAATTGAACAATTGTCGTATTTTCCAGCTCACGGTATCCACGTACATTGGGTGCACCCAAACCTTGCGGGGTAATTCCTTCTTCATCGGGCATAATTGAATCTTCCCATATTTCTGTTATATAGAAAAATCCTGAAGTGCGCAGTTTATTAACGTTACCGGCACCACCGGTCAAGTCATCATCTCCTGAGCCAAGTCCAAATACAGCACCAAGCGAAAAAGTATCACATTTGTCGTATTTAACTTTGGCATAAACATTATAACCTGATAAGGTACCATCATTGATATCGTAGGAATCGGCTAATTTCCCGGCGTGGGTTGCATTATCAATATCATCTTTGCCGGTCAAATAATTGAATTCACCATTTAATGTTAATTTACCGACTTTATAGCTTCCGGAAACACCGACAGCCGTTAACTGAGTAACTTGCGGAGAGAATCTTGTTTTGAAGAACTGGAACATATCATGGACATACGCTGTGCCATCTTCAATGCTTTTATCATTATAGTAAAAACCAAATACATTGTAAGATAATTCTCCGGTTTTTCCTTTATATGAACCTAAAAATAGGTCGGCATCCCGATTATCCACGCCGGCAGCGGCATCGTGAGAATCGGAAGTATTATCCGCTCCTTCAGAGACCTTAGCCCAACCAAGCTGCAAATCTTTGAATAACACAACCTGTACCCCATCATAGTTATTATCCACCATAATTTTATTTCCAAGCCCATACCACATCCGACCAACTTTAACATTGATTGGCAGGTCAGGTACTTTGAAATCTATATAAGCCTGATCAACATGAAATAGGAAGTTCGTGCCTTTAAAGTCAAATAACGCACTTCCTCCGCCGGTGCCTGTTCTTTGCACACTACGCAAAGCATTATCAACACCCCACCAGCCTTGGGCTATATCAAACCGCGTTACAAATTTTAGATTTTCATTGGCTATGCCTTGCAAATTGAATCGCAACATTTGAACGATATAATTGTGATCATAAGCATCTTGCTTTAATTTAAAAGAATGCTGAGATTGTGCCCATGCGGTATAAACGCCATTTAGTTTAAAATCGGCAGCATTGACAGAACCGCAAAATACAGACACTAATAATATCGCTATTGTGAATCGTTTGATCATCCTTACTCCTCGTTATTTAATTATATAATTAATGCTAGTGGTTATATAGTTACAACAATTGTGCCAGTTTTTTAGCATTGTATAAACTACTAATTATTAAATGTTTATAATTACGTTTAATCTCATCAATCATTAAATGATTGACTGTATTTTGTCATTATGACTAATATTGGTCAGTCAGAAATGTCGGAACAATTTATAAATGCGCCTATCAACTAAAGTAATTTTAATCATTGGTTGTCTGGTAACCACATTAATATCAGTACTATTTCTGTTATTGTTCCTGCGTATTAATAAACAGAATGAAGAAAATATGCTTACCACTGCGGAGGCCTTATTTGATAGTATCCTGATCACCAGAAAATGGGTGTCGGACTTTGACGGGGTTTTTGTAAATAAACAGCCTGGAATGGAACCAAATCCGTTCTTGCCGCATCCTGAATTAGTTACTAACACCGGTGATACCTTACTACTAAAAAATCCGGCTTTAGTAACCCGGGAATTAAGTGAAATGAGTAAAACTTTTGGCGGCAGTGTTTTTTCTTATCATCTGGCTAGCGAAAAATATATTAATCCGGTGAATGCCCCTGATTCATTTGAATTAGAAGCACTTAATGCCTTTAAAGATTCGACCACTACTAAAATCGAAGAATTCTATCAAATCGAAAAAATTAACGGAAAAGCCTATTTCCGATATTTTTCGCCACTGTATGTTGATTTATCATGCCTTAACTGTCATTCCGGGCAGGGTTATGAATATGGCGATCTGCGCGGAGGGATAAGTGTGTTATTATCAATTGATTCGTACTTAGAAGATCGCAATTCAAACTTAATATTCCTCGTATCATTTGCACTCATTACCATCGCTCTAATGAGCGCATTTATTTTCGGAGCAATTCAGAAAACAGTTATTAAACCTGTTAGACAAATTGAAGAATCAACTCATGCGATGCGGGAAGGCAATTTTACTAAGAACTTGCAAATAAGCTCTAAAGATGAGATTGGAAGTCTGGCAAAAGCTTTCAATGTGATGAGCCGTAAAATACAGAATTCCACCAATAAACTTAAGCTGTCAGAAAACAAATACAGAAGCTTGATCGAGAACTCGATCGAATCAATTGCCATTATTGATAATGTTGGAAAAATAAAAGAATGTAACAACAAACTGAGCCACTTGACCGGTTATGATGAAGGTGAATTAATAACCTGCAACTTTTATGCTCTAATTGACCAAAACAAAAAAAGAGACATGGGCTTATCTTCGGAGAAAACGGGTAAAAAAGCCACCACCGAACATTATGAAACAATTCTGTCAACCAAAGATAACTTAGAAATACCCGTTGAAGTATATCGCATAAAAGAATTCTCATTTGATAAGAAGAGTAAACTATCAATAATATATATTCGCGATTTAAGCGAGCGGAAACAGATCGAGAAGTATTCAATACAATCGGAAAAAATGTATGCCCTCGGACAGCTATCTTCCGGGATCGCCCACGAAATAAGAAATCCGTTATTTGCATTGAACAATAATATTGAGTATCTAAACCAAAATACCAGCGACGACAAAACTTTCGCAGAAATTTATCCTGAATTAAAGACCAGTATTGAACGAATACATAAAACCGTTTCAACTATCTTGGATTTCTCAAGGAAACAATCCACTGAGAAAAAAGATGTTAATATCAATAATGTATTAGATCAATCCATCATCCTTGTAAAAAAACAATTTGCTAAATCTTCAGTAAATATTGATCTAAAACTCGATAAAAAAATCAGGACTATACGAGCCGATTCCCACCAGTTAGAGCAGGTATTTGTAAATCTCTTTTTAAACTCATTTCATGCTATCGGCAATAATCAGGGCACAATACATGTTGCCACTAAAAACTACCCGAAATTCATCGAGATCGTTATTAAGGACACCGGAAAGGGAATACCGAAAGATGAGCTCGATAGAATTTTCGATCCCTTTTTCTCTACTTTTACGAATGGAACCGGTCTCGGACTAACAATTGTTCAGCGGGCGCTCGATTATCATGACGCCACCTACACAATCGAAAGTGAAGAATTCGTTGGAACAACCTTTACAATCCGCTTTAGATATTGATTATGGAATTTACTATCTTAATATTTGACGATGAAAAGCTGGTTTGTGATTCTATCAAACGCTCCTTAAGCGATAAAGAAACACAGATTTTGACCGCTCAAGATATCGACAGTACAAGAAAAATTCTACGCTCTGAACCGATAGATTTAATTCTTTTAGATTACAAGCTCGGAGCTATTGACGGAATTAGTGTTCTAAAAGAAATAAAGGAATACTATCCAAGTATATTAGTGATAATGCTCACGGCTTACGGAACGATTGATCTGGCGGTTGAGGCAATGAAAAATGGTGCTTTTGATTTCATTCAAAAGGAGGAAGATACCATAGTCTTGAAGCATATCGTCAGCAAGGCATTGGATAATCTGCGCCTTAAAAAAGAAGTAGAAAAACTGAAATCAGAGAATCGCGCCGATCGGAAGATACCACCCGTTATTTCATTTTCCAATAAAATGAACAAAGCAATGAAACTTGCGGAGCAATATTCAGCCGCAGATTCCAACGTTTTATTAACCGGTGAAACCGGAACCGGAAAGAACCTAATTGCACGCCAAATTCATTCGCAGAGTTCAAGATTCAACAATATCTTTCTGGCAATTAATTGTACGGCAATACCCGGCGATCTTATGGAAAGCGAACTTTTCGGGTATGAACCGGGAGCGTTTACCGGAGCCCGGCAAAAAGGAAAAAGCGGGCTGATCGAAGAAGCCCATAATGGTACCCTTGTATTGGATGAGATCGGAGATATGGATATTGGATTGCAAACAAAATTTTTACACTTTATTGAAAACGGAGAATTTTATAGAATCGGCGGGACGCGAACAAGACAAGTGAATGTCAGGTTTATTGCTACAACCAATGCTGATCTTCCCAAATTAGTTAGCGAGAAAAAATTTCGCTCAGATTTATTTTACAGACTGAATGTTGCACATATTGAAATTCCTCCTTTAAGAATGCGCAAGGAAGATATTATACCGCTTGCCAAAATATTTATCGAAGAATTTAATTTGAGATTCAAAAAATCAATATCCAAAATTTCTGATGAACTGGAAAATTTTCTATTAAATAACGAATGGACCGGTAATGTGCGTGAATTAAAAAATCACATTGAGCGCTGTGTGCTGTTAACCAGGGGAGACACGTTGGAGATTGATGATACCTTATTGTTGAATAAAGCGCAAATCAAAAGTCTAACTAAAATTGGTAACAGTACTTTTACGCTTCAACTTGATCCGCAAGAAAACACCAATTTACTTAATGAAGCAAAGATCAGTTTAATCGATCAAGCTTTAGAATTAACCAATCACAATAAAACCAAAGCGGCACAAATGCTCGGGATCCCGCGCACTTCCCTGAACTACTATATATTGCAAAAAGCAAAAGACAAACCGCATGACTAAAAATTCAATCATCGCTATCGCCGTATTTGGCACAGTATGGGGCTTTGTAGAGGCAACCCTTGGCAATGCGCTGCACCTTTTGAACCTGCCTTTTGCCGGAACGATCTTAGCATCAATTGCGCTAATAATTATTCTCATTGCAAGAATTTATAATCCGGTCAAAGGAAGCACCTTATTAATGGCTGTTGTTGCCGCTTTTATTAAAGCGATTAGTTTTTCAACCGTCAAACTCGGTCCTTTCGTTGCAATTATTATGGAGGGGGCGCTGATCGAATTAATATTTATTTTGGTAGGCAACAGACGAACCGGTTTCATTTTTGCGGGTTTGATAATGGCGCTTTACCCGATCGTACAAACCATCGTCACGAAGACGATATTATTCGGATCAAATTTCGTTCCGGTCGTTTTAGAATTAGCCGAAGGTTTTTCAAATAAAATCGGCTTTAACGCCGGTTGGTGGTTATTAGGTTTGTATCTCACCGCTCAAATTATACTGCCCTTGACTGCAGCCTACATCGCCTGGATAATTCAAGCTCGATTATCTGATCGCCTCGATAATGAATTGCCTTAGTTTTATAAAATCAAAGCGGTTTCTGATTGCGCTAACCATTTTCATCGGATTGTTTTTTATCAAATATTATCCGGTAATCATTGGGATTATTTTGTTTGCTATTGCCGCAATTTATGATGCAAAAACAATCCGCCCGCTAAAGAATTATAAGTTTTGGATCGTGATCGCCATATTAATTATCGCTGTTCCCTTATTCACCGGAACAGCGGACCGGTCAATTTGGGGAATTGATTATAGCAGCGGACAATTACAAAAAGCTCTATCAATGACCCTCAGAGGAATTTGCGTTTTCTTGTTGTTTCAAGTGCTTACAATAAACCTGAGCATTGAAAAAATCAAACCTTCATTTAACAAAATCGGCTTTCGGAATTTTGACATTCTTTATAATCTATCAAATGAAATTTTTCCAAAGATAAAAAGCATCCTGTTAGCAAGATACGGATTATTTAAGGAACACTGGAAATCAAGTAAGACGGCAAACACTTTGCTCAACTTCAGCGTTGATATATTTGCCGATTTTTTCGATTTGATCAAGCAACTCGGCGCTGACGATTCCGGTAGGCCTACCGCACCGAAGGATTTACTTGCCGATATTAGCGGAGAGAATAAGTTGATTGTGATCAGCGGCAACGCCGGCAGCGGGAAAACCACCTGGATCGAAGAATTTATTCAACTTGCCAACAGTTCAGGAATTAAACTGGACGGCTTGTATTCAAAAAAAATAATAGAATCTAACGGCTTGTGGCATCATAATTTGATCCGTGTTGCAACAAATGATGAACGTCGTTTAAATACGATGGAATCGCTTGAGACCACAATAAAGGTTGGCAAATTCTTTTTTTATGAAAAAAGTCTTACGTGGGGTAACGACCAAATTAAAGCAAGTTGTGAAAAAGCCAATTGGATAATCATAGATGAAATCGGATTATTGGAATTTGACGGTGGCGGATTTTTGCCGGGACTGAAACAGATTGAAGCTCGCAATAACATTAACATTATAATTACGATCCGAGCAAGCTTACTGCCTCACTTAGACGAATTTATTGCGGATAAAATTCCATTATTAGGATCATTACCGAAACATATAATTAAATTATAAAATTAGCCCGTTACGTTTTGCCCGATTTTTTGTTATCAGGCATGATATTATAAATAACCGGCATTTTCCCTTTCCATTCATTCCATATATTGTCATCGATTATTAGCTCTGCCATAAAGTGCGCAACATTGATCCGGCTGGTCTTGCCGGCATCAAAAATGGCGCTTCTAATTGGTGATGGATGTAATTCGTAAGCGGTTACAGACTCCTCATTGATTAAATCATCGGGGCGCACTACCGACCATTCAACAGCTTCATTTTCCGGCCCGATCACTTGCCACAAATAATCTGATGCGTCTTCATTGTCTGAATGCGGCGGCAGCAAAATACGGATAATTACCGTTAATAATCGCTGGGCGATGGACACCGTTTCCTGAATATCGCGATTGGTGTTACCGGCGGTGTTCATCAGAAGAAATTTTAGCGGTCCTGGGGAATTATTTGATTGTATGGCTTCGCATAGTCGTCGAACGCTTTCAGTTACTAATTTGCGGGGATGACCATACAGTCCTTTCAAACTAAGATTATGCCCCAAGCAGGAAACAACTGCGCCACATCTCTTGACGAGCTGACGCATTTCATTATCGTTGAGGTCAAGAATACTTGCCCGGATTACAGTTAAATTGTTATCGTTTATAAAATTCTTTGGAAATTTCTCAGGATCGCGTACTACCGCTTTTACTTTTTGGTTACGAACTAATAATTGTTCTACCAACAATCTCCCCGTTGCGCCACTGGCACCGACCACCAAGATTGACATATCAGTGCTCAAACCTTAAGTATTGCGATCAATATCCGCAATACTTTCTTGGGATATAATCCAATATTCATATTTGTAATTGATCGAAAAGCAGCAGTATTTATGCTCCGATTAACTCATCTATCCTGTTAAGCAGTTTAGATCCGTCAAAAGGTTTTACAAAAAATCCATCAGGCCTCAATTCGGAGATTTCATTTTTTGTATCTTTGTCATCATAGGCAGTTACAAATATTACCGGTATATTTTTTGTATCAGGATTCGCTTTTAATTTTTTGAAGGTCTCAATACCATCGCCATGCGGCATAATAATATCCAATAATATCAGTTCGGGTTTTATCTCCTGCGTCATATTTAAACACTGCTCACCATCGTAGGCTGTAAATGTATCATAGCCACTTGCATCTAACCTTTTGCTCAGAATTTGAGTTATCATTGCTTCATCGTCAACTATCAATATTCTCTTATTCATTGTTTTTGGCATAATGCAATTCCTATGTCCGATTAATTGCTAATTTACCACCATTTCATTATTTTATGACAATATTTTGCTTTCCGTATTTATAGTGGTTATTTCTAATATATTTTATTAGGATAATATCAGCGAATTGATATTCCATTGGCAAGCATGACTAATTTTTTACTTTAATTAACACCTTCCCGCTTGGCCTGTTTTCTTCAAGCATTTTAAAAGCATCATTAACCTCTGTAAATGGGAAGTTATAACTAATTATCGGCTTTATACCCTTATGCAACATCAAATCTTCCATCTCATCAAACTCTACCTTAGTTCCTCTAAATCCGGATATCATCATACTTTTGGAAAACTTTAATTTGCTAATTGCTGAGGTCAGCATGACCTTAACGCCTTCTTCTGTTGTACAATAAATGCCCTTTTGGTTTAAAAGTTTTTTCACTTTGGAAAACTTCAATTTTGCGGCTGCATCAAAAATAATATCGTACGAATCATTTCCACTATAAATATCTTCCTTTGTATAGTCAATTACTTTTTCAGCACCTAATTCTTCAGCTGTCTTCATATTAGTGCTACTACATACAGCTATTACCACTGAGCCATTAGCGGAAAATATTTGAGTTGCTATATGACCAACTCCTCCCGTTGCGCCATTGACTAACACTTTTTTATCTTTTAACTTCCCACATTTTCTGATTCCGTTCAATGCAGTAAGCCCGGCAGAGGTAATTGCACACGCGTGTTTTGAATCTATTCCATCCGGCAAGTGTCTTACATATTTTGGTGAAATGGTAGTAAACTCGGCAAGGCTACCCTGTTCACGCATAAAAATGTTTGCAAAACCATAAACACTTTGACCGGGTTTAAATTCATTATTGCTATCATTTGATTCAATTATCGTTCCTGAAAAATCACCGCCTAATATTTTTGGGAATTTATTACCAGTCATCAATTTTGCGATTCCATTTCTTATCTTATAATCATAAGGATTCAACACCGCATATTCTACTTCAATAAGTAATTTACCTTTAGAATTTTTTGGCTTTTCTACTTCTCGCATTTCTAAAACTTCAGGACCGCCGTATTTTGTAATTACCCAAGCTTTCATAAAAAATTCTCCCTCGCTATTGTTTAATTATTGATTGCAAGTTGATGGAAATCGTCAAGCTTTTTTAAAAAATATATAATATGTGCTTTTTCCTTTAGATCCATATTAGCAGACATCTTTGAATAAACTTCGTGCATTGCAGGTTCCAGCTTCTCAATTTCCTCTTTACCTGTTTTAGTTAACCTTACCCGTTTAGACCTTTTGTCATCTTGATCGTCAAACTCTTCTAATAATCCTTTCTTCAGCAACCTATTAATAATCTCAATTCCAGTTGGCGCCTCCAACATATGAAATCCGATCAGTTCCATTTTTCTTAAACTATCTGAAAATTTTAGATGAAGCAGGAAACTGTATTCATCTGCCGTGCTAATACTTGAGTGCAATAAAACCTTTTTAACATAACGCTTAAAATATTTGTTTTGATATGTTAGCAGATGCGTTAACTCTAAATTTATTTCTTTCTCTGTTCTATCTTTATGGAAATCGTAATCGTCAAAAATTTTATGATTTAACCATAGCATAAATTCTGTTAGGTTAGATGGTTCTTTCCCGCATTCTTGACTGAACTTGTTAATATAGTTGACTACATTATCAACAATCTTTAAAGACCTATTCATAGCATTAAATTAATTTTATAATTCAAAAATATACTAAAATTTACTAATAAACTACGTATATGAAATAATATTTTAAAATAATGGAAATTTTCAGTCTATTTAACCCACAGAAAGCGCATCCACAAAATATTTCCGACCTTAGATATACATCCGTAATTTTATCAATTCGCAAGACCTGTTGATGAAAACGTTACTACAAATTATTTTAATTTTTTATATGCTGTTCAGCATAGCATTCTCTTGCACAATATTTTGTGCCGCAAGCGATAATTTAGTGTTGGTTGGCAATGAAGAGGATTATTATAATTATCCGGCAAAAATAGAAATTAATCCTCCAACCGCTAACAAATACGGGACTATTTATTTTGGATTTTATGATTCACCTTATATTCCTTTCGGTGGTGTTAATAGTGAAGGATTATTTTTTGATGTTGCCGCTTATGAGAATCGTCCTGCAATAATAAACCAATTCCCAACGGATAAATACACTTACACATATCAATCGGGCCATTCATTATTTGTTGAAATGCTTGAATCCTGTTCTAATGTGGAAGAAGCAATAGATTTGCTAAATCAGTATAACTCTATAGTATATTCCTGGGGGCATATATTAATTGCCGATAAATCAGGTGCATCGGCGGTAGTGGAGTGGGGTAACGGTGAATTAGTCATTATACGCAATACAGCAAATTATCAAGTTGCCACTAATTTTAATTTTACTGATCCAAGCTGGGGAACATATCCCTGCTATAGATTTGATGCCGCGACACAAATGTTAATTGACAATCCTGATATTTCTGTCAGATATTTTGTTGATATTCTGAATGCCGTACATAAATCAAACGCAATATATTCAAATATATATGATTTAACTAACGGAAACATCTATGTTTTTCTATATCACGGTTTAGAAAATTTTATTTTGTTGAATATGAATGAGGAGTTCAGCAACGGGTACCGACGCACTACGCTCGCTCAATTATTTTATGAAAGAGAAATACACAGTATTTCCCAATTGGATATTTCGGACGGTCAAGAACCAAAGGTTGAATTTCAATTAAGTCAAAATTATCCTAATCCTTTTAATCCAAACACCAATATTCAATACAGCATTCCAAATGAGTCAATGGTTACAATAAAAGTATTTGATTTGCTCGGCAATCAAATCAAAACATTGGTGAATGAATACAAAGTCAGTGGGCTGCATAATGTGTCTTGGGATGCAAAAGATGAGTTCGGAGAATCTGTGAGCGGTGGTATTTATCTATATACAATTCAAGCCGGGGACTTCATTCAAACAAATAAAATGGTCTTGTTAAAATAAACTGTTTGAATTCTACAGGGTATGGCAATCCAAAAACTGCCAGTCGTCAATATTCAATCTGTAATTACCAATTTCTATTGCATGAAGGTAATATGAATCTCTCTTCTTCCATCAAAATATCTGCGTTATTCCAGCCTTTTTGATCCATCAACTCGAGGAAAGCACGACGGAAGAGCAATCGAACAGAGATCTCAAAAGCCTTGGAAGATTCTGATATTTGGAAGACATAAGATGATTTATCACTTCCCATCGCCGGGATGCGATTATCACTTACAATGCGTGTAGGATTCCAGTACGCAGCGGTGGGGGAGACTTCGGTCCATAGTTCCATTAGAATTTTGGCAAAGCCCTTTCCGGCAAGACCGGCATAATAGCCATCATCGGGATTGCCAATACCACCCCAATCCGGCACAACAGGACCTTCGATTTGCTGCAATTTTTTGCCGTTTTCATCTGAGACTCGAACGAGCAAAATCAGATGCCGCAGTGGTGAATCGGTGGGAACGTGGTGTCCTGTTTTATCATTAATGATCTCCACTTCGACAAATATCTTATCAGCATCACGGCGGGATTCAACATTCATAGTTACTGCGTTTTGCAGGAGATTTTTGTCCTCTGCTCCAGGCATTTTATGGCTGAAAATCGTGGCAGGATCACGCTTAATTCCCCCTGCTTCTGTTGTGGCAAATTGAGTTATACCAAGGCGTGGCATGTGGCAGTCCTGACAGGTTTGTTCAGTCTCGGGATCGCTATAAGGACTCTCCAACCACTCGCCAAAGGAATTGTAGATGGGCGTGTCCCAAAATTTGCTGTAATGGCAGGGCGCACAAATTGCGCTTTCAGTTTGGAGAGGGGAGAAGGTATCTTCACCGGTGGCTACGTCATCAAGGGGACCGGCGAAAAATTGATGTCCATCAGGAGGACGCCGAAATACATAAGACAGCACGCCCGGCATATTGTCATAAGGCAGACCTGAAGCAGGATCGAGACGTACGTCCCAAATTTTGTGACAGAAATCGCAGGATATACCTTCCTTGTGGACGCCAACAACAGCAGTAGGATCAACTCCATAAGGATCGTTCACTGCAGATAGAGGAGCGTGACAAGCGGCGCAATTACCGTCAGTTTCAGGGAAATCCAATTTGTATCCGGGACCATAATATGGTTGATCACTATCGGGGCGCAAAGGGAATGAACCATATTCACTATTATATCCATATCTTGTAAGCGGACTTTTATTGCCATCCATGTCAATACCATTATACATCGTTAAGAAGCGTGGATTTTTGGCCGATTGGGAATGGGCATCCTCAAGCCATTCGTCAACCGGAAGTGGGAATTGGATGTTCGTTTTGACATTACTATGACATTTGGCGCAAGCTTGGTCTTCGTTTTGTCCTGATTGCAAGGTGGATGGCAGCCAAGTATAATTCGGATTGTCAACATCAGAATGTTTTTTGAGACGGATTTCGATATTTTCTCCCGCGATGGCTTCGGTACCGTTGATGTAATAACCGGATGCCCAAGCAGTTACAAATATCGGTAAATCATTTTCGTTGGATTTAGGTAAAACGAAATAGCCATCTTCATCGGTGAAAGTATGAGTTTCCGTAGCTTGAATTCGTACCATGGCTCCCGGAACGGGACCATTGTCATCAACCACTCTACCGGAAATCTTACCAGTATCACTCGCAAAAGCAAGTGACAGTATTGAAACAACAATAATTAAAAAAAATGACGGTTTCAATTTTCGATATTACTTCAACAAGATCATCTTTTTAGCCTGATAAAAACCATCCGTTTGTAGAATATAGAAATAAACGCCCCCCTTAACGGAATTCCCGGCATTGTCTTTTCCATCCCAACTAATTGTAGTACTTCCTTTGGTCATTGATTGATTTAATAAAGTCCTAACTAACCGTCCGCGCACATCATAAATTGATATTGTTATATCGGCATCTTTTAATAATTCAAAGGTAATACTTGTGGAAGGGTTGAACGGATTAGGGAAATTTTGACCAAGCGCGAAATCACGTAGTTTGGGATTGTTTGCATTATCAGAATCAATCCGAAGGGGATTGCCACTCACATCCAGGCGTTGGACACCATCTTCATTGGTGCCTAAATAAAGATGCTGTCCATCGGCAGAAATTGCCAGGCTTCGAGCCGCCCGCGATTGCAAGCCCTCATTGATCTTGATCCATATATCGCCGCCATCGGTGGACCTGTAAACACCACTGTACAGATCACTTGCAAAAAGATTATCGGGATTGGTTGGATCAAAAACAATATTGTGTATAGAACTATTGGCTTCAAGTCCGGCAATGCGATGCTGCCAGGATGCACCACCATCGCTGCTGCGGTAGATCCCGTCACGATGAACACTAACAAAGATCTCTTGCGGATCAGAAGGATTGATTGCTACGGCGTGAATTTGCCTGCTCTCCAAAGTTCCGGAAATGATCGTCCAATTCTCACCGCTATCCGCTGACTCGTATAATCCGGCTTCAGTCGCAGCATAAACATGACTAGCATCGTTGTAATCTACTGCGATACCAAAAATGTTAAGTTGGCTGATCTGATTATCCTCAGATAAGTTCCAAGTTGTACCGCCATCTTTGGAAATTAATATTCCCAAGGGGGTGGATGTACACTCATTCTCATGATAGAGCAGACAGTTTTCGTGCCCATAACCAATGTAAACGGTGCTCACGTCGGAAGGGGCAAAAACGATGACAGGAGCTCCCGGCTTTATGAGATCTTGCGAGGCGCCCTGGTCAATCAAATTCTGCATTGACCAACGTATGTGCCAGTTAGCACCGCCATCAGTAGTTTCAACAATCTCTAATTTAGCGGCCAATACATGATCACTATTGGTTGGGTCAACAGCAATTCCCTGGCTGGGTAAACTATTTAAACCTTCGGGAGGATTATGCAAACCATTCCAAGTTACACCACCGTTATCACTGCGCCACAGTCCGCCAAAATCGGCAACATAAACCTTACTCGGCTCGGATGGAGCAATGGAAAGACCAAATATTTGGGCACCGGTGTAGCCTTGGCTAGCATTGATCCAAGTCTTTCCGCCATCTTCGGACAAAAAATTCCCTCCGGCATAATTATTGACAAATACGCGATTAACATCTTCGGGATCGCATTGCATATCAATCGGGAATCCGACGGCAACGCTCGGTGGTCCCCAAGGACTGGCAATTAACGTCCAGGTTATTCCGGCATCTGCGCTGCGATACATGGAATTATCGCTACTGGCATAGACGATATTGGGATCAGACGGACACATTTCAACCGAACAAAAAACCTCAAAAGATTCCAAAGTTTGCGTCCAGGTTTGTCCGCCATCAGTCGTACGATAGATACCCATCGGACCGGGAGTGCCATCATTCTCCAATGCCTGCAGGTAAGGCAAAGTATCGGGTTCATGTAAATGTCCGGCGGCGGCAAGCAAGATATCGGGATTATCGGGATGCATGAACAGGCTGCCGATATATAAATGTCGTAACCCGTTGTCCTGATCCAATATCTCCCAGGTTTGCCCGCCATCGGTAGTTTTAAGAATACCCAAACCGCCGAAGGGATCGTCAACGGAGTCGTTATCGCCTACGGCGCCACGATCAAAAATTCCGGTCGAAACATACAGGACATCGGTATCGCGGGGATCAATCCATAAATAGCGCGCCAGGCTTGAAGGCATAGCGCCTTCCCAAATAATAGACCAATTCGCGCCGGCATCGGTGGTTTTGTAAACAATACCACCGGTACCACTTTTCCAAGTGCCCTGCCCCTGTTCGGTGGCTGATTCAGAAGTGGTTTCCGCCATGGCATAGACGATATCCGATGAAGTGGGATCAACGGTAATACCGCGGAAAGACATCATGTCATATTTAATAGAGATACCATTATCACGCTCTTCCCAAGTTGCGCCCCCGTCGGTAGAGCGGAAAAGATGACCGGTATCAATTGTGCCCGCCCAAACTATTTGCGGATCATGGGGGTCAACCGTCAGGCAGAAGACACCAATGGCATCGCCGGTGGGACCGGACTGCCCCGGAATGCCGGTGTTACTCGCCTGCCAAGTTACACCGTCATCATAGCTGATATGCACACCGCCTTGAGCGTCGGTAACATACCATATATCGGAATTGGCAAAATTATAGCGAATGTCATAGCCGGTGCCGCCGGGCGGTCCGCCAAGGCGCACCCATCGCAGATCATCGGCATTTAAATACAATAGTGGCAGTAAAAGTAAAAAAGGTAGGAACTTGGTAAAATCTGATGATTTGAATTTCATTGTGTTCTCCTTATACAGCTGTTTAGGTCTTATCGTGAAGTTATTAAAAATCGTATATCTAATAATGAAATTGTTTTCATATCATTAATATGATACGAATAATTAGATTGTTTTTAATCCCAATTCATCTAGATACTTATTGTGTTCCCTAGTATTTTTATCAATGCTTTCATTAATTGAGGATAATCTATCATTAACCTCTGATAAATCAATTTTAGATTCTTCTTCATCAGTGCTCACATATCTCGAAATATTTAAATTGAAATTATTCTTCTCAATTTCCTTTATTGAAACTCTACGTGCATAACGTTCCATTTCCATGGGACGTTTTTGATATGTTTGAACGATCCTCTTTATAATATCTTTAGTAAGAATATTTTGTCTTTTCTCCGGTTTAAAATCCTTACTAGCATTAATAAATAGTACATCATCTTCCTTTTTGCACTTCTTTAGTACAAGAATGCAAACAGGAATACTAGTTGAATAGAACAATTTAGATGGCAAACCTATAATTGTATCTATGTTGTTATCTTTCAAAAGTTTTGTACGAATTCTTTCTTCAGCACCACCGCGGAATAAAACTCCGTGCGGTACTATTATGGCCATTGTTCCTTCATTTCCAAGAAAATGAAAACCATGCAACAAAAATGCTAAATCAGCAGCTGATTTGGGAGCTAATCCATAGCTTTTAAAACGAAAATCTTCACCTAAAGTGTCGTCTGGTTCCCAACGTAAACTAAAAGGTGGATTAGCAACTATAGCATCAAATTCCATTTTTTTTGCTGGGTTCATTTCATTTAGCAAATCCCATTGATTAATTAAAGTATCCCCGTGAAATATTTCAAACTCTGTATCTTTCAATCCATGCAATATCATGTTCATCCGAGCAAGGTTATATGTTGTGATATTATTTTCTTGTCCGAAAAGCTTACCAATACTTCCACCACTTTCATTTATTCTTCTTCTAACATTTAATAACAGTGAGCCCGATCCACAGGCAAAGTCAAGGACTTTGTCTAACTTCCTTTTTTTTCCCGTAGTAGGATCTTGACTATCTAATGTTACAATTTCTGAAAGGATAGTCGAAATTTGTTGAGGGGTATAAAATTCACCTGCTTTTTTGCCGGAACCAGCTGCAAATTGACCTAATAAATATTCATAAGCATCACCTAGAGTATCCGAATCCGTAGAGAAATCGGCAATCCCCTCAGCAATTTTTTGAATAATAGTACAGAGTTTTTTGTTTCGCTCAGCAGACGTTTTGCCAAGTTTTTCGGAATTGAGGTTGATTTCTGAAAATAATCCATGAAATGTACTTTCAAACGATTCGTTCTCAATGAAGCGAAATGCATTATCTAAGGTAACTAATAACTCTCTATTTTGAGTACGCGCCATTTCACTGATATTTCTCCATAATAAATCAGGTTTAACTACATAATGCACCTTTCTGCGCATTTGCTTTTCAAAGTCAACAACATCATTCGGATTTTCCAAGTACCATATTTCTAATGGTGTTTTCCCCTTCGATCTAGATATCACATCCTGTGGCTTGTCATTTGGGTAATCTCTTCCCAATTCTTTTTTTGCGGATTCTTCATAATTAGTAGATAAGTATCGGAGAAATAGGAATGAGAGCATATAATCACGGAAATCATCCGCATTCATTGCTCCACGAAGATTATCTGCTATATCCCAAAGAGTTTTACCCAATTGTTGCTGCTCATTTTTCGTCATAGTGAATCCTAAAATTTGAAATTATATTTTGCTTGCACTTTTTGAAAGACATCCCTAAAAACTTCTTCTTCAGCTTCAGCCATTTTGTTAAACTGCAAACGATAAACATTTTTGTGGGATAGTGAATTTATTACACTCGCTACTTCTTCAGCTTTCTCAATTCCTATTTGTTCAAGTGTGTAATTCATTCTACCTACTCCTAAAAAAGAAGATATATTTTCTACTAATTGTCTTAACAAAACAAAATGGTAAGCGTAAAGTTCATTTTTAATAGCCGTATCTAAGGTTTTTATTAAATGTAAGTGGAATAGAAAAACATCGTTATTGACATTATTAAGAACCATTTTTTCATCATCTTTTCCTAATATAAATGGTTTAGTAAGTTTGTCATACCGACCACTTTTTTCGCCCTTTTTCAATTTGTCGAATAAAATTGAAAATAAACCGATATGGTGAGTGGTAATAATTATTCTCTTTTTAAGATAGTTTTCCTCTATCAATCCAAATATTGATTCTGCTGTGAGGAAAATATTATGTTCGTCTAAACTAGAAACAGGATCATCAATAAAAAAATGTGCACCGTGTGCCTCAGTCCATGTTTCAACCTCAAACAATGCAAGAAAAAAACACCATACAAATATTCGTTCTTCACCTCTAGATATTTTTATGGGATTATTTTTGTTTTCATCCTTAAAAAAAGTTATCGATTCAATTCCTCTTTCGGGATTTTTGTCTAGGGTGAATTCAAACTTATATTTAGTATTGTATAGTGCCAGTTTTTCTTCAATACTTTTTTCATCTAATAGTGAATGAAACTGGCTTAGATTACTATAATTTACTTTAAAAGTGATGTTTGCATTGTCATGGTCCTCATCATTTTCCCACACAAATAAATCTTCACTAAAAGCATTATAATAAACACCAGCATGATTACCATCATTTTCACTCTTTGTATAATCCTTATAGGCTACAGATAACCGCGTTTTTCCAACAGAATTAAAAGCATAAATTAAGATGATGTTTTCCTGATTTTCATTAAGTTGCTTTGCTATTTCTAATTCGTTCATCGGTATTAAATATTTTTAAAAGGAAATAATCCCTGCATCAAACCCTTTTTATACTGCTGCAAATGATCAATTCTATATGATTGAGCCATAATCAACTCATCCAAAGTTGATAAACACGATATGATTCTTTTTTGTTCGTTTGGATTTTTTGGATATGAAAATTTTACTTTAGAAATTCTATTTGCTGATATACCCAATACCTTTGTGCCTTGTGATTCTCTTTGAATTTGTTTTCTTAACAAGTCCGATTTAAATAGATACCCACCAAAACCGATTTCAAGTTTTCTTTCTCTTTGCCTTGCCAAAAGAGTATGCAAACCAGAAACTAACTTTTCTTTATTAAGATTTATTATTTCAATACTTTTACCAACATCATGTAGGTCCTCCGAGGCATCTGCAAAAACAATATCACCTTCTTTGCAATAACTATCTTCACTGATTCGATCAATAGCAACTTCTGAGTTAATTAATGGAACAACTTCTCTGGTAATATCAAATAACGTATTATATTTAGTATGAATATCTCCGTAATGGATATTCTTCACTTCCCCTTTTTCATAATTCAAATATTCTCTAGAAAAGGAATTTGTAACTTTAAATTCATAAACATCATAAATTGTCTCTTTTACCCACTCTCCTTCATCCTCGAACTCGGGAAAGCGGTAGTTAGGTACTTTCTTTCCCACTAGTGGGAAAAGGTTTTGCATTAAGCCTTTTTTGTGGTCTTTGAGAACTTCCAGTTTTTCGTTGTGAGTTGCAATCAAATCATCTAAAGAAGAAAGGCAGGAAGCTATTTTTTGTTGTTCATATTTTTTAGGGAAAAATATTCGGATAGATTTTACTATTTCACCAGAAAGGTTTCCTTGTCCTCCTTGAATATATTTTGAAACTATCCAATCCTTTTTTAAAGATAGATAGTTGTATGTGAATGAATTGCTGTATTCAGATTGCAAACACAAAATTGCTTGATTAATTGCGCCATCGATTTTTGATATTGCAACATCTCCACTATTTGCTCCATATAATGCAATTAATAAATCACCTTTATTAACAAGTTTAGCAGACGAATTATTGAGACCATCTTCAGTTATAAGTAATTCTGTCTTTTCTTTTCCTATCTCTGCTGAACGTATGAAAGGAATATTGCCACCATAGTATCCTTTGTTTAAAGTATTTGGAGTACCTCCACTGAATGAATCAAATACTTTTTTCAATTCTTTTTCTTCCCACCCTTCTTCATTTAGAAACTCAGGGAAACGCATTTCGGGGCTTAATCTTTTTTCTTTACTCATAAGCTACCAACCCTGAAATTGTGCGTCCTTGAGCTAATTTTGTTAATTGGCGTACTAAGTCCTTCATCAAATCAAGTTCTTTTACCCTTCGTTCTTTCCAACTAAGCTCTAATGGTACAAATAGGTCGGTGAGTTCTTCTCCATCAAATATCATTCTATCCATTATTTTTTCAACAAAAACTTTCAAATCTGCTGTTTGCAATCCATGTTTTTTGGCTAAATCAGCTAATTCTTGTTCGTATTTTTCAACTTTAAATTTTTCGTATCCGCTATATAATGTGTTTACATCTTGTCCACTATTCCAGTCCAAGCTGTTGATATAGTCAGTCAGGTCTTCCGCTTCTTCCATCAAATTCGAGTTTGATTTTAACAAACTAATCACTTGAGTTTTGCTCATTTTTTGTCTGGCAGGTTTCTTCTGAGTGCTATCAGCGACTAGGTTCATGATATAGTCATAGTCAATTATTGCTGATGCAAATAGTACAAATTCAAAATCTAGCTGTTGTAAATCAGGTGGGGCTTCTAATCCTTCTTTTTGTTGAATATCTCTTAATTGCTTGGCAGTTTCTATATAAGAACTTCTGAATTCTTGGAATTTATCACTCGGTAATATTTTCTCAATTTTTGCTTGCTGCTCATTATCTAAGTCAGTGTATTGGTCTAATTGTGTTTTTAGCCGCTGCACTTCTTTAAAGTTGTTAATAAATGCTATTCGTGCTGCATCTCCTTTGAGGTTATATACCTGTTGTGGTTCACTAACTAATTCTTTTTCATTCATAAAAACACCTAGTGTTTCAACTGCCCTTTTATATTTTTCAATAACCACAGGGGCAGGCTCAACTAACCAAACTTTGATTGCTTTATCACTTTCTTCACCGGCGAACAACGTGATGGCTTGGTTAACCGCATCTTGTTGTGATCGGAAATCCAAAATATTTCCGTATGGTTTTGTGTCGTTAAGAATACGATTGGTACGTGAAAATGATTGGATCAGACCATGATATTTTAGATTTTTATCAACATACAATGTATTTAGATATTGTGAATCAAATCCGGTTAGCAACATATCTACTACAATTGTTAAATCAATTTTATTCTTATGAGCATAGTCTCTATCGCTGTATTTTTGATCTTTTATCCGTTTTTGTATATCTTTATAGTACGCATCAAAATCGTTTATGGTATGATTTGTACCATATAATTGGTTATAATCAGCAATAATGTTATTTAATGCTTGTTTTTTCTCTTCAGGATTCTGCTTGTAATCATCCTTTTCTTGGAATAAATCCTCTTGCAGTTGCTCTATATCTAAGGCATTTATTTTACTTTGCCGATCACCCTGTTTTGCGATTAATTGAGATGGTGGTGAAAATATACAAGCTATATTAAGCGGTATAAAATCTGTATTTTTTTTCTTTTTATTTTTCTGAATATCCTTAAATATTTTATAGTATTCTATAGCACTATTTATAGATGCTGTAGCCAGAATGGCATTGAATCGTCTTGAATTTGTAGCAGCATTGTGTTTGGCTAATATAGCCTCAGCAACAGCCTCCTGAGAAATAGCTTCACCAGGCTGTGGACTTGCATTTCCCTTACCTTTATAGTAATCAATATGAAAACGTAACACATTGTCGTCGTCTATTGCGTGAGTAATGGTATATGTATGTAACTGCTTTTCGAAAATCGATTTTGTGGTTTTGTATAAGGCATTTTCACCAATTCGTATTTGATAATTGGCATTTTCTTCAAAAATTGGTGTACCAGTGAAACCAAAAAGTTGTGCATTGGGAAAAAATTCCTTGATAGACTTGTGATTATCTCCAAATTGTGAACGATGGCATTCGTCAAAAATAAAAACTACTCTCTTTTTACTTAAAGGATCTAGTTTCTCTTTATAATTTTTATTATTTGAGCTATCTAATGCCAAACCCAATTTTTGAATTGTAGTAACAATTACTTTGTCTGCATAATCAGTAGAAAGTAAGCGTTTTACCAACGTTTCTGTGTTTGTGTTTTCTTCAACACTACCTTCTTGAAATTTATTAAATTCCTCACGAGTTTGTCGATCAAGGTCTTTTCGATCAACCACAAATATACACTTTTCAATATCATGATTATCTTTTAGAATTGTAGAAGCTTTAAAAGAAGTTAATGTTTTACCACTTCCTGTAGTATGCCAGATATAGCCGTTTCCTCGATCTTGATTAATACAATCTATTATTGCTTTTACAGCATATATCTGGTAAGGTCTCATAACTAATAATTTTTGCTCACTCTCCACTAAAACCATATATTTGCTGATCATCTCAGCCAGAGTACACTTAGCAAGAAAAATTTCTGTAAAATCTACCAAATGAGTGGTTTTTTTATTTGTCTCATCAGCTAAACGATATACCGGTAAAAACTGTTCATCAGCATTAAAATTAAAATGTTGATTTTTGTTATTTGCAAAATAGTATGTATTAGTTTTATTGCTTACAATAAACAATTGAATAAAACACATTAAAGAATTTTTATATCCATTACCTATATCATTTTTGTAGTCAACAATTTGCTGCATTGCTTTACGCGGTGATATATCAATTTTTTTTAATTCGATCTGCACCAATGGTATGCCATTAAGTAACAAAATAACATCGTAACGTTGATAAGTATTTTCAGTATTTATGCGTAATTGGTTGACAACCTCGAAATCATTCTTACACCATTCATTTATATTTACTAGCGTATAGTGTAATGGTGTGCCATCATCACGTTTGAAAAAATGTTGTTCACGTAATAATTTTGACGCAGCAAAAACATCTGGTTCGATAATATCTTCACGTAATCGCAAAAATTCACTTTCTGACAAATTAACGCTATTTAGTGATTCAAATTTATTTTTAAAGTTTTCTTCAAGCGTTTTTCTATCAATAATATCAGGGCGATATTTATATTTCAAATCAGTCAATTGCTTGATTAAGTCTTCTTCAATTTGATGTTCTCTGATCATTTTATGAGATTGTATTATTGTGGAGTTAATTGTATCATTTGTTCACAATATGATATTTCCATGTTAGTAATATAAATTACAAATAATTGTTAACATTTGAATCTTGTTTATTTAGGAGCTTCATAAAGCAAAAATCCATGGAATAATTTAGTCATGAAGTATGTAGCTAAATAATTAGCACACTAATTAATAAGAATACGATAACCAAGTTAATGAATCTTACTTAACTATGAGGAACCAAGATTTGGATCTGCAGCGAGGCAATAAATATTGTGGCCTATTCCTATAGGTCTCCGCTCCTTATTGTCGCTCCAGCTCGAACTGCCGATCTCTCCGTGTAAGGACAGCACTAATTTCAATTTTGGCAAGGACAAATTACTAATGCCTCCAAAGGAAGCAGATAAAGAACGATATTCCTATTTAATCGGAAATAATTTTGGATAAATTTTTATTGCAATTAATCCTGAGACATACATTGTTAAACCAAACATGCCAGACACCCAAAACATTGATGAATGAAAATCACCCATCGAATCTTGAATCAACAAAGAGATTGTCATTGCCAGGGAAGCATTCCGCAACCCGGTTTCAAGTGAAATTGCTCTAACCTGATAATTGGTAATTTTCAGTAGCTTGGGAATTATTCCTCCAACTACTATTCCCGATGCTGTCAATGATAATACCATAGTATAAAAAAGTACGCCATGCCGTTCAGTATCAGCAAATCCCTCGAGATTATTCATTATTCCTGCGATGATCAGAAACAATAATGCGATAATACCCAAAATATTAAAAATAGGAATGAGTTTTTTAGCAAATGACTCCTTTAATTTTCGGATTAGCATTCCGATACTAAGCGGTACCAATACAAGAACAATAATTGTCAATGCTATAGTTTTTGTCGGAACTATCACATCCGGTATATTGGCACAATAGGCATTTAATAATAAAGGAACAAAAAATATTGATAATATTGTTGATAGAGAAGTTAACGAAACTGAAAGTGCAACGTCTCCCTTGGCATAGTGCGTCATTAGGTTGGAAGTAACACCACCGGGAGTTGCGGTAATTAATACCATTCCTACAAAGATAAAAGGAAAATTTTCATGAAAACCCATCAAATATCCTAATCCAACCGCAATTAACGGCATTATTCCAAATTGTAGTATTTCCCCGATTATAATACCCCTTGGTTTTGTGATCACCACTGAGAAATCTTTGCCTGTTAAAGTGAGTCCCATCCCAACCATTATGAGAAATAACATTAAAATGATCATTAACCTGAAAATTTTATCGAACAAGGGCTGTTCGGGAGTGGTTATAAATCGGGCATATTGGTATTTTACATCATCTATTTCGGTCTCTAAAACTTTTATATCGAAATACAATTTGCTTTCAATTAATTTTTCAAGATCTTGATACATCGGATCCGCCCGGTCGGGAATTGACAAGATAAATATGTCTCCCGTTACATTTCGAATTAAAAACAGTTTTGTCTGATCCTCAGTACCTAATTTTGTCGAAGTTAAGAATCTTAAATTACCCTTAAACCGGAGAGAATTAGCACTATCCCAATCTAAGTCTCTTGATGTAGTATTTAATTTTTCTATAGTAACGTTTTCGCCGTTATTGGTAAGCGTGGATAAATATTTATAAAATGTCTCTCCTGAATTATCCCTACCAATTGCTATCGAATTAAATGTTAACAGTAATGTCCCGATCAAAAATATAAATTTTGCCAATCTGTTCATTTTCTTCCTTTGCTGTTGCAGATCCACTCTATAAAACATGCTATCACTCCTTACTTATGGTCTATAATGTTTCAACAAGTTACAAACAAATGGCACAATTTCTTTAAAATTATAAAGTTATTTTTGGAAATTAGTCTTATGAGCCCAATGAAGTAGTCTATATATCAGATACTTGCTATAGAAAAGCAATAAAAATTCTCTTTTAGAAGGGATGGCTTTCTTATATGGAAAATAGGCGGAATTACCCTAATTTTAATAGTGGTTCCAATTATGGAAAAATACAACATTCCACACTTTAAAATTACTCTTGAGGTTATTATTTCAACTATCACAAGGAGGGTATATGTTTTCATTTATTATTAGACTAAAAGCGTCCTTGCTATTTTTTGTATTTTTAATCCAAGCCGAAATAGTATTTTCTCAGAATTATCCGGAAAATGATGAATTATTTAGCTGTACTACAATAACCGTTGGTAAGAATGCTTCCGCTGATGGATCAGTAATAACTTCACACACTTGCGACAGCCATAGAACACGCTCCTGGCTCGACATCACAGCCCCGAAAGAACATAAAGACGGGGCTATGCAAACTATGGTAAAACGGACAGCCTTTGATTCATTAGCTATGCCGGCCTACCACCATATCGCTGTTGGAGAAATTCCGGAAGTACCATCAACATATGGTTTTATTAATACCGCCAATCCATTTATGCCATATGATATGAATAAGCTTTTTAGAATAAACGGCGGATGGGGTTGGCGGGGAGAAAGAACAATTGCCCGATGGTACACAATGTACGCTACTATCACACAATCCCGCGATTGGCTGCCCGATGAAATTGGGGGCGTTGTTTGGTTAGCTTTGGATAATGTGGCCACATCAATTTATATACCACTTTATTGCAGTATTACAGACGTTCCGGAATCATATAAAGTACCGGGACGAATTAACGGTTACAAACGTGAATCTGCTTGGTGGGCATTTAACAGATTGGGAACCTTAACAGCCCAACGCTGGGGCGATATGAGCCATGATGTTAGAGATGTATGGGATCCAATCCAGATAGAATTATTTAAATCTCAATTAAGTTTTGAACAGCAAGCGCTAAATATTCATAGGAATAATCCCGAACTTTTGAAAGAATATTTAACTAATTACAGTATTAAGCACGGTAAAGATGTAGTCAAAAAAGCCTGGGAACTGGGTGATTATTTATGGACGAAATACGATGAAAAATTTTAAAGGTAATAACTTTGATAGTTACATTATGAGCCTGATGAAGCAACCTATATCAGGCACTACTATATTCATATAAACAAAAAATCACCGGTCCTCTTCCTGGAATCAAGGACTAACTAAAGTAGCAGGGGAAGGATTGATATGGTTTACTCCATCGGCCCCTGCTCCCTATATTGACTTCGGCTATAACTGCCGACCCCTGCCCTGTGAAGACAGCATGTTACAACAAGAGCGTTTTGTGCTATACTTCTGTCAACTTTCATAGTTATTACTCATAATCTTGAGAGTGATATTGAATACAATTACTAAAAGTTTCTAATATGCCCTCTTCTAATTAATTACTTTATTAATGACAGGGTATAAAATATGTTAATGAAAAAGCGACTGAATGCAATAATACTATGCATAGGACTGTTAAATAGTGGTTTATTTTCTCATAATGTGATAAAGGGTAAGGTGCTTGATGACAATACAAATGATCCCTTGCATGGCGCCAATGTGTTAATAAACGGAACTAATTACGGTACGGCGACCGATGCTTTCGGAAATTTTGTTCTGAAGACAGATAGTTCCGATGTGTTTGTTAAAGTATCTTATTTGGGATATGAGACTAAAGAGCTATATATTACCGACCCTTTAAATGAACTTGTGATATTGTTGAAACCACGACCGCTAAAATTTGAAGAAATATCGGTTCAATCATCTTTTATTAATGATGTTCATACAATTGCAGATGTTGATCTGCATCTCAGACCATTCAAATCATCGCAGGAAGTACTACGTATAATGCCGGGATTGTTTGTTGCACAGCATGCCGGAGGTGGAAAAGCCGAGCAGTTATTTCTAAGAGGATTTGATGTAGATCATGGTACAGATGTTAATATAAGCGTGGACGGGATTCCGGTTAATATGGTGTCTCACGCTCATGGTCAGGGTTATGCGGATCTACATTTTATTGTGCCCGAAATAATTGAAAATGTTGATTTTGGCAAAGGACCTTACTATGCTGATCATGGTAATTTTACCACAGGCGGTTACATTAACTTTAAAACCAAAACATCACTGGATAACAATAAGGTAGGTTTGGAAGTTGACCAATACCGCACAGTGCGATTACTCGCAATGGCAAATATTTTAGGACAAAATTCCGATTTGTTCAAACAGCGGGCTTACATTGTTACGAATTATATGCAAACTGAGGGTTACTTTGACAGTCCGCAGAATTTCAATCGATTGAATTTGTTCGGAAAATATTCCAATTATATTTCCGATAATCGTTTATTAGAATTGCAATTATCAACATTTACAAGTAAATGGAATGCTTCAGGACAAATTCCTGAAAGGGCAGTTGACAGCGGATTAATCGGTAGATTCGGCGCCATTGATGATACCGAAGGCGGTTTTACTGGCCGGACAAATTTTAGTGCTAATTTGCTGACCTTATTGGAAAATGGGGGCTCAATCCGGAGTAATCTGTATTTCTCAAAATATGATTTTGAATTGTATTCCAATTTCACATTTTTCTTGGAAGATGCTGAGAATGGCGACCAAATCCGCCAAAAGGAAGATAGAAGAATATTTGGCTATCAGTTACAATATGATAATGATGTTCAACAAGGGAATACTGAAATATCAAATACTTACGGTATTGGATTGAGATATGATGATGTTAATGATAATGAATTATCCCATACTGTTAACAGAAAAACTACATTGGATACAATATCATTCGGGGATGTTGATGAATCAAATATTTATGCCTTTTTTAATAAAACATATAATATTGACAGATTCACTTTCATGGGTGGAGCGCGGGTAGATTATTTCAATTTTGAATATGTAAATAAGCTCAAAACCGAGTACAAAACTTTGTACAAAAACAGATTTGCGATAAGTCCCAAGATCAATATGTTCTACAATTTGAACGATAAAATACAATTGTTTGCTAAGATGGGCGTTGGATTCCACACCAATGACAGCCGCGTAGTTTTGGAAGGGGACATTGATGAGATATTACCTTTGGCCTATGGCTCTGACATCGGGTTTATTTATAAACCAATCGACAGATTGATTCTGAACACTACATTTTGGGGGTTGCTACTCAATCAGGAGTTTGTATATGTCGGCGACGCCGGGGTGGTTGAACCAAGCGGAAAGTCACAACGGATCGGTGTTGATGTTTCGTTGCGGTATCAGCTAACGGACTGGCTTTTCGCTGATATTGATGTTAATTGGGCACAACCGAGATTAGTTGATGAACCCGCTGGAGAGAATTACATACCATTAGCCCCTACGTTAACTAGCGCCGGTGGCTTAACATTCAAATTACCTAACAATATTGATGGTGGTTTGCGTTACAGATATATAGATGATAGACCGGCAAATGAAGATAATAGCGTAGTTGCCGATGGCTATTTTGTTGTTGACGGTTTAGTGTCAATAATCCTGAACAATTTTGACATCGGTTTATCGATCGAAAATATTTTCAATACGGAATGGAAAGAAACTCAATTTGACACAGAAACAAGATTGTTTGATGAAGAGCAATCGGTTTCTGAAATTCATTTTATACCTGGTACCCCATTCTGTGCAAAAGTTAAGATTTCATATTTATTTTGATCTCAGGCGGGATTTCTCTCATCAATTCTGATCTCATATCAAAATCCGACGAGGAATTTTAATGTGGGCGATATCAGACTTGAACTGATGGCCTCTGCCGTGTGAAGACAGCGCTCTGACCAACTGAGCTAATCGCCCGTTTTTTGGCGATTAGTGAAGTTGCCTGTCCGCCGTATTCCGCAACCGCGTGAGCAGGCGGGCCTGTCCCGATTTATCGGGAAGCTAATCGCCCTAATTTATATCAAATTCCAAAAAACAAATTACAAATATCCCACCTAATTAGCTTATTGAATTATGTTATATAGAATATAGAAAATCCGCCCATCTTAGAAGCGGTTTCCAAGATATATAAATTATTAAAACACCACGCGATATTGGATACCAAAGCTTCTTCCCTTTTCCGGCATAATCATCTTTATTCGTGAGAGATGATTATAATATTCCTGATCAAAAATATTATCTACCCGAAAAATAATTTTATGCAAAACTTTTGATGAATTAATTGTATAAGTCCCATTTAGATTAACAAGGAAATATCCATCCGTTTTGGTCTCAAATTCACCTAATCTTGTTTGTGGAAACACTTTCTTAAATGTAATTGAAGTGGAAACAGGATTCAAATCATATTCAGTAGAAAATAGAATTTTATCCGGAGGCATGTAGGCAAGTGGAGTGTTTTCTGTTAAATTTTCCCCTCTAATTGCGGACACACTTCCGAAAAATTTGATTGATGGTGTTACATTATAATCGAACTCTGATTCGATACCATAAATACTCGATCTTATGCCCTGCATTTGGTAAATATAAAGCCAGCCGCTCGATCCGCTGCCCCATTCGATCCAGTCAGCACCCGGTTCATATCCGTCTCCCAATTTGGCACTAATATGATAGTTTGGGCTATAATTGTGATAGCCGGTCAGTCTTATTTGACTTTTATCGGTACGATACGCCAAGGATGCCTCCATACCAATTGTCTTCTCCAAATCTAATGTAGGTTGTCCTATTTCATAAGAGTAGGTACCAAGATGTGGGCCGTCTGAATATAAATCCTCAATACCCGGAGTCCTACCAGTGAGCATGGTTCCAAATGAGAGCTCCCAATTTTTCCAGTTCCGAAAAATACCTATTCCCGCTGATATAATCGGGAAATTGCGATTTTTAAACTGGCTTTTTTCTAAATTTGATGTCCATAGATTTATTGTATCCGGAATAACGGTAAGATATTCAGCCCGCGATGAGATTTGTACAATGAAATTATTTATTTCTTTTTCAAACAATCCAAATACAGCTATGTTTAATTCTTCTGTATCGGGCGTCCAGTAGAATCCGCCTGTTAAAAAATTTCGATATTGGAATAATGATCCAACCTTTATTCGCGGTCCACTGAGCGTACTTTGCAACGAGAAGATCTGTTGATCCAAAATTACTGATGGATTTGAACTTCCTTTTTCTGATTCGGTATGTCCATAATCTATGAATCGCTGATCAATATCTAATGCCTGAAATCCTAAAAACTCAATGTCCTTATGGAGATTGAATTTTTGAGTTCTTTTGTCCAGATCAATATCTACTCCACTAATATGCCCCTCCGGACTTCCCGGGATGCCGTACATCATATCAATCTGTTCGTATGAAAAAGTTGCGCGATAATCTTTACCAAAATATGAGTAGCTACCGGTTATTTCCTGATTAGATAAGGAAGTATTTGCTAACTCTCCAATTGGAGAGATTTGATTTCCGGCCTCGCGGCCCAATAGTGAGAATTTCAATTGATGCCGGTTTTTTATTGGAATATAAGCTACAAAATTCCCGAACAAACTCGAATTGGATGACTCTGCGCCAATAAGACCCCATAAACTTGTTTTATTGAATTGTGCATCCGGATTAGATTGTCTCGACACATCTATTACGCCTCCAATCGTATTCGAACCATAAAGCAAAGCCTCCGGCCCGCGAATGATCTCCACTTTATTGTAGGAAGCCATATCCATACTCACCGTATGGTCTATAGATGTATTGGAAAGGTCTCCAGCCGTAATGCCGTCTTCAGTGAGCAAGAATCTGTCACCGGTATAACCTCTTAATACCGGCTGAGTTACTCCCTGTCCCATAGATCGAATAGCTAAACCCGTCTTTTCTTCTAAGGTTAAAGCCAAAGATGCTTTGAGACTTTTTTGATATTCTTTACCATAAATATTAACATTAGATACAAAATCTTTTGTCTGAAGTATACGATGTGCATCTACGATTATTTCATCCGCTTGGATGGTATCCATAGACATAAATACCTTACCTATATCATAAAAATCGTTTTGTAATTTAAATGACATACTTAAGTCTTTGAATCCAATCATAGAGATCGTTAAAGAGACATCACCATAGGGTAACTTATCCAAAATAAACCGACCATTGACAAGGGATGATGTGCCTATCCCGAGTTTTTCTACATAAATATCAGCCCCATGAATAGGTGTTTGGTCACTATCATTTATGATAATGCCTGTAATTGATGCTTCCTGAGACCATAACAATCCCAGGAAGCATAATATGGTAATACGTTTATTAGTTAACAACTATCGGCACATTGTTTGTTGATGTGTAATCGGCATGGTCGCCATGCATCAACTCCAGTTTAAAACTGGTTGTTCCGGCGCTTACACCGGTAACATGAATTGCCATTCCATGATCATCATCATGGACTTTGGCATGACCATGGTCATGCTCTTCAACTTCAACCGTTGCAATACCGGCATTAAATCCTGAGACTCGTAGCTCATGTTCCCCTTCCTCATGCTCGTCTTCATCATGTTCAATTTCTTCACCTTCATGGTCAAGAAAATGGACTGAAAGTTCAAGTTCCTCACCAGCGTTAAGGGTAATGTTGCCTTCCGTAGCACCTTCAAATTCCCTATAGATTTCTGTGCCTGCTTCATCCTCAAGGATAAAACCATCTGCATCGATATGATCATCATGGTCATGATCATGTTCATCCTCACAGCCCACTGTGAAGAAAACCATACCGGTTAGCAATAGTACTAGTTGTGCTTTTATAGCACGTAAAAAAAGCGTTTGCATAAAAATGCTCCTTTAAAAAGTGTTTTAATAATTTTGCACTACCTCCACGGTAGTGTGCTATAAATGAGTATTAATTAAACGAGATTTGGAGGAGGACGGCCGTACAAGCAATAATTGATAAAAGATGTCTTAACACTTTTGCCCGAACCAAAGTATGATATTACATATTGATCACTCGTCAGCTCCCTGTGATTTAGATTAGCTTGACTGATACTGCTAGCTAGGCACTTTTCACACTGGTGGTGTGATTTATAAAGATTCTCATCTTCACTGCCAAGCTTACATATTTCATAGTCAGCTGCATGAGCATTGCTATGCCCATGTACATGAAAACCTCCCGTAAACACGAGGATCGACAATCCATATGTAATTAGAGTTTTTAACATAGTTTTAACCTTAAACTTCCAACATTTTTGAACTTATTACCAATACTTTTTTGTAAATGTAAAACACTGAATAGTTCCGACTATTTATATCCCAATAATAATTTGTGCTTTTTGAAACTATTACTGTTTTCAAAATTTATAAAATCTCACCGACAACCGAGGTTTTTAAACGGTGGACGGTGGCCCCGGCCGGTTGGGAAACTGCCGACTTTTACCGTGTGAAAACAATGTTCTGACCAACTGAGCTAATCGCTCCTTAAACTATCAAAATTAAATAATCTATATATAAAATTTCCATGCACAATAAAAATCGTCAGGATGGTCGTCCGGCGGACAGGCAGTACAGGTGGTTTTGATACGTGGATCAATTGTTTTTGCAAATTCTGTATACTCCACAAGACCAACCGATTTGCATGGGAAATCCGGTAATCCTTTCCGATTTCGAGCAGATTGTACTCGACAATCGTTCATTTGGAACTCGAATGAATTTTCGGTTTCATGAGCAAAGCTCTGAATATTTAAACGGCTATACAGCCGGAAACCTAGAGCTTTCTTAAGCCCCTCCAATCCGCTATTTTCCGGAATGTTGTGGCGTTTCATTATACGTCTAGCTTCAATTACCGTGAACTTGCGCCATGCGTCGGTATCGCATTTTATTGCGGCTTCCATTCCAAAATCTTGCTCCACGGCTTGGAACCACAAACCGTCATGGGCTAACCAATTCTTGGCAAAATCGTTCAACATTCCAATTAATTGTTCTTTGCTGAGATTTTCAATATTCATAGGCCTCTATCAATAAACTATTTAACACTATTATCCTTTCAAGTCTTAAACTTAGCGCATAAAATTCGGATAAATCGAGATAAAACACATGGAAAACTTTATACAATGGTGGCAGCATCTTCCCAGCCAAATGAACCCAACCATTTTCTCTATCGGAAACTTTCCGATACGTTGGTATGGAATGATGTATATAGTCGCTTTTTCAATTGCATATCTATTAGCCAAGCAAAGAATAAAGAGTGAAAAATTAAACTACACAACCGAGTTTTTAAGCAATGCCATAACTTGGGCGGTATTAGGTTTATTGATCGGAGCGCGGATCGGATACGTTCTATTTTACAATTTTGAATGGTTTCTTTCCAATCCGATTGGCATCATTCTGCCGTTTGCCAAGTACAACGGTTCCTGGCATTTTACCGGAATATCCGGCATGTCCTATCATGGCGGCGCGCTTGGAGTGGTAATTGCCTGGGTGCTATTTTGCCGGAAAGAAAAAATCAAACTGTTTGATCTAACCGATTTCATTGTACCCGGCGTTCCCTTAGCTTTCACCTTTGGGAGACTCGGTAATTTTATTAATGGTGAACTTTATGGTCGCGTTACCGATGCCAATATCGGCATGGTTTTCCCCGCCGCCCGCGATGGTTTATTGCGGCATCCCTCACAGTTATATGAAGCCTTCTTTGAAGGAATTGTGTTATTTGCTATCCTTTGGCCGTTGAGACGATTCAAACCATTTCCTGGATTTATATCCGGACTATATGTTTTCGGATATGGCTTCTTCCGCTTTTTCATAGAATTTTTCCGCGAACCTGATGAACACTTGGGATTTGTGTTCTTGAGTTTATCTATGGGACAAATGCTGTGCATCGCTATGATGATTGGTGCTGTAATAATTTGGTATTTTGGATTTAGAAGTAAGCCACAGATGCACGAATGACACTTGAAAACAAAAAATCTGTCATTCCGGAATCTATAACTGATATGGATTCCCGCATGCGCGGGAATTACAAAAACATTTTTCTTTAAATTGGTATGAATCTTTATAATTTATTTTTTTTAAAAATATTAGTGCATTAGTGGCTATATAAATATGTTCAAATTAAGTAACGTAAATTTTTCAGTCGAAGGATTGAATATCCTGCAAGATATTTCTTTGGAAATCCATCCAAATGATTTTACTGTATTGCTCGGACCGTCCGGCTCGGGAAAGTCCACCTTACTACGATTATTAAACGGATTGAACTCGCCTACAAGTGGTGATCTAAAATTCCATGGTGAAAATATTCTAAATGTGGATCACAAACAATTACGAAAGAAAGTGGGGATGGTCTTTCAGTCGCCGGTGATGATCAATGGGACAGTAAAGGATAATCTTACCTTAACAAAAAAATGGGATAAACAAACGGAGGGCTTAACAGATACTGATCTGACTAATATATTGGATCAAGTGGAACTGAACAGCACTTTTTTAAACAAAGATGCTAAATTACTTTCGGGCGGCGAGCAGCAGCGCATCGCCCTGGCGCGCGTATTATTAAACAAGCCTGACGTATTGTTACTCGACGAGCCAACCTCCAATCTTGATCCGCAATTGGCAGTCAAAATTTTAGACCTGATTTGCAAACTGGCAGAAGAGCTCAAACTGACCGTTGTATTAGTAACCCACCACCATGCCGAAGTCGAAAAATATGCCAAACAGGTGCTCTTTATGGTGGGGGGCAAAATTGTAGAAAGTGGAAACCGCTCAATAATCAGAGAACCAAAAAGTGTTGCAGCGCAAGCCTTCATTAGGGAGGAAACGGAATGACGCAATCCTTTTATGCCATAACCTGGACCGATGTTTTAGTGTCAGCAATCTTTGTGGTGATCGCAGTGGTGCTGATCAGATGGTGGAAGATCGGTTTGGAAAAAGATCTGATTGTCGGAACTCTACGAACTTTTATTCAGCTTGCAATAATGGGTTATGTACTGACCTATTTCTTCGGACAACAACATTGGAGTTTTATGGTGGGGCTGGTCTCGTTGATGATTATCATTGCCAGTTATGAAGGCTATCACCGTTTAAAGAAATATAAAATTCCTCATTTATTCTGGATATTGACCGGTTCTTTCTTTTTGACCGTATTCATTGTTTTAGGTATTATCTTAAAATTTATATTATCGGTAGAACCGTGGTATTATCCGTATGCCATGATCCCGATCGCTGGCATGATCATCGGTAATGCGCTAAACTCGGCAACCTTAACCGTTAATCGTTTTGTTAGCGAAGTCAAGCACCGTGAGAACGAGATCGAGATGTATCTCTCGCTTGGAGCACCGGTGAGGTCGGCAGTATATGAATCATTCAAAGAATCCGTTCAGGCGGCGCTGATCCCCAATATTAACGGAATGATGATGGTAGGACTGGTTCAGTTGCCGGGGATAATGACCGGACAGATCCTGTCCGGAATAGATCCACTAATTGCCATCCGCTATCAGATCATGATTATGTACATGTGGGTTTCAACTGTCACAATGGTGGATATTTTAGTTTTGAATTTGGTTTACCGGCAGTTCTTTACCCATCAGAAACAATTGAAGCGGGAGTTGTTGAGGAAAAATTTATAAAATAGGAAAATAAAAATGGAGGAAATGACATTTTGTCAAATACTGTCGATTGAATTAATAAAAGCGATACCAATATTCATTATTGGCTTAATTACCGGATATATTGCATGGAGACAGTATAAGATTGAAAAAACAAGGCTAACAACTGAACTTTTTAGAAATAAATATATTGTGTTTAAGGAAATAAACAAAATACGTTGGGAAATGATACATGATAGTTCACATGAAAAACAAAATTTACTTGAATTCACTGAGAGCATTTTACATCGACACTTTATTTTTTCTAGGGAATTAAATTCAAAATTGCAGCACTTAGAATATTTACTTTCAAGTTTAAATCTAGAGTATATAGCATATAAAATGAGTGGTTCTACAGAACAAATAAAAAAATATAAAAATGAAATAATTGACGAATCAAAAATAATTATGGAAGATATAATCAGAGAATCAAAAATATAGTAATCATTTCAATCATTTTACCAACATTAATTTGATAGTTCGTATCTTATTACCTGATGTTAACTTTCCTAAATAAATTCCGGCAGGAACAGACTTCCCCTGTTTATCGTTTCCATTCCAAACTACAGAATGCCATCCTTTCGTTTGAAAATTGTTTTGAAGAGTAGATATTAACTTACCTGAAATATCAAATATCTCTATTTTAACATAACTGTCACTTCCTATACTATAATTTATTGTAGTGCTAGGATTGAATGGATTTGGCACATTCTGATTTAGTATGTAATTGGTTGCTAACTTTTCATTTAATGTATTTAGAGTAGTCACTGTAGCCTGATCAGATATCTCACTTTCGTTACTCGTATTATCTTCAGCAGATATTTTATAATAGTAAACTTCATATGAATCTATATTAGATACATCATTATAATAAGTTAAAGACTTGTCAACTATAGCTATTTTATTAGATGAAGATGGGTTGAAACCATCAAGTTTACTTCTATATATGTTATAATGAGATAAATCCTGTTCCACAATTTGTGTCCATTCAAGTTTAACTCCACCCTGAAATGCAGAAATGGACGTAATTGTTGGTGTTGCCGGAGGAATATTGTCAGTTAAGGTTTCTAATTTAACTATCCAATAATCAGTGTTTCCCATATTGACATCAGTTTTATCACCTGATATTCCAGATTCTGAATAGCCACCTAATATATATCCTCCGTTTTGGGTTTGCTGGATTACATACAAATTATCACTGTTAATACCTCCTATGGTCTTCTGCCATTCAATAGTGCCCCAATTAGTCAACTTTATTATCCAATAATCAGTGTTTCCCATATTGGCATCAGTTTTATCACCTGATATTCCAGATTCTGAATAACCGCCTAATATATATCCATCATCTGATGTCTGATTAACTGATTGTAATATATCATTACCACTTCCGCCAATTGTACTCTGCCATACAATACCACCTAAAGAACTTAATTTTATGACCCAATAGTCATAACCTCCTTGGGTACCTTCGCTTTTATCGCAAGATAACTCTGCATCTGAATATCCACCCAATATATATCCATCATCTGATGTCTGATTAACTGTAAACAAATAGCTATTTCCTTTTCCACCAAATGATTTTTCCCAAGAAATATCACCACTATCATCCAATTTAACTACCCAATATTCATAGTAGTTAAGAAGACATTTATCAGTCTTATCTCCTGATATTCCAGAGTTAGAATATCCACCTAAAATATATCCGCCATCATTTGTTTGTTGGATTGAAACCAAGTCATCATATTGACTTCCGCCAATTGTACTCTGCCACTCTATTATTCCTGAATTAGTCAATTTTACCACCCAATAATCTGAACCTCCTTTACTTTCCTCGTCTTTATTTCCCCATATACCCGATTCAGAACGCCCACCCAAAATATATCCGCCATCCGTTGTCTGTTGAATTGATTTTAATTCGTCATAGCCATCTCCACCAATCATATTTTGCCACTCAATATCTCCCAACTCATTTAATTTTACTACCCAATAATCAGAAGCACCATTGTTTACTCCAGCTACATCATATGAATACATTGTTGAATATGAATATCCACCTAAAATATATCCGCCATCCTCCGTTTGTTGAATCGAGTGTAAAAATTCGTTATCTCCCCCACCAATAGTATTTTGCCATTCTATATCCCCTAAATCATTTATTTTTACCACCCAATAATCATTTTCTGTTCCGTGGCTCTCTTCTGTCTTATCCCCTGATTTTCCTGAATCAGAATAACCGCCCAATATATACCCACCATCCTCCGTTTGTTGAATTGATCTCAATATATCATAACCATTCCCACCTATAGTGTTCTGCCATTCTATATCCGGAGCCTGTGCTAAAATAATGCTAGAAAAGATTGAAATATTTAATATTAAATAAAGTTTACTCATACTTTTCTGATTTCCTATTTTAGGTTTACGATTTTAATAGACACTCCACCGTCATTTCTTTGGGAATATCAAATCCAAGCAGATGTAAAACGGTTGGACCTAAATCAGGTAGGATTCCTTGCTCCTTGAGTTTAATTCCCTCAACATTATTAGCAATGTAAACACAGCGTACCAGATTCAGCGAATGACTTGTGCGTACTTGCCCAGTCTCATAATCAATCATTTGGTCGCAATTACCATGGTCTGCAGTAACAATTATTTTGGCGTCCAATTCCAACAATATTGGAATAATTTTACTGAGGTTTTCATCCAACACTTCTACGGCTTTAGTGGCGGCTGCCATATCACCGGTATGCCCAACCATATCACCATTGGCATAATTAACTAAAATAAAATCATAAGGATTGTCTTCGATCCGATTCAACAGTTCATCGGTCACGTGGTAAGCTTCCATTTCAGGGTGGTCGGCAAAGCTTGAGGGATCAAAACGGCTTGGCACTTCCACTTGGTCTTCACCCGCAAACGGTGTGGTGGATTTGCCATTGAAAAAACTCGTTACATGACGATATTTCTGTGTTTCGGCAAGGCGTAACTGTTTCATTCCGGCTTCCGATATTACCTGTCCAACGAGGTTATCCATATTTACTGTCCCTTCATCCAAACCGCCTAACAGAAAATCTTCAAATTCATCATAATAGCGGGTTAATCCGACATATAAAACTTGCGGTTTCCGATGTAATTCTCCCGGGTAATCCGTTTCAGTGAATGCCCGCGTTAATTGAATGGCTCGATCCTGCCGATAATTGGTGTGCAGGATGACATCGCCATCGGCTACGCCGCTATAATTTCCAATCACATGCGGTTCAATGTATTCATCGAACATCGGAACACCGCTTGGTGTTTTATCGCTCTCATAAGTTGCTTTGATGGCGGATTCGGGTTCATCGGCCTTTTTGCCGACGGCATCCACAATACAATGGTAAGCGCGGTCTGTCAAATCCCAACTCATAACGCGATCCATAGAATAGTAGCGACCCATGATCGTACCGATTGTGCAGTTACCAACCTCTCTCATAACACGCCGCAAGGTGTAAAAATATTCCAAGGTGCTACGCGGCGGTGTATCGCGGCCATCGGTGAAGGGATGGATCACGATCTTTCCATCGGGAAATTCCCTGCGGGCACGCTTCATCAATTTAAATAAATGATCCTGATGGGCATGTACGCCTTCATCCTGTAAAAGTCCGAAGAAATGGAAACGTGAATTGTTCTTTTTCCATGTATTAATTAGGTTTTGCCATTTTTCATTGGCAAATAGTGAGCCGTCTTCCAATTTATCATTAATTCGTTTGAGCTCCTGCTCAATAATTCGTCCGGCGCCCAAACTTAAATGTCCAACCTCGCTCGAACCTTGAAATCCGGCCGGCAAACCGACTGCTTCACCGGAGGCATCTAATAATGTCCACGGATATTTTTCATACAGCTCATCCATAAATGGCGTGTTTGCCGCGAGCACGGCATTACCTTTCGGGTTTGGGTTGTCACCAACGCCATCTAAAATAATTAAAACTACCGGTGATTTCTTATGTACCATATTATTAAATATTTTTCTGTGCAATTAATAAAATAGAATCATCATCTTCAAATTCACGATATTTCTCTAATAATAAAATATTGAAGTGTTTTTCAAAATATTTTTTAAGCGCTTCTTCATTATAATATTGTACATAGAGTCCTTTGAAAACTTCCGAGCCTTCGCCATCCCAAAATGAATGACAGATAATTCCTTCGGAATTTAAAATATCAAATTGATGTTCTATAGAAGCGCTTAATTCTTTGTCATTTAAATGATGCAAAACCTTATTTGAATATATACCGTCGAATTGTTTGTCGGTCTCTAAGGTTATGGCATCTAATTCTAAAAACTTGCCATTTGGATTATCACTAGTCAGTCGATTTAAAAATTCTTTAGAGTTATCGGAACCGACAACATTGTAATATTCATTCAATATTTTCCAATCTGTTCCGGGACCGGAGCCGAGCTCTAACAATGTAGAATTAGTTTGTAGATGTTTTCTTAACTTATCTATTAAAAGCCTCCCGTCCACATCTTTGGCTAATTCGATGTACTCCTCAACTGATTCTTTAGTTTTATAATAACTCATTTATGTACTAATAGCTATTTTTCATCCCTAAGTATATTGAGAAACCTTGTCTTGCTAATATAATGATCTACCAATTCTTTATCATCTTTTAATAGATTAAATACTCCAAATCCGGTTGGCGCATTTTGCGATTCTTTCGCTGAAGTAAATTTTGATACTTTCAAATCTATGCCTTGTTCCTTAGCAACTTTACTCATTGTTTCCACTGAACTGCAATTCCATGGGCATTGATAGGAATACATCAAACTCCAACCTTTATTTGAAGTTGCGTTGTCTTGCCATTTTAACATTTTTGGATTTACAGCCGATTCATCAAATTTCTTTACACACAATTCAAAACGACCATTCTTATCCACTACCTCATAGCCATTTTTAATGAACAATGTTTTGTTGGTAATCCATGGTCCCTTGCTTGTCATAACTGCTACGCCTTTCATACCCAACTGCTTGGTATCTTCTTCACATTTTTTAACCATCTGTGAGCCGTAGCCCTGATTTTTATTCTTGTTGGGGTAAATAAACATACAGTGAATAAACATATATCCGGGTGCATCAATCGGTCGCCACGCGTACTCAGCCGGAACATATTCTATAAATCCGATTTTTTCGCCATTTTCTTTAATGGCGATGTTCATTCTAACACCCTGATCAAAAACATCTGAATACCATTTGGCTTTCTGTTTGTATCCCTCCGATTTGGGATTCTTATTACAGAACATCCCGTATTCATCTATGTTGTCAGGTGTTACTTCAATGAGCTTAATACTGCTCATGTTCGTTCTCCTTATTTAACCGGTTGCCTTAGAATTGTTTTTATTTTTTCAGGAGCTGTCTTTCTTGGATCGGAAAGATATATTTCATGGTGTAATCCATTCTCAACAAGCTTGTTATCCTGCATAAATGTTTTCATATTTTCTATGGTCTCAGGTTCAGTTGAGTAAGGACCAATATGTAATATCTGAACACATTTGCCTTCGGTTATTTCTTCAAATTGAATCTCATTTATTTTGTGGATGCCCTTTTTATTAATTACTTCAACTTTGGCTTGTTCAAATTTTTCTCCGGTTACAAAATCCGGCATTCTTATCAGAAGTTTCCAATGCCACTCACTTCTCGGAACTTCTAAAGCATTTTTGTCCGAATTAACCCACCAAAGTCCTTCAAGTTTCGGAACTGTGAAATCCTTTTCCTGTTTTTTGTATATATTTTTTATTCCGTAAGCAAGCGGATAAAGTGCCTCAACGGCCGCATTAAATTCTTTACCGGCCGGTTCTCCTTTACCTATAATCACTAAAAATTTTAATTCCTTGAACTCCTTTATTTCAAGTTTCGTCTTCGCTGAATAATAGTCTTTATCCTGTTTTACCAAATCATTTTTTTCCATTACTTAACTCCTGTACGTTTGATATTACTAAGATTTTATTTGCTTTCTATTAACAAATATCGTAAAATACTTACGAGAAACTTACGGGTTTATTATGAAAAAGCCAATATCATTTAAAAAACAACGATTTTTAGATTTCATCCAACGTTATACCCTCGAAACAGGGCAGGCTCCGTCTTACGAAGAGATCATGGCCAACATGGGTTTTGCATCGCTTGGGACCGTTGATTGGTATGTAAAATCCTTGGCCGAAGATGGGCATTTACATCGCTCGCGCGGACCAAACGGCAAGCGCGCCCTTGCCCTCGCGGAAGAGCACGCCGTACCAACAGTTCTACCGCTCTTAGGAATGATCGCTGCCGGTGAACCGATTGAAGCATTGGAGAACGCCGGCGCGATCAACGTTCCTTCACCCTTTGTCAAGCCCGATAATTTTGTGCTGAAAGTAAAGGGTGCCTCGATGCAGGATGACAACATTGAGGATGGCGACTACATCATTGTCAAAAAAACACCACAGGCCGAATCCGGTCAGATCGTTGTAGCTCTCATAAACGGCGATGCTACACTAAAAAGGTATTATCCAAAAAACGGCAAAGTGGAACTGCATCCGCGCAATCCTGACTTTCCAATTATCAAGGTCAAGGAATCCGATGATTTTAAGATCAACGGGATCGTGCTATACTCTTTCCGGGAGTATTGATTATGGAAACCACCAAGACGCAAAGAACACCAAGAAATATCAACATAAAATCTAATTTACCGGAACATATAGAGCAAATTGGTAAAATAATCGTCAATTGCGTGTATCGGGTTCATAAAAATATTGGTCCGGGATTATTAGAGTCTATATATGAAAAATGCTTGGTTTATGAACTTAAGAACGCCGGATTAAAAACAAAAACGCAAGTAGAAATTCCTTTTCTATATGATGGTAAAAATATTGATCTAAAACTCCGGCTTGACATATTAGTCGAAGACTCTGTTGTCATTGAATTAAAAGCTGTTGACCAAATGAACCCCGTTTTTCAGGCTCAACTAATATCGTATTTAAAATTAACAAAGAATCGTCTTGGTTTCTTGATAAACTTCAATGTGCCTTTAATAAAAAATGGAATAAAGCGAATTATTAATTAGTATTAAGATTTTATCCAAGAATATCTTCATGTCTTAGAGCCTTGGTGGTAAATAATGTCTTCTATCTTTCATGTACGCTTAAGGAATTTTGAGTTACAGGCTGAGCGCCTGATGGATGCTTCTTTGCGCACACGCCCAGTTGCGATAATTTCGTCACAGCAGCAGGATGGAACAATCGTAGCTGCCTCACAGGAGGCGCGGGATGAGGGGTTATACCTTGGAATGAAACTATCATTAGCGCGCAAAATGAGTCACAGCGCTTTGCTCCTTCCTTACAACAGATCGCTTTATTCCCGACTGAATACCTACATTTACAAAGCAGTGTCAACATTTACACCAATTGCGGAGCCGGCCGACTACGGTCAGTTCTATCTTGATATGACTGGCATGAAGCATCTGTATCCAAGCTATCAGCAGGCGGGCTACTCGGTCGCAAAGATAGTTGCCGATAAAACAAGTTTGAATAGCGCGGTCGGGATTAGCATCAACAAGTTGGTCAGTCGCATTTCCACAGCCGTTGTTCCGGAAAAGATATATGAAATAAACTTCGGGGAAGAGTCCAGGTTCCTATCACCGCTAAACTCACCCGTTTTACCATCCGTCCATATACCACAGGTTAAGAAAATAGTAGAGTTCCTATATCTGAATCGTATTCGAGATATTCAAAGAATCACACAAAATCAACGAGAAGCAGCAGTGATCTTTGGCAGAAACTATAAACAAGTAAGCCGAGAAACAAAAGGGCAAGATACTTCGGCAGTACGACCGCCAATTATGCGCGACCACATTACTGAACAGGTCGTGATTCCACGTGACACCAACGACCAATCAATTCTGCGTTCCATAATAAAAACAATGTCCGAGCACATTGCTTTTCAGTTGCGCAAACGACAGCAAATATCTAAAAGGGTTAAGCTCGAAATTCACTATACTGATGGATTACGTTCGGCGCGCTATGGTTCAGTTCATAACAATCATGACAACTCCGTTGTTGAGGCGTGCTATCGCTTGTTTGATCTCGCGAATTACCGCCGCAACCGTGTCCGTACAATAATAATAGATGCATCAAAATTTGTTCACTTTGCCGATCAGGTCTCGCTATTTGAAACTACTGTAAAGAAAAACCAAGCATTATCAAAAGCATTAGATATAATACGCCGCAAACACGGCGCCAACAGCATCCATTCGGCCTCAGCTTTGGGTAATATTCCTAAACAGAATTCCTGTTGGATCCAAAAATTTGATAAAGTATTAGATCAAAGTTCCCCTGTTTGGATATCTTAACAATAGCGACATGTTCACACATTTAAACGTCCATTCTAATTTTTCGCAGATGCGCGGATTAGCAACTCAACAAGCATTGTTGACGCAAGCTAAGAAGTATGGAATGTCGCATTTGGCGCTGACCGAAACCAACGGCCTGTGGGGATTTATTCGCTTTGTGCAACATGCCAACGCTGCCAAGATTAAGCCAATTGCCGGGGTAAATATCGTTACACCAAAAGATGATGTAATTCTACTAGCAGAAAATCAAGTTGGGTACGAGAATATGTGTCGCGCGATCTCAAAAGTTCACGATAATCCCAATAGGCCGATCACAGAAATATTATCCGCAGGGCATTCCGGTTTATTCTTCCTCGCGCATCAAAAATCAACATTGGAGGTGTTGAGTAAGTTTATTCCAAATTCAAATTTGTTTATAGAGTTACGGCCGGGACTTGAGGAAACACGAATGCATGCGTTATCCAAACAAATGAAGCTGGAATTGGTGGTCACCGGTGATGTTTACTTTCTACATCCCGATGATCAAAAGTCCCACAAAGTTCTACGGGCAATTGAGAACAATTCAACATTATCTGATGTTGACACGAGTGATGTAAAATCGGAACAACATTGGTTTCGCAATGAACGGGATATGGTGCAACTCTTCCCTAACAGTTTGGAGGCAATAAACAATAGCCATTATTTGGCAGAGCGCTGCAAAACCGATTGGAAATTCCTCAATACAGTCTTCCCGCACCTTTCACTGAAAGACACATATAAGTCAAACATAAGACTACGAGAATTGGTCGAAAGAGGCGCCAGGGAACGCTATGGAAAGATAACCTCAAAAGTTAGGGAGCGTATTGAGCATGAGATGTCCCCCATCGGCTCCAAGGGCTTCGCTCCTTATTTTTTGATAGTCCATGATATTGTGAAGCAGACTCGCGCCACCATCGGACGAGGATCAGGCGCGGCTTCCATCATCAGCTACGTACTGTACATTACACAAGTTGATCCAATCAAATATAACTTGCAGTTTGAGCGTTTCATCCATCCCGAGCGCGAGAACATGCCAGACATTGACATTGATTTCCCGTGGGATGAACGCGATGATATTTTGGAATCGATCTTTAAAAAACATACTTTAGAACGCACCGCCATGGTAGCATCACAAGTATTCCTTAGACCGCGATCGGCTGTGCGTGAAATTTCTAAAGTGCACGGACTCTCCAATGAAGAGATAAAAAGCATAACTAAGCGTATCGGTTATCATCGCTCGCGCACTGATCTGGCAAAGTGGGTGAGCACTGACTCACGCTTTGCCAATGCCCACATTGATGAGACATTGCTTGATATTCTTAGACAGTCTGAGAAAATTATGGGCGCTTTCCGCTATCCATCGGTACACCCCGGTGGAATAATAATTGTACCGGATGAAATTCGGAAATATGTTCCGGTATTGACTGCTCCCAAAGGTGTTCAGATCGTTGAGTGGGAAAAAGATCAGGTAGAAGATTCCGGTTTGCTAAAAATTGATATTCTTGGTAATCGCAGTTTGGCTGTAGTACGGGACACGATCAAGCAAGTGAATTTGAACCATGGACAGAAAGCTGCTAACAGCCGTTATGTTAATTACCATCAGATACAACCGATTGGCGATTCAAAAACCGAAGAACTGATGAAAGCCGGTCGCACCATGGGCGTATTCTATATTGAAAGTCCGGCTACACGTCAATTGCTTGCTAAATCTAGGGTAGTTGACTTTGAACATGTTGTCATTTACTCATCAATAATTCGTCCGGCGGCTAATCGTTTTACCAACATAATGCTTGAGCGCATTCATGGCAAACCTTGGAAATTGCAACACCCCGATCTTGCCTTTCTAAAAGAAAGCTACGGAATAATGGTATATGAGGAACAGGTTTCTATGGCGGCACGTGTTTTTGCCGGTTTCAGCTACGCCGAAGCCGATGCTTTGCGCAAAACGATGACCCGCGATTCAATGCAGCATATTATTCCCGGATGGAAGAAAAAATTCATGCGCCGTGCGCATGAGCGCGGTTATTCCGATAAATTGATCAACGAGGTTTGGGATATGATCGCCTCTTTCGTAGGATACTCATTTTGCAAACCCCATTCTGCTTCCTATGCCATGCTGTCATTCACTTGCGCATATCTGAAAGCACATTTTACCGCAGAATTCTTGGCGGCAGTCATCTCAAATCAAGGCGGATTTTATTCAACTTACGCCTATTTGAGCGAGGCGCGTCGCTTTGGTATAAAAATTCTGTCGCCGCACATTAATAGAAGCAATAAGGAATACAAAGGTAGGGATAAACAGATTCGAATTGGCTTTATGAGCATTAAAGGCCTGCAGGGAAAAGCGGTACAGGCAGTACTTGACGAACGTAAAGCCGGCGATTTTAATTCGCTGGACGATTTTCTTCTGCGCATGGATTTAGACCTTGCCGATGCCATGGCATTTACTAATGCCGGCTGTTTTGATGAAATCGAACCGGAACTATCACACAAAGAAATTGCTTATCGTGTGGCACACTTTTATTTATCCGACGGCTCAACCGAAGCAGTCACAGCACGACCCTCCAAAAAACCGCGAACTTGGGAAGAAAAACGCGAGCTTGAATACAAAACTTTTGGATTTCCATTATCCTCACATCCCCTGGAACCATATTGGCCTATCATCAATAAATGGATAAAGAAAGCATGCGATATTCCAAAATATGTTGGTAAATCAATTAATTTGGCCGGAGTTTATATAACCCGAAAAGAGACACAAACCAGCAAGCATGATCCGATGGAATTTCTAACGCTTGAAGATGAAACAGATATTTATGAATGCGTGCTGTTCCCGGAAGCCTTTCGCCAATATGGAGATCTTTTAAATTGGGAAAAATTATTTCTTGTACGTGGAAAAGTTGAAAAAGCTTTTGGGGTACATTCCATTACTGTGGAGAAGCTAAGTAGTTTATCAAAAAATGCGAACAAAATAAAACCAGATTCTACTGAATTACAGAGTTCAAAAAACATAAAAAAATCCATGCAGGTATTCGCTGCACCATGGTAATATTACAATTACGTGAGGGGAAAAACGAATTGTTGAACTAATGCTGTGAGGAACAATCCTACCACATACCGTCATCACAAAACCTTTTCAAGAGTATATCGCCGAAATACATGACAGAACGCCCATAATATTGCCACTGTCAAAATCTGTAAACTTTATTAAAAATAATCCGTCTGAATATATTTTACCACCTGTTATTTAGAACTTAATAGCTGTTTTTTCTAATATAGAACTAACATAAAATATTTAATTAATCCTTGCGATGTCCATCGCATTTTGCGAATTTTTGGAGATAATTCCAGGCATTAAACAAACATTTAAAAAAATAAATTGAATTCTGGATATAAATATAAATCTAGTTGGCGGGAATCTCTCCCGCAAATTTCATTTAACAATAATAAACCCCAAGGAGTTACTATGAACCGTATTGTTACAATACTAATGGTCTTAGTACTGCCGTTTGCGCTTTTTGCGCAAAACACAATCACCGGTACCGTTACCGATGCTGACAATGGCAATGGTTTATCCGGTGCTAATGTGGTGGTAGGCGGGACCACAATGGGTGCAGCTGCAGATGCAGACGGGTATTTTGTCATCGAAGATGTTCCTAATGGCACATATACTTTGACCGCTTCGGTAATCGGTTATGACGAGCAGACCTTTACACTCGAAGTAGCCGGTAACACTGAGCTACATTTTGACCTTGATATTCAAGCAATCCAAGTTGCCGCATTAGAAGTTATTGCACAACGTGCTAAATATCGTGAAACACCCGTTGCATTTACAAACGTTAACGAGGAAGACCTTAAATTACGTGTCGCATCACGTGACTTGCCGATGATCTTAAATGAAACACCAGGTGTATATGCTTCAATGCAAGCGGGTGGTTCAGGAGATTCGCGCGTAAATGTTCGTGGTTTTGATCAAAGAAATACTGCAATTATGATCAATGGTGTTCCAGTCAATGATATGGAAAATGGCTGGGTTTACTGGTCTAATTGGGATGGAATGGCTGATGTCACTTCCTCTATCCAAGTCCAAAGAGGTCTTGGAGCATCAAACTTGGCAAAAGCATCTGTTGGAGGAACTGTTAATGTTTTGACAAATGCTGCAGAAAGAAGCCGTGGCTATGGCTTAAAACAAGAGGTTGGTTCAGAAGGTTTCATTAAAACAACCTTAACAGCCAACACTGGTGTTATGGATAATGGATTTGCAGTAAGTGCTTTATTACAAAAGAAGATTGGTCGTGGCTGGGCCGATGCAACCTGGACCGATGCATATTCATATTTCCTTACAATAAACAAATCAATGGGAGATCATATCTTTGATTTTACCATTTTAGGTGCGCCGCAACAACATGGTCAACGTGATGGTGATGCATTGATGACAAAAGAAGATTGGGAATCATTTAAGGACAATTATTCAGGTTATGGTTCTGATGATTATAGAAAAACAAACAAAACTTTCCGTGGTAGTGGTTGGGGCTATGTTTCTGAAAAAACCGCAGAAAGTTTAACAACCGGCAGTGAGTCCTTAGATGCAATTTCTGAGTTTTTGTTTGGTGATATCCAACATACGAAGAAAGTTGGCGGTGATTGGCTTATAAATAATAGAACTAATTATTACCATAAACCGGTTTATAATTTAAATTGGCATTGGAAAATTAGCGACATGACCAGCTTAAGTACCGTATTATACGGATCAAACGGTCGTGGCGGCGGAACTGGTCCTTTGAACAGCCGTGGAACTTTTTATAAGGATGGTGAGTGGAGCTATTATAAGTATATTAACCCTTCACATAATGCCGATGGTACCTACGATTGGCAAGGTTTGATTGATTGGAATAGGTCTGATTGGGATCCGGATGCTACAGGTGTTGGAGATCCTGATTATGACGCTAATTCATATAGGTCCAAAGCTATTATTCGCGCCTCTGTAAATCATCATAACTGGTATGGATTAATTTCAACCGTTAGACACCAACTAACAGATGATATTAAATTGACCGGTGGTGTTGATGCGAGAAGTTATGAAGGTATCCATTATCGTGAAGTTGTCAACCTACTTGGTGGTGATTATTTTGTCGGATACGCCGATAAAAATTGGGATACAAATCAGGACAAGATTAGGAAAATCGGTGATAAAGTAGCGTATCATAATATTGGTTACAACAAATGGATTGGTGGATTCGGACAAGCAGAATATGCTACTGATAAATTATCTGCTTTCCTAAGCGGAGCTGTCTCCAGAACTGAATACCAAAGAGAAGATTTCTTCAATTATACTGATGAATCAGGTGATCAACTCTCAGAAAAAGCGCCATTCACAGGATACGCAGGAAAAGTTGGTGCCAACTACAACATCAACGATTACTTTAACGTATTTGGTAATTTTGGCATCCTTTCAATTGCTCCTGATTTCAGAAATGTATATCTAAATTATGTTAATGATGTAAATCCGAATGCTGAAAATGAAACTGTAAATGCAATTGAGTTTGGAGCAGGCTATAGAAACGGTTCGTTACGTATAAATGCAAATGTGTATCGCACAGAATGGTTAGATAAAACACTTGTTAAAACACGTGACAATCTTATCTATAATATCTCAGGGCTTGATGCTCTACATCAAGGTGTTGAAATGGATTTTGTATTTGCTGCTTTACGTAATCTCAGCTTCAATGGTTCATTTTCAGTTGGTAATTGGATATGGAACAGTGATGTTAACGCTGATGTAAGAAGTGATGATGACAGAAGTGGTGAATCCTACCGCATTGACATTTTTGCTAAAGATCTGCATGTTGGCGATGCCCCCCAAACTCAAGCATCACTCGGTGTAAATTATGCACCAATACCTGGCTTGACAATCAATCCTGTTGTAAAATACTACGACAGACATTTTGCTGACTTTGATCCGGCTGATAGAGATGATGAAGACGATAGCGTAGATTCATGGCAATTGCCAAGCGCATTGTTGTTTGATGTACATTTAAAATATGTATTTGAAGGTTTAAGTGTACCCATTGAATTGGGAATACATTTACTTAATGCCACAGACGAAGCATACGTAAGTGATGCTGAAGATGGATATGAACACGATGAAGCAACAAGCAAATTTTTCTATGGTTTAGGTAGAAGATGGGTTGCTGAATTGGGTATTAGTCTGTAAATACTTATTTACTTGATCTTAGAAAAACCCCCGAAAATTCGGGGGTTTTTATTTTTAGTATTAATCATCTTTAATAATCCTTATTAATTTTAGTACATGGATAATCCTTTTGTCGGAGTAGCAGGAAATATCGGCGTTGGCAAGACCACCTTTACTGAGATCGTTGCTGAAAAACAAAATTGGCACCCTTTCTATGAATCAGTACTGGATAATCCCTATTTAAATGATTTTTATGGTGATATGCAACGGTGGGGTTTTAATCTGCAAATCTATTTTTTACACCATCGCTTTCGTAATCATGTTAAAATGTCACAACTTAGGCAGGGTGTTATTCAGGATCGAACAATCTATGAAGACGTAGAAATTTTTGCAAAAAACCTTCACCTAATGGGTAACATTGATGATCGGGACTGGGAGAATTATCGTAATCTATTTAAAGTAATGATTTCCTTTTTACGCAAGCCCGATCTGATAATTTATTTAAAAGCTTCCACCGATACTTTATTAACGCGCATTAAAAAACGTGACCGCAGTTACGAAAAATCAATTGATCCGGAATATTTACACACTTTGAATGTGTCTTATGATAAATGGATTGCAAATATTTCAGATATACCGGTTCTAATTGTGGACACCAATGATTTTAATATCTTTGATGATAAAAATCAGCTACAAGATATAATAAAAGATATTAATAAAAAATTGAATTAATCATTCTGAGCGTAGCGAAGAATCTCTTAATGAAGTCTTCAAACTGGTATTAGAGATTTTTCGTTCGTTCCTAAGTATCGTGGAACTCCCGAAAAATGACATTAACCCAACTCCCTTAATTCCTGTTGAAGCATCGCTTCTTCCATCACCGCCTCAAGCGGATCTTGACCGCTATCTTCTAATTCACGAATCTTAAACCTGACTGCCTTTATTTTTTCTTTGAGCGGTTGTGCTTTTAAAACCAAAATGCAGTCTTTTATTTCTTTTTCCGGTTCACCCTGCGGGACTTCTTCCATTAATATATTGGCAACTAATTCTTTTTCCTGCTTTCCTTTAAATTGATCAATTAATGATGAATAGTTTATTTCATCATATAATGGCATTATCTGTTCTGCCAATCTTTTTAACAATGGCTCGCTGATTAAATCAATATCGAGTTGGTCTCGCACCATTTGTCGTATTTTCGGATCATCACTGGCAAGCATTTTTACTAACAAAATTTGCGCTTTCTGCAAAAGCGATGAATATTCTAAAGGTTGTGCTTCATTGCTATCAGTGCCGACATTTATGCGCTGCCGCGATTGTTCCCGTTTCAGACGTTGCACTAATTCCCGTTCATCAATTTTAATGCGTTGAGCAATATTCTTTAGGATGCTGTTTTGGATTATGCTGTCTCCAATCCGTGCAATATTGAATACTATATTGCTAACCAACTCGGATTGTTGCGTCGAAGATAATTGTTCAACCTCCCGCGAATCCAATTCAAAATTAATCAACGATTGCGCATTTTTAGCTGCTTTCCTGATACCGTCCGCACCAACTTCCCTTACCCAATCATCAGGATCTTTTCCAGCCGGTACATTTAAAACCAACGGTTCAACACCGCCCTGAAACAGTAAATATCCGGCCCGGATGGCAGCATCGGTCCCGGCGCGATCACCATCATAAGCCAAGTAGGCTCGATTAGTAAATTTCTTGATCTGTTGCACATGTCTTTCGGTCAGTGCTGTCCCTGATGCCGCAACTACATTGGTTATTCCCGCTTGATATAATTGAATCAAGTCCATGTAACCTTCAACCAGTACGACTGCTTTTTTCTGCCTGATAGGTTGACGGGAAAAATGCAATCCATATAGTACGTTACTTTTATGATATAGTGGCGTATCCGGTGAGTTGATATACTTAGCCGGTTCATCCCGATCCATTGTGCGACCGCCCAAAGCGATCACTTTTCCGGAATGATTAAAGATCGGGAACATTATCCTATTTCTAAAGCGGTCGTAAATACCTTTTTCGGATTTGGTGAACAATCCGGATTTTTCAATTACCTCATCCTTATATTTTTGAGCTTGTACTTTTTTAAGTAGATCTTCCCATCCCGTAAAGGAATAACCAACTTTAAATGTGCGGATTGTTTCTTCTGTTAATCCGCGATCAAGTAGGTACTTTAAAATCTTGCCATTACTTTTAGAGAACAAATTTTTATGATATAGTTCAGCAGAGAAATCATGAATATCAAATAAATTAGAATACAAATCTTTATCGCTCTCTGCGCCGCTTAGTTGTACTTCAATACCATAGCGATCGCCAAGCTGTTTCACGGCATCAATGAAACTGATCTTATCATATTCCATCAAGAATGTGAAGACGTTCCCTCCGGCTCCGCAGGCAAAGCATTTGTAAATTTCTTTTGCTGGAGAAACATACAGCGAGGGGTGGGTATCATTATGGAAAGGACAAATCCCGACAAAGTTCTGTCCGCGTTTTCGCAGATCAATATACTGCGAAATTACCTCTACAATATTAGCCGAATCCCGAACGCGATCAATAACATCTTGGGCAATTCTTGCCATTATTCTTCTATCGCTTGATCGTTAACGGATCTCTCCATCAAGTCTTTTATGTGTTCCTTGCTCTCTCTAATCGGTTCTTCCCAACCGAAATATTTTATACTACCATCGCGGACATTTCTGATTGCGCGGGCTATCGTAGAATTATTATAAAGCGTATCTGTCCATTTTTGATATGGCAGAATTTCAAACAACCACAAAACCATCGTAATTATAATGACGCCCTTAAATGCCCCGAACGTAAAACCGGACAGTTGATTAAAAAGTCGGGGTTTTTGAATACTAATTATCTGATCAAATAAAGATATGATAATTCGGGTGACGATCAAAGTGAGGGAAAAAATAACAAAAAAGCTAATTATCAAAACGGCAATCGGATTAATACTAAATTCTTGTTGCAGGACTTCAGCCAAGTCAATATAGTAAAGAAAGCTGATCAACAGTGCCAATGTGAGACCAATTATTTTGCCGATCTCAATTATAAGCCCTTGTTTAAAGCCACTGAATCCTAAAAAGATCAGATAGGTAGCCGCAAACAGATCAAAAAATAATATTGTACTCATTGTAAGAGTTCTCTTAAAAACAACTGCGCTTTTTTCCCGTCTATCCGCCCGGCTCCTTTTTTCATTACAAGCGGCATTACTTTACCAATATCGGCAAGCGCTTGTGCTCCGCTTTCAGCGATGGAATCTTTTATAATATTTTTAATCTCATTATCCGTTAACATTTGCGGTAAATAACGCTCAATTATTTGCAGCTCTTGCTCTTCCTGTTCCACTAAATCAGAGCGGGCACCGTCCTGAAAACTTTTAATTGATTCTTTGCGCTGCTTTGCCAATGTTTGCAAGACTTTTAATTCCTCTGCGTCGGTTAATTCATCGCGTTTCTCTATTTTCTTATCTTTGAGCTTCGCAACCACGCCCCGCAATGTATTTGCTACAGCAGTTTCTTTATTTTTCATTGCCTGATACATATCGGCTTGGATCTTTTCAAATAATTTCATTATTTCTTTTTAAGTTTGGTCAATATGTTTCATTGCTATTAATAAATTGTCCTGATCGGTATCAAAACCGATAAATCTCCGGCCACGCAGTTTTGATATTACACCAATTTCACCATTGCGCATAAATGGATCAACAATATAATTAAGTTTAAAGGTGCTTGCATCCAAGATGCGATTGATCAGCGCTCGCGGTCGGTCAGTAGGTTCTTTGGTATCCGTTTGGCCTCCTAATTGGATGATGTCATTCCAAAAATTTGAAAACCTTTCTTTGTTCTCAAGTCGCAAGCCACCGCCGGTTCCGGCTGATTTTTGTCCAAATAAAAATTCATTGGTTTTAGTGGCAAACCATATATCACCCAAATGATTGCGCCAGGTAGCGGACTGGGGCTGATCTTTAGCATTTCGGTTTTGCCAGGTAATTCTGGTTTGCACTATGAAGGTATTGGAAAGCAAAGAATGATACATCCCCGAATATTTCCATCCGCATAATAAATAGATTGAACCGGTTGCTTTCAACACACGGCGGGCCTCATTCAGCCAGTCTTCGTTCCATTGATAAAATTCCTGTAAGGTTAATTGGACACCTTTTTCCTGCGGACGGCGCCAAGGATCTTCGGGCGGATCGGCAATTACAAGATCAATAGAATTGCCCGGCAGTTTCTTTAAACCGGTTAAACCATCAGCCAAAAAGATGCCTTCCTGCATATCATCCGGCGTCATGCGAATATCATCGGCGGTTTGAAGCGCCGGTAAATAACGGTTTAGATCAGCTATGCTTAATCCCCTGTAAGGCTCTAACGGATTAGCAAATAGTGGTGTCTTTTCAGAAATATTCATCTCAAAATTTATTAATTATTCAATACAATAGAAATCAATATACTATTTTTATTCAATTTTTGGACGTGCTGATGTAATTTTGTGGTTATGGGAAATAAGAAAAAAGTGATTTTTATTTGTACCGGTAATTCCTGCCGTTCCCAAATGGCAGAGGGTTTATTGCGGCATTTAGCCGGTAACAAATTTGAAGTTTACAGTGCCGGTAGCCACCCAAGTCGCGTACATCCAATGGCAATCAAAGTTATGAAAGAACTTAATATTGATATATCCAAACATACTTCAGATCCGATTGATAAATATTTTAGTTTTGGTATTGACTATGTGATAACCTTATGCGATAATGCCCGCGAGTTCTGTCCAACTTTTCCCGGAAATGCCAAAAAAGCACACTGGAGCATTGACGATCCTTTTCGTAGTTGGAGAAACGATCATAAAATAATCGGCCGTTACCGCACAGCCCGCGACGAGATCAAAGAAAAGATCGAGCACTTCATTGAAATAATGTGACAGCAGGCTTAATTTTATTTCGTGATGAAGTACCGAATAAAATTAAGTCTCGCCCTGATATTCTTCATTTCACACATATTTTCGCAAGTTATTATTTCAGAGGTGATGTATAGCCCTACAAATTCGAATGCTGAATTCATAGAATTGTATAATTCCTCTACAACCGCCGTTGACTTGACAGGATGGGAAATTACCGACAACAATAGCACTGATGATCTTGTTGATAGGGGAGACGGGTTAATTTTGGCACCTAACAGTTATGCTGTAATTGTTGAAAGTGATTACTCGGGAATTTATGACAGTATAATTCCTTCTACTGCTATTGTCATTGAGGTTGATGACAAGAGTATCGGTAATGGTCTTTCAGCAATTGATTCAATAAAGCTCAAAGATCCAACCGTTATCATAGATTTAGTAAAATGGACTGATATAGCTCCTGACAATCATTCGATAGAAAAAATCCGTTTGGATTTACCTAATACAACTGATAATTGGAGTGCAAGCAAAGATTCACTTGGAACACCTGGCTCAGCAAACAGTGTAACCCCAAAACAAATTGATGGTGCAATTGATGGTGAAATTACATATACACCAGCTTATCCTGATAGAGATGATAATGTGGTCGCAATTGTACCCCTCCTAAATGCCGGATTGAATGATATTTCCGGCACCCTAACAGCCACCGTGAATGGTAGTAACATCGGAACCAAATCTGTTGCCACATTAACAGCCAATGAAAGCAAGGATTATTATTTATCGCTTGCGTCATTACCTTCCGGTCGGCATAATGTTACTTTTGAATTTGAGGTTGCAGCCGATGGTGATCTGACTAACAATACTGCTACTAAAAAACTTGGTATTTCATACAAACCGGGGACCATCCAAATAAATGAATTCTTGGCTGAGCCCGGCGACAATCAAATTGAATTTATTGAATTGGTTGTCTCGCGTTCGGTCGTAATTGATGGGTGGACAATCTCTGATAAATCTACCAGTCGTCAGTTGCCAATCACATATCTTGAAGACGGCAAATATGTAGTTTTGGCAAGCGATACATCACTGAAGCCGCAAACTAATCCCGATGCAAAATATTTAATTCCGTATGGCGGTTTGCCAACCCTTAATAATAGCGGCGACAATCTTTATCTAAAAGATATGAACCATACCATTATTGATTCATTAGTTTACGGTTCGGGATGGCCGATGGCGACCGCTTCTTCGACCGAGAAATTACACCCCTTCATTATCAGCAACGATCCGCTCAATTGGAAAACATCGGTTGACCCGATCGGAATAACACCCGGTTACATAAATTCACATTATCTAATTGACTATGATGGCGAAATCATTGCCGGCAGTATTGCAAGTATTCCGCAATATCCGAAAAATAATGAACCGGTGCAATTAAGTGTCCCAATCACGAATCATGGTGCCGAACCAATTTCCGGATCGCTGAATATCTATAATGACAATAATTCAATCATTAGTACGACTGACTTTGTAAACATCGCCCGGCGCGACACCACTACGCTGACCTTTGATTTGCCTGCTATGTCTTCCGGCATTCATCCGCTTCAATTCAGTTTAGAAGTTGTGGACGATGGCAACTTGGATAACAACATTGTTCTTGACAGTATTTTTGTCAGTTATGACTTCGGCACTGTTTTGATCAATGAATTCCTTGCCGGACCTAACTCAACACAGGCAGAATTTGTTGAATTGATTAGCTTCGAAAACATTGATCTGATCAATTGGAGTATCGAAGATGCCACCAATAATCGTAAATATTTTAACGGCGATGAAATCAATTCCGATACATACATTGTATTAAGTGAAGATTTATCTTTCAACGCAATTATTCCAGCTGATGCGCACTTTGTTGAAGTTGAAGATTTTCCTTCATTAAATAATTACGGTGATGCAATCTATCTGCGGGATTTTACCGGAACAGTGATTGACTCGTTGATATACACCACTTGGTGGGAACTTGAAACGGGGAAATCCACTGAAAAAATATATCCTGATCTTATTTCAAATGATTCAACGGCTTGGAAAATTTCAATGGATTCCACCGGAATGACACCCGGCAAAGCTAATTCAGTTATTGTCAAAAATGTAGATGGTGCAGTCTTGGGTGATTTGATCTATAATAATCCGCAGTATCCCGAACCGCACCAATCCTGCCAATTAAATGTTCCGGTTGCCAATCCTGGATTGCAAAGCATGTCCGGTGAAATATTGATTGAATATAAAAATGCAATTATAGCCAGCACTCCGGTTAATTCATTAGCAGTTGGCGATACAAGTTATTATAGTTTAACCATTCCTCCAATGCCGTCCGGTATTCATAACATTGATATTCTATTTAATATTGACAACGATGAAAATATCAATAACAATTTGGCTGTCCACAGTTTGAAGATTAGTTATGAGTTTGGCACCGTCAAGATCAATGAATTTTTAGCCGATCCGGAAGCGCCTCAGTATGAATTTGTTGAGCTATTTACTTTACAGGATATTGATCTAAATAAGTGGAGTATCGCCGACAATCGCGGCGAACGTGCATATTTTGGCAATGAACCGGTTGCCAAAAATAATTATATTATAGTCTCTGAAGAACCGCTGAGTGTTACCTTACCCGAAAATACATTGTATTTTGAAATACCTAATTTCCCTTCGCTAAATAATTCCGGTGATGCAGTCTATCTGTACGATTACACCGGTAAAATCATTGATTCATTGGTTTATAACAATGCCGATTGGCCAATCGAAAGTGGCAGCTCGGCTGAAAAAGTATTCCCTGCTTATAATTCCAACGATGCCTCCAATTGGCGTCCAAGTACCGCTCCGAGCGGTTCAACGATGGGAAGTCAAAACTCGGTCTTGCTCAACAATATTGATGGAAAAATTATTATTGAACTTGTAACGCATTATCCTGAGCATCCTCATCCGAGAGAAAGTATTGCCTTTGAGATTGGCGTCCAGAATACCGGTATTGAGATTATTGACGGTGAGATTTACATCTATTACAACGGTGCTGAACTTGGCTCGGACACCTTTATTGATTTAATGCCCGCTGACACCACCTACATTTCGTTTAATATTGAACCGCTAAACTCCGGCAATAACGAATTAGAAATAGTGCTTGAAATCGCGGGCGATATGCAAACCGGCGACAATCAAATGACTTATGAAATATTCGTATCCTATCCTTTCGGTGTTGCTGTACTGAATGAATTCCTCGCCAAGCCCGATTCTACACAGGCTGAGTTTGTGGAGATCGTCGCTTTGAGCGATATTGACTTGATTGGTTGGTCAATCAGTGACAACACTTATAAACAGCACTTTTTTGATGATTATTATGCTTTTGCAAATGCACCAATTGTAATTACTACCGATACATCATTTGTCGGAAGATTAGATTGTGGTGCGAGCACGACATATACTTTAAACGGTTGGCCAACATTGAACAATGAATCCGATGGAATCTTTTTATATGATCCAACCGGAGCGGTGGTTGATTCATTAATTTATGATTCTGATTGGCCAATACTAGAAGCCCGCTCAACCGAAAAATACCGTCCCGACTTTGAATCCGATGATCTGAATCGGTGGGGTATTGCAGTGAACACCGATGGCATGACGCCCGGATACAAGAACAGTTTGTACTTTGATGAATTACCCGATAAGGGCACGATCGAATTTGAGGCTAATCCCTTCTCTCCCAATAATGATGGGATTGATGATGAGCTATTAATTAAATATAGAATGCCCTATGAGCAGGGTATCATCAAGTTACAGATTTTTGACATGACCGGAAGAGAAATCGCCACACCATATTGGAATGTGTATTTTCCCCAGGAAGGTATTTTACGGTGGGACGGCACACGCGATAATGGAGATCCGGCGCGGATTGGAATATACATCGTTAAACTTTCTGTAAAAGATGCTAATAGCAACAGAACTTGGGAAAAAGTAAAAACTGTTGTTTTGGCGCAACAGTTGTAATTAGTTTATTATATTATTGAAGGAGGTAAAACATGGGTCTATGGAATTACATTCAGAACAAAGTTAAAGCCACAACTGTTTTTGATATTGGCGTGCTTAAACTTTTACTGTTTGTAACCGGTTTAATATTCGGAGCACATTACGCAACTAGCGTATTGAACAACATCAATTTTTGGTATGTTGTTTGGTTCGTCCTGCTATTTGTAATGCTGTTCCGGATATTTAAGAAAAAATAGTATTGATACAATTAAAAATGTAGAACCGCCCCATTTGGGGCGGTTTCTTTATTTATTATATTTCTCTATAATTTCTTTCGCAGGATGATAGAATTCTTTGTAATTCTCAATTATATCATTTACTAACATTATTTTATATACACCAATTACATCCGTTGCTCTGTTTTCACCAACACTGCTCCGATAGGTTCTGGCAATTTTGGTTTTTTCATCACGCAATGTTTGAGTTGGATTTTCATCTATTGTTTGCTCTTCAGTCAATAAATACTTATCACTGCGCTGTGCTTCAAGTAATTCATCAATCCCCGGTTCATCCTTAATAATAGTCTCATTGACATAGGAACTGTCCTCATAGATAATAAAAAAATCATATCCGTTTTCAATTGCTATCTCAGCGCAGCGTCGTTCTAAATAATCAAAGATTGTTCCGGTTTCTGTATGTTGATTCCCTATAAATTCCACGCGGTAAACATTTTTACCAATTTTTTCTGAGCTATAACCACCCAAGACCCCTTTAGGCTGATAGGGTGTTGAGCAACTTATTAAGACTAAGATTAATACAATTATTATTGTTCTCATTATTATTCCTTGTCTATTTTATAATCAAAAGGCAGCATGTCTGCTATGCGCTCCAAAGACCAAACACCTTTTGTTTTGATAGCATATTTATCAAAATATCTGCCCTGTCTATCCAATATTGTTGTATCGGAGGTCATAGTGATCCAAGAGGTTTTCTTGTTTTTCAAATAGTGATCCTCAAATGGGAAATACTCTTGCTCATATTTAATTTCTAAATAATTATCAAAATGCATCAAAAGTTCATTATCATTTTCAGCGATGGATAACACTTTGTTAGCGTTTAATAAATCTCTAACTCCGGCTTTCTGTTCACCCAACGGATAATATAAACTTAATACGTCAAACCCTTCTTCATCAACATAGGTTATATCCCCATAAGATACTTTTATACCTTGGGCTGTTATATCATCTATGTGAAGCGTGGTTACTTTGTCGGCGGTATCACCTGCGGTCTCATCAAAGTTAACACAGATTGTAGTTAGAAAATGTCTTAACGATCCAAGGTAGGTTAGTTCTCTGTTTTTTTGCCATTCAAGTGAATCGTAATGGCTTTTTATTATCTTCTCTTCAAAGTATGGATATCCCACATATTTTACATGTTCTCTTGTTAATTCAAATTCATCAAGAACATATTTAATATTATACCCAAGTGAATTATTAACTATTTCTAGTGGACTAACTGCATGAGCAAAAAGTATTCCGTCATTATCCTCTTCAAACCTTAAGACTTCTTCGTTCCTTATATATGTTTCTTTCGCATTTTGACTTGCGCCAATAAAATTCTTTCTAAATTGCTTTAATTGTTTCTTCCTCTTTTGAGATGCTTTCGCAGAAACTATTATCTCCATTAATTGTATTGGTTTTTTGTGCAGTTCAAAGCGCATGTTTCTGTTTTGATCATTAAAATTGTGAATATCTATTTTTAAAATTTCGTAACCGATCCGTGAAGCAATTATTTCAAACCGTCCGTTCGGTAAATCACGTAATTCAAAATATCCATTCCTATCTGAGGCTGTTCCGATACTTGAATTTGCGATGAAAATATTGGCATTCTCTAACGGCTCTAATGTTTCAGCATCTATGATGTTGCCAAATATATATGCTTGTAATTCATCCTGCGAAAAAAGGAGACTACCTACAATAATTATTATAGATAACAGATATTTCATTGGTGTGGTCGGTAATATTTGTACAATAACTATACCAAAAATTATGCCGAGAACAAATATTATTATGCTAACAAAATATGTTAACGTAGTAAACAGTTTCCGTTTACAAAATTACCATATATCAAACTAATCAGCAGGGAAAATTTATTGTCACTTAATTGAAATCAGGAACAATTGATCATCTCAAATCGTAACAAGAAATAACTATAATTCAGGAGACCCCAATATGCGTTATTTGTTATCATTTTTATTGCTCTTTGGTATCACTTTCGGACAAAAGATTGTCACCATGACCGAAACTGAAGGTGACGAGACAAAGATCAAAGTCAGAAAGGAAATTGAAGACGATAAGCTGACCGTTTCAATTACCAAAGATGGTAAAACCGAGGAATTTACCGCCGATCTCGACGATGAAGAAGGCGTAGCCGCAATAGAGGAGAAACTTGCTGAATACGATTTAGAAGGCAAGGTCAAAATCCAAAAAAGAATTAAGCAAGAGGACTGCGAACAAGGCTTTGTCTGGTATGACAATGGAGACAAAGACGTTAAGCATTTTAAGATGCACAAACCAATGCTACTTGATGAAAAAGCCGGTTATCTTGGTGTGCATATCCAAAATTTAACCGAACAGCTCGGCAACCATTTTAAGCTGAAAGATGGCAAGGGCGTACTTGTTTCGGAAGTTGTCGAAGATAGCCCCGCTGACAAAGCCGGGTTGAAAGCCGGTGATGTTATTACAAAAGTTGATGATCAGAAAGTTGAGTCAACCTCTGAACTTACTGAGACTGTTCGTAGATATGAACCGGAGACCAAAGTAACAGTTACTGTTGTTCGTGCCGGTAAAACCAAAAAACTCAATGCCACGCTCGGTGAAACAGAAAACTCCTTTGCCTATAAATTTGGTGATTGGGATAAAATGGGAGAACATCGCAAATTATTAAAAGAGTTACCTCATCCAACTAGAAAAGATTTTGACGTTCATGCATTTAATTTTGATGAACAAGAACTCAAAGCCGAAATGGAAAATATGAAAGCTGAATTAGAAAAACTAAAGCGTGAACTGGAAGAATTGAAAAAAGAAAATTAATCCATAAAATCCATAAGAATAAAAGACCCCTGCCTTGCGGGGGTTTTTTATTTGTAAAAACTTGTTTGGAGGTTCTTTTTATTCGTTATAAAATTGTAATCAATGCTAAATTATTCGTCCTTTTATGAAACATAAAACTCTCTATATATTAATTCTCTTTTACAGTTTCACTTCCGGGCAGAAATATGCTTGGCCGACCAGTACGGGCAAACAATTAACGTCTAATTTCGGAGAATTTCGTGGCGATCATTTTCACATGGGCATTGATATTAGAACAAAACAAAGTACGGGACATCCCTTATACGCTGTAAGCGATGGTTATATCTTTCGCATTGCGACTAATTTCGCGGGTTATGGCAAGGCATTATATCTAAAGACCACTGACAATAAAATTGCTCTTTACGGACATCTCACTAAATATTCCGCCGATCTGGAAAACAAGCTATTTGAGTTACAGAATAAGAATCAATCTTATTTTGTAAATCAGTATTTCACCAAAGATGAATATCCGGTGAAACGGGGAGACATCATCGGCTATTCCGGTAATTCCGGCGGTTCCACAGGCCCACATCTACACTTTGAATTTAGAAATGCGTTCGACCAACCGCTAAATCCCCTTGTTTATGGTTTTCCCGTCGCCGATTCAGCTCCGCCCTTATTTTTGGATTTGGCGATCATTCCAATGAACACCGGCGCTAGAATCGGAAATACCGCTTTGTTTAAAACCTTTCAACCAAAAAAAATGTCAAATAACAGATTCTTTATTAGTGACACCATTTCCGTCCAGGGCGAGATCGGCTTGGCGGTGAAAATTGCTGATAATATCCCCTATGTTCCCTATTCCTACCAACCACATTGCATAGAATTATGCGTTGATTCTCTCCCGATATTTTCAATTAATTACGATTCGCTTGATTTCCGTGAAGACAATTACGTACGAACAGTTTTAGGACAGCCGCCTGCCCAAAAAAATAGCGCTGATTTTCAGAAATTATATCTATTGAAGAACTATCCGAAACTATTAGTTCACAAAGGAAATCAATCGGGGATATTGAATCTCAGCCCGGGCTTCCACAACATTAGGATCAAAACCATTGATGCTGCGCAAAATGAATCTGTGTTATCATTTACTGTTGATGCTATTAAAGATACGATCCAATTCACCGGAGTACACCCGGACACTTTACACGATTTAACTTCTATTCCATTAAATAAGGATAATTTTGTGTCCGAATTTTTAGTACTTGAAAAAGGCGCAATATTTAAAGTTGAAGTTGATAGTAATCAGTATAGTAATATTTATGTTTTTATAGAAAAATCCGATTCCTTGCATATTTTGCGTTTAGATAATGACCAAAATCATTACGTCAGTGATTTGATTGGTTTCGATAAATTTGGTAATCATAATCATATTGGTTTGTTGTTTGCTTCAGATTCAATTTCAAAATATTATTATACCTTCCAACCGCAGCTTATCCTGCCGGACTCCGCTCAAACTATTTCTTCGAATGATAGTTTAGTTACTGTATCTCTATTCAATTCATTTTTTGACACAACATTAACATGGATTACCGATGTTTCCAGTAGGTTTTACTCAACACGGCAAAATAGAGTGTCGCGCGTATATGATATTTTCCCAAAAGGAATTCCGGCAAATGAAAGTTTACAGGTTACTTTTAATTTTGACAATAATCTTAACACCGATAGATTTGCAGTATATCGTTTTGATGAGGAAAAGCGTAAATGGAAATATGTAAAAAGTGAAATTGATACGATAACTGTGAAGGCAAAGCTTTCATCACCGCAAATAATCGCGGTATTTGAAGATAGCCAATTGCCTTGGATAGAAAACTCTTTCCCCGAGGCTAATCAGGTTCATGCCCAAGCTTTATTTAATGAAATAAAAATCCGTGTTGATGATAATTTATCCGGTATTGATTATTCCGAAAATAACCTACAAGTATATCTTAACGGTGATAGGCTGTGGGTTGCCTATCAACCATTTGAACAAGAAATTTCTTATGAACTTAAAAAACCATTAGCGCTTGGCGAACATAAACTTGATATAAATTTTCAGGATCGTTCTGGCAATTCAATAGCTAAATCATTTAAATTTTTTGTTGAATAATGTTCTTCCCATATAAAGATGACAACCCCCGGATAGTAATCCCATACGTATCGTATGTGATCATCGCTTTTAATATTATTGTATTCTTGTATCAAATCGGACTTGACTTCATTGCCAGTCAGGAATTCACACTTTCATTCGGACTGATTCCCGCAACATTTACTAATATTCCGCGCGCCGAAATAACTGCGACTTATGCCCAATATTTGTCTGAAATATCAAATACAAGAATAAATTTGGATGCCATGCCCAATAGCCCCTTTTTAACCATTTTCAGCTCAATGTTCATGCACGGCGGCTTTGCACACTTGCTTGGAAATATGTTATTTCTTTGGATATTTGGTGATAATGTCGAAGGCACTTTCGGGCATGTTCGCTTTGCGATATTCTATATTCTGTGTGGAATTGGAGCAGCGGCAAGCCAGATAATCGTGGATGTAAACTCAATGGTCCCGATGATCGGTGCCAGCGGGGCAATCTCCGGGGTTTTGGCAGCCTACATGTTTCGTTATCCACACGCCCGTGTTCATACGTTTGTATTTTTATTTTTCGTGATTACTACGATTCAGATCCCGGCTTTTATCGTGATCGGAATTTGGTTTGCTACTCAGGTCTTGTCGGGCATCGGTACTTTGGCCGTAAATACCGGTGGCGGTGTTGCCTGGTTTGCGCACATCGGAGGATTCTTAACCGGTGTGTTATTGGAAAGAATCTTCCGTTTTGTTCGAATTGAGAGGTATTAGAATCAAATGAAAAAATTAATCGAAGCAGCTCAACAGGCTCAAAAAAATGCTCACGCGCCACATTCTAATTATAAAGTCGGTGCAGCCGTTCTCACTAAAGAAAATACCATAATTACCGGTTGCAATGTTGAGTCAAGCAGCTATGGTCTTACTTGTTGTGCCGAGCGTACTGCCCTTTACAGTGCCATTGCTCAAGGACACAATAAATTTAAAGAACTTGCTGTCGTAACCGCTAATGGAGCATCGCCCTGCGGTGCCTGCCGACAGGTAATTTGGGACTTATGCGGCGACATACCAATTTACATTGTAGATAATAGTGGTAAAATAAAAAATACTACCAGTAAAGAATTACTGCCATTGGCATTTGATTCAAATATGTTGGAATGAATAAACCAACCATATTAAGCGGCGTAACAAGCGGAACCGGTTCCGGTAAAACAACTATATCCAAGAAATTGCCATTACTCTTATTTAGACAAAATTTAATTCTATATTCTCAAGGAGATAAAAATGACCTGGACTCCCCGTGATGCCGGTTGGATTGAAGTAATTTGCGGTTCAATGTTCAGCGGTAAGACTGAAGAACTGATGCGCCGAATTCGTCGTGCACAAATCGCAAAGATGAAAACTATCATTTTTAAGCCTTTCGTTGATAATCGTTTTAGTGAAGAGCACATTGTTTCGCACGATCGTAAACAGTTGACCTCAAAAACTGTAAACTCATCACAAGAAATTATTGACAACGCCGGTGATGCTGAGGTTGTTGCTATTGACGAAGCTCAATTTTTCGACAATGATATTTTAGAAGTAAGTAAAAAATTGGCTAAACAAAAAAAACGGGTTATTGTCGCCGGACTTGACACCGATTACCGCGGGCAGCCATTTGGTCCAATGCCGGAACTGATGTGCGAAGCTGACTATGTTGATAAACTTCGCGCCATCTGCGTAGTATGCGGAAATCCGGCAACTTATACTCAAAGAACAAGCAAAGACAAACAACGGGTTGTCATCGGTGAAACCGATATTTACGAAGCGCGTTGTCGCAATTGCTACCAACCACCGGAGAACTAACCACGGAGTTCACAGAGATTTTTTATGGAGATAAATTGACAGAACAGATTATAGGCGCCGCAATTGAAGTCCATAAAATTATCGGACCAGGACTGTTAGAATCGATCTATGAGGAGGCTCTCTGCTACGAATTAAAACAACGAGGGCTAAAAGTTGAGCGACAAGTAGGAGTTAATGTAAAATACAAAGATACAATTATTAAAGGTCAGCGAATAGATATCTTAGTTGAAAATGAAGTAGTCGTTGAATTAAAATCAGTATCAAAATTACCTGAAGTTGCAATGGCTCAAACCTTATCATATTTAAAACCAACCGGCCTAAAACATTCTTTATTAATTAATTTTGCTGAAAAGAAACTAATCAACGGAATCAAAAGAATTTCAAATTAATGAAAAATAATATTTTCAAAATAAGCTCTGTGCCCTCTGTGGCAGAAAAATAGAGAGGAATAAATGGAAAGGTTAACCGGATTAATCGGAATTGTTATTTTATTGGCTATCGCTTTTGCGATGTCCAATAATCGCAAGAACCTGAATTGGCGGGTCATCATCGGAGGGCTTTTGCTGCAACTGCTCTTTGCGTTATTTATTTTAAAAACACCCATTGGACAACCGTTCTTTGCCGCTTTTGATACCGCTATAAAAAAATTAATCAGCTTTGCGGATGCCGGAAGCGATTTTCTGTTTGCATCCTATTCAACCGGCGTGGTAGAAGTGCCTTTGATCAATTTCGCCTTCCGCGCCTTGCCGACCATCATTTTCTTTTCATCCTTGATGGCGGTATTATATTATCTTGGCGTCATGCAAAAAATAGTCAAGGGTCTTGCCTGGATAATGGAACGAACTTTAAAGACAAGCGGCGCGGAAACTCTAAGTGTTTCAGCCAATATTTTTGTCGGGCAGACCGAGGCACCGCTCCTAATCCGCCCCTTTGTCAAAGGTCTAACACAATCCGAGATAATGGCGATTATGGTGGGCGGTTTTGCCACCGTTGCCGGGGGCGTTATGGCCATCTATGTTACTATGCTAGTGGATATTCCCGGAATTGCCGGCCATTTAATGGCTGCCTCAATTATGAGTGCACCGGCAGCTTTGGTAATTGCCAAAATAATTTATCCCGAAACGGAAATTCCACTTACAGCCGACGACGATACCGTATCGGTTGAGAAAATTGACGACAATGCCATGGAAGCTCTTTCGCGCGGCGCCACTCAGGGATTGAAACTGGCAGCGAATGTCGGAGCTATGTTGGTCGCTTTTGTGGCTCTAATTGCAATGTTTAATGCCTTATTAGGTTTGGCCGGCACTTCTCTTGAAGGAATTCTTGGTTTTATCTTCAAGCCATTAGCTTGGACAATGGGCGTAGCTTGGGAAGAAGCCGGTATTTTAGGTCAATTAATGGGTGAAAAAATTGTTTTAACCGAATTGATTGCTTATGCTGATCTCAGTCAATTGCGCATGGATGATGCGATTAGTGAGCGGACAGCGATTATAGCAAGTTATGCTTTGTGCGGTTTCGCAAATTTTGCATCAATTGGTATCCAAATCGGCGGTTTAGGCGGAATCTCACCGGAACGCCGTAAAGATTTTGCAAAATTAGCAATGAAAGCGATGTTTGGCGGAGCGTTAGCTTCCTGGCTCACTGCCACTGTCGCCGGTATATTAATCTAACCAAAAGGAAAAGGAAAATGCGAATTATTCTAATGGGACCCCCGGGCGTGGGGAAAGGAACTCAAGCTAAAAATATAGTCAAAAAATATGGAATTGTACATCTTTCAACAGGAGACATTCTGCGTGCTGAGGTTGGCGGGAACACCGAATTGGGAATAAAGGCCAAAACCTTTATGGATGCCGGATCTTTGGTGCCTGATGAATTATTATTGGATATGATGGAAGGCCGCTTACAGCAGGATGACTGTAAAAAAGGATATTTATTAGACGGTTTTCCGCGCACAATTCCTCAAGCCGAAGGTTTGGAAAAGATCGTGGAAAAGATTGGTCCCAAAATTGATTTTGTGGTCAGCTTAACGGCCGATGAGGACGAGCTTGTGAAAAGGCTAGTATTGCGTGGTCAGGAATCAGGGCGCAGTGACGACACCGAAGAGGTCATCAAAGAACGTCAGCAAGTCTATTGGAAATTAACTGCTCCCCTGTTAGATTTTTATCAGCAGCGGAATTTGTTGCACGAAGTGGATGGATTGGGAACCATCCCGGAAATAACCGATAGAATTTTAAATGTTTTGGAGTAAACATGTTAAAAATCGGACTGACCGGAGGGATCGGCAGCGGTAAAAGTACAGCGAGCGTCTATCTTGAACAGCTCGGTTCATATATTTTTGATGCGGATTCCGAAGCAAAGAAGATATTGGAAAACAACGAACAGGTTCAAAAAGACATTATTGATGAGTTTGGCAGCGACGTACTCGATGGTGAAGGAAACATTAATAATAAAAAATTGGCGCGCGTTGCTTTTCAGGATGAGGATCATCAACTGCTCTTAAATGCCATAATACACCCTCATGTTTTTAAGGAATTAGACAAACAATTTGAGGAAATATCCAATAAGGGGAAACATGATAGTTTTGTCGTTGACGGCGCTATAATACTGGAATCCGGTCTTGATCAACATCTCGATCTCATTCTGCTGATTGCTTCATTACTTAAGTTTAGAGTTGAGCGCGCTCTAAAACGCGGTCGGTTGACCCGCGAAGATATTTTACGCAGAATTGATCTGCAATGGACCGATGAAGAAAAATCCGAAATAGCGGACTATACCATTCACAATAATGGAACACAGGAAGAATTGGAAGAAAAATTGAGCATATTTTATGAAGCCCATATTCAAGGACTTTAATATCCTATTTAAATTGAATGTAGAATAATTAAAGTCGTAACTTTACCTTTTGATTTAAACTAAAAAAGTTGAGTGAACAATGGCAAAAATACGCGGGCATGTACAAATTAATATTGAAAATTGTAAAGGTTGTGAACTCTGCATAAACGAATGTCCTCAAGGTTCTCTTGAAATGTCTCAAAATATAAACAAAAAAGGCTACCATTACGCCGTATTGGTTGAGGATAATTGCACTGGCTGTACGAATTGTGCTTTAGTCTGTCCCGAGGCAATTATCACAGTTTACAGAGAATCAAGATCCAAAAAGAAAGCACCTTCCACCGATAACCTTTCTTTAGCAACAAATTAGGAATATTATGGCTAAAAAATTATTAATGAAGGGAAACGAAGCCCTTGCCGAAGCAGCCATCAGAGCGGGTGTTAAAGGATATTTCGGGTACCCGATTACGCCACAATCCGAGCTACTTGAATATATGGCAACCAATTTAGAAGCGCGCGGCGGTGTTTTTGTGCAAGCCGAAAGTGAAGTTGCCGCCATCAATATGGTATATGGAGCATCGGGCACCGGCAAGCGCGTTATGACGAGTACCAGTAGCCCCGGCTATAGCTTGATGCAAGAAGGAATATCTTATATGGCCTGTGCTGAATTACCCTGTCTGTTAGTAAATGTCGTGCGCGGCGGACCGGGATTAGGAACGATTCAACCTTCGCAAGGCGACTACTTTCAGGCTGTAAAAGGAGGCGGACACGGCGATTATAAATTAATCGTTTTGGCGCCAAACAGTGTCCAGGAAATGGCAAACTTTACCTTTCTTGGGTTTGATCTAGCCGATAAATACCGCCTGCCGGTTTTGATATTGGCTGATGGAGCTTTGGGTCAAATGATGGAATCCGTGGAATTTCCGGAGTATAATCCTGAAGAACATTTAGTTGATCATTCTGCTTGGGCTACAACCGGCCGTGTCGACGGCAGGCCGCAAAACTACATCACTTCATTACACCTTTTATCAGAGAAAATGGAGGAGATCAATGTGCATCTGCAGAATAAATATAAAGAAATCCAAAAGAATGAAACACGCTGCGAAACCATCAATACCAATGATGCCGACTTGTTAATTGTCTCTTTCGGTCTTTCGGCCCGCTCCTCACAAAAGGCGATGGAATTATCTCGTGAAGAGGGCATGAAAGTCGGTTTGATCAGACCTATTACAGTTTTTCCTTTTCCATCTGATATTATTAATGAGCTTTCTAAAAAAGCCAAGGGTGTTTTGGTTGTGGAAATGAATGCCGGACAAATGGTTGAAGATGTTCGTCTTTCTATCAAAAATGATACGCCTGTGGCATTCTACGGCAGAATGGGGGGAATGATTCCACAACCTGACGATATTGTTAATGAATTAAAGAAGATAAAGGATTAAGTATGAGCACAGCCGAAGGAATTACCTGTGAAAATTTAGATCAAATGGAAACCATTTTTGAACGAACTCATATTTTACATGAGACACCAACAAGTTATTGTCCCGGATGCGGACACTCCGTCGTTCATCGTCTAATCATGGAAGTTGTTGAGGAGCTTGATATTTTGGGTGATACAATTGGCGTAGCTCCGGTAGGTTGTTCGGTTTTCGCGTATAATTTCATGAATGTAGATATGCAGCAAGCCGCCCATGGGCGCGCAACAGCAGTTGCCACCGGAATTAAAAGAGTTTTACCAAACAAAATTGTATTCACCTATCAGGGTGATGGTGATCTCGCTGCTATCGGCACCGCCGAGACAATTCACACTATCAATCGCGGTGAGAATATTGTAATTATTTTTATAAATAACGGTATTTATGGAATGACCGGCGGACAAATGGCGCCTACTACTTTAGAAGGCGATGTTACTTCCACCACTCCTGACGGACGGGACATTTTTAGGCAGGGTCATCCAATTAAAATAAGTGAAATGATCGCCATATTGGATGGAGCTTACTATGTAACGCGACAGGCTGTCAATTCTGCGAAAACCGTTCGAAAATGTAAAAAAGCCCTCAAACAGGCTTTCCAAAATCAACTCGATGGCAAGGGTGGCACCAATTATGTTGAAATCGTTAGTAACTGCCCGTCAGGTTGGAAAATGACACCAATCGCCTCAAATGAAAAGATCAACCAAGAAATTCTTGATTATTATCCGTTGGGCGATTTAAAACTACCTCCCAAGGAAGCATAAAATGAATGAAGAATTAATTGTAGCCGGATTTGGCGGACAGGGTGTTTTATCAATGGGAATGACCTTAGCTTATGCCGGAATGGTTGAAGACAAGCAAGTGGCATGGATACCAAGTTACGGGCCGGAAATGCGTGGCGGAACAGCCAACTGCACTGTTATAGTTTCGGACACTAATGTCAGTTCACCGATTATCAGCAGTTATGATACGGCAATTGTTCTTAATCAGCCCTCTTTGGAAAAGTTCGAACCAAAAGTTAAGCCGGGCGGTATCCTGATTTATGAATCAAACAACATTTTAAATCCGCCAAAAAGAACTGATATCGAAGTTTATTCTATACCTGCCAACGTTGAAGCGGATAAGATCGGCAATAAGAAGACAATGAATATGATAATCCTTGGTGCATTTTTATCCAAAAAGCCGCTCGTTTCAAAAGAATCAATTATGGAAGGACTTTCAAAGGTTTTGCCTGAAAGGAATCACCATTTACTGCCGATAAATGAGAAAGCCCTGAAACACGGAATGGCTCTGATAAACTAAGAGGCTCGCTTTCTTTATACTCGCCATAAATCCTGGCGCTACAACCACCGAAATCGGTTATTTTAATAACATTAAAGAAGTATGGCGAGAAGAAATTGACCACTATGGTGATCAACTCTCCGACTCAATTGTTGATCAACTGCCTTCCCGTTTAAAACAAATATCAAAATACCTTAATAAAAATACTAAAATTGATGCCATCGCTGCGCGCGGCGGTCCCTTAAAACCCCTGCAAAGCGGTACATATCATATCAATGATAAAATGCTGTCTGACTATCGTCGTGGTAAATATGCCAACCATGCTTCCAACTTAGGCGCTTTATTAGCGGCTGAATTACAAAAGATGCATAAAGTTCCGGCTTTTATAGTTGATCCGGTAACAGTTGATGATTTTATTGATTTAGCCCGCATTTCCGGTGTGCCGGGGATTGAAAGAAAAAGCCGCAGTCATGCTTTGAATATTAATTATTGTGTTTGCAAGGCAGCGCAGGAATTAAAGCTTAACGTTAGTAATTCAAAATTCATAGTGGCGCATCTTGGAAGCGGCTTTTCTATCGCAGCCGTAAAGAGTGGTAAAATTATTGACGTCAATGACGCCTTGCTCGGCATGGGACCCTTTTCCGTTGAGCGAGCCGGGGCATTGCCAATTTCAGGAATTTTGGATTTAGTTTATAGCCAAGACATACAGCGTTCTAAACTTGAAAAAAGATTATCGAAAGAAAGCGGTTTAAAAGGTTACCTAAATGAAAACCGATTCACTGTAATTGAGCAACAAATTAAACAAGGCAACCGGCAGGCGGAGCTAATCGTTGATGCAATGGTCTATCAAGTTGTTAAAGAAATCGGTGGTTTATATTCTACATTCGGCGGGGAGCTTTCCGCTTTAATATTTACAGGAGGCTTAGCCAATTCAGAATTACTTATTGCCAAATTGAATGAATATCTGAGTTTTATTAAGCCACAGATTATTTATCCCGATTCATTCGAACTAGAAGCATTAGCTGAAGGTGTATTACGCGTATTAAATGGAGACGAAGAAGCGAAAGAATATTTATGATAACAACTTTTAAAGAAATTTATGACGCCATCGCCGACTATGCCCCAATCAGGCTCGCAGTGGTAAATCCCCGCAGCAATTATATTATTAAAGCCCTTGAACAAGCGGAAAACAACGGTTGGATAAAACCACTATTATTTACAGATAATGATACTGACAAATCGCTTGCCGTTGCAATTAATGCGATCAAAAATGATGAAGCCGATCTGTTAATGAAAGGCAACATTGACACAGCCACCCTGCTTAAGGCGGTGATGGATAAACAACAGGGCTTACGATCCAATAAATACTTAACCCATGTGGCTGCGATCGAGTCGCCGAATTATGATCGTTTAATTCTTACCACTGATGGTGGAGTGAATCCCACCCTTAACGAAACAATAGCCGATTCAATAATTGATAATGTACTACAGGTAACCGATGCTCTAAATAATATAAAGCCCAATATTGCCATGCTTGCTTTGATTGAAAAAGTATCGGCAAAATTGCCGGAAACAGTATTTGCCGATAAAATTGCCAAGAAATATCAATCCGATTCACGTTTCACGATCGAAGGACCGATTGCTCTTGATGTGGCACTCTCACGAAAAGCTGCCGAAGCTAAACATTTGACAACCAAAATGGCGGGCGAGACGGATGTGTTTATCGGGCCAAACATTACCGCCACCAATTTCATCAGTAAGATGTTATTAAGTATCGGAAATTCAACTGGCGGCGGCGTAATTATCGGTGCCAAGATTCCCATTATTTTACTATCCCGTTCCGACACTATGCAGACCAAGTTGAACTCGATCGCACTTGGTCTTTTAGTTTATCACAATCAATTTAATATGGACTAATTATGACAAATTTTCCTTTAGATTCAAAGCTGCTTGAGCAATTCATCCGGAAACATGAGGTTGACCTTAATGAGATTGGCATTCGTCAATTAAAACGCTTGGTTGATGATTTTGCCGAACATTCAAAAACTAATTTTCTACATTTTGAGTTCGGCGTACCCGGCATTCCTGCCGATCGCTTAGGTCCTGAAGAGGAAATCCGTGTTTTGTCGGAAGACAAAAAATTGCCGTCAACCTACCCACCTTTTGACGGAATTCCACGCCTTAAGAAAGCCTCTGCTGTTTTTGTTAAGGCCTTTTTAAATATTGATGTGTTGCCTGAAAATTGTATCCCTACAGTTGGCGCAATGCACGGCGGATTTATTGCCCAAGCCATCGCGGGACGGCGGTATGAACATACCAATAAAATATTATATCTTGATCCGGGCTTTCCGGTGAACAAATTACAAACCAAGTTTCTTGGTCTTAAATGTGATTCCATTGACCTCTACAATCACCGCGGTAATCAGCTTATTCAAAAACTTGAGAATAAATTGTCAACCCGGAAAGTGGGCGCTTTGCTGTGGTCAAGTCCTAATAATCCTACCTGGCTATGTTTGAAAGAGGACGAATTAAGGGAAATCGGAAAATTATTGACTAAATACGATGTGATCGGAATTGAGGACTCGGCTTATTTTGGAATGGATTTCCGCTTTGATTACGGCGTACCGGGGAAACCGCCGTTTCAACCAACGGTTGCTAATTACACTGACAACTATATCATCATAATATCAAGCTCCAAAATGTTCAGTTATGCCGGACAACGCATCGCGGTATCGGTTATCTCTCCCAAACTGTTTAAAAAGCGTTTTGATAATCTGAAAAAATATTATGATACAAAAAGATTCGGACATGCCTTTGTGCATGGTGGAATTTATCCAACTACCGCCGGCGTGCCGCAATCGCCGCAACATGCGCTTTCCGCACTTTTTGAGGCAACCGCCAAGGGCGATTATAATTATTTGAAGCGGGTGCGTACCTATGGCAATCGTGCCCGGAAAGCTAAAAAAATCTTTGCAGAGTACGGCTTTGAATTGTTGTATTATAAGGATTTAGAAGAACCGATTGCCGACGGCTTTTATTTTACTATCAAACGCAAAGGAATGACCGGCGGTGAATTGTTGCGTGCTATGCTTTTATTCGGAATGTCCGGCATACCGATGCGTCCCACCGGCACCAAGCGGGAGGGAATCCGAATTTGTGTTTCACTTGTGCCCGAAGAACAATACGGTGAACTCAAAAATCGAGTTAAGCAGCTTGATGAGTATCTAAAAACTACAGGGAAATAATATGAGTAAAATAAAGTTAATTGATCATTCCTTGGTTAAGCATTCGCTGTCAGTTTTAAGAGATAAAACTACAAAAACCGAAATGTTCCGGCGTCACACTGCTACGGTATCCCAAATTATTATTGTTGAAGTTCTGAAAGATATTGCAACGAAAGAAATCACGGTTGAGACGCCGCTTGGAAATTCCAAAGGGCATAAAGTGCAGGAAAAGATCGTAGTTGTGCCGGTACTTAGAGCCGGACTTTCGATGTTATTTTCTACCCGCGATTTTCTACCGTGGGCTTCTGTCGGATTTATCGGACTGGAGCGCGATGAGAACACGGCAATTGCCCGTGAATATTATCAAAAGCTTCCGCAAAATATTAAAAATAAATACGTTCTTATTTTAGATCCGATGCTTGCCACTGGCGGTTCACTCGTTGATACAATCACTGCCGTTAAACAAAAACAGCCCAAAAATATTAGTGCCGTCTGTATTGTTGGGGCACCGGAGGGAATTGAACGCTTGAAAAAGAATCATCCTGATGTTGATCTTTACATTGCTGCAATTGATTCTCACTTAGATGAAAATAAGTTTATTGTGCCCGGTTTAGGTGATTTTGGTGATCGGTATTTTGGAACTTAGTTGTGTGCCATTAAAAACAACATTCCATCCATAAGATAACATGAATAGATTACAATGGAAATTGGTAATATCTTTGACTGTGATATCAATGATGATATTTACGAAATGGTGGTATGTAATAGTGATTGACAGACCTAAGGAGAACAAAAATACCTCTATATAACTGGCCTTACAATTGGTATTTACACAAAATTATTTACAGAGTCAAAATGTTTAATATATTCAATGTAATTATCCTAATTGGAGCAATGCAGGGGTACATAGTAGGTTTGTTGCTCATTAAAAATCACAGGTTCAAACAACCTCAATTATATCTGGGATTGCTTTTAATTGGGTTTTCTGCGGTTCTAACTAAAGTCACACTTGTTGATCTATTGGGAGGTAATGGGTTTCCAAAGATGTACTTTAACTTTATTTATCTTATTGCCCCTTCTTTATACTTCTATGTTAGAACACTAAGAAAAAATAGCTACTCTTTTAAAGAAGGTTTATTCCATTTGTATCCTTTTGTATTCATTAACCTTTTTTATTTTATTTTTTTCTTATTCTCTAATAGCATTCAGAGCTATTTGGAGATCATGGAGATATTAATTGTAATTGACGATATTACTAGTTTTATTTATTTTACAATCTACCTCTTTTTATCTTTTTTATTCCTCAAAAGGAACAAAAAAGAATTTAAGCCTAAGCAAGTAAAATGGTTAAGGACACTTTTATTTGCCGATTCTTCTTTTTTATCAATGTGGTTAGTGTATATAGTTTCTTTTTCTCAAGACGTTGAAATGAATGTATACTATCCTATCATGATCATCTTATCTTTGAGTCTGTACTATAAAAGTTTCTATGTAATTAATAATAAATTAATTGTTTTTGATACCAGTTCCATATTTAAAAAGAAAAACTATGTTTTAGAGAAATCACAAAGTAAAATCCTTTTAAATGAATTAAACGCATTAATGGAAAATCAAAAACCTTATTTAGATGGCGAACTTTCTCTAAGCAATCTTGCCAAGTTATTAGAGGTGAATCCAAAAACTTTATCCTTTGTAATAAATGAGTACATTCAAAAGAACTTCAATGATTATATTAACGAGTGGCGGATTAAAGAAGTTAAAATAAGATTAACACAAAAAGAGTATGCTCATCTAAAAATGTTAGCCATTGCATTTGACTGTGGTTTTAATTCTAAATCCACGTTCAATTTTGCTTTCAAAAAGGCTACTGGCATGTCTCCATCTTCATATAGAAAAAAATAATATTATTTTAACTAATATGATGTCCTAAATCTTCCTTTAGGTCGACTATTCAACTATTTCGATTTAGATTGCATATAACTTAAAAGGTAGATTATGATAAAAACATTTTTTTTACTGACTCTTTTATTATTTATCCATTGTAAAAACCTGGAAGTAAATAGCATCAATTTAAAAGAAGGTGTTCTAATTAAAAACACAAACATAATTTCCAGTGATAGTGATGGTGCGATAATACAATATGCAGGGCATGTTGTGATCGATAAAGATTTGATTGTTTACTCTGGAAAGGAAAAACCGAAAGTTACGGGGAACTATCAAACAGTCGATGGAAAAGATAAATATACTATACCAGGATTGATCGATAGTCATCTTCACTTGCTAAATATGGCAGGATTTAACTGGAAACTTCAAAAAAAATATCCTGAGTTAGTTAATGAATATTACGATCAACTTCCAAAAAGTTATTTATACTTTGGATATACCACAGTAATTGATGCAGATAATTATGATCCAAGATTAATGAACAAGCTTAAAGCCATGGAGATTACGCCTGATATTTATTCCTGTGGTGCAAAAACTAACGTAATGGATAATTTCGAAATGGAAATGGCTGAATTACCAAGAAAGACTCGGCTACAACTTCCATTTCTGCATGATAAATACAATAAACATGTCACATTCCCCGATTCTATTGATCTCGAAAAACATAGTGCTGAATATTTAGTTAAAAAAGTAGCTGAAGGAAGAAATATTTGTGTGAAAACACTTTACGAAGATCCATCAAATGGTTTAAAAAAAACTTGGGAGAATGCTTCAAAAGAAATTATGAGGGAAGTGGTTGATGAAGCACATAAAAATGGAATGCCTGTTATGATGCATGCTCCTTCATACGAAGCTCAACTGTTTGCAAAAGACGTTGGAATTGATATTATGGCTCACAGTATGTGGAATTGGACATCAAATCCTATAGAATACTTCAATACTGATTTACCACAAACCCATAAAGATTTGTTAAAAGAAATTGCCGCAAAAGGAATTGGTTATCAACCAACAACAAGAGCTGTTTTAGCAGAAATAGATATTTTGAATGATATGTACAGAAAAGACAGTACGCTAAAATATGTATATCCTAAAAACTATTTAGACTGGCTACAAACAGAAGAAGCTAGGTGGATAAAGAAGAGAATTTTAAGGAGACCAAAATATCTAAGTACAGTTAATCCTGAATTTTTCTACCCTATTAGGAATCAATATGACAGTAATGAAGAAATGACAAGTGCAGGATATAAATCCATTGAAAAGAAAATTAAAACAGTAATTAAGTTTCTTTCTGATCATAATGCTAACTTGCTTTTCTCTACAGATACTGGTGCAATGAATATGTATACTAGTGTCCCAGGTTATAATGGCTTTTTAGAAATGAATCATTGGGTTGAAGCAGGAATAGAGTTAGATAAAATATTTAAAGCAGCTACTTATAATAATGCCAAAGCTTTTGGATTATTAGAATCCCTTGGTACTATCGAAACTGGGAAAAGAGCAAACCTATTGGTTTTAGAGACCAATCCGCTTGAATCCGTGGATGCTTATAACCAAATAGAAAAAGTGATTATTGGAGGGCAATTGAAAGATAGAAAAGCATTCGTTGCAAAATAGGTTATAACGATGACCTTTTAACAAAATATGAGCATGTAATAACTTAGGAATCGTTTCATTGGCTTAATTCTAATCTTTCTCTGTTTAACTTGCTAATCAAAAATAGTATACTTGATTGAAAAAGGTAATTTAATTGAAAAAAAGACATAACCAAAAAACATGAACTGAGAGAAAAAAATACTTTCACTTTTAGTATTATTTGCTTTTGTTGTCCGCATATTGGTATTATGGATATACAGGCCTGAATTCGTAGGATGGTTTAACCATACCTATTACTATTATGTAGAAACGAAAGGCATACTGGAAAATGGTCATTTACCCTTTGCCGATATGCCTTTATTGTTTTACCTGTATGTAGCGACAAGTAAACTTTTAGGTTGGTTCGGAATGGAATTAAACAGTGCCATTGTTATTTCCTCAAGGTTTTGGATGAGCCTAATTCCCTCATTAATACCAATTCCAGTATTTCTTACAATCAAGGACATTTTTAAAGGTAAACCAATTCCGAAATGGGTTTGGGTATTTCTTTTTGCCTGTGCATTCTATCCATTAAGTATTTTACACATGCCTGAGTTCTTACAAAAAAATACACTCGGGTTGCTTTTATTTTCTTTCTTCATTTGGCAGTCTAAATTAGCATTATACAGACCCAACCCTGGCAGAATTATTATCCATTCTATATTATACATTTCAATAGTGTTGACACATTATGGAACAGCCGCTGCAACACTACTTTATGCGATTTCGATACTACTTGCACTCTTCATATATAAATCAAAGAAGATAAACTACAAACTTCTTCTTGGCTTAATTTCAGGATTAGCTGTCACTATAGTTCTATTCTATTTTATAGACATACAAAGATTTAATAGAATTGGATATTACATCAATAGAATTTGCGACAGTTCAAGTTTAGGTTTGCTTTTTTCAACAAATGACCCAGACAAGTTCACTACAATATTTATAATTATTTTGCCCTTGGCCATAGTGGCACTTTTGTTTAAGCTAAATAACTCCGCAAAAATACAATTGAGTGATGATAATAAACTGTTTTGGCTATCCAGTATTATCTTTTGTTATCTACTGGTCTTACCAATTTACGAACCCTTGTTAATGGCACGTTTTGCTACCTATATTGGACTACCCTTCGTATTTATTCTCATCTATATGATAAGGTACAATATGAAATATTCCTGGCTAAAAAATCTGATCTTGGGGATGATAGTTATTGGAACGCTAACTATGGCATTCGGGGACATTATAAGTTCATTTTGGCACAATAAAAATAAGGAAGTTATTTATGAGGATTTAATTAAAATGAATGATGTCATAAATTTCACCGAAAACGACTTAATCATTACACGTAATGGTGCAGAGCATATTAGCAACTGGTTTTTAAACACTAAATCTTCTTTGATCACTTCTTTTAACATAGCGGATCTAAATAAGTATAATCGAGTTTTTATTCTCAATCCAACAGAAGGAAGTATGAGGCTGCCATCGAGTAACAATGTAGATGCACAATGGTATAATTATATGCTGAGTAATATTCAGATTCCTTCAAACGCTTATTTAGTCTATACTTCTTTGCATATTGAACTCTATAGCATTGAATCAAAACCTGAAGAATGGATGTTTGGGGAAAATGGGGATTGGACGGGTTATAAATGAAAGTAACAAGCACACAACATTTTGTATAAGTAATGGCAGGCGATATGGTAAATTACAAGGTTTGTAACCCACTCAAACTGCGTAGCGGTTTGACAGAAAACTACCATGCAATCTGCCTCTACTCATACAATTTACCGTTAGCGAATATTCCTCCTAAACGCTCGCGGTCTATCCAATATTTCCTTTAAGATAATGGCATCACGGATATCTTCCGGTTCATCAAAATAGTCCAAGGCAACCTGTGGTTTTTTGCGGCCGGGGGCTTCTTTACGCTCGTCAAAACGTTCACTGGTAATATCCGATTTGCTTAAGCGGCTTGCTTTAAAATCGGCGGCGGTTTCATCAACATCAGTAATGTCGGCAGAGGCTACTTTGGAAACGGTTTCTCTTGCTTCCTCATGCTGTAAAGATGGTTTTGATTGAGTTGGATCTTCCCATCTTTTACGCATTTCCTGCTTTATTTTAGGTTTAACAACCGGTTTTGGCTCAGGCTTTTCTGCCTCTTTTGGCTCCGGTTTTGGTTGCGGGACACCAAAGATGTCCCGCAACTTTTCCGGATTTAGTAGATCTTCAAAGGATACATTTTCCTGAGTCTTTCTATGAATTGGTTGAGCAGGCTGTTCGCTTTCCTCAATTACTTCTTGACCGGTTGAACGATCGTAAATATCTTCAATAGATTCGTTTACCTGAGCTTCTTCAGCTTCCTGCTGCTGTTGTAGTCTGCGTTTCTTTTGCTGATTCTTGGTTATCGCCTGCAGCAAATAGAATAGTAACAGAAATATCCAAATTCCAATTCCAATTCCTTCCATCAGGAATTACCCCTATTCTTTACCTTTATCAGATTTTTTAGATGTACCGGCAATACTATCGCGCATTCCTGTATCGGCTTTGATATTGCCTAAATTATAATAATCAAACACGCCAAGGTTGCCTTCGCGGAAAGCATCAGCCATCGCTTTGGGAACTTCGGCTTCGGCTTTTACAACGGTTGCCTGCATTTCCTGCGTGCGGGCTTTCATTTCCTGTTCCTCGGCTACGGCCATGGCACGACGGGTTTCCGCCTTGGCTTGAGCAACGCGCAAGTCAGCTTCGGCTTGGTCGGCTTGCAGGCGGGCGCCGATGTTTTTACCAACGTCGAGATCGGCAATATCAATTGATAATATTTCATAAGCCGTCCCGGCATCAAGACCTTTGTTCAGCACCGCTTTGGAAATATTGTCAGGATTTTCTAAAACCTGACTATAATTGCCGGATGAACCGATGGCGCTGACAATTCCTTCACCGACACGGGCAATAATTGTCTCGTCGGTGGCGCCGCCAACCAAGCCCGGAATATTGGTCCGCACCGTTACACGGGCACGGGCTTTCAATTCAATACCGTCTTTGGCAACGGCTGCCAAATAACCGTCTTTGGGAGCGTCAATAACGCGCGGATAGACCGAAGTTTGAACAGCGGTCTTTACATCGCGTCCCGCGAGATCAATCGCCGTAGCGGTCTCAAATTGTAGATCAATGTTGGCTTTATCGGACGCGATCAAAGCATCCACGACGTTGGCAACATTACCGCCGGCTAAATAATGCGTTTCCAACATATCGGTTTCGATGTGCGTTAAGCCGGCCTTGTGACTATTAATAACTCCGTCGGTTATCAAGCGCGGCGGAATTTTCCGTAAACGCATCCTGATCAAATCAACGATTGACACTTTTCCCAAACCAACACTGACCACCGCCTGAATCCACATTCCAATTGGTACGAAGTAGAACAGTAACAGTAGGAATAGAACAATTAATCCAAGCAGTACTAATGAAATTACATTCATAATATCCTCCTAAATTTCCTATTTTTTAGCTTGTCGAACGACAACGCGATTGCCGTCAACTTTAAGTATTTCTATTTTTTCGCCTTCTTCGATAAAGGTGCCTTCACTTACCACAAAAATTCTTTTATCTTTTACGGCTGCCCAACCCGAAGGTCTTAAATCCGATTCGGCAACTCCTTTTTCGCCCACCATTTCTTCCAGCCCAAGCGATGTGTCATAACCGCGTTGATGATCCTGAACATCGGGTGTTGCCAATTTTTTCCAAAACTTAGTTTTAGTCATCAATTTAAATAATAAAACGATTCCTATTAAACCGCCAATTATTCCGATCGTTAAACCAAACATTGCCATTTCCGAAACCTCCTCTCCTACGGGCACATCCGGTAATAATAGCCGATACAATCCGAAAACAATTAGAATTATACCGCCGATTCCGGCTATACCGAAACCCGGTATTATGATCATTTCAAGCAATAATAATATTACACCGGCAAAAATGATTAAGAGATCGGTAGCTGAGGCTAATTCGGCAATGTAGCCAGCACCAAGCGCCAAAGCGAGGCAAACAGCGCCGATCGTACCCGACACGCCCCAACCCGGTTGTTGTAATTCAAATAAAATTCCTAAGAAACCAAAAGTCATTAACAGCGAAGCTACCACCGGATTGGTTAAGAAACGAACTATTGCCTCCGACCAGCTAGTCTTAGTCTCTTTGACCTCAGCATTTGTGAGTTCCAGCTCTTCCAACAATATATCAAAGGTTTCAATTTCGCCATCGGCAATTCTGTATTTTTTGGCAAGTTCGGTAGTTAGCGTTATAAGTTTGCCTTCCTTTCGGCCTTCAAGGTCGGTTACTTCAAGCGAATCGCCGTCAATGATCAAGTGCGTAAAACTTAATTCCTCATCAACCATACCTTTGGCAATATCAACATTCCGGCCGGTGCTTTCGGCGGTGGAAGCCATTTCTTCCCGCATATACGATATTACTTTCTCGCTGCCTTTTTCACCTTGCATATCAACTGCCGTTGCCGCGCCGATCGTACCACCGCTCGTCATGTATATTTTGTCACAGGACATTGCAATCAAAGCCCCGGCTGATATAGCGCGACGATTAATAAAAGCGACCGTTTCAATTTCTGAATCAAGAATGGCATCTTTGATCTGTGTAGCAGCATCTACTCGCCCACCAAATGTATCAATTTCAAATATAACAACTCTCGCTTTATCATCGGCTGCATCTTTCAAAACACGTTCAATAAAGGGCGGTAATCCAAGATCAATGGTGCCCTCAATTGGCACCCGATATACTACATCAGTGTTTTGAGCAAACAGCGATGATAGTAATAATATGCTCAAAATTATTTTTTTCATATCTACAGTTTACACCTAAACTCTTTAAAAAACAATATATTATGAATACTAGCGTATCTCAAGGCCGCCAAAGATAACCGTGCAATGTAATTCAATCTCTTTAGTGGGATCTCCTCCTTTACCGCGCGATTTGTTATCAACAGCACCAAATAGCGGCGTTCCTTTCACCACCACTTTCCAATCATCAGGAACAATCAGCTCACCGGCGCCAAATATCGCTGTAGCGTTTATTTTGCAGCCTTCTGACGAAAGTTTGGCGTCGCGTAGATCCAGTTCCACACCGCCGAATAATGCCATGGCTTCTCCGCCCTTAAAATTCTGCGAGGTAATTGTGTGAACGGCTCCTCCAAAAATTGCATTGGAATGGATGAAATCAGTATCATGGGTAGCATCGTTTATTAAACCCCAGTTGCGACGGCGTCCTTTAAATATCAATGATATGCCAATAAATACCAATATCAAGGGCCATAAACGCCAAACGGAATGCCAGCCGATGACATCATTTGTGAGCAGCAACAGTAAACCGCCGATGATTAAAAAGATCAAACCACTGCCGCGTTCTTGGTTTTGGAACTTGATGATTGCGATTACCACAAAAATTAGTGGCCACCATTCTCCCAACAGACGGCTAAAGTTCCAATTGGTAAAGGTGTCTATCAAAAATAGAAGACCAATAAGTATTAAGATTATTCCTAAGAAACTACCTTGATTGTTTTTACGTTCTGACATTCCTTCCTCCTTGTTGTTATACACTATTCTAACTCTTCGCTTACAAATTTTTCAAGCAGTTTAAACGCGCCTTGCCATGCCCCAACAAAATATTGTCTTGCTTCTTCCCAATCTTTATCATTTCTCCATCCCGTATGGATTAATGTTACGATTGTTTGATCTTTGTTTTCTGTGAATATAACTGTTACATTTGTTAAAGGTCGAACATTATTCATGAACTCCTTGTATCGTTTAGGTCCCCGCCATTCAAAATTCAAATAATTTGGCTTATCAATTGCAAGGATTTCGCAGCCTTTGGTGCAATCATTCTCCAAATCATTAACATCCCAATACAGTTCAAATTTCCCGCCAATCTCAGGTTCAACATCCGCTTTTACGGTTAACCATTTTACCAAATAACTACTGGACGTAAACATTTCAAATGCTTTTTCTTTTGAACATTTTAGTTTTGCTGTATGTACTATTATTTTATCCATACTAAATATAAAATCTATCTTTATCAACATCCTCCCTGAGAATCTTCAGCTCTGGCATAGAAGGTGCGGGATTATTATCAATTTTGTCAGGAATAATTAATTCGAAACCTGTGTTTTCGATAACCTCCTCAACGGTTATACCCGGATTGAGTGCCAATAGTTTCATACGCTTAGAATTTTCATCAAATCCTAAAGTGCCAAGGTTTGTTACCACGCGATACGGACCGGTATTCGGCGGTAGTCCGGCTTCCTCGCGGGCACCGGGGCCCGATAAATAGCCGGGCGTTGTTATGAAATCTATTTTAGGAATAAATCGGCGAACGCCATGCTGCATAATAATAATGGTTTTCCAACAGGTTGATCCGACGTCGTTGCCACCGCCGGAACCGGGCAGACGTACTTTAGGATTATCATGATCATCACCGATCACCGTTGAATTAAGATTCCCATATATATCAATTTGCGCCCCGCCCAAAAAGCCATAATCTACAAATCCGCATTGCCCGGCTTCCATGATGTCGCATATTCCCGCTGCCATAAGTCCTTTGTTAAAAGTGCGCATATCGCCAACGGCGAGCGGCAATTTCTCTAATTGGGCGCCGATTCCGCCAAACTCAAAAATTGATATTAAATTGGGAGCGTGCATTTTTTGAGCAAGTGCCGCCGCCAACATCGGAATACCGGTTCCAATGAAACAGGTGGCATTGTCTTCCATTAAGCGTGAGGCAATACAGATCAATAGTTCATTCGGATTATAATCTGATTTGTTCATTCCCGATTACCTCCAATCCTTATTTCCGATAATCTTTGCTCACCAACTAATTCTAAGTATTCATTATGATTCTTCACATCATAAATCCATTGATCCAAGTATTGTCTCGTCTGTTCAATATCTTTGCTGTCTTTTGCATAATTACGAATGTGTTCTTCATCGCGCTCATATAAACCGGTCATCTCGCCGGGATGGGATCCGAATGGTGCTTCCACGACCGCATCCACTAAATAATATGGAATAATCGTGCGGTCGGGTTGCGAACGGATAAGTTCTTCATCCACAATTTCCTCGGCTGAGATAATCAAGCGTTTGGAGGCGCGCGCCATTTCAGCCGAAAACCCCGATATTCCATCTATCTGACAATTACCGTATTTGTCCGCCCGGTGTACATGAATAAAGCCCACATCTAAAATCAAAGCCGGAAGCAAACATAATTTGTCGCCGGTAAACGGACATTCCACAACTTTGGCAGCACTGAATTTATAGGTATCGGTACCTAACATTACCCGAGTCGGCAGGAAAGGCACGCCCATCGCCGCCGCCTTGAATCGCCACGAAAGGGCGGCGTTAGACCATTCCACAACTTTTTCAACATAGCCGCTTTCAACCGCACGCCGCGCCGAATTTGAAAGTCCATAAACTTCAAATCCAATGTAAGTCCAGTCTAATTTTTTGATCGCATTGGCGGCTGCCAGTAATTCTGATTCATATACTCCTTGTCCGGCACAGCTTAAATTTTTATAACCCTGCCGGATTATTTCCCGCGTCAGCGACATCGGTGCCCGAACGGTTCCGTACAGCTCAATACCAATGTATTGTCCGTCTTGCAAGAATTTTGAAATTGCTTCACTTTCAGTCATGCGTTTGTCTATAAGCGACTTGGATTTCTGCGTGTGGTTCCATTCGCGAAAGGCATTAAGATCGGGAGGTTGGATCAATTCGCCAATTCCGGAAGATATAACTTTCATAATTTCCTCTAATATGTTCATAAATTTAAGAACATTCAAATTCAATATTTAACAATTTCGACTTGTTCACGCAGGCGATGTGGAATAAATTCCATACCTTTGAAACTATCTCATAAAATAGCATATTATTCACTGCTCGTAATTTCTCGGTTGATGCGCCTGTCGCCACAATTTATGAGAACTCTATATTCATATATATTTTTCATTATCTTATTTTATCTTATACCGATCAGAAAATCAGAATACATCAAAAATCTACGCAGCGCATTCCCTGATCAATCCGGACAATGGTACAAACGGCTTGCGAAAAAAGGCTATTTATTTTTTATGAATGAGTTCATTAGATTTTTTGCTTTTCCTAAATCATTTGATGAGATAGACTTGCAGGTGCTTGGTCGAGAAAATTTGGATAACGCTTTTGAAAAGGGGAAAGGAATTGTATTTATTACCGGACATATCGGGGCTTGGGAATTGCTCTCGGCTTGGCTTGGCTCAAATGGGTACCCGACCACAATTGTCCTTGCCAAACAAAAAAATCGTGGCAGCAATAAATTCATCATTGACCATCGTTGCCAATTCGGAACGAAATATGTTTATCGCAGATCTTCAATCGACGAAATGTACAGCATCTTGGAAAAAAATGAGGCTCTTGCTTTAGCAAGCGACCAAGATGCCCGCAAGCGCGGCGTATTTGTAAACTTCTTTGGTAAGAAAGCTTCCACCCCAAAAGGAGCAGCAAGATTTTATTTAAATTCCGGTTGTTTACTCATTTTTACGTTATGCTATAAAGTCGGGAAAAATAAATATGTAATTGACTTTGTACCAATAGTTCCGGAGGATGGAGCAAGCGTTGAATCTATAACTCAATCCTTCACTAAAATTTTAGAGAAATATATCAGGAAATACCCTGAACAATATTTTTGGTTTCACCGACGTTGGAAAACTCAACCAATTAAATAGGTATTCTAATTATTACATGAAAAGAATAAATATCAATGATCCCCGAGCAGTAGAAGAATCTGTACAAATTCTGAAAGCCGGTGGTGTAATTGTTTATCCCACCGATACACTTTACGGTTTTGGCGTTGACGCCAAAAATGATCGGGCAATTAACAAATTAAATGAAATAAAGGGCCGTAAAGGTCCAATCAGCGTACTTGCTCCCAATACGGACACAGCGTTAGGGTGGATGGAAATCAGCGTTGAACAAGGCGATTTAGTACCCTTCTACCTTGGTGGTCCGAAGACGTTAATCGTGCCCGTTAAAACCAACCTTGTTAGTCCGTTGATATTAGGAGACAACCAAACGCTTGGCATTCGCGTTCCAAACCATCCCTTTTGCCAAAAAATATCCGCTATGTTTCCCAATCCAATAACGACCACAAGTGTAAACCGCACCAACGAAAAACCATTGAATGATCCCGGCTTGATCAGCTTAGAATTTGCACAAGAAATTGATCTCATCATTGACGGAGGAACCTTGCCGCCTTCGGTTGGTTCAACAATTTATCAACTCATCAACAATAATATCAAAATTATAAGGGAATAGAATGCGCTATTTTGCGGCTATACTGCTGTTAATTCTCTCAATTAATTATTCTCAGAATAAACAACTCAATCCCGGTGAAAAATTCATCTATACCTTACAATTTAATTTTGTTAGAATGGGGCAGGGCTCCTTAGCTGTTCAAGAAGATCAAATGATTGATGGTGTGCCGGTGCATCACGTAACTTTTACGGCAAACACCAACAAATTCGCCGATCGTATTTTTAAAGTTAGAGACAAGGTGGATATCTGGCTTGACCGGAACGATCTCACCACCCTAAAGGTTATCAAAAAAATTAGAGAAGGTGACTATCGCAAAAACTATAATACGGTAATGTATTATGATAGCCTGTATGCCATTACCAACAACGATACCATCCCATTGGAGGGCAGGGTAAGAGATCCATATTCATTATTGTTTTATCTAAGGACAATTCCTTTGGAAATCGGTCAGATATTAGATTTTACCACTTTTGATAATAAAAAAATTACCAGTTTTCAAGTCGTGGTAGATGGAAAAGAAACCATCCAAACTCCCGCCGGAACTTACTATTGTAAAATTATCAGACCCTTTCGAGAAGGGAAATCGTTGTTAAAAAACAAAGGTGATATGATCATTTGGCTAAGTGATGACGAATATGGTATTCCGATCCAAATCAAGATAAAATTAAATTTTGGATCAATGCTGCTACAGCTAAAGTCTGCTAATTTGTAAATAATCTGCCAATATCATTGATGATTACTGTTATCATCAATAATAATAAAAAGATCATTCCGACTTTTTGAATTGCAATACGCGCTTTTAGGCTCATCGGCCGTCTGATCACCGATTCAATGGCAATTACCATTAGATGCCCACCATCCAAGCCGGGGATTGGCAAAATATTGATTACTGCCAGATTCACGCTGATCATCGCCATCAGGATCATTAGTGGTGTGATTCCCGCACGTGCTGTTTCACCCGCCATTTGTGCGATGAAGATCGGCCCGCCGATGTCCTTCATCGTAGCTGAACCGGTAACTAACATTTTTAAGGTAGTTCCAATCAATTCAAGCACGCCAATTGTAGCCTGGCAACCGCCGCCAACGGCTTGAAAAATATTTATCGGATCATAAGTGACACTGGCTCCGATTCCTATTATACCCAGGGTATCAATTTTGCCATCAGATAAATAGGGTTGGGCAACCGTTGTTACTTCGGAATTAAGTAATTGACCATCTCTTTCATAATTTATACTCAGCGCAGCATTTGGCTGAGCATGGATGATCTCTGTCATCTCCAGCCAGGTTTGAATATTATTATCATTAATTTGTACTATTCTGTCGCCGACTTGCATACCGGCTGCTTCGGCGGGTTGCCCTTCAACTATTTGTGCAATAACCGGCTCATCACTGACTATGGGTTTGCCTTGATTGAGCGCAATTACCGAGTACACGACTAAGGCAAGTATCATATTCATGATCACTCCGGCGCTCATTACCCACGCTTGCGCCAGACGGGGCTTACTCATCAATTCATAAGGTTTATGTTCGATCTTGGTGTCGAGACTCTCGTCAATCAATCCGGACATCTTCACATAACCGCCCAAAGGAACGATCGCAAAACAATATTCGGTTAAACTGCCTTTCCGGCCCGGCCTTTTAATATTTTTTTCTACTACCGGTCCCCATTCTATCTTGCCCTCTTCACTTTTACGATAAAAGAAAAGTTTAAACTCCCAACCATCGGGAACCGATGTCATCGTTATTAAACGAGGTGGAAATCCAACTGAGAATCTTTCCACACGCACACCAACCGAACGGGCTGCCATATAATGCCCAAGTTCATGGACAAATACAATAACTCCGATAACCAATGCTGTTGCTAATAATGTAATCATTTCTAATTCCTAAGGTCTGGAAGTTATAAATATTTAAACATAATTTGTTCCATTACTTGTAGGATTTAACAAAATCCTTAGACCACCCGATAAGATTTTGTAAATCGGACAGGGTGGGTGATTCCATCCAATCATGTTTACCGCAAGCCTGCTCAACTATTTTAGGAATATCGGTAAACTTAATTTCATTATTCAGAAACCGATAAACAGCAAACTCATTAGCAATATTTAAGACTGCCGGTGTTGTGCCCAATTTTTTTAAACTGTCAAAGGCTAATTTGATGCTTGGGAAACGTTCATAATCAGGTTCCTCAAAAGTCATTTTGCCTAATTTGATTAAATCCAAACGCTCCCAATCGGCAGGCTTGTGTCTTGGGTAGGTCAAAGCATATTGAATCGGAACTTTCATATCGGGTACACCGAGCTGAGCCTTGACCGAACCATCCTGCAATTCTATCATTGAATGAATAATTGATTGCGGATGAACTACTATATCAATCTCTTCAACACCAAAGTCAAACAACCAATAAGCCTCGATAATTTCCAAGCCTTTGTTCATCATGGTTGCCGAGTCAATCGTTATCTTGTTGCCCATATTCCAATTAGGGTGCTTTAGAGCCTCCTCCGGTGTAATCTCTGAAAAAGTGTTTATGTTTCGTTCCCGGAAAGGACCGCCACTGCCGGTTAGGATTAATTTACTAACATCGGTTTTATTTTCGCCCTGTAAGCATTGCCAAATCGCAGAGTGCTCACTATCTACCGGATAAAGCTTTGCTCCCTTTTTTTGTTGAGCATTTTTCACCAACTGCCCGGCCATTACTAAACTTTCTTTGTTACTCAAGGCAACATTCTTTCCGGCATTGAGAGCATTTAAAGTGGGCTTCATACCGGCTATCCCCACAAGGGCATTCAAAACAAGATCAACATCATTGCGTTTTGAAATTTCAATTAATCCTTCTTTACCGGTTAGCACTTCAACGTTGATTTTATTTAATTGTGATTCAACCTCTTTAGCATTTTTCGATTCAACAAGGCCTACCGCTTTTGGTTTATACCGTAGTGCCTGTTCGATCAATAGTTGATAATTGGTATTAGCTGTAAGATAAATAATTTCAAAATCACTTTTGAGATTATCAACTACCTTGAGTGCATTGCGCCCAATTGAACCTGTTGAACCTAAGATTGAGATTTTCTTTGGCATTAACGGAAAGCTCCGGAAATTTCAATACTTATGACAAATACATCAGAATTTAACTGGATTAGTGGCATTACTGTATAGTGTTCTCGATTGTACAATAATCCCGCTATGAAATAAGTCGCGGTTCCTTCGATAGAATTTGGAATTTCAGTATCATCAAATAAAATTTTGGCTTTATAGTTATTGGAACCAAATCCGAAAAAAACCGGAAGTTCAGCTAAATGAAGATTATACACGACTGTACCATCTATGCTTCTTATACTAATATCTTCGGGACCCTGCAACTTTGAAAACAATACCGATAATCTCCAATTGTTGTTTTCCTTCTCCGCGAGTTTCAATCCAAAACCATACGCCAGTGCTTGAACAACATCATTTCGGGAATTAAAAACACTGAGATTGCCTTTCAGAACCAAGTTCTCAGAAATCAATAAACTACCGGCAAAATTCGGGTAACCGCCAAATAAATCGGAGACTGTATTTTCGCCAGAAATATTGATACCATGGGAATAAGCTACGCCAATCCTTAAACGTTTATTTAGTTTCATGGGACTGTTTAAATGGCTTACCGCTGAAATGGAGGTCGCTTTAATAAGTGGTTCCACCTCCTGTTTAAAATTGTTCACATCCAAATTCTGTAGATCGAACTTGATCCATTGTGCCTTTAAAGGTACCAAAAAGGTCAGCATTAGCAGGAAAAATGAAATTTTCATATTAAAACAGGAATCAAATTATTCCGCGTTCACTTTTTGCAATAAAATCTATGATGTGCTTTACATTCTTACTATTGGGGAATTCAGCTTTCAAACGATCCAAGGCTTCTGCTTTTTTTAGTCCTGACCGGAAAAATACTCTATAAGCACGTTTAATCTCCATCCTTTCATCGGATGAGAAACCGCGACGTTTAAGACCCACCGTGTTAATGCCGGCATACCTTAACGGATCGCCAACTGCTGTAATAAAAGGTGGTACATCCTGCGATACGCGATAATTTCCGCCAATAATAACATGCGCTCCGATCCTGACAAATTGATGGACCATCACGCTGCCGGATAGCATCGCCCAATCTTCAACTTCCGCATGACCGCCCAAAGTTGCCAAATTGATGAAGGTAACATTATTCCCAACTTTACAATCATGGGCGATGTGCGTATATGCCATTAGAAAACAATTATTGCCGATGGTGGTTTCACCGCGAGCTGTCGTCCCGCGATGTATAGAGGAAAATTCTCTTATAACGGTGTTATCACCTATCTCAACGGTTGTTTTTTCACCGCCGAATTTTAAATCCTGCGGTAACTCACCAATCACGCAATTATGATATACTTGACAATTCTTACCTAGTTTTGTGTACTGCTTGATTGTGTTTCCATTGCCGATTGACGACCCTTCGCCGATAATAACATCATCCTCAATAACATTGAATGGACCAATTGTTACATTATTTCCGATAGTAACATTTGTACCAATTATAGTTGTGGGGTGTATTGAGTGTGAAATTTCTACCCCCTAACGATCAACAAGGCTTGCCATCAGAGTTGCCTCGGCCACTAATTTATCTCCCACAAATGCTGCGCCTTGAATCTTGGCTGTACCCAATTTGAATTTTAATAATTCAAGCTTGATAACTAATTGGTCGCCCGGCACAACCGGTTTTCGAAATTTCGATTTTTCGATAGATGTGAACAACATTCCTTTCTTCTTGGGGTCTTCCAAATCGTGTAAGATTAAAAATGCTCCGGCTTGAGCCATCGACTCCAAGATCAACACGCCAGGCATAATCGGGGTGCCGGGGAAATGTCCGGGAAAGTACCATTCATTTATATTAACATTCTTTAAGGCTGTTACCGTTTTGCCGGGATCAAGCTTTATAACTCTATCAATAAAAACAAAGGGGAAACGATGCGGCAATACTTCTAAAATTTCTTCAATATTATATTCAGTTTTCATAATAATGACTTCTCAATAATTTTACCAACTCTATGTTCGCGCTGTGACCGCTCTTTTTGGCTATAACATGACCAAAAAACGGTCTGCCAAATAACGATAGATCTCCTATCAAATCTAACACCTTGTGTCGTACAGGTTCATTATCATAGCGCAGACCTTCGGCATTTAATATACTGCCTTTTTTGAAATTCAAGTCAATACTTTTTCCCATTGCTTTTGACAGTCTTTTCCGCTCTGTTTCATCAATATCCTGATCTACAAACACAACTGCATTTCCAAGATTTCCGCCTTTTATCAACCCATTATCTTTTAAATGTGAAATCTCACTTAACAACCCAAAGGTGCGCGCGGGCGCGATTTCGCTCTCAAATTCATGCGCTACGTCCTCTATTGATGAATACTGCAGTCCGAAATTTGGCAAGCCATAGTCTATAAAAAAGGTGATCTTAAAGCTTTCATGCGGAAGAATAATCAATTCAACATCATTGTCCGGATCCATGTACCTGATTTTTTGATCAATTTTCAATATTTCTTTCGGTTCTTCAAGGTCTTCAATTCCGGCTGAATTGATCGCATCTACAAATGGTAATGCACTGCCATCTAAAATTGGCGGTTCAGGACCCGAAAGTTCCATCTCGGCATTATCTATACCTAAGGCATAAAGTGCCGCCAAGATGTGCTCCACCGTATGAACCTTCATGCCATTTTTTTCAAGGACGGTTCCCCGATTAGTTTCTATAACATTGTCAACGTCGGCACGGATGACAGATAATTTATCTAAATCGGTTCTTGTAAAAAATAATCCGGCATTGTCATTAGAGGGTTTGATTTTAAGCCGACACTTTGTTCCGGTGTGCAATCCGACACCTTCAACTACTACAGGTTTCGCAAGTGTTTTTTGAGGCTTACTTTGCAAGTTTGTCTTCTAAAGCTTTTTGGCGTCTCTTCAGAGCTTGGATTTGTGAGTAGGCAGCATCGCGTTTGTTTGTTTCGCGCGCTTCGCGACAGGGCATACCGGAATAAATCTTGCCTCCCGGGACAGATTTCGATACACCCGTTTTGGCAAGAAAAATTGCCCGGTCGCCAATGGTGATACCATCTTTAACCCCAACGTGTCCGGCAAACACACAATAATCACCGATCTTAGCACCGCCGGCAATTCCGGTTTGTCCTGCAATCAAACACCCTTTTCCTATTTTAACATTGTGTGCGACATGCACCAAATTATCAATTTTAGTTCCATATCCTATGGTAGTATCTCGGATTGTTCCCCGGTCAATTGTGCAGTTGGCTCCAATATCTACTTGATCTTCAATAATAACACTGCCAATCTGCGGAATTGTGTGGTGTATATCGTCAACCGTTTCATAACCGAAACCACGTGAACCAATAATCGTTCCCATATCAATTGTAACCTGCTTGCCAATCTTAACATTACTATGTATGGCAACTTGCGGAAAAATCTCAGACCCCCTACCAATTTCAACATCCTCTCCGATTGATACATTATTATGTATAGATACATTATCCGCTATGCTGACATTTTCACCTATAACGGTATGGGCTCCGATATTCACATCTTTACCAAGTGTAACTGATTTAGCTATCAACGCCGTCGGGTGAATCCCGTCATTGCTATTTTTCTCTTCGAATACTCCCAAGATTTTAGCCATTGCCAAGCGCGGGTTATCTACAACAATGCCGTCCTGTTTGTTCAGTAAGGTCTCTTCGGATACAACAATCGCGGATGCTTTTGTGGCGTCCAGCAATTCTTTATGCTTGGGATTAAATAGAAAGGTTATTGTATCGGGCGCGCTCTGTTTAATATCGGAGACCCCGACAATAATTTTTTCAGGCGCGCCAATTACTTTGCCCCCTACAATTTCAGCTAATTTGTGTAGGGTAATCAAATTACAATTTAAATGTTATTCTTTTTTATTTAGCTCAAAAAGAACATCATCGGTCAGATCGTGGGTTGGTTTGCCGTACAACAGTGATACCGAGCCGTCAAAAATAAAATCATAGCCCTTTGAAATTGCTACATTGTCAACTGCGGTTTTTACTTTTGACAATAGATCGTATTCCATTTGGGCTTGTTTGCGATATAGTTCGCCTTCTGGACCAACCTTATTGTTTTGAAATTGTTGTAAGTATTGTTCTTTGGCAGCTATTTCATTTTCTTTTTCAGTGCGCCAATCGGGCGAGCTCATTAATTTCTGAGCCTCATAAGCTTGTTTTAAGCTATCAAGTTCAACCAACAGCACCTGATATTCCTCTTGCACTTTTCTGTAATCTAACTGTAGCTGTGACTCTGCCTCCCGAAATTCCTCATATTCTGCACGAATACGATCTGAAGCCACGTAGCCTATTTTCAATTGACCGAATATGAGCATTGGGAACATCATCAATACTATCAACAAGGCAATCTGTACTTTTCTTAGTTTCACTAGTCCTCCTATTTCAAAAATAATTTTTATTGTCCAAACGTTATAGTGGTTTTCCAACCTTCCGGCTTGCCATCACCATTGATGTCATCAAATCCATACCCTAAATCAAAACCTAACATCCCGATCATTGGCATATAAAATCTGACTCCCACGCCGGCGGAACGTTTCAAACTGATGGCGTTTTCTCTTTCAAGATAAAATGCTTCAGTCATGTTTTTATTTGCCCAAACATTTCCTGCTTCGGCAAATGCCAACAGATAAATTACCGGATTTTCCGATAATGAAAAGCGCAATTCTGAAGTAAATTTTAATAATGAATTACCGCCGATCGCACTGCCGGAACCGGAAACCGGGCCAATGGAATTATCATCATAGCCGCGTAGCATATTACCATACGGTATTCCATTGCCGCCCATTATAAAACGTTCATCATAAGGAATTATCGATATCTCGTCATCATCGGATGCTAAAGAACCAATAATTCCCATCTTCGCCATATTTACCCATACAAATTTACTAATAAGCGGTGTGTAGAACTCCATATTTAATACATGTTTATGAAAATCCTCATTACCACCCAACGGTCCTCCGGACAAAGTTGTGCTCCAAACTACTCGCGAACCGGAAGTAGTAAATTCAGGCCGGTCACGACTGTCTCTTGAAATTACCTGCGATATATTTATTCCTACTGATTTGGTCAAGCCTCCGGTATAAATATCTAAATCATCCTGACTGCCGTCATAATTCTTCTGCGTAATTTGAATGCCCCATCGCCCTCTAAAGAAATCGTCGGGCCACCGGAACCGACGACCCCAATTTAATCCACCACCGATTACTTTTATATCAAGCGGATAGTAATATTGCGTTGAGGCTCCCTGAAAAGAATAGAATATCGAACCGCCAATTAAATTGGGCGTATCGTTGACCATTGGATCCGTAAAACTTAAACTAAATGAATGATATTTTGACGTACCACTGCTTGAATAATTATAATAACTTGAACTATTTCTAGACAATCCGGTCGAAGCACTAATGTTAAAGGTTTGTCCTTTGCCTCTAAAATTCATGAACTGGAGCCCGCCGCCGCCGGTTAAGCCATATTCCTCGGAATATCCAATATTCAGATTTGCCCGCTCAGAAGATTTCTCTTCAACCACAATTTCTAAATCTACATTGCTTTCATCTACCGGCAATACATCGGGAATTACATTACCGAAATAATTTAAAATCCAAACTTCTCTTTGGCTGCGGATAAGCTTTTCTCTGCTAAAAACATCTCCGGGATAGATTCTCAAGGCACGCCGAATTACATTTTCTCGAGTTCTTGTATTACCGGTAATATTAATATTCCTAATATATACCTTTTGATTCTCGACAACTGCAAAATTAATATCAAGTGAATCTTTGCCGACCGGAGTGATCTCGGGAATTATATTGCTGTATATGTAACCTCTGTCCATATACAAAGCCTGAGCTCGTTCATAGATGCCTTTCTGCATCTGTTCCGCGTTAAATGTTTCTCCTTTATTAAGTCCAAGGGCATTGCTCAACTGTTCATCCGTATAAAGTTCATTGCCTTCCCAATCAAAATTCCTATAATAATATAACGGACCTTCTTTGACCGTGAGCCAAATATTCATTTCTTTTTGATCTTCACTGTATGATATTGAATCAGAGATTACCATCGCATCGCGATAGCCGTGTTTCTGATAAAATTCTCTCAATTTATTTTTGTCATCAGCGAACTTTTCTTCGTCAAAAGGCGATCTCCAAAACAAATACCATCTTTGCTGCTTGGTTTCTTTGAGAGTTCTACGCAGCTTCCAATCTGCAAAATTTTCATTGCCAATAAAGTGAATTTTATCAACTTTAACGCGCCGTCCCTCATTAATACTCAGAATTAACTTTCTTAAACTGGCGCCTTTCTTCAATTTATATTTAGCGGTATCGCTATCTACATAATTTAGTTTTAGATCAACTTCAGCAAGTAAATATCCCTCTTCTTCATATAAGGCAAGGGTTTTTAATCTACCGGTTTCAAGTAACTGATCAGAAATTCTTTGGCCGGCCCGCAGTCCAAGCGCCTCTTCTATCTTCGATCTGCTGATCTTTTTATTGCCGGTAATTTCAATGGATTCCAAAACGGGGGCTTCTTCTACTTCAATTGTGACTAAAATACTATCCTGATTGCTCTCGCTGCCATAGATCTGAACGTTATTGAAAAGATTTGATTGCCACAGTTGTTTTACGGCACGTGAGAAATCACCTGCATTAATAACACTGCCGGCTTTTAATCCGGAGGTAAAAATTATAACATCGGAATTTGTGAGAGTGTTACCTTCGATTTTTATATCAGCCAAAATTACATTGTTCTGAGTTTGTCCTAAGCCAATACCAATAAAAATAATTGACAAAATCAGTGCTGTAAATCTTTTCATATATACTATCCTAAAGCTTCCCGAAGCGGCGTTCTCTTGATTGAAAGTCTAGAATGGCTTCAAGCAGTTCATTCTCCCGAAAGGCAGGCCAATAAGTGTCAGTAACATAAATTTCGGTATAGGCGATTTGCCATAATAAAAAATTGCTTACGCGAAATTCGCCTCCCGTGCGGATCAATAAGTCAGGATCGGGAATGTCCTTTGTATATAAGAATGATTCAAAGTTTTCATTATCAATTTCATCTATGGTTAATTCGCCTGAATTGATCATTTGCGCTATTTTTTTTATAGCTTGTAAAACTTCCTGTCTGCTTCCATAGCTTAAAGCAAGATTCAAATTTAAACCGGTATTATTTTTGGTCAATTCCACTCCTTCTTTAATACCGGTGCGGGCAGATTCGGGCAGGTCCTCGAAAGATCCTATCGTTGTCAACTTTACATTATTTTCATGCAAATTTTTAACTTCTTTACGGATCGTGTTCAGTAATAACTTCATCAAGGCGGAAACCTCTGTTTGGGGTCTTTCCCAATTCTCGGTTGAAAATGTATATAGTGTTAAGTGTTTAATTCCAATTTCTCCACATGCTCTCGTGATTTCTCTTACCGAATTAATTCCCTCGCGATGTCCGGCGATGCGCGGCAATGAGCGTTGTTTTGCCCATCTTCCGTTACCATCCATTATAATTGCAATATGCTCAGGTAAATTTGCATTTTCTCTAATTATTTCTCTCAACTTATTTGCATTCATGGTTTTGCTTTATCACCGATATAAAATAAGCGCGCAAAGTTACCTTATTCGATACCGGCAGTCAACAAATTCTCCGTCATAAAACAAAACCCGTCTATGTTTAGGTTTCAACGTGAAAACGGACAATCTGTTCCTTTTTATATTCCGGTAATAATATTTTAAAGGACAATACCGAATTGCAATAAAAAATATTTACTTAAGAATTCGGCTGTTATGATTGATATAAAAAATAAAGAAACTAGAACTAACCTTACCTTAGCGGTTACTATTATCAGTTTTTTTCTAAGAAGTAACAAATATATCGCTGGCAGAAAAATACCCGATAATAAAAGAAGCATCAGTCTTGTTGAAGCGGCTTGCCAGAAAAAGCGCAATGCACTGATTGTCTCGCCATATTCGGTTGCGACTGAGAGGTTAAATAAAATCGCAACATCCCAAGCTATTCGAATTCCAATAAGAACGAATAATAAATTAATTAATCGCTTGATAAAGAAGCTCTCGGCTGTAGCTACATTCTTTGAACCGGCTTCAATAATTAAAATTAACAAAATACTTAACGCACCGGAACCAACTAAACCAGTAAAAATTCCGGGCCAAAGCGGTGTGATCTCGACAATTTCATTGACCGATCTAAAATATATAATAAATCCGAATACGATCGAGGCTGTAAACAGATTCCATTTTGTTAATTCCGCTTTCCAATAGAATAAAACGATAACAATAATAACGGTTAAGTACACGGCACCGGCTAATTGCAAGGGGTAATTAATACTGTATATCCAATAAAGTAAAACGGTAATTGCCCCGGTAACGATATGAATAAAGTAATTGGATTGTAATAACTTGCGTTGTGCATTACCTTGTTGTATTTGTCGGCCAAGCGGCATAAAGAACACCGGATGGATCATAGCAATTCCAATTAGTATCAAACACAACGTTGTTACGAAAGTGCTCATCCAATATATCCGACTAAATTGTTATCAGGATAATTCTTTAACGATGCGCTCGGCTACTTTGTTGTACTCTTTACTGATCAGCGAATCAGGATTTGACAGTACGATCGGTTCTCCTAAATCAGTCGATTCGACTATTTCCGGAGATAGCGGTATAATTCCTAGAAGCGGCACGCCCAGGCGTTTACTTTCCGCTTCACCGCCACCGCGCTTGAAAATATCGTATCGGATTGAAAATTGCCCTTCACGATTGGTTTCAATCGTTTCTTTGCCGGCAATTTCAAGTTTTGCCTGTAGCGGCTTCCCGTCTTTAGTGCTGGCTTTACCATCAATTACCAATCCTGACATATTTTCAATTACGCCTAATACCGGAGCTTCGACTTTTTTAAACATATCCGCCCCTTTGCGGACATCGGCTAGCGCAATATCCTGTGGCGTGGTAACTATAACAGCGCCGCTAATTTTCAATTGTTGGGTCAGAGTAAGCTGAACATCGCCTGTACCGGGTGGCAAATCAAGAATCAGATAATCCAGTTCACCCCACTCAACATCACTAAAAAACTGTTCAGTCATTTTGGCAACCATCGGACCGCGCCAAATAACCGGAGCATTATTGCCGCTTATGAAACCAAAACTCATGATTTTCATTCCATAACGCTCAAGCGGTACCAATTTACGGTCGGAGGTGACCTTAGGCATATCATGGATGCCGAGCGTAATCGGTAATGAGGGTCCGTAAATATCAAGATCAAGCAAACCGACTTTATGGTTATTTTGTTTAAGCGCCGTCGCAAGATTGGCTGCAACGGTGGACTTGCCAACTCCGCCCTTGCCACTGGCAACCGCGATTATATGCTTTACGTTGCCGGATAATTCGACACGCTGTTGGATCGGTGTTTTATGTCCTTGATGCTGATCGTGTTGAGCGGCGTGTTCAGCCGCTAATTCAACATTAATCTCATTAAAATAGGCAAGCGCTTCCAGTTTTTGCTGCACTGCTCCCGCAATTTCTTTTTTAACTTCATCGTTTTGGGTCGGGATATTCAGTCCGACAGAAATGTCTTTATCTGTCATTTCTATTTTTTCAATAACCCCAAAAGATACAATATCACGACTGAAACCGGGATATTTGATTGTCTTCAAAAGGTCTAATACTTCTTCTTTTTTCATATTTTTTATATAGATGTAGAAAAACGGTTGCCGTATAACAACCGTTTTTCATTGTTGTATGTATTTATAGATTATCCGTCGTAGTCGCGGCCAAAATAATCGTAGTTGATCTTGATGTACTTTTCCCACTCAGCCGGTACTTCGCTTTCCTCAAAGATGGCTTCAACCGGGCATTCCGGTTCGCAAGCACCACAGTCAATGCACTCTTCGGGATCAATATAGAGTTGTTTGCCGGTCGGGTCAAATCCTTCTTCCTTTGCTTCTGCACCGGCACCGGTTGGATCATCGGGTCCGTGGATACAATCAACCGGACAAACTTCTACGCAAGCCGTGTCACAAGTACTAACACAAGGATCAGCAATAATATATGTCATTCTAATCTCCTGTTCTAAATCTTAAAAATATACATAAACTACAAAAATAATATTGTAGTTACATTCAAAAATTACGGTTTTATCTATTAACTTTGCCAATCCTTTTCAATGACTTTTTGAACTAATGCAGTATCAAAAAAGAAATATTAGTTTATTATGGCTGGCTCAAATAATCTCTACCGCCGGCGATGCGATTTACCAAATTGCCCTGTTATGGTTAGTACTTGATATAACTGGATCATCAACTACAACGGGATTGGTCGCGATGGCATCTTTCCTGCCGGCGATGTTGTTTGGCCTGTATGCCGGCGTTGCCGCCGATCGTTATAATCGCAAACTGATCATGATCTTATCGAACCTCTGTCAGGCGCTAATAGTATTGATAATTCCAATTCTACTACACTTTGATTATAAAAATATTTTACTGATCGGCATTCTGGCGTTTGTTAGGGCAGTGTTCAGTACCTTTTTCCCGCCGGCTCTGAATGCGCTTGTTCCAATGATCGTAACGAAAGACAGGCTGGTTAAAGTGAACTCGATACTGGCAACCTCGGCTCAACTGGCATACTTGATCGGACCCTTGGGAGCGGGCTTGATTTTAAGCATAGTTGCCATACCTTATCTATTTGTTTTTGATAGTCTTTCATTTATTTTGGCGATTTTATTATTGCTATTTGTGCTATTACCAAAACAGGAACGAAAAATTGAGAAACGGCAAATTTCGGTTAAGGAAATTTTCAGTGGAATAAAATTTGCCAAAGATAACAAGCCGCTTGGTTTGATGTTTATCTTAACCATCATAAATAATTTTTTTATTATGGGACCGGCATTCGTTGGTATGCTGATTTTAGTAAAAGAATCTTTGGGCGGTACCGCAAGTGATTACGCCTTTGTAGAGTCAGGATTGGCGCTTGGCATGCTGCTCGGTTCAGTATTTGTCTATCGTATATCAGATAGAATCAATATCGGTAAATTATTATTACTTGGTATGTTTCTTGACGGAATTACTTATTCAGTTGTGTATTTTGTCAATTCTGTCAGCTTGGTATTATTCTTTATAGTGATTCACGGAATCGGCATTCCGATGATAACGATTGCCCGAACTGCTATTATACAAAAACATGCGCCAAACAAATTCCACGGAAGGTTGTTTTCGCTTGTCCATTTATCCGTGATCGGTGTTACCGCTCTTTCTTCAGCTGTTGTGGGAATTGTTGCCAATCATGTTGATATAAAAATTATCTTTTTAATAATTGGAATTGGCGCCGCTTTGTGTGGGGTAATGGGATATATGAATAAGAGATTAAGAGAAATAATTTAAACATTTTAAGAATTACCAGAATCGTTAAATATTTTATCAAAAAGTTTTCTTGCTAAATAATCAATCTTTTTAAAATAATCTACCGCTTCCCTTTCCGCTTGCATGGCTTGAATAATACCCTGACCTATAACTAAATCTTTTATCTTTACTGTTTTCTTTTCTTCTACTGAAATTCCATTATCATCAACATTCATCACCTGTATAGGAACTGTTCCTTCTTGAAATATCTTTTCTTTATCAGCATGGCTAAATGCATTGCGATATCCTTCTCTGATTTCGTGTAGTGCTTTTTGTTGTTTTTTATCAATTAATCCGGCTCTCCTAACTGCATTTATACAATCCCCCAAATCCATATCACTATATTTATCACGTGCATCTTGAGTCATTTCAATTAATCCTTCAGTTTTATTGTTAGGATTTGCAGGATAATTATCCTTTGAGTAATATGCTATTAGTGCTGTTTTCAATAAGTTTTCTAATAAATGGTTTGTTAGTGTAATAGCGGCCTGATTAAGTCCAAACATTATACATAAAGAGACCTCATATCGTATAGGATCAATTTCAGGCCAATCATATGTATTTTGATATTCATCTCTAATTTTTAAATAATTTGATTTTAATTGTTCTATTTTTTCTGAGGCTATCTCATCTAACTCATTGAATAATTTCTTCTTTTCTTCCTCATTCATAATATTAAAATTAACTTTATATTTTGTAATCAAACAATCATACTTAATTGATAACTTCTACAGTGAATAAATTATAAAATCAATTTTACTTAGTTCTTAACCAAGTAATTTTGAACTATACCACTCTTTTATTAATCAAATTAACAATTACTTTCATAATTGTATCTTCCCCTTCCGGTTTGCTTTGGGCAATTAGTACTGTTTCAAGTAATCCATATAATACTACTTTTCTATATTCAACAACTTATGGCTTTCAAATACCGTTAAAATATCAATTGACTTTTCTTTTATTAAATAGACGATTCGATAATTATTATATATTAGTTCTCTAATGTTATCAATTGAAAGTTCTGGCACAACCCTTCCTTTTTTCGGGTGTTCAGTTAATTCTTCTGCTTGGTCGATTATTTTATTTACAAAATCAATTGCTACTTCTATATTGTCTCTTGCTATATACTCTTCAATCTCCCGAAGATTAGATACAGCTTCCTCCGTCCACAGAATTTCAACCATGTTTATTTCTTTAATTGTTTTCGCATTTGTTCAGTGGATAAAACCCTACCACGCTCAGAATCAGAAAGCCCACGAGAAATTGATTCAATCAACAATTTTGTCTCATTAAGTTCATCAAATTCAGCAGGCGGAACCAATACACCGGCTGCTTTACCATTTTGTGTAATAATTAATGAATTATTTTTTTTCTTAATCTCCCTAAGATATTTAGCTAAGCTTGCTTTAAATTCCCCAACCGGTACAATATCATCTTTTATTGAAAAACGATTCATAATTTATCTCTTATTTAGTCTTAATACTGTTCAAATATAGCCCCATATTAAGACAGTATCAATTTTTTTATTCATCTATGTTTTCCATTATTTGCCGTATGTTCCGAAATGGAACATGGTGTTTTTCTTCATCTTTTAATTATAAGAAAATTAATAACTTCTATAGTGAATAATTCAAAAAAACAATTTTACTTAGCCCTAGACCAAGGCACATCATCCTCTAAAATATTTCTATTTAATGATAGTGGTGACATTGTTTTTTCCGATAGAGAAAGGCATCTTTTATCGCGGCCCAAAGAGCACCATGTCGAAAGTAATCCGATAGATATTTTGAATGCCTGCACAAAGCTCATTTCATCGGCAATTGAATATACCAAAAAGAATGATGGTAAAATCGAAAGCATGGGCATGGCGGTTCAGCGTTCAACTTTTTTATTTTGGGATAAACAAAGCCTAAAAAATTATACGCCTGCAATCAGTTGGCAGGATAGTCGCGCCCAAAAAGAAAATGACCGATTTTTAGAACATTCAGATACAATTCAAAATATAACCGGCGTTCCGCTAAACTCTCATTTCGGGGCGCCCAAATATTTACACTTTGTTGAACGAGATAATCGTTTAAGAGAAAAATGTGAAACTGATAAAGTATGGTTCGGTACGCTCAGTTCCTACTTGACACATTCCTTTACCGGTGTTCCGACTATAGACGAGTCTATCGCCGGGCGTTCATTATTAATGAATCTCGAAGAAGTTGTTTGGGATAATGAACTGTGCTCGCTTTTTAACATTCCAAAAAATTGCCTGCCGCCAATTGTGCCGACCGTATTTGATTATGGGATTGTAGAAATCGAAGACGAAAAAATTCCATTGCGTTGTGTAATAGGCGATCAGCAGGCGGCACTGATCGGTCAGGTTGGCGTTAAACAGAATACAATCGCAATGAATTTTGGCACTTCCGGATCAGTGCAATTCAATGCCGGTAATACTCCCATGCGGATTTCCGGTTTGTTGAGCAATGTGTTGTTCTCCGATAAAGCAAGCCGGCAGTACTTAATTGAAGGCACCATTACATCTTGCAGTTCTCTATTCTATTGGTTGGAAAATGAACTAAATATACCGCATCGGCAAATGCAGTGGGACAAGCGTTGTAATGAAGTAAATACCGCTGGTGTACTTATACCGGGCTTTGCCGGTATCGCTGCCCCGTATTGGGTTGATGGTTTTAAATCCGTATATCAAAATTTGGATCAGATTACCGACAATGAGTTAATCAGGGCAGCGATGGAAACCATCGGCTTTTTAGTCCATGACATTTATCAATCGATCAAGAACAAGTCTAATATAAATCCATCCATGATAACTGCCAGCGGCGGCGGTGCACGCGAACCACTGCTCCGGTTCATTGCCGATTTATTAAATATCAGCATTGGACACACCGCTTTAAAGGACCGCACTGCGCTTGGCGTCTATAAATTATTGAAATACTACGATGAATCCGAAATGAGGCAAGAGCCTTTAGATTGCGATAAGATATTCACCCCAAGTATGGACAGCGCAACTAGACAAGTTAAACTGCAAAGTTGGAAATCAGCGTTAAGCAAAATACTTTAGATTGTATCAGAAGAATTAATTAAGATAAGAACTTTTCTTCTATTCGGGGATCGCTCAGACTATCAACGACCAAATCGGCACCGGCGTTTACAATATCATCATACCATTCTTTGCGTCGGCATACCACTATTGATTGGCAACCATTTGTTTTCGCGGCAATGGCATCTTCCCGTGTGTCTCCAACTAAGATAATATCTTTATAATTAAAGGAAATTCCAAGCGTATCCTTGGCGATTCTTTGTGCAACTGGCGGTAAATCATTGCGCGTTGCACCATCGTCGCCGAACGCCCCGAATGTAAAATGATCCATCAAACCGAACTTACCTAATTTTATTTTTGCTCCGCGTTTTACATTACCGGTTAATAATCCAAGCGGATAGTTCATGGCTTTAGCTTTATTGACCAAATCAATTGAATCTTCATAAACAAATGCACCGTCAGACTGGTGATATGTTTCCTCAAATAATTCCAAATAATTTGTGATAATACCATCTATTGCATCCGCTACATCGCTTTCCCGACCTGCTTTGATCAGGGCATTTTTGACAATCAGACGATCGGTCAATCCGGCTACGTTTTTAATTTGTAAATCAGGTGGTATGCCGGTAAAGTTTTCAATGGCTTGATTGATTGCCATGCGCGCCGAAGGTCCCGGCGATATTAAGGTACCGTCAATATCAAAAAGGAAAAGCTTCATTTTGATTTACCCCGTATTTTTGCCGCCGCATCGTTGCAAAGATTTGCTATTCTCCCGTAAATATCATCTCTTAATTGTTCAACTGTCATATTTTTATAGAAATCGTATTTGACCGGTTTGCCGTACTGGATAGTTATTACCCCGGGATAAATACGCCAGTCATAACGCCGGTATGAATTGTAAGCCCCCTTTATTCCAACCGGGACTATGGTAACTCCGGTATTTAATGAAACATGAAAAGGACCTTTTTTGAATGGCATCATTTTGCCGGTAACTGTTCGCGTTCCTTCTGGAGAAATCAGGAAAGATATTCCTTTTTTAATTGCATCTTCAGTCAGGCTCAAGCTATGGATTGCCTCCGTAAGGTTTTCCCTAATAATCGGTATTACGCCATACCTTTTTACAATCGTTCCCCAAACGGGCCAATTAAACTGGAAGTCGCCGCCAACCGCTGAAACATATTCCTTAATTGTCGCACCCAATACAAAAGGATCAAGATATGATTGATGGTTAAATAAATATAAATATGGCCCCTCTCTAGGATCAGGAATTTTTCCTTTAACAACAAATAACTGACCTGCTCCTAACAATATAAAGCGGCATACGGTTCTGGCTAAAATGTGTAATTGTTTAGGCGAAATAAAAATTGTACAAAGAAGGTAAAATCCGGCTGAAATGCCAAATACTGTTACCGTCAAGGGCCAAATAATTAATGCTAAAATTGAATTGAATATTTTTTGGAGCGTGTATTTCAATTTAAATGTTAGCTGATTTTGGCACCGTTGGGCAGGTCTTTTTGCAGATCAAGCAAAACAACATTGTCCTTATCGTCATTAGCGCCAAGTACCAGAACTTCGGAATTTATTCCGGCAATACGTTTAGGGGGAAAGTTAACGACCGCCACGATTTGGCATCCGATTAGTTCTTCTATTCTATAATTCTCAGTAATTTGAGCACTGGATTGTTTCAGTCCTATTTTCCCAAAATCAATTTGCAAATGATAAGCCGGCTTTTTAGCGTTCTTTAAAATTTCCGCATTGACTATGGTACCAACTCTGATATCTAATTTGCTAAAGTCTTTTATGTTTATCATATTCTAATTCAAGGTTACGGTTTCTTTGTATTCGGGCACAACGGTTTTCCAGCCTGTTATATTTTGCAAATATTCACTAAAATGAATTGCGGCATCCTCTTCGCCATGCGTCAGAAAAACTTGTTTTGGTGCCTGCTTTAAATGGGTTATCCAATCAAACAGTTCCTGTTTTCCGGCATGCGCCGAAAATCCCTCGATCCTTCTAATTTTAAATTTAACCGGAAAATTTCTGCCGAATAAACGTATTTCGTTGGCTCCGTCCAACAAGATTCTGCCGAGCGTGCCAACGGCTTGATAACCAACAAAAAGCAACGTGCTGTTAGGATTGTTAATATTATTAGCTATATGGTGTTTGATCCGCCCACCGGTACACATGCCCGACCCCGCCAATATTATTGCTGTTCCTCGAATATTGTTTATTGCCTTTGATTCCTGCACAGTATTGGTAAACTTTAAATTGCTAAAAGAAAACGGGGACTGCCGTTCATTGACCATTTTCAACATCTCTGCATCATATAATTCCGGGTGATTCTTAAACACTCTTGTTACCTTGGCGGCCATCGGGCTATCTACAAATACCATAATAGGGGGTATGCGTTTTTTCAAAAATAATTCGTTCAATTCGTACAATAATTCCTGTGCCCGTTCGATCGCGAAGCTTGGTATCACGACATTTCCACCGGCCTGATGGGTTTCGTGAATAACTTCTTCCAAATTATCGTCAATCTCCTTTATATCCTGATGATAGCGGTCACCATACGTTGATTCCATGATTACATAATCAGCTTCATCAAAATAGGTGGGATCCTTTAATATGACTTTATCAGGGCGGCCAATATCGCCGGAAAACAAGATGCTACGCGTTTCTATAGTATCCCTAACTTTTATTTTTAGCATGGAAGACCCAAGAATATGTCCCGCATCAAAAAATGTTACTTTAATATTATTGGCTATTTCTATCTCTTGAAGATAGTTTACTTCGTTGAACAATTTTACTGTTTCCTTAACATCTTCAACAGTATATAAGGGTATATGTGGATAAGGGCCTTTACGATTCTCTTTTTGGTGGCGTTTCTTTTTATACTTTGCGTCTTCCAATTGCAACTTAGCTGAATCCATTAAGACAATTCGGGCGATCTCGACTGTCGCCTGCGTGCAATATATTTTACCGCTAAATCCATATTTAACCAACTTTGGTAAAAATCCGCAGTGGTCAACATGGGCATGGGTCAGTAGAACTACATCAATGGTCGCCGGATCAACCGGAAACCCTTCCCAATTACGCCCACGAAATTCTCTTTCCTGGTACAGTCCGCAATCAATCAATATTCTTGATCCGGCGTATTCGAATAAATAGCGCGAACCGGTAACATTTCTTGCCGCACCAAAAAAGGATAGTTTTATGTTCATATAATTCCTAAAAAGATTGATGTTGTTATTTGAAAAACGAAAATTGCGCTTCTAAGTTATATAAATGTTATCTATTCAGGCAATGAATGCAATAGCCGGCAATGATCCAAATAAATTCGGAATAACTTTCGCATTTCTTTTTTGGTAAAAATTGACTGACCGATCACATAATAATGATCCATTGTCAGCTTCGGAAAAGTGTACCAGCGCCCCGGCAGCAATTTCTTATCCTGTCCAAACGGTTCGATCTGATCCGGTCCGTTTAAGCCGGTAGTAGGTCCCCACATGGAAATTAGATTTACCACACCGTCATTTTCAAACCAAGTCGAATCGGTTTTGGTGCCATCCGAGAAAGCTGTTGTTTCCTGTCCAATATTTCTAATATTATTCCGCAAAGTAACATAAACAGTTCCGTGCGGTATATGATAACCGGTTTTTTCATCGGGGACCGAACAGCTTGTGGCATAGGAAAAATAATAAACATTCGGATTAGCCGTGGCATAGCTGTTAAATTCCCGCGCACCGTCTAAACTGAGATCCCAAGAGCTTATATTCTTAGAACTCCAAACCGGATGACTGCTGATGCGTTCGTAATAAGCCTGCAAATTTTCGCCGTCCTGTTGTTCTAAACCCCATTGCTGCAGATCAAAATTATAAACATCGGTGCCGATGGCCGCGGCAAAACCTATGAAGTTCTGAATGAAAGGAATTGTTTTGGTTCTAACATTCACATAGGTTGTACCGTTATGCGGCGATGAAATACTTGTGATTGATTTAATCCAGCCCGAATGCTTTTGACCGAGCAATTCACTTTCTTCATAGATTGATTCAAGTGTATCCGCATAAAAAGAATGCTCAAGCAGATAATCCAACATGCGTACGGTTTGACCGCCCATGCTATGACCGATAAGATGCACGGGATGCTCGGCATCCCACTCGGGATATAATGCTTCATACACCTTTGTTTCCGGCTTCCGGATTATGCCATATTTATTAGAATGACTCTTGCCATAATCCACTTGTCCACCCTTTAGCTGATAGAAAATCTCTACGGCGCGATCCCAATTTGATGATACCGGTCCCATAGAAACGGTGATTACCTCAAAGCCTTTTTTTTCTAAATATTTTTCGAGATCCCAAAAACCGCCCCAATATTTGTAACCCATAATCTCATCGGCTCCCCAGCCGGCAAAACCATGTACCAACACGATTGGGTAATTATTTTGAGAAAAAAGGACTGAGGCAGTTATGATGGCGACAATTAAACTCTTTTTATACATTTTAAATTGTATCTAAATGTGTATAGTTACTGCTAATAAATATTACGCGACGGCTTACCTGTTATAATTTTGAATAGTAAATTTTTGTTGCAAATTATAAAGAGTACTCTTCTTAGCATAAACCATCCCTTTAAGCAATAATAAATTACTAAGATATAGCTTTTTATTGGTAGTTTTAATCTGATTAGCGGTTGTTACTTGAAATAAACTTAGAGCCCTGTTCATTAGATTTATAAACATTAACTTTCTATTTCTACTATGAGTTGGAAGATTGAAGGCAAATCTATCGCAAAAGAATTTGAATTCGCAAATTTTTCAAATGCCGTGGAGTTTGTAAATAAAATTACACTTTTAGCAGAAAAGGTGAATCACCATCCCGATATATTAATTCATAAGTACAAGAAAGTTAAAATTATGCTGTACACTCATGCAGAAGATAAAATTACCGAGCGAGATTATTCTTTAGCCGAGCAAATAGATGAAATCTTTGTCGGGTCTAAAACTAAACACGGAATCTCTAAATGATAATAGAAACGTGTAATATGAGGTTGCTAGGCAAAGGACAATAATATATGAAAACGCAACAAAAATATATTAAAATTATAGCTTTAGTACTATTAATACAGACTATTATATGGGTCGTACTAACATATCTTTCATTATCTCAGGTTCAAACCGGTTGGAATAATACGGATTTCTTAAAGTGGGTAGCTAATCCGGATATTGCGTATCTGGGAAATTATATAAATGCTACTTTAATAACTATTGTTGTTGTTGTTTTGTATGTCCTTATTTTTCATTTCTTGAAACCGAATTACAAAAATTTAGCGTTTGTTGGACTAGTTTTCATCCCCATTTATGGAGTATTCAATATTTTTAGTTATTCTATTCAAATATCTGTTGTTCCCTTGTTAGCTAAAGATGTATTAAATAATCCTGATAGCATTAATCTTGTTGTACAACTAATACAGGCAAATGATAAATCTTTAGTAGGATTCATAAATGGGTTAGCTTATGCAATTCTTGGAATTCCTTCTATTATTTACGGCATATTGCTCATAAAGGAGATGAAGAAATATTCCGGGGTATTTTTAATATCAGACGGCATATTGTGCATCATCGGCATCGTTGGCCATATAATGAAAAACGACTTTCTAGCTTGGGGTACTTTAATAGGAGGAATCATCTTTTTAATGGTATTATTCTTTATATTTGTTGAGTTTAAATTCGAGGAGTAATGCTCAACAATTTCGCATAATAACGATTACTCGGTTTTGTACCCTTCTATTACTTCGCTCAAGCAGTAATCATTTCTTCATAAATTGATTTAATGTCCCTTCTCGATCGGATTGAAGCATTTTGGCGAATTCTTTTGCGGGCTCTGAAATATGATCATATAGATATTTGTTACTCCATAAAACATACTCAGCAATTATTGGAAATAAGTCAAAACCTTTTGTCGTCAAGTTGTATAAATAAACTTTTCTATTGGTTGGGTGATTTGATTTTGTTAGTACACCCAAGGATTCTAATTTACTTAGACGGTCAGCTAACCTTGAAGATGAAATTCCTTCAGCTGCTTCTGAAAAATCCTTAAATGTTCTCTCACCAAAATATGCTATATCACGAATGATTAACAATGACCATTTATCTCCAAATAGATCCAATGCGGAACTAATTGGACAATCGGACCTAAAAAAAATTTTATCTTTTTTTACTTTCATATTGGAAGTTATATTATATTTACTTTAATATTGAAAGTAAAACTAATAAATAAATATGAAAGGAGGCAAAATGATTCTACTTAGTATTATTTCGGTCATCGTCATAGTATTGATTATTTTTCAGATTAAATCTATGAGCGCGGTGGTACTCATCCATAGTGTTGAAATAAATACTCCTAAAGAAAAGGTTTGGCAGATACTTAACCAACTCGAGATGGTTGCAAATTACAATCCACAAGTAGAGCGGGCAAAATACATCACTGATATAAAGAATGGTGTAGGCGCAAGTCGCGAATGTAAGATGCATGACGGCTACTTAGTAAAAGAGCGTATCACCAAGGTAGAAACGGACGCAATCACAATGGAATTATATGAGAGCTCTTGGCCTGTAAAAGATATGAGATGGAGAACACAACTTTCAGAAAATAATGGAAAAACAATAATGAAACAGAAACTTGAATACAAAGTGAAACACGGAGCATTGGGTGCCGTTCTCAATACTTTGGTCATGAAAGGAAAAATGAATAATGCAATTCAAGAAACTTTTGAAGGACTAAAATCATATGCTGAAAAGGATTAGTTATGGTAAATGACTCTCTACTCTTATCTCAGCTTAGAGACTTATTAACAAGAAAAGAAGTTGCATGGGAAGAGAAAAAAATGTTTGGAGGAATTTGCTTCTTGGTGGACAAAAAAATGTGCTTCGGAACAACAAAAGGAAAATTCTTGGTTAGGGTGGACCCTGAGGAATTTGATGGTTTACTTGAAAATTCTAATTCCGAACCAATGGTACATGGTTCAAGAATCATGAAAGGATATTTGTATATAAATCCTGAAGATTACCAAACAGATGGAAGACTGGAGTTTTGGGTGACTAAATGCCTTGAATTCAATCCTAGAGCTAAAGCCTCGAAAAAATAAAAACTAACGCCAATACTGGATATTGCTATTTACTTTATACCTAAAATTTTTTCACTATTTGAAAATCATAAAAGGGCATAGGTAATAGTTTTCTATTGTTAAATACTACTCGCATACTAACTGTTATGCAAAATTTGAAAGAAGTTGTATATTTGTGGTATAGTAAATTTGACGATCATGAGCAGTGATAGCAAAAAAGAAATAGATATTCAAAAAAACATTGCCTACACAGCGGGCCTTCTGCAGGGCGACATTACGATCAAAAGGTTAATCGAATCAATTGCTGAGGGAGTGGTAATTATAAATGAGCATGGTAGAATTGTTCTGGTAAATACAAGATTCGCAGAAATGAGCGGTTATTCCAAAATGGAGGTTATGGGTAAAGACCTTAATATATTCATAAACCACTATAAACATGAGGTACATAAAAAACATCTCGAAAGCTTCTTTGCAAGCCCTCGAATCCGACCAATGGGCGTGGGGCTCGAACTAACCGTCCATCGCAAAGATAGGACAACGTTTCCGGTTGAAATTAGTATTAGTTTCCTTGATACAGAATCCGGCAGGATAGGAATAGCTTTTATAACTGATAATACCGAAAGAAAAAAAGCATTAGATGCTTTAACACGGAGAAATATGGAACTCGATGCCTATGCCCACACGGTTGCACATGACTTGAAATCCGCTCTTACGGGAATTAGTGGTTTCTCAGATATATTAATAGATGAAAACCTAAAAATAGACAAAGATGAACGCAGAGAGTATATTAAAATTATTGCCGAAGACAGCAAAAAAATGGATACAATAATTAAAGAACTGCTATTGTTTGCAAGCATTGACAAAATTGATATAGAGCTTAAGAAATTTAGCATGAAGGAAGTTATTGACGGGGCATGTTCAAGGCTCAAATTTCAGACAGATCAAGTCAGTGCAACTATCTCTGTAAAAAATATAATTGATTGCACAGGCTATCCCGCATGGGTTGAGGAAGTTTGGTATAATTATCTAAGTAATGCACTAAAATATGGTGGAGATAAGCCCCAAATTATTATATCAAGCACAAGGACCAAAGATGGTTATGTTAAATACAGTGTAACTGATAATGGGCCTGGAATAGGCGATGAATTGAAAGAAACGCTTTTTGAAGAAAGCGGCACTTCAAAGATTAATCCTGCTAAAGGCACGGGTTTGGGTTTATCAATCGTGAAAAGAATCATCGAAAAATTGGATGGCTATGTCTCTGTTGATTCCAGTCTTGGCAAGGGAAGCGAATTTAGTTTTTACCTGAAGGAATGAAACTATATCTATCATCTAATGGTAGGGAAGCACCACAAAACCTGCCATCACTTATACAATTTATTGTTGGGATCAATTTATAAAATAGCCAACGCAACTCAATACGAAAAAAACTTATTATGATTAAATTTTAGGTTTGAATATACCGTAAGATGACAGAATCTGAAATATTATTTAATAAAATAGTTGTAAATACTCCAAATGGAATCAAAGGAAAAATGTTTGGTGCAGAATGTATAAAAACAAAAGGCGGGAAAACAGCCGCATTTTTTTGGAAAGGGAACATGGTGTTTAAGCTTGATAAAGAAACTCAAATAAAAGCTTTAAAAATTGAAGGGGCGAAAATTGGAACACATCTTTATGCACCCACAAAACAAATGAAAGGCTGGATATCAATACCGTATAATCAATCAGAAAATTGGACCGAATTGACCCGACAAGCTCTTGAATATGTAAATAAATAACGAAAGCTCAACAATGGGCACAAAACATGGGCTGAACAGTGGTTTCCGCAAGTTTCGGTAAACGACGCAGAGATGCGAAACGCCCTATATTTCCTAATAAATGGCACACAAACAACAGGAAACAACCGATAACATTTGTTGTTGCTGACTAACAATATAACCCGCTATTTTTACCTTTGAATTAATAATTGGAATTTATAAAAATGACCCGCTTAGAAAACAAAACAGTCTTGATAACTGGCGGTGCCGCCGGCATCGGCAAAATCATGGCTCGTTTAATGTTGGAACGCAAAGCCAAAGTCATAATTTGGGATATTAATCAAGCAGAAATTGACAAAACGATCGCCGAATTTTCTGATAGAGGCGACATCTTTGGTTTTAATGTAGATGTATCCGACATTGAACAAATACAAAAAACGGCCAATAAAGTAAAACAGGAAATCGGCGCAGTTGATGTGCTGATAAATAATGCCGGAATCGTTGTCGGTAAATTATTCAAAGACCATTCCACCACGGATATTAACAAAACAATGCAGGTTAATGCCAATGCCCCAATGCTTGTTACTATGGAATTTCTGAACGATATGTTAAATCAAAATTTAGGACATATTTGCAACATTGCTTCATCCGGCGGATTGGTTGCAAATCCTAAAATGTCTGTTTATGTTGCAAGTAAATGGTCGGCAATCGGCTGGTCCGATAGTTTGCGCTTAGAAATGAAACAAATGAATAGCAATATTAATGTTACCACAATTATGCCGTACTACATCAATACGGGCATGTTTGCCGGCGTAAAATCGAGAATCCCGATTCTCGAACCGGAAGCGACGGCGCTCACAATCGTAAAAGCTATCGAGAAAAATAAAAAAATGTTAACCATTCCGGGCTATATCTATAGATTTACACGCTTGGGACAAGCGATAATGTCCGTGAATTTTTTCGATTGGTTCGCCGGCAGTTTTCTTGGAATTTATAAAACCATGGAACATTTCGTTGGACACAAGAAATAATAATATAAAAGTAACAGACATGGAAGAAACTTCAAAAGATATAATTATTCAATATATTGAAAGTCAGGGGGCGCTTTTTGATACTAATAAAACAAAAGACATTCCTTTCAGGTTAGAGCAACTTCGTAAGCTGAAAAATTCAATTCTCAAAAATCAGAAAAGAATTGAAGATGCCTTGTGGCAGGATTTACATAAATCACCGGAAGAAGCCTATCTAACCGAAGTAAGCATTGTAACCGGTGAAATTGATCATCATATAAAACATTTGAAAAGGTGGGCAAACCCCAAAAGAGTGTCAACGCCATTGCACGTATTGCCTTCTTCAAGTAAAATAATATATGAACCGCTCGGCGTGTCGCTCATTGTCGCGCCCTGGAATTACCCATTTCAGTTGTTGATCAATTCTTTAGTTGGTTCGATTTCAGCCGGTTGCTGCAGCATTTTGAAACCATCACCTTACACGCCTACAATTGCAAAAGTCATGGAAGAGATGATCAAAGAAAGTTTTGATTCAAACTACATTGCAACTGTACAGGGCGGTAGAGCAACCAATAAAATTTTATTTGATCAGCGTTTTGATGTCATCTTTTTAACCGGAAGCCCCTCATTGGGTAAGATTGCCATGAAAGCCGCCGCTGAGCATTTAACGCCCGTTGTCTTGGAATTGGGCGGCAAAAGCCCCTGCATTGTTGATGCTGATGCAAATATTGATATTGCCGCGCGGCGCATCGCCTGGGGAAAGCTGATTAATGCCGGACAAACCTGCATCGCGCCCGATTACCTTTTCGCGCATCATTCAATTAAAGATGAGTTGTTAGATAAAATTGTAAAGAATATCAAGGAGATGTATGGGGACGATATAAAAGAAAGTCGTTTTTATCCGCGCATTGTAAATCAGCAGGCGCTGGACCGGTTAGCCGGATATATGCAGCAGGGCGCAATCCATTCGGGTGGAGAAATTGACGAGAAGGAAAAATTTATCGCTCCTACAATTATTGATAATGTAACGCCTGATTTTCCAATAATGCAGGAAGAAATATTCGGACCAATTTTGCCGGTAATGACCTTTGAACACCTTGGCGAAACAATCGAATACATCAACAAAAATGAGAAGCCTTTGGCATTTTATTATTTTGGTAAAAATAAAAAGGCAAAAGAGGTTTTGACAAAATCAACTTCGGGCGGCGCCTGCATCAACGACACTCTAATGCACATCACTAACCACAACCTACCCTTTGGCGGCGTCGGAAACAGCGGAATGGGTAAATATCACGGGCAGGACAGTTTTTTGGCATTCAGCAATAAAAGAGCAGTTGTAACCACGCCCACCTGGATTGATTTGCCCTTGAAATATGTGCCGTTCAAATATTTTAAGTTTATTAAAAAAATAATCTGATGAATATGAACCACAGACAGGCTCAGTGATATAAACGCAAATATTTAGAATCGAATTAAAACTTACCGTTGATACTATGAATATATGGAATAAATTAAAAGAACGATGGGGTGTTACAACTAATTTTCAAGTAGTTGTAATTTTAATTGTATTTTCTCTAACCGGATTCTCGACACTATACGCCCACAATTTTATTGATTATTTGCTCGGTGTGAATAATGATACCGCCTTTTGGGTTAAGTCAGTTATATTTATTTTTCTTGTATTGCCAATATTCTCTGTATTCCTATTTATTTGGGGTACAATTCTCGGTCAGCGAAAATTTGTTACGGAATTTATAAAATATAAAATCAATCTTATCTCAAGAAGAAAAAACAACTAATAATGGACAATATAACAGCGCAACTTTTAGAAAAATTAAAACACGGAAATTCAAACTTCGTCAAAAATAAATTAAGTAAACTTAACCAATCTGCTCTGCAGAGAAATGCTTTGATAGACGGGCAAAAACCTTTTGCTGCAATTCTAACTTGTTCGGATAGTCGCGTTGTCCCCGAGTTAATTTTCGATGTTGGTTTAGGGGAATTATTTATCATCCGCGTTGCGGGAAATGTCGCCAATTCAGCAACAATTGCCAGTGTTGAATATGCCGTAGCGCACCTTAACATTGGCTTGGTAATTGTTTTGGCACATCAGAATTGCGGAGCGGTAACGGCTGCCGCCAAAGGCGATGGCGGGAGCGACCATTTGGATCATTTACTGAATCATGTCAAACCGGCTATTGCAAAAAGTAATAGTAATGCGATTGAAGATATTGCAATTGAGAATGCTCGCTTAACTGCTGATAAATTAAATACTGATTCAAAAATAATCGCCGATGCAATTAACACCGGCGATCTTAAGATTATACCTGCGTTCTACAGTTTAGAAACAGGCAAAGTTGATTTTTTAGGTTAACTTCATCGTTAGTCAGTCTGCGTTTCAAGTTTTTAATTTCACTTAAGTTAAAAATTGTTTATGTGTAACTTATTTCATTAATAATTAAGGACAAAAAAATGGTTATGAAAATTTGGATATTTCTTATTTTAATTGGAGTTCTATTATATTATTACCAAAAGAAAAATGAAAAAACCAAATACAACAAGCTCAAGAATGATTTAGTTAATAAATACGGAAAAGATTTTGGATTAAGTATTTTAGCCGGAGAAGTTAGCATCGGCATGACATACGATATGCTTATTGACGCGTGGGGGAAACCTGCCAAAACAGGTGAAAAGGTTATTAAAGAAAATTCTTCAACTATTACATACTACTACGATAGTTATAAAACCTCTCGAGGCAATACTCACTTTAAGAAGATTGTTATTTTAAAAAATCAAAAAGTATCAGAAATTCGAATAAACTGACAAATATACTACTTATGATATCTAAAAAGTTTTGGGAATTATGGCACAATCATTATGATAAATTAAAAATTGAAAACTGCAAAATATCATATGATGGGATTCTAGATTATAATAAGTATATCAAGTCTAAGATAAAGATTCTCTACATTCTTAAGGAAACTAATGATTTACCAGGAGGATCGTTAATTGAATTATTGGAAAATGGCCCCATATACCAAACATGGTACACAGTTGCTAGATGGTCAGCAGGTATTATTAATAGATTTCCTAGCTTTGAAAACATAAATAATTTTGAATTGATGAAAACTTCACTTCTTCAAACTGCCGTCATAAATCTAAAAAAAATTACTGGTACCAACACATCAGATATGGATGTAATCATGGCATATACACATCAAGACCAAGAATTATTAATAAAACAGATCAAGGAAATAAATCCTGATTTGATATTAGCTTGTGGCACTTTTATGCCCTTGATATGGTTGTTGCAATTAACAGTTAATGTGGATAATCCTAAGGATAAACCTGTAAGGTCACCAATATCTGACTCTATAGTAATTCCGTGGAAACATCCTAATAGAGTTAACAATAAATCCACATATTTGGAATTAAGAAATATATTTAATCACCACAAACCGTTTCGATTAGTTTAGCGCATACCAAATTAGGATCCATATTAGCGGCCGGGCGGCGATCCTCCAAATAACCTTTCCCCGCTTTGGCTGTCAACATAGGTATCCGGATTGAAGCACCACGGTCACTAACACCATATCTGAATTCATCATAGCGGCAGGTTTCGTGCAGTCCTGTCATACGTTCTTCGTTGTGTGCTCCATAAACCGCCATGTGTTCACTGTGTTTTTTACCCAATTTTTTACAGGCTTCCTCAATTACTTTGATTCCGCCTTCCTCACGCATAGCTTTGGTACTAAAATTACAATGCGCACCAGCGCCGTTCCAGTCCCCTGAAACCGGTTTGGGATGCAGCGTTGCACTAATATTGAAATCTTCGCCAATGCGATATAACAGCCAGCGCGCCAGCCAGGTGTGATCGGCAACTTCTAAAGCCCCCAATGGTCCAACTTGAAATTCCCATTGTGCCGGCATCACTTCGGCATTAATGCCGGAAACTTCCAAACCGGCTTCTAAGCAAGCTTCAAGATGGGCTTCAACTAATGGTCGGCCGAACACCTCATCCGATCCTACGCCGCAATAATAGCCGCCCTGCGGTGCCGGAAATCCATTATCTGGCCAGCCTAACGGCTTGATTCCACGGAAAAGAGTATATTCCTGTTCAATACCAAATAGTGGTTCATGGTCTTTATATTTCTCAGTCAATTCGCGCAGGCGGGCACGCGTGTTGGTTTCATGTACCGAACCATCAGCATTGAAAACTTCACACAGTACAATTATGTGATCAGCGCCGCGTACCGGATCCGGAATAAAATATACCGGTCTGAGCATACAATCGCTGCTATTCCCTTCAGCCTGCATTGTACTGGAACCATCAAAGCCCCATATTGGCAGATCTTCCACAGTTGTTACTTTCTTATCAATAATTTTTGTCTTTGAACGAAGTTTCTCAGTCGGTTTGTGACCGTCCATCCAGACATATTCGGCTTTGATTTTTGCCATATTACTCCTCTTCTATTAAATGATCCAAATCTATTTCGGCTGTCTCTTTATAAGTTGACAGAACAAACATCGTGTGCGTTCTCACCACGCCGGACCAGGATTGTATCTTGCTCAATTGAGCTTCAAGGTCATCAGAATTCTTTGCCCGGATCTTTAATAAATGGCTGCCTTCTCCGGTTATGGAGTGACATTCCAAGACATTCTTACTCTGAGCTGATTTCTCCACAACATGGTCATAAAGTTCCGATGAGGTACAGTCAACGACAATGAAGGCTGTTACGTCATAGCCAAGTTTTTTGGGATTCAAAACCGCTGCAAAGTTCTCCATGTATTCTGAATCGCTGAGTTTTTTTACCCGTTCTGCAGCAGCAGGAACCGAGAGTCCGACAGTAGCACTAATATCACTAGCGCTCATCCGAGCATTATTTTGCAATAACTTCAATATTTCAACATTTACCCTGTCTATCATCCATAAATATATTAAGTATAAATTAATTATTGCAAGAAATAATTAATAAATTATTTATTTTTTATTTATAATATTAATTTATGTTGGTGTCAATCTTATAATTGAAGCTTGTTCCATATATCCATCCGCCTGATCCATAGGAATAACCGCCTATCGCAATTTCATATTGCCTATATTTATAAGACAAACCTAAGCCTGAACCGCCCAATAGACTTCTGGCATTTTTATATTCGGTGGCTTGATCGAGATTGTCTGAATTGATTCCAAATATTAAATTGAAATTATAGGGCAGTTCAAAAATTCCGCCGATACGCGTAACCGTTTCGTTGTCAGTAAATGAATAGCCAATATCCGTATTTATTTCCAAAGGCAAATATTTCAATCCTTTATTAAAGCTCAACGTAATACGTTGTGGTAATTTTTCTTTATGGTCGGTATAATGTGAAAAGTAAAAGCCAAATTGTGATAATCCAAATCCAACACGGAAATCAACTTTTGGTATAAAATAGCTGAAACCGGCTGCCAATGAGAACGCCAACGCGGAATAGTCCTCAATATTACTGATAATCAATCCGCCTGATATTCCTAATTGCAACTCGCCTCTGTTAATCGCAAAGGAGCCGCTTAGCCAAGTGCCGCTTGCCGAATATGAACCGGTATTCATTCCACTTTCATCAACAGCATCAAATGTCCCATAATTAATTCTCCTGAGGGAAACACCGTACACAGCCCTTTCAATACCTTTTATATAATTAATGCTCTGTACATAGATATCGGCGGGATATTTAATTACACTCAATTGAATTTGCGTTTCGAGACCGGCAAGACCGGCAGGATTAATTTGATCATTATCAGTGTTTGGAACTAATCCGATTGCGCCGGACGATGCAACCGACAAAGCACTATAATAACTGTTAATACCCTGTAGCGCCGCTTGGCTCCACAGAATTTTTACAAACACCATTAATATCAACAATTTCTTCATTATAATAATGATACCGGATCAATATCTATATTTAGTTTTATGCTACCGGCCAATTTTTGATTCAATAAATTCTTTGAAATGTAATTATGCAAAATCGTACCGTTGGGATCGGTTTCCTTAGATGATTTAAAAACAATTTGCATCCGGTATTTGTTGCGCAATTTTTCACGGTAACACCAAGCCGGACCTAATATTTCAATATTTTTTTTATGCGCCGAAAAGTTATTCATTGTCTGTCGGGCAGCTTTTTCTACCCTATTTCTATCGTTCCCGACAAATACAGCTTTTGCCAGCCTTGTGAAGGGCGGATAGCTTAACTCTTTCCGCTCACCGATAATAATATTATAATATTTCTTAAGATCTAGGCGTGCCGCATATCTTATCACCGGATTATCGGCGTTGAAAGACTGAACAACTACTTCACCTTTTATTGCGCCGCGACCCGACCGTCCGGCGGCTTGATAAATCAACTGAAACACCTTCTCCCCGGAACGGAAATCCGGCAAAAACAGCCCGGTATCAGCATTAATTATCCCGACTAAAGTGACATTACCAAAATCCAGTCCTTTGGCGATCATTTGCGTGCCTAATAAAATGTCTATCGCGCCTTTATTAAATTCCTGCAACGTGCGTGTCAGCTCTTTCCCTGATCTGATTGAATCGGTGTCTAATCGTTCAATCCGTGATCCTGAAAAAGCTTCACGCACAATATCCTCAACTTTTTGAGTGCCGGTCCCCGATAAATATATTTTTTCGCTACTGCAATTTCGACACTGATAAGGAATCGTCTTAAGATTGTAACCGCAAAAATGGCACTGCAGATTATCGCCGTCGCGGTGATAGGTAAGCGGAATACTGCAGGTTGGGCAATCAAATATTTCACCGCAGTCGCGGCAACGATATATCGGTGCATAGCCGCGCCGATTCTGTAGCAAAATTACCTGTTCATCTTGCTTGAGTCTTTCAGAAATTTTATCCTGCAAAAGACCTGAGAACACCTGCCCGGTTTTACCGGATTCCTCTTGTTCCTTTATCATATCAACGACTGTAACCTGCGGATAAACGGCTTCCTTGAATCTTTTTGATAAATAACAGTAAGCATACTTGCCCATAATATGATTATAGTAGCTTTCCAAACTGGGCGTGGCGCTGACCAAAAGCACCTTGGCAGAATTTATTTTACCGCGCATCAATGCGACATCGCGGGCATTGTAATGCGGTTCCGGTTCCTCCTGTTTATAAGAGGTGTCTTGCTCCTCATCAACAATAATCAGACCGAGGTTTTTTAACGGAGCGAAAATTGCGCTGCGGACGCCAACGATCACCTGATATTCCCCGTTACAGATTTTAGACCAGGTGGCGGCTCTAACGGCACTGGTCAATTTTGAATGCCACAACCCGACTTTCTCACCAAACACGGATCGTATTCTTCCGGCAATTTGTGGTGTCAGGGTAATTTCGGGCAACAATATGAGCACCGACTGCCCTTTATTAAGCACTTTTTCGGCTGCTTTAATATAAATTTCTGTTTTACCACTACCGGTAACACCATGCAGAAGCATCGCTGCATATTCATTGGAACTGAAATAGCTATCAATGCTGTCCAAAGCTTTTTGTTGTTCGGCGGAAAAATCAATTTTCTTTTCCAAGGGTGAAAAAGAAAAGTTATCATCAGCATAATTTTTCTCTCTCTTTAAAAGCTCAACAAAACCCTTGGCTTGCAATCCTTTACAAATTGTGATTGGGCTGGCTACAATTTTATTCAGCTTTGTTATCGCAACCGCCGATTCAAATTGTGCCAATACCTTATATGCTTTATATTGTGCCGGCGCTCTTTGCTCTAATTCTTTGGTTGGTTTGTTTTTTGATGTAACCTCAACATACCACTGTTCTTGCGGTGCATAATTAATTGACAAATTTTTGGGAATTACATTTGCCGCCTTTCCGAGCGGTGTGAAATAATATCTGCTGATCCATTCGATCAATTTCCAAAGCGGTTTATCTAAAATCGGTTTATCATCTAATATTTCCTTAATGGCTTTTATTTTTCCGCCAAATTGTGTTGTTTCAGAAATGCTAACAATGACGCCATCCATCAAGCGCTGCCCAATAGGCGCTTGAACGCGTTGTCCTATTCTGATTAAGGCTTGATGCTGTATTTTAACCGCGTAAGTGAATACTTGATATTGTGATATTGGAAATGCTACATCTGCAAACATGGTACTCAAAAATAGATTATTGTAGCAACTTGTGCAATATAATTATATTGTAAAAAAACAATATCCCCTCAAAACATCATCCGATTTTTAAGGGGATATTAATTATGTCAGCAGGCTACTATGCTTTAATAACGTATAATTTGATGTTTGGTTGTAATTCATCCGTAACACGCACCGGCACATCATACACGCCCAAAGCTTTAATTGGTTCATCCAAGCCGATTATATGGCGCTCAACTTCGATACCCTTCTCTGACAGTGCTTTGTGAATATCTTGTGTTGTGACCGATCCGAATAATTTTTCTTCTTCGCCAACCTGCATCTCGATTGTTATTTCAATTTTTTTAAGCGCATCGGCTAAATCCAGGTTTACTTTGTCTAAACGCGCTTTACGGGCTTCCGATACTCTCTTTTTCTCTTCGGCTACCGCCAGATTGCGCTTGGATGCCCGCAGGGCAAGTCCGCGAGGAGCCAGATAATTACGTGCATAGCCCGGCTTAACCTTTACTATATCGCCGGCTGATCCGAGTCCCTCAACGTCTTGTAATAATATAACTTCCATATTAAAATCCTTTTTTAAGTGTTATCAGAAAGTCAGTTAATTATCTGAACCACTGGTTGTAAACGGCATTAGGGCAATATTACGAGCTTGTTTAATCGCTCTAACTAATTGGCGGTGCATTTTTGCACTGGTACCGGTCACACGACGTGGAATAATTTTACCCTGATCGGTTACAAATCTTTTTAACAACTTGACATCCTTATAATCTATTGTTGTTATGCCGTTTTCTTTGAAGTAACAATACTTTTTCTTGGTTGTAAAAGTCATTATTCACCCTCCTCTTGTTTTTCTTCCTCGCTCGGCTTTTCTTCTTTTTCTTTTTCGGCGGCGGGTTCATTGTCAGTCGGGACTTCTGCTTTAGATTCCTCTTCCGGTTCAACAGCCTTATCATTATCAATGTCGGCATCGTTATCATCTTCAGGGATATCCCCGTCATCAGTTTTGGTCGCTTCGGCATCATCATCTTCGATCGTAATGCTGTCAACTTTCTTTGGTTCCTCTTCCAGCTTAATTACCTGATGCCTGATCACTGATTTACTCAGGATCAAATATCTTTCAAACTCTTTGATAAACTCAACCTGTTCGGCGCCAAACTGTAATAGAATGTATATCCCGTATTTATTATTATTTACAGGATAGGCTAGCCGTTTTTTGCCCCAAACATGATGATTGATTATATTAACCTTATGCTTTTGTATTTCGTTTCCAACTTCTTCAATAATTCCATTTACTCGTTCATCTTCTAAATTTGGATTGACGATGTACAATAACTCATAATATCTCATTTAATCTCCTTCGCCTAAAACACTATACCATAGCAATCAGTGGTGCAATAACCAATGATACCACTGACATTAATTTTATTAAAATGTTCAATGAGGGTCCCGATGTATCTTTGAACGGATCACCGACGGTGTCTCCGACCACAGCTGCCTTGTGGGCATCAGATCCTTTAAAATATTTTTGTCCGTTTATTTCAACACCTTCCTCAAATAATTTCTTGGCATTATCCCAGGCTCCGCCGGCATTTGATTGGAATATTGCCATTAAAACTCCTGAAACCGTAACGCCTGCTAACAATCCACCAAGTGTTTCGGCACCAAAAATAAATCCAACTACAACCGGAGTAAGCACAGCTAATAAGCCCGGCAATACCATTTGTTTAATAGCTGCTTCGGTTGAAATTTCAACACATTCATTATGATCCGCTTTTGTTAAAGCTTCGTCAAATACTTTCTTCTCTTCCGCATTGGCTTTGTCCATATCCGAATCATATTTCTTCATAATTTTCAGAGCGGCTGCTAATTCGGGGATTTCTTTGAATTGACGGCGAACTTCTTCGATCATTGACATGGCAGCCCGACCAACGGCACCCATCGCAAGCGATGAAAACAAAAATGGCAACATCGCCCCGACAAACACGCCGGCCATAACACTGGCATTAGTTACGTCAATACCCACCACGGCAGCATTTTCTTCTACACCTGCTGCAATACGAGTTACAAATACTGATGTTCTGAATGCAGCGAACAATGCTAACGCTGTTAACGCTGCAGAGCCAATTGCAAATCCTTTACCGATTGCAGCGGTGGTATTCCCGACAGCATCGAGTTTATCGGTGCGACCACGCACCTCTTTTGGCAATTCCGCCATCTCAGCTATTCCACCGGCATTATCAGAAATTGGCCCGTAAGCATCAACCGCCAATTGAATTCCGGTGTTGGCAAGCATACCGAGAGCGGCCATTGCAATTCCATACAATCCTGCAAAATAGTATGATACCATTATTGCCACCGCAATAATTAATGTCGGGAAAGCGGTGGATTGCATTCCAACGCCGAGACCGGCAATAATATTTGTGGCTGCACCTGTTAAAGATTGCTTACTGATTGATTTGACTGGTTTAGTGTCGGTTCCGGTATAATATTCGGTTACCGAACCAATTCCAATTCCGGCTGCCAAACCAACTAAGGTTGCCCAAAACACGCCCAAACTTGTGTAGCTTACACCGCTCAGAACAAATTCAGACGGCAAGACATATTTTATAATTATGAACATCGCTATGATCATTATAGCGGCTGAGCCGAAATGTCCGCGATTCAACCCTTTTTGCGGATTGCCGCCCTCTTTAACTGATACTAAAAAAGTACCAATTATCGAAACTAAAATTCCTGCACCTGCTAAATATAATGGTAGCAATACAAAATTCAGATCAAATACGCCCGTAACCAAAATACTTGCACCTAAGATCATTGAGCCGATGATTGACCCGACATACGACTCAAACAAGTCAGCGCCCATACCGGCAACATCACCAACATTATCGCCGACATTATCGGCAATGGTTGCCGGATTCAGCGGATGATCTTCGGGAATTCCGGCTTCAACTTTACCGACCAAGTCCGCACCAACGTCGGCGGCTTTGGTATAGATACCGCCGCTCACACGGGCAAACAAAGCTATCGAGGAGGCTCCTAATGAAAATCCCGATATAACATTTAAAACTGTGATCATATTATCAAAATACGATTGATAAAAAATGAATAGAACACTTAAACCTAAAACGCCAAGCCCGACCACGCTCAAACCCATCACCGAACCGCCGGCAAAAGCAACGTCGAGTCCTTTATTTAGGCTTGTCCGCGCAGCTTGAGTTGTACGGTTATTTGCTTTTGTAGCAACGCGCATTCCGATAAACCCGGCCAGACCGGATGCCAATGCACCAGCAACAAATGATAATGTTATCAACACGCTCGAATCCGATTTGCCGTAATTTGCGAATCCCAATAAAATCGCCACGGCGATAACAAAAATTGACAGGACTTTATATTCTGCTTTGAGAAAGGACATCGCCCCCTCGGCGATATTTCCGCCGATCAGTTTCATCGTATCGGTACCTTGATCCTGCTTACTAACCCAGCTCGATTTCCAAAAACTATACAATAGTGCCAACACACCGGAAAAAACTACCAAATAGACTGTATTATTCATTTCTTACCTCATTGCTCTTTTCAATTCGATTATACTCGTTCATTGTCTTATTAATTCCATTGTTTATAATACTATAAATAGCGTCCGCTGTTTTTTCTACCATTTCTTCCGCTAAAGCTTGATCTTGTTTCCTAAATGGTTTTAATACGTATTTTTCAGCCGGACGTTTATGATCAGCTGCTTTGATACCAAATCTGATTCTTGGAAATTGATTATCGTTTAGCTGGTATATCGCCGATTCCATTCCGCGATGACACCCGTCGCCACCAATCGGCCTGATCCTTAGCGTTCCCAGTTCAAGATCAACATCATCAATTACAAGATATAGGTCTTGAAGTTCAATATTCCACCTGTCAACGATCTGTTTAATAGCCAATCCGCTGCGGTTCATGCCCGTCGTGGGCTTAGCCAATACAATTTCCTTGTTTGTTTCTTCGGCGTAAACATAATCACCTTTGCCAGGCTTAAAGTTAAGATTCATCCGTCTCGCCAATTCATTCACCACCCAGAATCCGGCATTATGCTTAGTGGAAGAATATTCATCCCCAACGTTTCCCAAACCAACAAACGCAACCATTATTATTCGCCGGCTTCTTCCTTACTTTCTTCTTCAGCAGGAGTTTCTTCGGCCGGAGCCTCCTCAGTTGGGGCTTCTGCTTCTTCTTCAGCCAATGCCCCTTCTTCGAGTTCTTCATCGGTCGGAATTTCAGGTTCAAGCGATTCTTCTTTAGGCGGCACTATTGCCAAAATGTCCATATCGTCGGCCGTAACTATTTCAATATTATCATCAACCTTTATTTCTTTAACAGTCATAACATGGTTCATTTCGAAATCCGTTACGTCAATAACTATATTTTCAGGAACATCAGCCGGCAGACAACTGATCTCAAGGCTCGGTAGATTATGAGTTAGAATACCACCTTCTTTTACCCCCACTGCTGTGCCTTCTAAAATAATCGGAACGGAGATAGTTATTTTCTCATCGCGCCGTACACGCATCAAATCAATATGAATTATTTCATCGGTAACTGGATGATACTGCACGTCCTTTATCATAACATATTGTTTATCACCTTCTAGTTCAATCTCAAAAATATGCTGACCGGAATGCACTGCCTGTCTAAAAACTTTTCGATCAATCGCAAGATTTATATTATCTTGACCGGTATAATAATAATTTGCCGGTATCTTGCCTTCTTTACGAAGCATTTTGGCCACCTGCGGGCCGGTTTGCTCACGAGTTAAAATTTCCAATTTTTCATATTGTGCCATTAATAATACTCCTTCAACTAAAATTTAAATAATGCACTTACGGATTCACCGTAATAAGTTCTTTCAATCGCTTCCGCAAAAATTTCTCCAACTGATACAATCGTAGTATTTGGCGGCATTTTTTCTTCAGGGATCTCGACCGTATCAGTAAAAATAAATCTGTTGATTTCTGAGTTTTTCAATCTTTCTACAGCATCGCCCGATAGCAGGGCATGTGTCCCGACAAGCATAACCGATAAGGCACCATGCTCCATTGCCTTTTTAGCAGCATTGATCGCCGTACCGGCGGTATCAATAATATCATCAATTATTAATACGTTTTGTTTCTTCAATTCACCAATTAAATGAACCGCCTCTGACACATTATGATCAAGGCGACGTTTCTCGATCAACGCAAAGTTCATGCCCAAGCGCTTGGCGTAGGCCTGACTCATGGCAGCAGAACCAACGTCGGGTGCCAATACGGTTGTTTTGTCCGGCTCAAATCCCAATTTTCGTATTTCTTCCAATAACACCAACCTGCTATAAAGTCCGTCAAAGGGAACTTTTGCGAAGCCTTGAATCTGAGTCGAGTGCAAATCCATCGAAATAATGCGATCAGCTCCCATAGCCGATAAAATATCAACCATTACCCGTGCTGAAATCGGGACGCGCGGTTTGTCCTTACGATCTTGGCGGCTGTAACCAAAATAAGGAATGACAGCGGTAACTGTCTCAGCCGATGCCCTAACTGCGGCATCTATCATCAAAGACAGTTCAATGATATTATCCGAAGGACCGTTGGTGGATTGTATAAGATATACACTGTTCCCGCGAATATTCTCTTCGTATTTGACCCAAATTTCACCATCGGCAAAAGTCTTGGCAGACATTTTGCCCAAAGGTTGTCCGAGCTTTTCTGCGATTTTTTGTGCTAACGCAGGATTGCTGCGACCTGCAAATATTTGCAATTTATTTTTTTTCATAATGTTGCTGGGGAGCAGGGACTCGAACCCCGATCGCCAGGACCAAAACCTGGTGTCCTGCCATTGGACGACTCCCCAAAATTTATGAACGCATCGAATTCAACAATTCAAATATTGGTCGGTCTTGTTAGGAAGGTGCGATACTGTTTTCGGAACTTTAGCTGAGCTGTTTTTGCGTGGCTTTCATCGCTAAATATTCCAAACACAGTCGAACCGCTGCCCGACAAACTGGCATAATCTGCTCCGGCTTCTATTAAACCTTTCTTAATCTCACCAATTTCTGGATATGCTGGAATCACTATCCGTTCAAAATCATTATCAAATATCGTTTGTGAGAGATTTTTTCTCTCTAAAAAGTGGGCGAAGTTAGGTCTATCTGAGGCTTCCTCCAAGCAATTTTTAAATGCTCCATAAGCCCAAGCGGTGCTAATAGAAATATCCGGTAAAATTAACAAATAGTGCCCTTCAATTGCCTGATCTATCGGCGTTAATACGGCGCCGATGCCATCGCCAACTTGTGTGCCGCCTTTAATAAAAAATGGGACATCTGCTCCGATGCTTGCGGCAATATTTTCCATTTTCTTGTCACTAATCTTTAATTCATATAATTGGTTTATTCCTTTTAATGTTGCGGCGGCATTGCTTGATCCGCCGCCTAATCCGCCTCCGGTCGGGATATTCTTAACAAGCTTAATTGCTATACCACCAATTTCCTGATAATACTTTTTAACTGCTTGGTATGTCTTTACACAGATGTTATGATTATCGGTCGGGATATTATCCTTGTTTACTTCTATTGTACAACCATCAGATTGCTTGGCTATTGTGACCGTATCATGTAAATCCAACTCCTGAAAAACCGTATGGATATTATGGTATCCATCGTCACGCTTACTTCTTATTTGGAGACCAATATTGACTTTGGCGTATGAACTAAATGTAATTGAGCCCATATTTATTTTGATAAAGTAACTATTGCCTGCGCGCCCCAGCCTTTACCGTCGCCAATGGCACCAATTTTATCAACGGTTGTCGCTTTTACGGAAACCTGCTCAATTGAAATATCTAACACGTCCGCCAAATTCTTGCGGATTGGCGGAATGTATTGCTTTAGTTTGGGCTTTTGAATAATGATTACGCTGTCAATATTGTTTATGGAAAATCCCATATTTTTAATATCAATTGTAATTTCTTTTAACAGGTCCAGACTGCTTGCTCCCTTCCATTTATCATCGTCGCTTGGAAAATAATCCCCTAAATCGCCGAGCGCCGCAGCACCAAGCATTGCATCAATAATGGCATGGGTTAAGGTATCACCGTCGGAGTGTCCCACCGAACCAAGCTCAAAAGGGATTTCAACATTGGCAATTACCAACTTTTCATTCTTGGCTAATTGGTGCATATCATATCCGATGCCGGTTCTAATCATTTGTACTCCTCATAATCAGTTCAGCATTGAACCAATCTGCTTTGGTTGTGATTTTAAAATTATTAACATCACCCTCTACAACCGCGACTGAAGAACCCAAAGATTCTAACAAGGTTGCTTCGTCGGTAACCACAAGCTGCTTGGTCTTGGCGTAATCTAATGCTTGTAATAATTTTTCGCGTCTGAAAACTTGAGGAGTTTGTGCCAACCATACGGTTTCGCGGGGAATTGTACGCTTAACACGATTGCTGTTCCTACTAACCTCTTTTACCGTATCGCTTGCCGGAATCGCTACGACTATACCTTCATATTTCTCACATTCACTGAATGCTTTATCAATAATTGTTTTTGTAACAAAAGGGCGGGCAGCGTCATGTACACATATAATATCACATTCCCCGCTCAGTGCGTTAATCCCTGCCAATACTGAATCCTGCCTTAGCTCTCCGCCATCAACAACTTTGATATTTTTGTTTAATTCCTTGCTCTGTTCTGAAATTTCATTTTTCAGATCCGATGGCACAACCAATGCTATTTCCGCAATTAATGGATGTGATGCAAATGTTTCCAATGAATATAAATAGAGTGGTTTTTGTTTCAGGCTTTTAAATTGTTTCAGTCCGCCAAATCTTAATCCGGAACCGGCTGCAACAATAACCACACCAATTTTATATTTATCGCTCATTATTATATTATCAGCATTGCATCCCCGTAACTAAGGAAACGATAGTCTTTCTTTTTGGCTTCGTTATAAGCTTTAAGGATCATTTCACGACTAGCAAAAGCACTTACCATCATCAGCAGCGTACTTTGGGGCTGATGAAAATTGGTTATCATAGCGTCAACCATCTTAAAGTTATAAGGGGGATAAATAAATTTATCGGTCCAACCGCGCCGCGGGCTGACTTGAAAACCGGATACGGCAACTGTCTCAATCGCCCGTACAGTTGATGTGCCAACGGCAAACACGCGTCGGCGTTTCTTGCGCACCGTATTTATCGCCAGCGCCGCCGATGGCGATACTTCAAAATACTCGGAATCCATCTGATGCCGATTTAAATCTTCTACCTGCACTGGTCGGAAGGTTCCAAGTCCAATATGAAGAGTGATTTTTTCCACTTTGACATTTTTACGTTCTATTTTTTCTATTAGACCCTGTGTAAAATGAAGACCTGCCGTAGGTGCCGCAACCGCTCCACGGCGCTCGGCATATACCGTCTGATAGCGGACTTTGTCTTTCTTCTCGGACTCGCGCTTAATATAGGGTGGCAAAGGTGAAATACCGATGCGCTCTATGACCGAATACAGATCGTCGCCGGCATATTCAAAGCGCACGACCCGTCCGCCTGAAACCGTATTGTCAATTACATCACAAAAAACATTTGGTGCTAATTCTAATTTATTGCCGATTCGAACCTTACGAGCCGGGCGGACCATTACTTCCCACAAGTCATGATTTAATTCGCGCAACAAAAAGACTTCTACTTTTGCATCGGTACGGTCTTTCGTAGCATATAAACGGGCCGGAAATACTTTAGTATTATTTAGTAATAAAAGATCATTTTTACGCATATAATCTGTGATCTGATAGAACTTCTTATGTTCTATTTCGCCGGTATCCTTATGCAGCACCAATAGCTTTGATTGGTCACGCCGTGGTGACGGATGCTCCGCAATAAATTTATTCGGCAAAGAATATGTAAAATCAGCAAGTTTATATTTTTTCTTTTTTTCAATCATTAAACAATCCTTGTTGTAATTTTTTTTGTGTTTTCCCCAATAATTTAAAAGCGTTCTCACTGGCAACTCTTCCTCGCGGTGTTCGTTGCAAAAATCCTTCTTTAATTAAAAACGGTTCATAAACATCCTCAATGGTACTGGCTTCTTCGCCAATCGCAACCGACAAAGAACTAATCCCGACCGGGCCGCCGCCAAACTTGTCAATGAGTGTTGTTAAAATACGACGATCCATTTCATCTAGTCCGGTCTTATCAATCCCCAATGCCGATAGAGATTTATTAGCGGTAACATTATTGATCTTCCCGTTAGACTTAACCTCTGCATAATCTCTTGTACGTCTTAAAATCCGATTGGCTATCCTCGGCGTACCACGCGAACGGCGCGCTATCTCCCAAGCACCATCGTCATCAATATCAATATCTAATATTCCTGCTGAACGCTGCACAATATGAAACAAATCTTCATCGCTGTAATAATCCACGCGCAACACTACACCAAACCTGTCTCTTAACGGCGAGGTTAAATTGCCTAACCGTGTGGTGGCGCCAACCAAGGTAAATGGCTCTAAATTAAGTTGCACACTGCGCGCTCCGGGCCCTTTGTCGATCATAATATCGATACGAAAATCTTCCATAGCAGAATATAAATACTCTTCAACTACGCTGTTTAAACGGTGTATTTCATCAATAAAGAAAACATCCCGATCTTCAAGATTGGTGAGCATTCCGGCCAAGTCACCGGCTCTGTCCAGAACGGGACCGGACGATGGTCGAATATTTACATTCAATTCCTTGGCAATTATATTGGCTAATGTGGTTTTGCCAAGTCCGGGAGGTCCGAACAATAAAACATGGTCAAGTGCATCATCGCGTTTATTCGCGGCTTCAATATATACCATCAAACTTTCAACCAATTCTTTCTGTCCGATAAATTCATCGAAATGTGATGGACGGATGGTTTTTTCTATTGAAAGATCATCATCATTCGGAACGGGATTGGTCATATTTAATTCATTAATCATACAAAATAGACAAAAATGGAATATATTGTGGTCGTGAAAATACTACTTGGTTTAAGGGGTTTCCAAATATTCAGTGGGAAAATAGAGATTATCCTATATTATTGTTGCAGCAATTATTGTGATCAAAACTATAATAAATACAACATAGCTACTTTTGTCTTTGATGGCATATATAATAGGATCATCGGTCATTTTTCCTTTATGAGCCATATACCACATCCTCATTAACCAGTATAACACTGCCGGTATAGTCAGCCACAATAACAACGGGGCGCTATACAGTACAAAAACCTGTTCGCTTGTTATATATAATGCCAATATCAACAATGATATGAAACCACTTGCAATCCCTGTTTTTTGTACAAAATCCATATCTTCTATCGCATATCCTCTTCCAAATAGTTCTTCTTGGCTATTTCTTTTAAACAAAATCAGATCTGTATAACGCTTCATAAATGCTAAGCTCAAAAAGAAAAATCCGGAAAAGCCCAAAAGCCATGAAGACACTTCAACACCTGTCGCAAGTCCACCCGCGACAATCCTAAGAGTATAAAGAGCACCTAATAAAATCACATCAATAAATAGTATTTCCTTCAGATATAATGAATATGCTGTTGTTGTAACAAAATAAAGCAATAGAATAAGCGTGAAATTGCTCGGTAATAATATTAAGGAAAGCAAAAAACCGCAAAACAATAACGCCGGTACAGAGAGTATGCCGCTTACTATAGATATTGCGCCGGAAGCAAGGGGTCGGTTTTTTTTCGTCGGGTGTTTTCGATCAGACTCCAAATCAAACAAATCATTTAATATATAGACGGATGAGGCGATTAAGCTAAAAGATATAAATGCCACCAAATTATTCGTGAGCAAATCTAATTCTAAAATTCTATGTGACATAAATAGCGCCAAAAATACAAGAACATTTTTAGACCACTGATAAATTCTTAATTCTTTAATTCCTTGTCGGATGGTCGGTTTGCGTTCCGATTCGATACTAACAATATCCTGATTTACCGCTTTCAGGCGTTTCTTCAATATCTTATTATTCGAACAAATAAACGCTGTTCGGGCCTCAGCCCACATTGGCAAATCCGATTTAGAATTACCAATATAATCAAATTCCTTTGCTTCCAATGTTTCCTTAATTTTTTCGAGCTTGGATTTGCCCTCCAGGTTAAAGTTTTTATTTGAACCGATAGTGGTGACAAATATATTGTGTATCTTTGAAACCTTATCTGCTATCCTTTGATTTGCACCGGTAATTAGATATACTTCTCTACCTGCTATTTTCGCCTCCTTGGCAAGTTCAAGCACTTTTGTTCGATACGGTAATAGTTCTGCGTTGGGTATTACATGTTTTGACAACTCATTTTTAAAATGGGCTTTCCCGCCCCAAGACCATTTTAATAAAGCGAACATTCTTAACGGATATTTTTTAATAAATAGCAAACAGGACTCGAACAATGTATCAGTACATATCAATGAACCGTCCAAATCTATAATTAGCGGTATGTTATTACTATGTTTCATAAAAATCCTGCTGAGCCCAAAACAGTTTCCGAGACTTTGTTTTTTCTAATTTATACTATCCCAGTTTATCTTTAAGGAATTTACCGGTATATGATCTCTCACAACCAACTAAATCCTCCGGTGTACCTGAAAAAATAACCTTACCACCGGCATCGCCTCCTTCCGGTCCTAAATCAATTATCCAATCGGCACATTTTATCACATCCAAATTATGTTCAATTACTATCACCGTGTTACCTCTGTCAACCAATGTTTGCAGTACTTTCAACAACATTTGTACATCGGCAAAATGTAAACCGGTTGTCGGCTCGTCAAGAATATATACGGTTTTATCACTGCTTACTTTCGATAGTTCTGTTGCCAACTTAACTCGTTGCGCCTCGCCGCCCGATAGCGTCGTCGCCTGTTGTCCAAGGCGGATATAGCCCAAACCAACCTCACTTAATGTCGTCAATTTACGGAAGGCAGAGGGAATATTTTTAAAGAAATCCAAGGCATCCTCGACAGACATATCTAAGACTTCTGCGATGTTTTTACCTTTATATTTCACCTCTAATGTTTCACGATTATATCGTTTGCCCTTGCAAACTTCACAGGTTACATATACGTCGGGTAAAAAATTCATCTCTATTTTAATTATCCCGTCGCCCTGGCAAGCCTCACAACGACCCCCCTTAACATTAAACGAAAAACGTCCGGGCTTATAACCGCGCAATTTCGACTCCGGCAGTTGCGCAAACAGATCGCGGATAAATGTAAATACACCCGTATAAGTCGCCGGATTCGAACGCGGCGTTCGCCCGATAGGTTTTTGATCAATGTCCACCACCTTATCAAGATATTTCAGCCCCTCAACCGTGTCGAAACGCATCGGATATTTTCGGGCTTTATGCAGATCCCGGGCCAATATCGGATATAAGGTTTCATTCACAAGCGTACTCTTCCCGCTGCCCGATACACCGGTAACCACAATAAGTTTGCCAAGCGGAAAATCAACGTTCACCTTTTTTAGATTGTTACCCTTGGCGCCCTTTATCTTAAGCCTCTGCTTATTGCCTTCTCTGCGGATATCCGGAATCTGAATTTCTTTTTCGCCGGACAAGAATTGAGCCGTAATCGAATCTTTGCACTTAAGTAATTGCTTAGGTCCGCCGGAAAAAATTATTTCACCGCCATGCTCACCGGCACCGGGGCCAATATCAATTATGTGATCAGACATTTCCATTGTTTCCTGATCATGTTCAACCACTAAAATCGAATTCCCCAAGTCGCGCAAGGCTTTTAAGGTGTTTAGCAACCTTGTGTTATCGCGGGGATGCAATCCAATTGAAGGTTCGTCTAAAACATACAATACGCCGACCAATTGTGAACCGATTTGCGTTGCCAGCCGAATACGCTGATTTTCTCCGCCGGACAATGTTGTGGCAGATCTTTCAAGCGTTAAATAATCCAATCCGACATTTACTAAAAAGCCAAGCCTATCTGAGACTTCTTTCAATATTTGTTCGGCGATTGCTTTTTCTGTAGCGGTTAATTTCAAATTTCCGATAAATGACAGCATCGCTCGAATACTCATATTAGATATTTCACCGAGATTCTTGTTGCCCACCTTAACCGCCATGCTTTCTTTTTTCAAGCGTGATCCGCTACACTCGGGACAGGGCTGCATTCGCATATATTGTTCGATCCATGACCGCACATGGGAAGACTGTGTCTGCTGATAGCGCCGCATTAAATTATTCATTGTGCCTTCCCAGCCACCGCGATAGGTTCCACTCCAGCGATCAGAGGTATAGGTCATTTCAAATTGATCACCGCCTGTTCCGTACAGTAAGATTTCTCTTACTTTCGGATCAATTTTATACCAAGGTCTAGTAAAACTCAAGTTATAATGTTTGGCTAAGCTCTTCAATATGCTCCCGTACCAGTTTCCGCGTGGCTGTTCCCCAAGTGGTGCGATTGCGCCCTGAATCAACGACTTATTTTTATCCGGCACGACCAGTTCCGGATCAATTTCCATTTTGGAGCCCAAGCCGTCACAGGCCGGGCAGGCACCATAGGGAGAATTAAAGGAAAACATACGTGGTGTTAATTCTTCCAATGATACCTCACAATGCGGACAGGCAAAATGCTCGCTGAATAAATGGTCATTGTCCGGCAATTCATGTACCAATATTAGTCCCGACCCAATCTTCAGCCCCAATTCAATGGATTCGGTCAGGCGCTCATGAAAATCTCCTTCTAATACCAAACGATCAATCACAACCTCGATGGTATGTTTTTTATTTTTGTTCAGCTTTATTTTTTCATCAAGATTCTTGAGGCTTCCATCAACGCGTACTCTTAAAAATCCTTCGCGTTTAATTTCTTCGAATACCCCCCTATGTTCACCTTTCCGCCCACGTACAACCGGAGCCAAAATATAGATCCGTGATTTATTGGCAAACTTTTTAACGGCATCAACAATCTGTTGAACCGTTTGTCTTTGGATCGGGCGACCGCAAATCCAACAATGCGGCTTGCCAACATGCGCATATAGCAATCTGAGATAGTCGTGTATCTCGGTTACTGTACCTACCGTTGATCTTGGATTGCGCGCGGACGTCTTTTGCTCGATCGAGATGGCCGGCGACAAACCTTCAATATAGTCCATATCGGGCTTTTCCATAAGCCCGAGAAATTGGCGCGCATAAGATGACAGGGATTCCACATAACGCCGTTGGCCCTCAGCATAAATTGTATCGAATGCCAACGAAGATTTCCCCGAACCAGAAAGACCCGTGATGACAACAAGTTTATTTCGCGGAATATCCAAATTAACATTTTTTAGATTATGCTGGCGGGCACCGCGAATGATGATTGTTGGTGAATTATTTTTATTCAAAATATTATTCTTGTTAAAAATGCAATCTTAAATTTAGTTCTCTCTAATCTTCTTTCAAAAAACGATTGTGATTTTTTTATTGAACAAAACCATAGTACAATCGTTGGAATTATAATATTGTACCAAGACAATCAAAGCTTTAGATTTGAATATGAACTCTTTACAAAATCATATACTGATTGCAATGCCTCACATGGCGGATCCCTATTTTGGAAAAACCGTTGTTTACATCTGTGAACATACCAAAGACGGGGCAATGGGGTTGGTTATAAACCGGCAATTTGTTGAACCCGATCTCAAAAAATTATTTACCGAGCTCTACGAAGATAATGAGAATATTCTAAAAATTGTTCCAACTGTTCATTTCGGCGGACCGGTAATGATTGAAAGAGGAATCATTTTGCACAGCACTGATCATACCGTAAAAGCCTCAGTCGCGATAAATGACAAGATTGCAATGACTAGTCATCGTGATATTTTAGCTGACATTTCGAAAAAACAAGGGCCAAAAAATTATAAATTGTTCCTTGGACATTCTGGTTGGAGCGGCGGACAACTTGAAAAGGAGATTGAGCGCGGCGACTGGCTCCTGCAAACCGCTACGCCTGATTTTATTTTCAATGTGCCGGAAAAATATATGTGGAGTCAGGCTGCCCGTACGCTTGGCATTGATACAAGCGATTCTACCGGATTAAGCGGACAGGCTTAGTTCTATTTCATAAGCACCTTTTTATTATTATCACCTGCCTGATTGTGGATATTTATAATTATAGATTCCCGCTTTCGCGGGAATGACATGTTTTAATTCCCCTCTTAGCCTGCCCCGTTTGCGGGGCTTTATTCAAATGATTGCTAACTAAAATACCGCTTTTCTCTATGTCCTCTGTGGCACATATTACTGTAATTTCCGCCCATGAAAAAATACCTGCCAATCATAGCTATCATCTTTGCGGCTTTGCTGTGGAGCTTAGATGGATTTTTAAGACAAGAGTTATATTCCGTTTCATCGTTCCTGATTGTTGCAATTGAACACACGCTCGGCGCAATTGTTTTTCTTCCTTTTTTAATCAGAGGGAAACATGAAATTGCCGCGATGGGACAACGAGCGTGGTCATCAATATTCTGGATTAGCGTTTTCGGCGGTTTGTTGGGATTGTTTTTCTATACAAAAGCACTCAGTTACATCAATTATATTGATCTTTCCGTAGTCGTACTATTGCAAAAATTCCAACCGCTTTTTGCAATTTCCCTCGCAGCGGTGGTTCTAAAAGAGAAACTCTCACGGCGTTTTTTGATCTTGGCAGGCTTAGCTATTTTGGGTGGTTATTTCGTTACCTTTGGCTTGAATCCTATCGCCGGTGGCGACGATAAAACCATCATTGCCGCTTTGCTCGCGCTTTTGGCGGCTTTCTGTTGGGGGAGTTCCACCGTTTTAGGAAAAAGTGCCCTTAACAAACTTTCATTCCCGGTCGTAACAGCTTTGCGGTTAAGCGTTACAGCAATTATCTCTCTAGCTGTTCTGTTGGCAATTCGTGGGTATTCAGAATTTGCTTTGGTAACACTTACACAATGGAAAATTATCTTGCTGATAGTGTTTACAACCGGTTCCGTGGCATTGTTCATTTATTATTACGGATTAAAAAATGTCCGGGCTTCGCACGCTACGATCTATGAATTATTTTGGCCCTTGTCCGCCGTGGCAATTGATGCCCTGCGCGGAAGGGTTCTATCGCCGGTGCAGATCATCGGCGGTTTGGTGCTAATTACCTCGATCATTCTGCTAACCAAAGAACAACAAAAGGGAAATGGGAAACCTAAGTAAATCTGACAAGCGCCGAAACTTAGCTTTAAATTCGATCCATGAATATTTTTGGGGGTTTGGTTTGGCTTTCCATTCCGTTTATGCGGCTGTTCCGCTATTCTTAAAAACCCTTGGTGCACCTGATGCTGTAATTGTTTCGATAGCCGGACTGTTTTCAATATTAGTTGCAATGCCGCAATTTTTAACCACTATTTTATCACGCAATACACAGAACATCAAGAGCTTGGCAATCTCGGTTCATTTTTCAATCTTGCCCCCCATCTTCATGATGTGGTTTGTTTTTGCCTTTTTTGCGCCAACCGGTCCAAGTGCCTGGATCTATTATTATATCTGTTTTATTCTGTATGGTTTGGGCGTTGGTGTTATAATTCCGGTTTGGGCCGGTTTTTTGAGACAGGTTGTCAGCGATAACGATCGCGGGCGGTTTTTCGGGATTTCATTTGCCTTTAACAGCATCGGTGGTTTTTGCGGTGGAATTTTAGTGAAATTACTTTTAAGCAGTTCGATCGAATTTCCGCGCAACTTTGGCTGGGGCTTTGCGGTTTATGGCTTAGCGATCCTGATTGCCACGCTATTATTTTTAGGAATGAAAATGCGAACATCCAAGGATCCTTTTATTCATAAAACCGTCAAAGATTTTCTTTCCGAGACTAAAACTATCCTCACCAAGCATCGCAATTTTCGGCGATATTTAATATCACGGGCGGTTTTAACAGTTAATTATCCGGCAGTTTCATTATATGCAGTTTTCATGCAAGACAAGCTCGGATTTGATGTCAGTGAGGCGGGCATCTTTACGGTTATTAATGTTGTCTCCTATGGAATAGCGAGCTATTTAGCCGGACTGATCGGCGACAAATACGGACACAAATATGCCATCTCGCTTGCTTATATCTCAAATTTAACAGCCGTTACCCTTGCTCTCTTGGTTAATTCTATGGCCGGTGTTTATTTAGTGTTTGTATTCGTGGGAATGGGCATGGGAGCATTTATGCCCTCGGCCATGAACTTAGTTTATTCTTTTGCCGGCAAGCGCGATGGTAAACTTTTCATGGCTTTAATTGACAGTTCAATAGCACCTTTCACACTGCTCTCAATAATTTTAGCAGGAACGATCACAGAAACATTTGGCGCTACGTGGGCTTTTTATTTTATCGGATTATTTCTGTTGATCGGTGTAATGATGATGATCTTTTTTGTAAAAGATCCCAAGCAGGATACAGAAACTGTTGATTCGATTTTAGTGTAGCAAAACTGCCCGCAAAACTTTATCTTTGCTGATTATTTTAATAATCATATTTAATGCTTAATTGAATTTATAGGAATTACTATGCCAAATTATTTCACAGATAATCCCGACATCAAATTTAACTTGGACCGCTTAGATATGAAGGCGTTAGCCGATATTGTTGAGGGCGATTATTCCAATGCCAAAGAACATGATTTTGCTCCCGCCGATGGTGCCGAAGCGGCCCAAAATTATTTAGATATATTAGAGGTTGTAGGCGACATCTGCGCCGGACCGATATTCGAACGCGCACAACAAATTGACGAAGAAGGGCATATTTGTGAGAACGGCGAGGTCAAAATGAATCCACTTGTTCTGGAAAATTTGGATGATTTCAAAGAAATGAATTTAATGGGCATTTCACTGCCCTACGAATACGGCGGACTGAACATGCCGCAAACGGTGAAGTTAGCTATCATAGAAATGGTGTCGCGTGCCGATGCCTCCTTGATGACGATGGTCGGATTACAGGATATCGCCGAAACCATTGAGGATTTTGGCAGTGAATTGCAGAAAGAAAAATATATTCCCGAATTAGCGGCCGGTGAAGCAACCGGCGCAATGGTTCTTACCGAGCCGGATTACGGCTCCGATCTGCAATCGGTCAAGACGGTTGCCACGCCGCCGGAAGACGGCGATATAAATGGTGTTTGGCGCATTAATGGCACTAAACGATTCATCACTAACGGTAACGGCACAACGTTATTAGTGCTTGCCCGTTCCGAGCAGGGAACAAGCGACGGGCGTGGATTATCCATGTTTGTCTGCCAAAAAGATGAGACAATTTATATTGATCGCATCGAAGAAAAATTAGGTATTCACGGCTCGCCGACCTGTGAAATGACCTTCAATAATACGCCGGCTTATTTAGTAGGCAAACGAAAGTTCGGCCTGATCAAATACATAATGGCATTGATGAACGGTGCACGTATCGCGGTGGCGGCGCAGGCTTTAGGCATCGCCGAGGCGGCTTATGTCCTTGCCAAAGAATATGCCGAAACACGCATTCAATTTGATAAACCGATCATTGCGATTCCCGCCGTTTATAAAATGTTAGCCGAGATGCGCCTAAACATTGAAGCCGGAAGACTGCTGCTTTATGAAACCGGCTTAGTGGTTGATAAACTAAAGGCTAACCATAAAAATCCTGATGCTGATCGAGCGGAAACAAAATATTTAGAACGATTAGCTGCTGTTTTAACTCCTTTCTCAAAATATTTTAACGCCGAGATGGCCAATCAAACCGCTTATAATGGTATTCAGGTTATGGGCGGTAATGGCTATATGAAAGATTATAATATGGAACGCTATTATCGTGATGCGCGGATAACTAACATTTATGAAGGCACTTCTCAGCTACAGGTCGTCGCTGCGATCGGCGGTATTTTATCCGGTGTATTGGATAAAGAATTTATAAAGTTTGCTGAGCAATCATTTTCAGCCGATCTAACTAATTTTGTAGAAAATATCAAAATAATGGTCGCCGATTTTGATAATGCGGTTGTCCATGTGCGTGAACAAAAAGACCACGAGTATGTTGAGTATATTTCTGAAACGATTGTCAAAATGGGCATTGATATTTATATTGCAACCTTATTCATTGATGGTGCACAAAAGGATGAACGCAAAGCAAAACTTGCTGAAATTTGGATAAACCAAGCAGCTATTGGAATAAAAGAAAACGCTGAGTTTGTCCTAAGCGGCGACAGAAACATCGTAGATAATCATTCTGATATAATCGTTTAGAGAAAAACTACAGTTTTAATTAGATTTAATATAAATGTAAATTTGTTAATGAGTAGGGCTACATTGATTCAACATTGCTCTATATAAAATATAAATTAAAAAGAAACATTATTTAAATGGCACATTTTTATATTGACTTCAGTTCTTCTGCTTCATATTATGATCAATGGCGCCAACATTTGCAAAAAGAAGCATATATAGGTGATATTGAAACAGCTATTAAAAACCAAACTGATAAATATAATAACTTGATAAATGCGCAAACCGAAGTACAATTAAATGGTTTGACAAATTCAATTATTGAGACATCAAATACCCTAATTAAAGCGACTGCACAACAAGCAGAACATGTAGCAAATGAGATTAATTACGCATCTCAAGAGCAAATTGATGCAATTAGACAACAAACTGTGCAACTTATAGGCTCTATTGAAAGCATGTCATCACAAATAAGCGATGAAATAAGCCACCTTGGCTTTATGGTTGGTACAAATTTTAGTATTCTAATCGACGAACTTCGTATTTCAAATCTTTTATCAAAGAATATCGCTGAACTTCTTAGGATCCCTGATTTCCAGAAAGAACGTATATATTATATCGAACAGGGACTAAAGCATTACATCAATGCCAAGCTCGATCAAGATTTGTATAAAGATGCCCTTGAAAATTTACTTGAGGCTGAAAAAAGAGAAAAAACTGATTATACTGTTTTATACCGAATCGGTATGATATATTTATATAGTCCTGCTTCACTAGATTTGGAAAAAGCAGAAAATTACTTCCGGCGGTCTGCAAAGTATTCTATTGTAGAAAATGATCCCAAGGCGATTCGTTTAATTAACATTTTAGCCGGTGACACTTCAAAAGACCTAAAAAGTCAAAATATTAGTTCTAACAGTATCAAATCAATAGCAGCTGATTCATATTTTCAAACAGGCTTTTCTTGTTATGTACAAGGTAAATTTGATGAAGCAATTATACTATTTGAAAAATCTATAAAACTAAATCCGTTATATTTGGAAGCGAATCTAAACTTGGCTAGATGTTTGGTACAAACGAACCAACAAGAAAAAGCAGCACGAATTTTAAGACCTGCTATTGAAAATAAACCTATTTATTCAACTATCGTTGCAAACGACCGAGTATTGTCTAATGCAAATACAGTCATGAGCCTTTTGCTACTTCTTACTGAAAATGCATGTAATGATCTTTCAAGTAAATTCAATTTATTAGAAACGACTTTTCCAGATTTAAAGGATAGTAATGATGGCGATATTGAAAAGGATTTTAGTCAGATAAAAAGAGTAATTAAAAATGGTCAATATCTTCCTGCTTTAGATATGATAAAAAGAATACCTGATATTGAGAAGAGATTGACAATATTTAGAGAACATAAAACGATTATTGAAAAAATTAAAAAAACCAGATTAAGTAAAAATGATTTTAGCACATTTTGGAGCGGAAAATTAGAAACAATTGAAAAACAATTAAAAGCAAATCAATATTTTCAACATAATTTAGACAACTATCCACCATTATTCACTGCAGGATTAAAAGACAACCAAACTGATTTCACTTCACTAAAACGTTTAAGCATCAGTCCCAATGGTAAGTGGATAGCCGCTAGGCTAACTGTTGATTATGACAGCACTATTCAGCTATGGGATGTGGATAGGAAAACATGTGTCAACAAACTGTCAGTACGACTAAATAGCCCTGTTCATTTTAGCTACGATAGTGAGTTACTAATTTATACTTCTCCGCACGATCAGAAAGCTATTACCTTGTGGGATATTGCAACAAACACTAAAATTACCACATTTGGCGACGTAATACAATCTGCGCTCTATTTTAGCTCTGATTCTAAATGGGCTGTCTCTATCCGTGAAACTATAGATAAGGTGAGCCTTTGGGATATTGAAAAACAATCTTTAATTACTACGCTATTTGTTAAAGACCTAAGCTGTGATGGATATGGTAATGATGTTTTACTTAGTCCCAATAAGCAATGGCTGGTTATACCAAGCACCAGAGGCAATGAACTATATGATGTTGCTAAAAATGAATGCATAATGACTCAATTAACCAACTCTTGGTTACATAATATATGTTTTAAGCCTGATAGCAGCATTGTAGCATTTGCTTCCATAGAAAATAAAAATACCGTCATTTGGGACGTCAAAAAACGAACTAGTATTACGACTATCGATTCATACTTGGGGAATTTATGTTTTAGTCCTAATGGAAAATTATTAGCAGGTCTCAAAATTCAAAGCCATACCTCTGCTAGTGCTGGAATTGAACTCTGGGATTTAGTAAATCACAATTGTATTTATGAATGTGACAAAAGTATTTATCAACATACTATTTCGTTTTCTCCTGATAGTAATATATTATCTTTTAGTGCGGGCGATGAGATTATATTTCTTGACATTACAAATAAGGACTATACCAAAACAATCAAGACTAATAAAGAATATAGTCCCATAAGGCATTGTTTTAGTTCAGATTGGCAACGGATGGCATGTGAAAATACTGATGGAAGTATTGATGTTTGGGAATTAGGCCTATCTATTGAAAGTGAAATTAAAAATATTATAAGTATTAAAGAGAAACAACAATTTGAGAAAGATAAAATTCAAGAAGAAATGGAAATAGAAAAGAAACGAACTGCTGAAGATCTTTTTCAAAAGGGAAAGGAAGAAGAAAACATACAGGATAAAAAGTGGTTTTCAAAAAATTATGACAAAGCTCTATCTTTTTATCAACAAGCATATAATCTAGGTTTAAAAGAAGCAAAAATTGCATTAGAAAAACTAAAATCCAAACTATAATAATTTCTTAACTTAATTTAGACCTTTAAACTTCTTACTTAAAACTTTAATATATTCTTCCCGATCGGTGCTCGCCCCCATCACAATGGATAGTGGAACAATTTATAAAATCGGCTTCCGGCTGCAACATTAGCGACACGGTATTGGCAACGTCTTCAGGAGTAGTTGTGCGGCGCATTGGATTGCGATATTTTGTGCGCTCCACCCAATCTTCCCATCTATCAGAAATTTTCGTGAGTGCGCGCGTCGGCGTAACGCCGGCTTGAATCACGTTTCCGGTTATTCCGAATTTGCCAAGCTCCCACCCGATCTGCCGAATGATAGCTTCCATGGTAACTTTAGCAACGCTGACCGGTCCGTAACCTTCCATGGAAACATAATTACCTTCGCTTGTAAAACCCATCACGCGCGAACCTTGTCCAATCAAATCCGCATCATGCAATTTCTGTGTCCAGTATAACATGGACATTCCCATTACATGCACGGTCATGTCCATCTGCTTGCGAGTAACATGTTTATCGCCGAGTAGGTTCATTGTGGTTCCAAATGCAATGGAATGTAATAATAACTTTAAAACATCGTCGCCGATTATATCTTTGATAATGGAAACGTACTCATCCATAGTGGCTAAATCGGCAGCATTCTTGTTCCAAAAATGCACTCTGCCGCCATTTAATTCTGCCAGTTCATCACGGAATTTCAGCGCTTGTTTTTTTATTTCTGCCCGATCAAGATGAAAACCGAGAATGCCATAGCCATCTTCGGCTAAACGTTTAGCCGTTGCACCGCCATGACCGGTTGAACACCCTAATATTAATACCCATTGTTTCATGCCTGCTCCAATTTTGAGGGTGCGAATTTAGAACAATATCTGTTTTTTGCAAAACGCTGCTTAAATCAAAGAGTACTTGCGCAATTCGCGATTTACCAATAATCTTGGCGCTGTAAAATAACCTAAATGCGGATAATTATTAATGCAAAAAAAATCAAGCTATACAAAAAATGAACTATTACAGGCAACCGAAGGTGAGATGTTTGGAGATAACAATGGCAAGCTCCCCAAATCACCGATGCTTATGATTGATAGGATCTTGAAAATTTCTGAAAAAGGTGGAAAATATAATAAAGGATCAATTTTAGCCGAGCTAAATATTAATCCTAAGAAATGGTTTTTTGACTGTCATTTCAAAGGTGATCCGGTAATGCCGGGCTGTTTAGGATTGGACGGTTTTTGGCAATTGTTAGGTTTCTTTTTATCGTGGTCGGGTGGCAATGGTCGCGGCAGGGCTTTGGGCGTTAAAGAACTGAAATTCAAAGGCCAGGTAAGGCCATATCATTCACTAATAACTTATAAATTAGATATTAAGAAAATCATTGAAAAACCGGTTTCAATGGCTTGGGCTGATGCAACACTATCAATAAAAAATAGAATTATATATATCGCCAAAGACCTTCAGGTCGGATTGTTTGAGAACCTGAAATGGGATTTTGGCGCAGATCCGGCGTTAGACACTTTTTAATCATGTCTTTGCAATGCGGAATAGTCGGTCTTCCTAACGTTGGTAAATCCACTATCTTCAATGCGGTAACTGCTTCAAGTGTGCCGGCGGAGAACTACCCTTTCTGCACAATTGATCCTCATGTTGGAATCGTTCCACTATCCGATCCAAGATTGTATGAATTAGAAAAAATTTATAAACCACAAAAGGTTACGCCGGCTACGGTAGAGTTTACCGATATCGCCGGTCTCGTAAAGGGCGCCAGCCAGGGTGAGGGGTTGGGCAATCAATTTCTCGGTCAGATTAAACAGGTTGGTGCAATCATCCATGTTGTGCGCTGTTTTGAAGACAAAAATGTCGCTCATGTCGAGGGCGATATTGATCCCGTGCGCGATGCCGAACTGATCGAAACCGAGCTTCTTTTGGCTGATATTGCCACCATTGAAAGACGTTTGGAAAAAATTGGCAAGGCCGTCAAAAGCGGCGATAAAACAGCACAACGTAAAATAACTGTTTTAGAACAATTATTGAAACATCTGAATGCCGGGCACCGTACCCGCACATTCAAAGCCGAGCACGATGACCTTCCGTTTATCCGCTCTTTGTTTCTAATGTCCCGGAAACCGATTTTATATGTCGCTAATGTTGACGAGGAAGAAATCCAAAATGAAGATCGTAATAAATACGTACAAGCGTTATTTGATTTTGCCGAAAAAGAAGGAAATCTGGCAATCCGTTTATGCGGCAGACTTGAGCAGGAAATTGCTACATTAGAAAACACTGAGAAGCAAATTTTCCTTGAAGAGTACAATCTATCGGAACCGGGTCTGGACAAGTTAATTCACGCCGCCTTCAAATTACTTGAACTGGAAACATTCTTCACCGGCGGTCCAGTTGAAGTCAGGGCATGGACAATTAAGCAAGGTGCCACCGCGCCGGAAGCAGCCGGGGAAATCCACACCGATTTTCAACGCGGTTTCATCAAAGCTGAAGTTTATAGCTATAACGACCTGTCAAGGCTTGGGTCTGAACTTGCCGTGCGCGATGCCGGAATGGTTCGCCAAGAAGGCCGTGAATATATTGTTAAAGACGGCGATTGTATTTTCTTCAAGTTCAACGTTTGACTGTTTCAAGGAATATCATCTTATTGTAAATTGGCTCCTGCTATGAACACTACAAAACCAATAAAAGTCGGTGTAATCGGTGTCGGGCATTTAGGACAGCACCACGTTAAACATTTTTCCACGTTGCCGAATACCAATTTAGTCGGAATCTTCGATGCCGACAGCACGCGTCGCGATGAGATTTCGAAAAAATATAGAACTGAAAACTTTGACAGCCTTGATAAACTATTAAAGTCCTGTGATGCGCTCTCAATTGTTACTCCAACGCCCTTGCACGCTGAGATAGCTGAAAAGTGCATCTTGTCGGGAAAACATGTATTTATTGAAAAACCAATCACGAAAACATTGGCTGAAGCCGACCGGCTCCTATCTCTAAAACAAAAAAATGGCACAATAATTCAGGTGGGGCACATTGAAAGGTTAAATCCAGCTTTATTAGCATTAAAGGGCTTTGAACTCAAACCTAAGTTTATCGAAGTTCAGCGCCTGGCCCCATATACTGTTCGCGGTACCGAGGTGCCCGTTGTTTTAGATCTCATGATACATGACATTGATATAATTTTATCTCTCGTGAACAGTCCGGTAAAAAGTATCCGTGCTAGTGGCGTTTCGATAATGACCAATTCGGTGGATATTGCCAATGCACGAATACGCTTTGAAAACGGCACCGTTGCCAATTTAACCTCAAGCCGCATTGCCCAAAACAAAGTGCGCAAACTGAAATTCTTTCAGCGCGATATGTACGTGACAATTGATTTTTTATTAGGCCTCACCGAAGTATATCGTGCCATCAATTCGGATGATAAAGATCCAAAAGCTTTGGTTACGGCACCGTTAGATCAGGACGGAAATCACCGCGCCATTGTTTATGAAAAGCCTCCGGTTGAAAAAGTTGATGCTTTGCGTCTTGAGCTGACTAATTTTATTGACTCCATTCGCGGCAAGGCGAAACCAATCGTGGATGGCAAAGCCGGTCGGGATGCATTATCGGTTGCCGCCAGTATCCAAAAAATGATCATTGAAGATGTACGTTAGTGGCAACCCCGCAAATGAAAACATAAACAACAGCAACAACACTGTTTTTATTGTCGCCGGTGAGGAATCCGGTGATATCCACGGCTCTTTCCTTGTAAAAGAATTATTAAAAATTAAACCATATCTTAATTTTATCGGACATGGCGGCGACAAAATGCAGGCAGCCGGTGTTAATATTATTGAGCATATATCAAACTTGTCACTGGTCGGTTTTACTGAGGTTATTAAACATTTACCTTATATGCGTCGTGTAATGAACAGCACGATAAAACAAATAAAACAGATTAAGCCGGTCAGGATAATTTTGATTGACTATCCCGGATTCAATCTCAACCTTGCCAAACGAATTCATGCGCTTAAAATTCCTATAACATATTTTATTCTACCGCAGGTTTGGGCTTGGAAAGCAAAACGCTATAAAAAACTAAAACTATGCACGGATCAGGCAATCAGCATTATTCCTTTTGAAAAAACCTGGTACAAGAATAAAGGCATGGAAATTGATTTTGCCGGTAATCCGTTGATTGATGTTGAAGAACCTACTTTATCAAAAAGGGCTTTTTTTGCCAAACATTCCTTTGTTGCCGATCAACCACTTTTAACATTGTTGCCGGGCAGCCGCCAACAGGAAATAGACTATCATTGGCCAATTTTAAAACAAGCTGTTGAAGAGCTGCATAAAATATTTCCAAAATTGCAATTCATAATCGGTGAAGCACCAAATGTAAAAATATCCGATGTGCCGGATTATGTGCAAGTAGAGAGTGAAAATAGTTATTTAACCATGATCCACGGAACTGCGGGAATTGTCGCCTCGGGCACTGCAAGTTTAGAAGCAACTATTTTCAAATTGCCCTGCGTCGTCTGCTATAGAACTTCAGCTCTAACCCATACCATTGGCAAGAAACTTGCAACGGTCAAATTCTTATCTTTGACCAATTTGATTGCCAGTGAGAAAATAATTCCGGAATTGATCCAAAAAGACATGCATCCTCAAAAAATTATCAAAGCAATCGTTCCTTTGTTATCGGATACTCCGGAACGCGCCAAAATGATTACCGGCTATAAAACGGTAATTAATCAGTTGGGGGAGTCCGGTGTGTATAAACGAACTGCCAAATTAATTGCATCAAAAATTTGAAGATTATAATAAGCATGATAGAGAAAATAAAAATATACGTGCTTTCTTTTCTATTTCGGGTACTGTATGGCAGTTGCAGATGGCAGATCGAAGGTTCGCAGAACCTCCAAAAAATCATTGAATCGAAGCAATCCGCTATCTTGGCATATTGGCATGGTAATATGCTCATACCATATTATAAATTAGCCAAATATAGGTTTCACATATTAGCCGGATTCCATCGCGATGCCGAGCTTGGCGTTAAAATCGGAGAAAGGCTTGGCTGGCAGTTTTTTAGAGGATCAAGTTCAAAAAAAGGTAGTGAGGTTTTTCAAGCAATCACTGAATTTTTAGGAAAAAACGGAAATATCATTGCTATTACGCCTGATGGCCCAAAAGGTCCCGCCAAAATCCCAAAACCCGGTACAGTGCGCGCCGCTCAAAAATTGGGTATTCCAATTATTCCGATTGCCGGTCGTTCTCGTAAAAATTGGGGTTTTACAAACTGGGACACTTTTTACTTAACGAAACCTTTTACAAAAATTGCATTGAAAATCGGGAAGCCGCTATTTTTTTCGGAAACCGATGATTTTGAATCCTGCAATACGCATTTAACCGAACAACTTAACCGGCTTGAGCAAGAAGCCAAAACCGCCTTGGAAAAATAATTGAAACAGATCGCTCACATTTTATTATACCCATTCTACTTGCTTTATTTCATGCTGATGCGCACCCGGAATTTGCTGTACGACAAAAAGCTTCTCGAAGCAACCAAATTAGACTGCAAGGTTATCAGCATCGGCAATATCTCTATGGGCGGTACCGGCAAAACACCGGCGGTGATCGCGCTGGCAAAAGAATTAAAACAAAAGTACAAAGTTGCGGTTCTAAGCCGAGGATATGGCAGGAAATCAAGAGGATTACAGTTGGTATCAGACGGCAATCAGATAACAAAAGATTGGAAAACCGTAGGTGATGAACCTTTTTTAATTATGAAACATCTGCCCGACATCCCGATCGTTGTAGATGAAAACCGTGTGCGTGGCGGTCAATACTTGGTAAACAAGTTTAATCCCGATATTATTATTTTAGATGATGCTTTTCAACACCGCAAAATACGGCGTGATCTGGATATTGTAATAATTGCTTATAGCAAAAACAGTTCTTGGCGGTTTCTGCGCGAGCCGCTTGGATCTCTGAAAAGAGCCGATTTTATTTTATTAACAAGCATGACCGCCAATCAAAATTATAATACCCGCGAGGAGCGACTCTCTAAATTTAAAACACCTCTTATTCCGTTGGCAAAAACGGCTGATAAAATATTAGTTAATTTCAATCAACATAAAATAGAAACTGAAGCAATTCGCGGAAAAGCGGTTATAATTTTTTCCGGAATCGGCAATCCCGATTCATTTACAAAAACAGTAGAAGGATTAGGTTGTAAAATATTAAAAATTCTCACCTTTAAGGATCATCATTTTCATACTGATTCAGATACAGACAAAATCAAATCGCACTTTGATCGGCTAAAACCCGATTATGTATTGACAACCGAAAAGGACCTTGTCAAATTACCGCCCACAAAATTGCCGCTACTCGCTGTCACGATCAGCGTAAAAATACCGCCGCAAATTTTAAATCACATTAACAAAATGATGGAATAATGGCTGTTTGCCAACCGTAAAATCTGCTAAACAAAAAATCACATAATTTATTTGAAATTAGAGGGTGGATTTGGATAAAATTTTAATTAGATTCATTGACAAAACTTTATTAATGTTACTAACTTTTAATTCAATATCTATTAATACTGGAGGAATAAATGGTTGAATACTTTGTAGATGGCGGCACATTCATGTGGCCAATCCTGATCTTACTCATCTTTGGAATAGGGATTGCCCTGGAAAGATTTTATTCTTTAATGATGTCATCAATTAACTCAAAAAAATTCTACTCTGAAGTTATCAGCACTTTAGACACCGACGGAGTGGATGCTGCTATTGAACTATGCAACAACACCAGAGGTCCGGTGGCTGAGGTATTTCACGCCGGACTGACCAGAACACATCGCGGTATAGACGAAGTCGAAAAGGCAGTCCAAAACGCCGGCACGGTTGAAATGTCCTTTTTGGAAAAGAACATGATTTGGCTGAACTTGGTCGTTACCGTTGCTCCGTTGTTAGGGTTTACCGGAACGGTTGCCGGAATGATCACCGCTTTCGATTCAATCGAAGCTGCAAATAATATTTCACCGGCTGTTGTTGCCGGCGGTATTTCTCAAGCATTGTTAACCACTGCTTTTGGTCTGATCGTGGCAATTATAATTCAGTTTTTCCAAAACTTCTTCGTTTCGCGAATTGACCGCTTAGTGTTGGATATGGAAGAAAATTCCATGGAGCTGGTTGACCATCTGTATGACATGGAGGGCAAAAAGTAAAATATTATGGCAAAAAAAATCCGAAGATTTAAAGGCGGGAGCATACCTTCATCATCGCTATCTGATATTGCGTTCCTGCTATTAATCTTTTTCCTTGTCACTACTACGATTGACATGGATAAAGGCTTGGGTATCGTTTTGCCAGCAGAAGGAGAACAGGTCGAGATCAGCAAGAAAAATATTCTTAACTGTTTAATTAATTCAACCGGACAAGTATTGCTTGGCGATGAGCCGGTGAAAGTAGGTGATCTTAACCGTGTAATCAGACAAAAACTACAAGCAAACGACAAGTTAATTATCTCGGTTAAAGCCCACGAAAAAACAAAGTACAAAGACTATATTGCTGTGATTGATCAACTGAAAATTGCCAATGCAACTCGTATTTCTATCGCGGAGACATCATTATGAAGTTTGAAAAAAAGACGAAGTTAAGCAGCGAGATCCCGACCGCCTCTATGCCGGACATCATATTTATGTTACTGGTCTTTTTTATGGTGTCAACCGTGTTGCGAGAGTTCAGCGGACTACCGGTAAATCTGCCCAAGGCTGTAAGAATTGAAAAATTGAAATCTAAAAATCATACTTCTCATATTTGGGTTTCTAAAGAGGGTTTGGTTTCCATTGAGGATAAGCTTTTTGAAACAGAAGATATTCGGCATATTATGTACGAACGTCGAGCCGCTGATCCTCAAATAGTAGTTTCACTTAAAGCAGATGAGCAATCGCGGATGGAGTTAGTTTCAAGCATTCATAACGAGTTGCGCAAAGCCGATGCCTTGGCGCTAAACTACGCAACCTTACAAGCAGTGGATTAGCTATGTCTGAACATATACACATCTTAAAACAGCAATACCCGATCACTGTAAGAATAATGGGCTTGATCAGTGTATTTTTGCTAATAGGAATGTTTTTGATTTTTCCGCGATTCCTTGGTGAAGAACAAGTGTTAGAGCAACAAGAAATAGTGATTGAGCAGATTGATATTCCTCAAACCCGGCAAGCCGATACCCCTCCTCCGCCTTCTAGGCCATCTGTGCCAATTGAGTCGGAAAGTGATGATTTAGATGAAGACATAACGATTGCTGAAACTGATCTTGAAGATTTCGAGGCATGGGACGATGCTCCGCCGCCGCCAACGGCTAATACCGGTCCGCGCGTTAAATTCATACCTTACGACGATCCTCCGGTAGCAAGAACTGCAATAAACCCCATTTATCCTGAAATTGCTCAGGAGGCAGGAATTGAAGGCACTGTAATTGTTCAGGCTTTCATTAGCGATCGTGGCGTTGTGGAGGAAACACTGATTTTAAAGGGTGTACCAAATACAGGTCTCGATGAAGCGGCGATGGAAGCAATTCGCAAAACTCGTTTCAAGCCTGCTAAACAACGTGACAGACCTGTCGGTGTTTGGATATCAATTCCGGTTCATTTTACCTTAACAAATTAGTACAAAGTATTAAACCAAATAAAAAAACCCCATAGAAAATGGGGTTTTTTATTAACATTTAGTGTTTCTAATTATTTTTTCAAAGGCACCGTACTCATCTTTCTTCTAATATACGCAAAGACCTCAAGCAGCGGCAGATCTTTGGGACACACATCATCACAAGCCATCATTCCGATGCAGCCAAATACGCCGTCATCATTGGCAACCAACTCAAACCATTCTTCATCGGGGCGCTGATCTCTTGGGTCCAGCATAAAACGGCCTATGCGATTAAGTCCCGCGGCGCCAAGAAAATCAGGATACACTTGAGCGGTAGCGCAACCGGCAAGACAACAGCCACATTCGATACACCTTTCCGCTTCATATATTTTATTGGCGGTGGCGTTATCCATCCTTTCTTCTTCCGCTTTAGGATCAAATTCCTTTTCAGTATGTATCCAAGATTCAAGGCTTTCGGAAATCTGTCTGAACCATATTCCTGTATCAACTGACAAATCTCCCAATAATTTGAAAAACGGCAAAGGATATAGTTCTATATTTTGTGGAAGATCCGATGTCAGAGTACGACATGCGAGAGTCGGTCGCCCGTTTATCATCATCGCACAGGAACCGCAAATACCGGCCCGGCATACAAAATCGAACATCAGATCGGGAGCCTGTTCTTCTCGGATCCGATGCAAAGCCGTGAATAAATTGAGGCGCGGGGTTTCATTGATTTCAAATTCTTCCGTACGAGGCTGGTCATTTTCCACATTTGGATTATATCTGAATATCTTAAACTTCAAAGTACGTTCCATTATTGCGCCTCCTTAAATTCTTCTTTCCACAGTTCTTTGGGAAGTTTTTCGCCAATCGGCTCTGATGTTTCTAGTCTGCCATGTTGAGCCTGTTCTTGGGCAACTTTGTGATTATATTCTTCAATAGTCTCTTTCATATTTATCATCTTTCCACCGCCATAACCACGGTCTCCCGGTGGCAAATCTAAAATGCCGACCGGTTCATAGGTAAAGTCCGGTGCACCAGTAACATCGGGCCAACGGGCTAAAGTTCTGTTCAGCCATTTTTCATCGTTTCTTTCAGGATAATCTTCACGGCTATGTGCCCCTCGTGATTCGGTACGGTCCAATGCTCCTTTTGCTATCAAATAAGCTTGTTTCGCCATGCCTTCAATTCTCAAAGCACTGGCAAGTTCGGGATTCATTCCCTTAGCCTGTGAACGGACTTTAATGTTTTGGGTTCGCTTCACAACATCGAGTAATCCTTCTGCTCCTTTTGTTAAGCCCTCTTCCGTTCTAAAAATATGAACATGCTTAACAAGCAATTCGGCGATTTCATCGCGCAGTTTATACACATTTTCTCCTTGTGCGGCATTTAACATGCGCTCAATTTTAGCGACTTCCTTGTTGGCGAATTCTTCGGCTAAGGTAACATCGGCGGTAAGCGTTGCCTTCTTTGTGTATTCTGCAATTTTATTGCCAACCACCATTCCGGCTACAACCGTTTCCGCCAATGAATTTCCGCCGAGCCGATTAAAGCCGTGCATATCCCAACAGGCTACTTCGCCCAATGCAAATAATCCCTCAAGATTATAGGCATGACCATCCTTATTAGCGCGGATTCCGCCCATCGAATAGTGTTGTGTGGGTCGAACCGGTATCAACTCCGTAATCGGGTTTACGCCAATGAAATACATACAAATATCATATACTTCTCGCAGCTTCGTTTTTAGATGCTGCTCTCCAAGATGCCTTAAATCCAGCCACAAGTGTTCGCCATAAGGCGACTGAACACCTTTTCCTTTTAGCATGTGTTCTTTCATTCGGCGGGAGACAACATCGCGTGAAGCTAATTCTTGTTTCTCCGGTTCATAATCGGGCATGAAACGGTATCCATCAACATCAAGCAACAATCCGCCGTCACCGCGACAGCCTTCGGTAACTAAGATATCCGTTGGCACAATACCAGTCGGATGAAACTGTACCGCTTCCATGTTGGCAAGCGGCACAACACCGGTTTGGAGCGCAAGCCAGGAACCGGTTCCCTCGTTGATTATAGCGTTGGTGGATTCACCGTAAATTCGTCCGTAGCCGCCGGTCGCAATAACTGTGGATTTTGATAGATAAGTTATCAGCTCGCCATCGCGCAAGGAGCGAACAACTGCACCGTAACAGCGACCATCGGCATGAATTAATTGCAAGGCTTCCATGCGATCATGTACCGGTATTCCCAACTGTACAACCATATTATCCATAGTATATAATACGGTATGTCCGGTTCCGTCGGCGGTGTAGCAGGTACGCCATTTGGCAGTACCACCAAAATCCCGGGCTGTGATCAGCCCCTCTTTTTTATGGTCTTCCACAATTGTCGTCTTTTTGCCTTTTATATAAACCTCGCGCGGTCCGCCCTCTACGCGGTTCCAGGGTACTCCGTAATGCGCCATTTCACGCATCGCGATTGGAGCGTTATCGGCAAATATCCGGGCAACTTCCTGATCGGCGCCCCAGTCGGAGCCCTTAACCGTATCAAGCCAGTGAACCGTGGGATTATCGCCTTTGCCTTTCACTGAATTGCCCAAAGCAGCCTGCATGCCACCCTGAGCCGCCGAAGAATGGCTGCGGCGCGGCGGAACAAGCGATAATAAAATCACATCCAATTCTTCTTTGGCACAGGCAATCGCAGCCCGCTCGCCGGCTAATCCGGCGCCAATCACTAACACATCACTTGTGATAACTCTCATGCCAACACTCCTTCCCATGGACCTGCCAAACCAATCGCGGTTGCAATGCCGAGTATAGTGAAAAACCAAAACAGAAAATAGAATGCGGTTTTAGCATATTTTCGAACGAACCATGTGTCGGCAAACCATTTTACCAACAAGCGATATACACCAATTGCCATGTGCGCCACAACCGCAAACATTAATACTAAATATAATATCCACAACCCGCTTTCCACGCGCGCTGTCGCAACCTCAACAGTAATGCCGGGGTGCTGACCTTCAACGCCCATATCGGTGAAAATATTCCATGCCACCAATATCAAGTGGAAGGCACCCGTTGCCAACACGATCATTCCGGTTCTTACCTGCCAAATCCACAAGGATGTTTCAAAATGTTTTCGCATTCTTATATCGGATTTCTTATCCTGTTGCCATCGTTTTGAGGATCCTTTAATTTTTTTCCCAAGTTCCATCATACGCTTTCGTTCTTCAAGCTTGCCGGGTATTTTTCTGCCGGCCCAGACAAAATGAATGAAAAACACAATTGTTATTCCAATGACAACCGGTTTGGCAAGTGGCAGGGTAACTTCCAATAAATCGGCTGTTTTCTGATAAACCTCGGCGCCAAATAAAATTGTGCTTTCAAATATTAAATGAAACCAAATAAAAATTGCTAATATGGCTCCGGTTACTCCGCCAATCCATTCATTTATAATGGCGCGCCTTGCCTTTTTGTAGGCTTCGCTTTTTTTGTTGTGGCGCGATTCGGCTTCCGGGTATAATTCGGTTTTTAAAGAAGACATCGTTTTGCTCCAAAGTGAATCAAATTTGATTTATATTGATTATAAAATTTAAGATTATTATATCTCGTTATTCTATAAGTTTCGTAAAAGAGTGGTGCTGTTTTTGTGCGGATTACTTGCCGGGCGGTTTAATACATGCGCTTTAGGGGACCCCAAAGCGAAAGGCGAAATGAAAAATCATTATCCGAATACATTATGCCGGCTAGTTCCAAATCTAGTTCTTGCGTAATGTGATAAATCAGTGCTCCTTCAGCGGCGATATCAAGATCGGTTTGAAAAGTTTGCTTCGTAACACTGCCAAGTTTTGTTTCGGTTCCGCTATTATTCACAAATATATCTTTTTTATTTGAGCCATAAAAGAACGTTTTATTGACACCGATAAAAACATCAAAATATTTGGTTGGGACAGTAAAGCCGGCACTTAGAGGAAATTCATAAATATCATAATTATTGTGGTACCTAACGCTGCTGTTACTGCCTGTTGCTTCATAGGCATTGCCCTTTATTTTATAGTATTGAGCGGCTCCTCTGATATAGAAATAATAAAATATCTGTCTTAGCTCTAATTGGACAAAAATCTGATTACTACTCTTTAGCATCGGATCAGTATCCGAATCATCTTCAAAGAGCTTTACGTTATCCAAGCCTAAGGAAAACGCAATGCGTGTATTGGTTGGCAGTTCATTACGATAATTAATAGACCAAACACCCGAAGATGTATTTAAGGTATCTATCGCCCGGTAATGCTGATTGAACTCAAAGCCCACTGTTTCCTGTTGTGCTAATGCTGTGCAAGACAAAATAATAAACAAGCTTAGCGATATAATCTTTTTAAGCACCCGATTCCTCTTCCTCTTCTTCCTCCTTATAGAGGATAACATCTATATTCCCACGCGTTCCGTCCGGTGCTTCGCCCCAAACTCTTACAATTTGTCCGGCATTTTGTGGCGGATAAGCCATCATAACGGTTGCCCGACCGTTTTCAGCACCGATCGTTGTTGCCGTAGAACAAATAGCTGCTAAATTATTTGGAACGACACTAAAGGTGATTGCCTGTCCGTCAATACCATTTCCACTGGCGTTAACAAAGTGGGCGGTTATTCCCATATCTCGAGTTCCTATTGACGTGTCTATATCACAGGGCACAAAACCATGTCCGGTTGTATCCGGTTCAAATCCAAGTATTAGCCGGTTTGCATTAACCGGAGCGGCAATGGTTATTGTTTCGCTAGCCGATACATTGCTTCCAAAAGAGGTGGTTATTGTAGCGTTGGTGTTTGAACCAACCGAGTTTTCAACGGTTAATGTAACCATCGAATGTCCTGTAGAATCCGTCACTACCTCACCACCAATTGTGCCTATTGTTGTTTCCCAACTAACCGGAACATCTTTTATAGCCTTGCCAGTTGTTTCTCGTAACGCGCCCCTCAACAATGCGAAGGAGAGCCCATCACCCATTATTTCATCATCAATTGTACTAATAAGCGTTTCAACGCCGGGAATTGTCATGCTGTCGGTCTGTTTGCTCACTACAGCTGTGCTTGGCAATTTAGTTGTTATGATAAGACCGCTTTGTTGAGCGCCGGTTACCTCAGCGCGTAGTACTGATTTGGCTTCACCAAATTCATTTACTGAGGCAACGGACGGCAGCATTTCACCGATTGTCGTACCAAACACAACCGCAGTTTCTTCAACTATTGTACCTAATGTATATTCTATCAAAGTTGTTCGTATATAAACATTATAGTAACCGCCTGCAACAAATTTTGTAGAATCAACATAAGTAGTCATTACAATGCCCCTAAATGTGATAGCAACAGAATCTGATAAAGATGTCCCCTGCACATTCGCTTTCACCCATACCGGTAGATCATAAGTACTGCCTTCGCTCGTTAAAGTAACTGTTGCTACTCCATCTTGGTTGGCTATGACTCCTGTTGTTTTATCTAAATTTCCATAATTGGTAGAAAAATCAACTACCGCTCCGGCAATGCCTTTGTCGTCGGGATCAAGAATCCGTGCTGATATATCAATCTTGGAAGCGCCATCTGCTAATATTGAATTATCACTAGATTGAGGAGCGGTAAATAAGATTGAAGCAGGATTATATTCATAAAAAGTTACGCTTGTCGTTGCCTCGACAGAAGAGACAGAGGCGGTTACCGTTGCTATGCCTTCTGCTGTTCCAGTTAGTTTAACCTCGGCTTTTCCGTCCGCATCGGTCGTTTCTTTGAACTTGTCGAGAGAGCTTGAACCTAAATCGGTCTTGAAACGGACATCTATGCCCTCCATCGCGTTACCGTCCTCATCTCGAGCAATTGCCGTGATTATTGATTCTGCAGAACCGTCGGCAATTATCCTATCAGGGAAAGCGCTAACATCAATTTGATGAGGAATGTCCAAGGTAAACTCTACATTAACAGTACTTGAAATATGATGAGCCTCGGCGGTTACGATGGCAGTGCCCTCATCTGTGGAGCCAATTAAAGTATCTATGGCTATTCCATTCGCATCCGTTGTTCTAACCGGAAACATCATATCCCCTAATGTTGTAGTAAAGGCAACTGCAATACCTTCCATGCCAATGCCATCGTCATCAAGTACAGTCGCGCTAATTACCGACTTTGAAGATCCGTTTGCCAAAATAATATCGGGGTTAGCATCCAGAAGAATGTATGCCGGGGTTTCCAAGTTAAAATAAATTTCCAATGGCTTACTGCTCTTTTCACCCGATTTGGCTATCACCGTAGCCATTCCACCACTAGTACTGCTTCTTAAATAAACAACTGCCCCGTCGCCCGATTCACCGGAATTTGCCGGCAAGACCGTAAGGTTACCGGACGACCCCTCAGCAGAACTTAACGTTCCCAAATCAGTGCTAAATTCAATAGCCATATTTTCCATTACATTGCCATCTTCATTGCGGGGTATGGCGGTAATTTTGGTATAATCGTTTCCATCAGCTAATAAGACAAGTGATTCTGCTGATAGCTCAATAGTAGCCGGTTCATATTTAATAACTTCTATGGGAATCTCAAAACTTTTGATGCCGGTATTGGCAATGATTTTGGTTTCGCCGGTCTTCTCGTCCGATATAAAAACTGCTTCCGCCGTCCCGGTAGAGTCGGTGATGTCGTATTCGGTAATTTTGCCGATATCCGTAGAAAAAGAAACCTTTAATCCTTCCAATGGTGATTTGTTAATATCTACCAAGACTATAGAAATTTTTGTAGAATCGCCGTCAGTATATAAAACATTCTTTTCGGCGGTGATGTTGGTCGCAGAAATATATTTACTGGCATCTCCAAAAGGGCCGATCATAGATTCCTCGTCGGTAGTGCAGTAAACGAGGAGCAGAGTACATAGAATTAATGCGCCCGAAAAGGCTAATTTTTTAGTCATTCTGTACTTTTAATAAAATTTACTTCAAATTAATATATTCGTATTGAAATCGGCAATATGAATATTAACAATTGTTTTATAAGAGTAAAAACTATTTAATTCCTAATTATTTTGAAGCGTGACGGCAGGAATTCCTTTTTCATTAATATAATCAAGATATACATCTAAAAAGGAGATTTCTTCTGTAATTCCGAGATTTTTCGACCGGTTAGACAGCCCCTGTTTGGAAATATCAGAAATAATATTTATCCATTCTTTAATTGTGCGTTCCTCGGGAGCGCGTTGTTCCAAGTCCAAACTGAAGGCTGCATTCTTTAATTGTTCCCGCTCTGAAAGCGACCATTTTCTTACGATCTCATAGGTGTTTTCAAGCGCCCCTTCATCCAATAGCAATCCTGTCCAAAAGGCCACCGGAGCCATTTCAAAACCGGCCGGAGGCTTGTCACAGCCGCGAATTTCAATCACATTTTTAAAGCGAACATGGGTGAAAATCTGATGCAAGGCGATTTGAATAGCATCATCATCAAGCTGTCCCTCCTCATTGAGTAATTCAAGCCATTCGCCAAGCGTTCCATCAAATTCGGTAATCTTTTGCTGTTTTCCGACAACAAATATCGCCGGTACGGTTTGTACATATTCCGCATACCGGCGAATCAAGTCTTTAGCAGAAGCAATTCCATGATCCAACAGATCGCCACAGCGCGAATTGTCCGTAGCATTCCAGATCTTATAACGTAAATTTGTGTTACCGGCGGGATTTCCTTGCCAAAAAGGACAATTGGCAAATAGAATTGAAGCGATTGGTGTAAGACAATCAACCACAAATGCCATTTTCTCAGCTTCTTTCCGCGATGAATAATCAATGTTTATTTGAACGCTGACGGTATTGCGCATCATCCACTTACCCAATGAACCGGTCTTGGAAAACATTTTGTCCATTAAACGGTATTTATCATTATTTATCAGCGCTATATCGGTCGGTTCAAAGGTCGGTTCAAGAGAATAGTCAAGTTGTGTTAATTGTTCTCTCGCTGCAATATTTGTAATTCGTTCTTTATGAATACGGTGATGCTTGTCAATTTCGTGTATTGTGGACAAGGGCGGCGACGCCCATTCAATTTGCCCGCCTGGCTCAAGCGTGTAGCCGGATTTTAATACGTTAACCGCTTGCGCTTCTTCTAATTCGTTTAAAATATCTGTTGCCGATATTTCATCCGCAGGATCAACCGGTGTGCGCATCCCCCTACTATTATAAAAAATGTTTTCGTATTCAATTCCAATTTTACGTTCGTTGGCCGGTTGTAAATTGGACAATATAACTGTTTCGATTCTTTCTGTCAGGTTCATAGGCTGCAAAGCTTACAGGTATTGCAGCACATTTTGCGAGCAATAAATTTGTTAGATTTTTGATAGCGGACATACTATCATTGATATATCATTATTATTAATAATAAATTTAAAGTCTTTATTTAATTAGAAAAGGAATTATTATGTCTAAATACGTATATTATTTCGGCGACGGCAACGCCGATGGAAATGCTAAAATGAAAAATGAACTTGGCGGCAAGGGAGCCAATCTGGCTGAAATGACCAGTTTGGGGATTCCGGTTCCACCCGGCTTCACACTAACCACCGCTGTTTGTAATTATTATTATGAGAATAATTTAAATTATCCGGCTGAACTGGAAGAGCAGGTCATGCAAGCCATTCAGAAGAATGAAAAAGTCATGGGTCAAATCTTTGGTGATGAAAAAAATCCGTTACTATTTTCGGTTCGTTCCGGTGCACGCTCATCAATGCCCGGCATGATGGAAACCGTTCTCAACATTGGCTTGACGAGCAAAACTATCCCCGGTTTAATCGCCAAAACCAATAATCCGCGTTTTGTATATGATGCCTACCGCAGATTAATTACAATGTATGCCGACGTAGTTATGGAAAAAGCGGAAGGTGTTGAGACGGAAGATGGACACGGTATACGTCACCGTTTGGAAAAAATCTTAGATGAATTTAAAGCAACGAATAATTATAAATCCGATACTGATCTGAGCGGCGACGAATGGAAACAGTTAACCGAGCAATTCAAAGCCGAGATCAAAGCTATATTGGGTAAAGAATTCCCTGACAATCATATAGAACAATTGTGGGGCGGAATCGGGGCTGTTTTTAAGAGCTGGAACGGAAAGCGCGCCATCAATTATCGCCGGATCGAAAATATTCCATCCGAATGGGGTACTGCTGTAAATGTTCAGGCAATGGTTTTTGGGAATCTTGGCGATGATTCGGCAACCGGTGTTGCTTTTACGCGCAATCCAGGAACCGGCGATAATAAATTTTACGGAGAGTGGTTAATTAATGCGCAGGGAGAAGATGTCGTTGCCGGATTGCGCACGCCTTTGCCGCTTAACGAAGCAACCAAAGCTTCCGGCGATGAATCCAAATCGCTCGAAACTACTTTCCCTGAACTATACGATCAATTAGATAAAATCCGCCTGAACCTGGAAAAGCACTACCGTGACATGCAGGATATTGAATTTACCATTCAGGAAGGTCGTTTGTGGATGTTGCAAACACGCGTTGGAAAGCGCAACGGTGTTGCTGCAATTAAAATGGCGGTTGATATGGTACACGAAGACTTGATTGACAAGAACGAAGCGATCCTACGCGTTAAACCGAGTCAACTGGACGAACTTTTACACCCGATGGTTGATCCGGTAGAAGAGCGTAAAGTCTCACCATTGGCAAAGGGACTTCCGGCCGGACCCGGTGGTGCAAGCGGACAGATCGTATTTACCGCCGATGATGCTGAAGCACAAGCTAAGGATGGCAAGAAGGTCATATTGGTTCGTGATGAAACTTCCCCTGAAGATGTGCACGGCATGCATGCGGCCGTTGCTATCTTAACTGCCAAAGGCGGGATGACAAGTCACGCTGCCTTAGTCGCTCGCGGTTGGGGTAAATGTTGTATCGTAGGCTGTGAAGCCTTACATATTTCAGTTGATAAAAAGATCGTCGAAATTGGCAAGAAAACTTTTAAAGAAGGCGATTGGTTCACATTAAATGGAACGGTTGGAAAAATATATGAAGGCCAATTACCCCTTAAAGATGCTGATCCCGAGTCCAACGAGGAATATTCTGAGTTAATGGAATGGGCTGATGAAATCCGCAAGCTCGGCGTAAGAACCAACGCTGATCGTCCTGAAGATGCGGCTTTAGCGCGTAAGTTTGGCGCCAAAGGTATCGGCTTATGCCGTACGGAGCACATGTTCTTTGATCCGCAAAGAATATTGGCAATTCGCAAGATGATCTTAGCAGAAACCGAAGAAGATCGCCGCTCGGCAGTAATGGAATTATTGCCCTATCAAAAAGCCGATTTCAAAGGCATCTTGGATGCTATGCATGATCTGCCTGTAACCATCCGTTTATTGGATCCGCCGTTGCACGAGTTCATTACGCTTGATGATGAACAGATTAAAGAACTTGCGGCCGAGATCAAAGTTGCAGAAGATGACATTCGCAAACGCATTGATGAATTACACGAGTTCAACCCGATGCTTGGGCATCGCGGCTGCCGTTTGGGAATTGCATATCCTGAAATAACCGAGATGCAAGCACGTGCCATATTAGAAGCTGCTGCGGAACTAACCAAGGAAGGCAAAACCGTTTATCCGGAAGTTATGATACCATTGGTTGGCTCATTGGCTGAGTTCAAGAATCAAGAAACAATCGTGCGTGAAGTTGCCGGAAAAGTAATGGATGAACAAAAAGTTGAGTTTGAATATTTGGTTGGTACAATGATCGAGCTGCCACGCGCCTGCTTGGTCGCCGACGAGATTGCCGAAGCAGCCGAATTCTTCAGTTTTGGAACAAATGACCTTACCCAAACCACCTACGGCTTTAGCCGTGATGATATTGGGGGCTTCTTGCCGGTCTATTTGGATGAAAAAATCCTGCCGGTTGATCCATTTCAAAGTATAGATCAAAGTGGTGTTGGACAATTAGTCGAATTAGCCGTAAAGAAAGGTCGCTCTACACGCGAAGATATCAAACTAGGAATTTGCGGCGAACATGGCGGAGATCCGGATAGTATTGATTTCTTCCATCGCGTTGGATTGGCTTATGTTAGCTGTTCACCATTCCGTGTTCCGGTGGCAAGGTTAGCGACTGCCAGGGCTACGTTAGAAAACTAGATTATTCTATATTCTTATACCCCCTCTGTAATCTCCCCCTATTTTAGGGGGAGAAAAAGTGGGAGTATTATTTAATGGATAGTAAAACCTCGCATAAACGGATGGTTCTTTTTTGTTGCTTTATTTTTCACGGCGACATATTGCTTAATAATTATATATAATATTGCATGTCAATTTTACAGGGATGCTGAACGACAAATATTACACAATTTGTTTGTGCATTCGTGGCTAAGCCTGATCAAACTTAGCCGTAAAATGTCTGAGAAATTGCGGCTGTGCGGTTATTTTCATCCCTTTGATCTTTTCACGGTTATTATAAACATCTTTGGCCACTTCCAAAACATAATCAATATGGCTTTGCGTGTGGGTGCGGCGTGGCAGGGCAAGGCGCACAAGTTCCATTGCCGCCGGAGTCTCTTCTTTAGTTTTGGGGTTAACCTTACCGAACATGACTGAGCCAATCTCCACTGTTCTAATTCCACCTGCTAAATATAATTCAACCGATAGCGCCTGTCCGGGATATTGCGATTGAGGAATATGTGGCAGTAAGGTTTTAGCATCAAGATAAACGGCATGACCTCCCGGAGGCTGGACAATCGGGTAGCCGATCTCAATCAGGCGTTCACCAAGATATTTGGCTTCAGCTAAGCGATAGCGTAGATAATCTTCTTCCAACACTTCCTGTAAGCCGACAGCAATTGCTTCAAGATCACGACCCGCCAATCCGCCATAAGTTGGGTATCCTTCGGTTAAGATCAGTAAGTCCTTTTCCTGCTGTGCGAGAGCGCTATCATTGGTACAAATGAATCCGCCGATATTGGCAAGCCCATCTTTCTTGGCACTCATGGTGCAACCGTCGGCGTAACTCATCATTTCGCGTACGATGTCCTTAACTGATATATCCTGATAGCCGCCTTCGCGCAGTTTTATAAAATAGGCATTTTCAGCAAAGCGAGCAGCATCAAAATAAAGCGGAATATTATATTCTTCCAATACCTTCTTAACCTCTTTTATATTTTCCATTGAAACCGGCTGCCCGCCGCCGGAATTATTGGTAATCGTCAGCATGCAAAGTGGAACCTTCTCGGCACCTTCTTTTTCTATCAAGCTACGCAGTTGGCGAACATCCATGTTGCCTTTGAACGGATAAATCTTTTGAGGATCTTTGCCTTCCTCAACAACTAAATCAACCGCCATCGCCCCGCGATATTCAACATTGGCGCGCGTTGTATCAAAATGGGTATTGTTGGGTACAATGTCACCTTTTTTGCACATTGTGGAAAACAAAATTCTTTCGGCTGCCCGACCCTGATGGGTGGGAATCACATACTTAAACCCGAAAACATCTTTTACAGAATTTTCAAATCTTTGAAAACTTGGACTGCCGGCATAAGACTCATCACCGCGCATTAGAGCTGCCCACTGTTCAGTGCTCATTGCTCCGGTACCGCTATCAGTCAGCAAATCTATTAAGACATGCTGTGCTTTAATCTTGAATAGGTTGTAATGCGCTTCTTGTAAATATTTTTTGCGTTCCCCGCGGGTTGTTAAACGTAACGGTTCAACCGATTTAATAATAAAAGGCTCTATAACGGTTCGGAATGATTTGTCAGATGTCATGCTTTACTCCAATAAAAGTCTAAAATTAAAACCAAATATAAGTTACCGCTCGATTTCTTTTGCCGAAATCCGGATCATAAGGCAAGCCGCAGTCAGCTCGCATCGCCGCGCTTTCAGGATGGAACATGTCGTAATCCTCACCGGTGATTATCGCTTTAAAGCGACCGGCTTGCTCGCGGCACCATTCGCGCACGGCGTTACGCAATCGGCCTGATCCGTGGCCGTGAATTATCTTTACCGCCTGCACATTGCCGGCATACATCGCATTGCTAACCTCTACCTCAAGGAAACTAATTGCCTCATCAAGCCGCAGATTGCGATGTCCAATATCTAAGGTTTTCATCATGTTAAAAACAGGAAATTTTACAAGGAAGTTTACATAATTATGGTCTTATTTTCTGAGCAATAAAAAAGAGGAATTATGAAACATATCACGTTTGGCAGAACCAACGAAAAGGTAGCAACAATCAGTTTGGGAACCTGGGCTTATGGCAGCGGCAATATTTCCGGCGGGCGTTCAGTTGGCTGGGCAGATCAGTCCGATACCGACTCGCGTAACGCCTTGATCCAGGCATGGAAATCAGGCATAAACCATTGGGATACAGCTGATGTTTACGGAAACGGTCTTTCGGAAAAAATAATCGGCAAGGTGTGGGACGTCGTGCCGCGTAACGATATTTTTCTTGCCACAAAAGTCGGGTGGGACAAAGGTGGCTATGAAAAATTCTATCACCCGAAAATGATTGAACAGCATCTTGAATCCTCTTTAAAAAATTTGCAGACTTCTGTCATTGATCTGTATTATTTCCATCACAGTAATTTTGACAGCGATACAATTTTGGACGATGCCCTGGCGTTGTTTCATCGTTTCCGCGATGACGGGAAAATACGTTTTATCGGTTTGTCCGATTGGGATTCGATAAAAATAATGAAATATATTGACCGTGTTAATCCTGATGTAATTCAGCCTTATCGTAATGTTATGGATGATCCTTACGAATCAAGCGGTTTGAAGGCTTGGGTGGAAAAGAACAATGCCGGAATTGCGTTCTTCTCACCAATTAAGAACGGACTTTTAACCGGTAAATATGATAAGCCTCCGGTATTCAAAGAAGGGGATTTCCGTCGAAATGTGGAAGACTTTCAAGATGTCGAACTATTAAAAAAACTAAAACAAAATAAACTTTTCTTAGAAAACCATTTTGAAGATCATCCGCAACCGGTTTTACATGGTTTATTGGGCGCTTTATTAGCTGATTCGCCGACTGGCTGTGTTCTCTTAGGACAAAGAGATGAAGGGCAGGTTCTTGCAGCTGCCGAATTGGGTGACGAGCTCTCCGGAGAAGACGCGCAAATGGTTAAAGAGCTGTACGGGCGGTAGGTAAATTCAAACGTAGAGAATTATAGTTCTCTCTATTAAAGGTCGTATAAGAGCGGTGCAAAACAATGCTGTTTTAGCACCGCCCAAGTTGTTTGTTAAGAAGTGCTTATAACTATTTCTTAAGTTTGTAGTTTTCTTTCACCTCAAATTTTGATTTCGGGATGTTGTCCGAACTGATCTCAACTATTTCATTTTTAATGCGTAACATTTGGATCGCTGACTGATCTGCTTCTTCCTTGTCCTTCATCACATCCTTTAGCACTTTTTTACCCAAAAGACCGCCAAGATCACGCTGAATATCGCGCATAGAAATATTATCTTCCCCCTGCCCCTGTTCCGGTAAGGCATTTCGTGTAATAGTAAGTTTCATGTCGCTAACTATTGCGTAACCATCCAATTTATCAATTTCGCCTTGTAACGACTGCATTTGATCTTTATACATGCCAGCGATCATCGCCATCCCGGCATTGGCGGGTATATTAATTCCGATCGCATCTAAGTACTTTTTATTGAAATCATTGACCAATTGCATATTTTTGGTTACCGCTTTGGAATTCCACAAATCCGATACAAAATACATCGTGTCTTTAACGCCTGTTTCGATGTGGGTTCCCACGGTAGTTACCGAAACAAGATAGTGCTCGCACTTGAAGCCGTTAATTTTCTTCGACTCCTTTAGGTTTTCTACTTTTATTTTTGGCTTTGACCATTTATAATCCGCTTCAAAATCGCTGTCCTGTTCCGGCATTGGTTGTCCAATACCCTGCATTCCCTGTGCCATCATTTCCTTCATTTCAGCAAAGGTTCTCTCAGTATAGGTTTTGTTTTCCGTATCAAGATTCCAGATCAGTTCTTTGTCCAAACGGATAATCGAAACTTCATTCATATTGGGATTAAAATATTTCATGAAATTTCCTTTGAACTCCAAATCGGTTTCCGTTCTTTGGGCATAATCAACAATAAATGTTTTAGTAGTTGATTCAAATGCGCCCATGCCCATAAAGCCGTCGCTTGTGGTAACCGCTTTAAAGGTTACCTGCCCGAATGCCGCTGATGAAACAAACAGCAGCAAGGCAATGGTTAACAACTTTTTATACATGCTTCACTCCTTTTATAATTCTTTGGATTGCTCTTTACATTCAATTCCCAAAGCTTCAAGTTCATCCAAAATGGGATTATACAATTCGGGAATTACCGGCACCCAAACGCCGGGCTTGGTAAACTTTCCTTCCAATATCATTCTCACGCCGATGGCGACAGGCAGGCTAACGGTTCGTGACATAGAACTATCGCCGTTTGGAATTCCATAGTCAATCATCGTGGAGGTGATCTCTTCTTTTTTGCCCTCGGGAAATTCGGCAATAAAATTATGATACAAAACTAACATGTCGCGTTCGCCTTCATTGTATGCCATCTTTTCCAACATTGTGGCCGTCAGCACATCAATTACACCACCCTTGTCAATTGGCAGCTTGTCATCGGAAAAAAGCCCAAGCCATTCTAAATTATTCAATATAGACGAGTCTGCTTTCAAGGCTAATTTACCTGCAACGGCCGCTCTTAAATCACCATCGGGCTTTTGCCCGAGCAGATACCAACCAAGATCGGCAAAGGTCTTTCCGTCCCAATACTCTTCATTTATTTCAACATAGCCTAAATCAACAATTGCTTTTAGGGTTTCACACCATCCGGGGTTGCGCAACGTGCCGCGGAACATGGTTGAGATTCCTTCAAAACCATAGGTTTCAATATAATCAAGGGAATCGCGGTTCGGATAGCCTTCAAGCTTCCCAAAGTCAGGTATATCAACTTCCCAATGATTATCAAACAAATTTTTTCCTTCGATATTTACTTCTTGATTGTCTTTACGATATTTGGCGTCATTTTTACCGGCAAGCAACACGCCCTTGGGGCTCCAAGAAAACTTATAGCCAAGTGGATTAGTGTTTGCTTCTGGAGCGGGCAGTCCTCCGCAGTACGACATAAAGCTTGTTATTTTACCACCCCTCTGTTCAACATCGTGAACGATACGCATGGCTGACATGTGATCAATACCGGGATCCACACCACATTCATTTAATATAACTATGCCTTTTTCTTTAGCCAGTGTATCAAGGGCTTTCATTTCGGGACTTACATAAGACGTGGTCGCCATGTTTGTATCAAACTCAATGCATAGCTTGGCTATTTCGGCATGAAAATTTGCCGGCAAAAGGCTCACCACAAGGTCGGCGCCCCTGATCATATCTTTCAGTTTTTCCTCCTGATCAACTGTCCATGAAATTGCTTTACCGTTGGGATGCCCGTCAATAAGCATTTCAGCTTTTGAAACGGTGCGGCTGGCCACATTAACTTTTATGCTATGTTTGAGCAAATACTCCACCAGTGGCCTTGTTACCAGTCCAGCTCCCAAAACTAATACTGTTTTCATTTAATTTCCTTTGTATTTAGAGATATTGTTGTAAATATTTATAGTCTTCTGTTAATTCTCCATTGTGTAAAATCAGAGCACTTAACAGCTCGGGCGGTAATTTCAATTCTGTAAAAGATTCATCAAAATCGGCTTTGGCAAGTTCAGGCAAAAAATCCACGAGTACCGTGCTAAAGGCTTGGGATGCTTCAGCCGCCAGCTCACAAGGTAGATTGTCAACAGCCATTATGGCCGGACCCCTGCCGGTTACACCATCTTGAACTTTTCCGCCTAACGGATCATACGTATAAACCGGCGATCCGGGATCGGTCACCTTCGTTGTACATTGAATTGCCCCTTCAATATCGCAACTGACGTCGCCGATTATTCTCAACCTTGGTATGTCGACGGCTTGCCAGGTTTTTTTCAAATAATCCAACGTTATAAGCCGCGGATATTTTATGTCCCAAAAAATACAATTAACCAAAACTGACAGCTCTGGCAAGTAGCGCTCGAATTTGGATTGATATTTCTCGGGATTGTCATAATAATCCTGAAGTATAAATTGATTGCCACTATCAATAGTTTCCACCAAATCTTTTTCTTTAAAAATAACCTTATAAAGCAGATGGTCCTTTTCTGTAAAAGAACTTTCGGAAAGTAATTCTTTAGGGCTTAATTCTTTGTGTGGAAAAATATCAAATATCTCCTGTGCGCCTTGCGATACATTACCGTAGCCTGTGAAACCGACCACCAGTGGTTGGACTTCTTTTGGAACACCTGTTTTGCTCAATTCCCCAGCAATCTTCTCAAGCGCTTTCTTGGCGTTTTCCAATCCACCGTATTCATAGGTCTTTTTAATTTTACTGAACGGGCTCGGTATGCCTTCCTGCGCCAATCTTTGGCCGAGAGCCCACAGGGTGTCAATCATACCGGCAAGTCCGGCATGGCGTCCGAAAAATATTAGTCTCCGGCCTTCCGCATCTACAATTCGTTCATAGTCCAGTAGTTGCGTTTTTTTATCAATCATGGTCTGCAGCAACGGCATATTATAATCTTGACCTTTGATGGTATGCGAAAAGAATAAATACGCCTTACCGTCTTCAATAAAATCGATCGGTATTTCTTTCACTGCCAGGATTAAGCTGCAATCTGATAGGTTTTCTGAGGTCGTTGCACCTGCGTCAACATATTCCGTGTCAGAAAAAATGCGAATCGGTGATGGCTGCAATACGATTTGTATTCCTTGGTCAATGAGCTTTTTAGTGTCAGGCGGTGTTAGCGGAGCACGCGCTTCCCATTCATTTTTGTCTTCTCTTCTTATTCCTATTTTCATAAGATTATCAAATAAAATTATTGAGCAATTTGTGGATTAAAAGCTACATACTTTAATCGTATTACTTAAAGACGTTTAACAAATTATTTAATTTGTAAATTGACGGCATAATCCAATATTTACTGTCATAATATATATTCCAAAACTTTTATATTCAGTATTCGATTTTTACCAAAAAGAGGTTATCATGAAAAACACTGTTGTCTTGTTTGCCGTTATGTTGATTGCTGTTGGCTTCGTGCCTGCTCAGAATGAAAGTATTAATGCTGCCGACAAGTTCGCACAATTAAAAGAAGAATTACCTACGCCCAATACTTATCGGGTTGCATCGGGTGCACCCGGGCATGAATATTGGCAGCAAAAAGCCGATTATAAGATTGATGTGGTTCTCAACGATGAAAAACAAACAATATCCGGAACCGAAACTATCGTCTATTATAACAATTCTCCTGACATCCTTGACTATTTGTGGCTACAGCTTGATCAAAATATAAGGAAACAACATTCGGCTTCGCATAAAACGCATACGCACATTTTTACCGACAAAGAAAGTCTGCGCACTTTCCGGCGCCTTCATTCTGATTTTGAAGGCGGCTTCAATATTGATTACGTGACAGATGGAACCGGCGCCAGCGTGCCTTTCACCATTGTAGAAACTATGATGCGTATTGATTTGCCCAAACCTTTACAGCCCGGCGGTTCGTTCACTTTAAAATTAAAATGGTGGTACAATATTAATGATCGCATGAAAATCGGCGGTCGTTCCGGCATGGAATATTTTGAAAAAGACAGTAATTATATCTACACAATCGCTCAGTTTTATCCGCGCATGGCACTTTATAATGATATTGAAGGCTGGCAGAATAAACAGTTTTTGGGTGCCGGTGAGTTCACGCTTACTTTCGGAGATTTTGATGTAAAGATTACCGTTCCATCCGATCACATCGTCGCCGCGACAGGAGAACTCCAAAACGCGTCGCGCGTGTTAACAACCGAACAATTGGTGCGCTTTAAAAAAGCCCGGAAATCGGACACGCCGGTGTTTATCGTAACGGAAGAGGAGGCAATTGATAATGAATCCGGCAAAGCCGATGGTACTAAAACTTGGCATTTTAAAGCAAAAAATGTACGGGATTTTGCGTTTGCATCTTCCCGAAAGTTTATCTGGGACGCCATGGCTGTAAAACTTGGTGATCGAACCTCAATGGCAATGTCTTATTATCCCAAAGAAGGTAATCCACTCTGGGAAAAATATTCAACCAAAGTCGTGGCACATACGCTGAAAATTTATTCCGAATTCACTTTCGATTATCCTTATCCACAGGCAACCTCTGTGCACACCAAGTGGATCGGTATGGAATATCCGATGATCTGTTTTAACGGCGGGCGTCCCGAAGACGATGGCACTTATTCAAAACGTACAAAATATGGCATGTTAGGCGTTATAATACATGAAGTTGGGCACAATTATTTTCCAATGATCGTAAACAGCGATGAGCGACAGTGGACTTGGATGGATGAGGGTTTAAATACCTTTTTGCAATCGCTTGCTCAAAACGCCTGGGAGCGCAATTTTTTAAATCGTCGTGACTTGGATTACATGATTGATTACATGAGCGGAAACAAAGACACGCAGGTGCCGATAATGACCAATTCCGAATCACTGACACATTTTGGCGAGAACGCCTATGCAAAAGTTACAGTTGCTTTAAATGTTTTGCGTGAAACGGTTTTGGGGCGCGAACTATTCGACTATGCCTTTAAAACATATGCTAATCGTTGGAAGTTCAAGAATCCTTCGCCGGCCGATTTCTTTAGAACCATGGAAGACGCTTCCGGCGTTGATCTTGATTGGTTCTGGCGTGGTTGGTTTTATTCCATAGATCATGTTGATATTGAACTCGCGGAAGTCAAATGGTATAAAATAAGCACCAAAAATCCTGACATTGAAAAGCCCTTTGAAAAAGCCAAAGAAGCATCTGAGCCTGTTACTATAACCGTGCTACGAAACGAAGCTGATTTGCCTGTCAGAGCAATTGAAGCTGATTCCACGCTGCTTGATTTTTATGATGAATATGATCCTTTTGATGTAACAGCAAAAGATTCTACCGATTATCAAAAGTATCTCGACAAATTAGATGGCGACGGGCTCACGCTAATTGAAGCTGATGCCAATTATTACCAATTAAAATTCAAAAATATCGGCGGCTTAGTAATGCCCCTGGTTTTAGAGTTTGAATTTGAGGATGGTGAAAAAATAATAGAAAGAATTCCGGCTGAGATTTGGCGAAAAAATGCTAATGAAATTTTAAAAATATTTGCCTTTGATAAACAATTAAAGCAGGTTCGTTTAGATCCTCATAAAGAATTAATTGATGCCGACTACTCAAACAATACAAAATTTGCGCCAACCGCTTATGATAAGATTGAACTTACTGCACAACGAAAACCAACGCCCAACCCAATGCAATTAAAAAAGAAAGCAGATGAAATGAAAAAAACAGAAGGAGCTGACAGCCCAACTGAAGAGAACCAAACTAATTGAAGGACTTATCAAAGATGAAAATTTACGTATCATTAATCACTGCTTTCTTATTTGCCGGATGTGTTTCCCAATTTAACCCGGCAAAGTCGTTTAACCATGACTATCAACAAAATGCGGAAATCACAATAAAAGAGCTGTCAGAGCACATAAAATATTTGGCTTCTGACGAACTCGGCGGTCGTTTTCCCGGAACACCGGAATCAAAACTCGCCCAAGACTACATTATCAAACAATACGAAAATGCAAACATTGCGCCTTTGGGCGAAAATGGTTATTTGCAGCATTTTGATTTTGTGAGCAATGTGGTTCTAGGATCCGACAACCACTTGAAAATTGATAATGTTTCCTACGAAGCATCCCAAGATTATATCCCTTTGGGGTTTTCTGCAAACGATAGCCTATCCGCCAAAGCTGTTTTTGTCGGCTATGGTTTTGCCATTGATGATTCCGTAAAATGGCATGATTATTCCGATATCAACGTTGAGGGGAAATGGGTCGTAATTTTGCGCAGCGGCCCGGAAGATGACAATCCACATTCAATATATAATTCACACTTACCGCTCAGGAAAAAAGTATTAATAGCCAAAGACAACAATGCTTCCGGTGTGTTATTTGTTAATCAGGATAGTAGCGACACTGATCTGCTAAAATTGCGTTATGACAACAGTTTTTCCGGCGTAGGAATCCCGGTTTTACATATCAGCCAAAATACTGCTAAAAATCTTTTCAAAAATTCAAAACAAGATTTTGAAACCGCTAAAGATAAATTAAAATCGAGCCTCAGCCCCAATTCTTTTGATTTGCCGGAAGTTACAATCACAGCTGCCGTTGAACTGGAAAAAACCATGTCAAGCGCCGCTAACATTGTTGCCTTTATTCCGGGAAATGATCCAAACCTGAAAAATGAATATGTGGTCATCGGTGGACATTACGATCATTTGGGGATGGGCGGCCCCGGCTCCGGGTCGCGGACGCCTGATACACTTGCAATCCATAACGGCGCCGATGACAATGCCTCCGGCACAGCCAGCGTAATGGAGATCGGAGAAAAACTTGCTGCCATAGAGAGTAGCCTAAAGCGCAGCATTCTTTTGATAAATTTTGATGCTGAAGAACGCGGTTTGCTCGGTTCAAAATATTTTATTAATAACCCAACGCTTAAAAGCGAAAATATCGTAGCAATGCTTAATATGGATATGGTTGGCCACCTGACTGATAGTATGTTAACAGTCGGCGGAACCGGCACTTCGCCAATTTTTGAAGAATTGCTTAATGATTTAAATGGTAAATATAACACCGGTCTAAAACTAAGCCCCGAGGGTTACGGTCCAAGCGACCACGCAACTTTTTATTCCAACAATATCCCGGTGTTGTTCTTTTTCACCGGAACGCACGATGATTATCATAAGCCGTCCGATGATTTTCAAATTATTAATCTGGAAGGAGAAAAATTAATATCTGACTTTGTTTATGACGTTGCTTTGTATCTCAGCCAGTTGCCGGAAAAACCTCCTTTCACCGAAGCCGGACCAAAAGAAGCGCCAACGCCAAGCAGGAGATTTAAAGTTACTTTCGGTATAATCCCGGCTTATGGAAGCCAAGCCAAAGGAATGGAAGTTGACGGAGTTCGGAAAGGCGGTCCAGCCGATTCCGCCGGTATGCAAAAGGGCGATATTATTACTGCAATTGAAGGAAAGGATGTAACCAGTATTTACGATTATATGTATCGTCTCGGCGAACTCAAAAAGGGGCAAGTGGTTTCTGTTGCTGTCCTGCGTGGCGATAAAAGCATTCTTTTAACATTAGAGCTGTAATTTGAGCCTTGATTGATTGTTGCATAAAACACGCCTAAGAATTAACCTGATACTTTTTATTGCGCTCTTAGCTGTCAGCACCTCATCAATATTTGCACGGTTTGTGCCGGAACTTTCGGCCGTTGTCATTGCTTTTTGGCGAATGGCAATTGCAAGTGTTTTAATCTGGATATATACATTTTTCCGGCGACAAAAGCAGATTGATCACTGGCGATACAAATATTACCTATTGTCAGGAATATTCTTAGCTCTGCATTTTTCTTCGTTTTACGGTGCTGTTAAGCTTACCAGTATTGCAAATGCAACTTTGTTGGGGATTACAGCACCGATGTTTACGATCCTTTATGAAAAATTTTTCTTAAAAAGGAAGCTTAATCCGATAATTTTCATCGGCTTCGTTTTAGCCGGAACAGGAAGTTTAATTATTGCCGGCTCCGGTTTGCTGGTTCAAGATAATTCGCTTACAGGAAAAATGCTCGGCCTGTTAGCCGCCATGTTCATTGCTCTGGTATATATATTTGCAAGCAATCTAAGAGAGAAAGCCAACACCGTTTCCTATACAAGGCTGTTGTACTCGTATGCCGCTTTTTTCTTGTTGATTATTTGCCTTATTACAAATAACACCGTTTTTCATTTTTCTTTTAGGGAATTCAAATGGCTACTGCTTTTAGGTCTTGTACCTACAATTTTAGGACATAGTCTATTTTATTATTCTATAAAGTTCACATCGCCCACCATTATATCTTCGGTTCCGATCGGTGAGCCGATCATTGCATCGCTTTTGGCTTGGGCATTGTTCTCAGAAACAATTACTTTCGCAACAATGTTTGGCGGACTGTTTATTTTAGTAGGAATTTATTTTTTAATCTCGCATTCGCCTAAAAATCTTCCGGAATGACAAATTAGTACTCAACTTTCATGGCAATTTCCAGCTCGCGCCAACCGTTTGTCGCCAACAAATTCTCCATGATAGGCTGCCGGAAGAAGTTTTCCAATACTTAGCATAATTTTTTCACTGGCGGCAACAAGCGCTGTGTTCTTTTGCTCTTTATCCTTCGGAAGTGTTCCCAAAACAAAGGGCCTGCCTATCCGTATTCTTAAACGGGGTTTTATTCCCTTGAACCATTTATTCCAAATATTATCCATGCCGATTAAACTCATTGGTAAAATTGGTACATCGGCAATCATGGCAAGATATGCGGCTCCCTTTTTGGCCTGGCGTAAATATGCTTCAGTCGCAACACCTTCCGGAAAAATACCGACAATCTCACCCTTTTTTAGGGCTTTCACAGCTTCTTTTATTGTGGATGGTGCAATCTTTTGCCGGTTGGTAGGAATAAAACCATAAAGCCAGGGTGCCCACATTATTTCAGCTTCAACCGTTTGATCACTAGCCATCAAAAAGTTTATTGGTTTTTTAATAGCAAATATCACAAAAGGCGGATCAAGCCGGTTAAAATGATTACAAACCACCACAAAAGGTCCGTTCTTGGGAATGTTTTCGGCTCCTTTTATGTTAATGCGGGCAAGCATGGTGCCCAAAATTAGCACTAAATATCCCAAAAGATATCTAATGGGCTTCGGTCTGACCTTATAGCGGTCTAAATTTTGTTTGCCCATAACGATTATGGCAAAACCGTTTTAATTTTTGGATATTATTCGTTTTCTAAAACGGCAGGTCATCGTCGCCTGAAGTTTCGGCTTCAGGCTGCCCGGAGTCTTTGCTGTCGCGCTTAGGGCCAAGCATCGTGAAATTATCACACAATACTTCCGTAGTATAGCGCTTAACTTTATCTTTGTCCTCCCAAGACCTCGTTTGCAAGCGACCCTCAATATACACTAATTGTCCCTTTTTCATATACTCTGCAGCCGTCTCAGCCATTTTTCCGAATAGTACAATTCGATGCCATTCGGTTTTGTCCTTGGTTTCACCATCGGCTGATTGCCACGATTCATTTGTTGCCAGATTGAAATTGGTTACAGCGCTCCCTGAGGTGGTAAATCTGCTTTCAGGATCAGAGCCTAAATGTCCAATTAACAATACCTTGTTTAAACTTCCTTTCTGCATAATTGCTCCTTATCAATAATTTGTTTATTTATGAAGATAACTTAATTAAAATACGAGTTGTTTTCAATTAAATTGTAGCAGCAGATAGCTCCTTTTTAATAGAGCTGACAATTTGCTTAACCCGCAAATCCGATTTAATTCTTTCTTCAATATTATTACAGGCGTGTAATATTGTCGTGTGGTCCCGACCGCCCAAATAAAGCCCTATGTTGGACAGTGATTTTCCCAATACCTCTCGTGCCAAATAGGCCGCTATTTGCCTTGCCTCGACCAACTCTTTTTTGCGACTGGATCCTACTATTTCCATTTCTGAAACCGTGGTAACTTCTGAAACATGTCTGACCACATCTTCAATTGAAATCTTGGCTAGATATCTTTTACCCAATCTTTCCTTTACAATCCGCTTTACTAAATTCTCATCAATCTCTTTATTTGACAGTGAAGAATAAGCCAATATTCTAATGATCGTGCTTTCCAGTTCGCGGATATTACTTTTAATGTGGGTAGCCATAAATTCTATTAGGGAATACTGAAGCGCCAGTCCGTTTTGCTCTGCTTTCTCCAATAGTATTGCAACGCGGGTTTCAAAATCCGGCGGTTGAATATCAACGGCTAATCCAGAATGAAAGCGCGACAACAGGCGCTCGTCCAAGCCTTTCATATCCCCGGGGTATTGATCTGAGGTCAACACGATTTGTTTGCCATGAAGATAAAGATCATTAAAGGTATGAAAGAATTGTTCCTGTGTCTGTTCCTTGCCTTGAAAAAATTGAATATCGTCAATCAGAAGAATATCGGCTTGGCGGTAAAATCTTGAAAAATCGTTGGTGCGCGACTTCTGAATGCCGGAAATAAAATCCAACATAAACTTTTCGCTTGAAGCGCAGACAATATTTACATTTTCCTTTTGTGCGAGCAGGTGATTTCCTATCGCGTGTAGTAAGTGCGTTTTTCCCAAACCGACGCCGCCATACACAGTCAGCGGATTAAATGCTTGCTCGCCGGGCGATTCGGCCACTGAGAGCGCGGCTGCTTTGGCAAACTGATTGTTGGTGCCTTCTATATAAGTCGAAAAAGTATAGTTCTCATTCAAAAGCGGTTGCCGGAACCGACGTGTCTGCGGTGCAGTATCCTTCGAGACTATTTCTTCTTTGGGTGACGGTACATTATCCGCAGGGGCTATTGTGTATTTTACCGAATAGTCCTCCTTAATGCCCTCCCTAACCTTGGATTCAATAATTTGATGATAATGGCTTTCTATCCACTCAAAAAAGAATTGGTTAGGCACTTCAAGCACAAGCTCTTTATCGTTTAAGGCAATTGGAGCTATCGGCTCAAGCCAAGTATTATAGGCATGTTCAGGCAGTTCGACGGCAAGAATTTCCTTTACCGAACTCCAAAGATTTTCATGGTTTATTGTTGATTTGTCCACAAGTTATCCACTGGCTTGGTCTAATAAAAATTAATTATCTAATTTGATATAAAACAAAGTTAAAATATCTAATAATTAATATTTTTTCTCCGATTTGCAAAACTTTAGGTTTTTCTAAATTGGCGGCAGCTTGCTATTTCTTTTTGATTTTCCTCTTAAAAAACGTATTTTCCGGGTCTAAATTCGGAGCCAAAATGAAAAGAACGTATCAGCCGAGCAGAAGAAAGCGCAAAAATAAACACGGTTTCCGTGAACGCATGTCAAGCGTTGGTGGAAAAAATGTGCTAAAAAGAAGGCGTAAAAAGGGTAGAAAAAAACTTTCGGCCTAATCGCCAATGTATAATCCATTAAATTATATTGATCGCTTAATCAGAAAAGCGTTTAGTTTATTAATCAGGCTTTATCAGCTAACCCTTTCGCCCTTGCTTGGTAATAACTGTCGTTTTCACCCAACTTGTTCGCAATATGCGATCGAAGCTCTCGACAAAAAATCTTTTTTTAAAGCCCTGTCGCTGATAATAATCCGCATGGCTAAATGTCACCCCTTGCACAGCGGCGGATACGATCCGGTAAAATAAATGGACCGAAAAACACTTTTAGCCTTTTTACTCATTGCCGTCGTTTTGATATTAATGCCCTATTACATGAATATAGTGGCGCCTCCGACTGAAGATATCGGCACAGCCGATTCAACGGCCGTTATGCCGCCGCTTTCCCAAGAAAGGATAACACAGCGCAGCTTGCCCGAAGAAACCGCCGACAATCAGATTTCCACCGAAAGGTCGGCTTTGGACCGCGCCGTTTTGAGCGAGGACAAAGAAAGGCTAATCGCAGTTGAAACAGATTTATACTCCGCATTGATCAGCAACAAAAATGGTGGATCAATTGTTTCCTTTATATTGAAAAAATATAAAGCTACCGATACTACTTCTGTACAGCTTGTGGATAACTTTAATAAAAACAATTTGTTGTTTGCAGCCATGTCCGTTGAGGGGGTTCCGCTTATTCTAAATAATTATTGGGAATTTGATGGCGGATCAAGTGAATTACAGGTTGGCTCCGCAACTGAAACACTGACATTTAGAAATGTTATTGACGGACAAACTGTTTATAAAACACTATCATTTAGTCCTAATTCCTATGAAATAGCCGTCTCCTTTGATTTGTCTAACGTGCGGGAGATTATTTCGCAGGGCGTTTATTCCCTTTCATGGAATGGCGGCTTGCCATCAACCGAGAAGAATTTAAAAGATGAATTATTTTATTATAAAGCCTTTGTTTACCAAGGCGATGAGCTGAGTTCTGAAAAACTGCGAGCCGGAAACACTCTGTCAGAAAACTATCGTGGTCGTACCAACTGGACGGCAACCAGGAATAAATATTTTATTTCAGCTTTGATCCCTGTAGAGGCTGCCGTCGGCGCTGAGCTTAAAGGCTCTTATGACACCGAGGTTCCGCAATTCGACATCGCTGTAACACAGCAGGTTAATTCCAGTAATTCATTTTCGCTCTACTTGGGTCCTCTCGAATACGGACAGGTTTCCGCCCTTGGCGTAGGGCTTGAGCAGTCCATGTCAATGGGGTGGTCGGTAATTCGTCCAATCAGTCGCGGAGTGCTCGCGGCATTAGTTGCCATGCATAAATACATACCGAATTATGGCGTGGTCTTGATTATTTTTTCCATTCTTGTAAAGATACTTGTTTACCCGCTCACCCGAAAAAGCCACCAGTCAATGCGCGCCATGAGCACGCTACAACCAAAACTACAAGCGTTAAAAGAAAAATATGCTAAAGACCCACAGAAGCTTAATCAGGCAACAATGAAGCTTTATAAGGACGAAGGCGTAAATCCGATGGGGGGGTGCTTGCCACTACTTATCCAAATGCCGCTACTGTTTGCATTGTTTCAGGTCTTCAGGTCTACAATTGAATTGCGCGGAGCACCCTTTGTTCTGTGGATCACTGACCTATCCGCACCTGACACCTTATTTGAAATTGGCGGTTTTCCGGTCAACATATTGCCCCTAGTCATGGCCGCTTCCATGTTTGTTCAGCAAAAATTAACCCCGACGACAGCTACAATGGGTCAGCAAAAATCAATGATGTATATAATGAATATCTTTTTCGTGTTCATCTTTTACCGTCTTCCTTCCGGACTAAATCTATATTATACTTTGTTTAACATTCTTACTATCCTGCAGCAGAAATATTTAACACCCCAACAAACGACTAAGCCCCCTGCTGTAAAAAATAAGAAAAAATGACCCTTGATACCATTGTTGCTCCGGCAACGCCCTATGGCATCGGCGGGATTGCGATCGTCCGCCTGAGTGGTTCAGCGTCTCTCTGCATTGGTGGTAAGCTTTTAAATAACAATAGTTTAAAGGATAAAATTGTTCATCAAAAAGCTAACTTTTTTAATATTTATGATAAAAACCAGAATCGTCTTGACGAAGTGGTATGTACTTTTTTTAAAGGCCCTCAATCTTATACGGGCGAGGACGTCATTGAAATATCCTGTCATGGAAATCCGCTTATTGTAGATCAAATAGTATCGGCCTGTATTGAGTTTGGCGCGCGCCTGGCTGAGCCCGGAGAGTTTACCCGCCGTGCTTTCATCAATGGCAAAATGGACCTGATCCAGGCCGAATCGGTCGCTGCGTTAATTCATTCTAAATCTGAAGAAGGCAATTTGCTTAATCTTCGTTTATTGAGCGGAGAGTTATCAAAAAATTTTTATGATATCCAAGAACAGTTAATTGGGGCTGTCTCTTCCGTTGAATTTGAAATAGACATCTCTGAAGAGGAATTACAACCTAAACTGGTTGAAGAACTTTCGGAAGCAATGGCAGTTCTCAAAAGTAAAATAGATAATTTATTAGGCTCACACAGACAGGCCCGGATGTTAAACAGGGGAGCGCTTGTTGTTTTAGCCGGCAAACCTAATGTCGGAAAGTCAACTTTGCTAAATTCACTATCTGAATCCGATCGAGCAATCACCAGTGCTCTGCCGGGCACAACCCGCGATACAATTGATGTTCCGCTACTCATTAACGGTGTGCCGATCAACTTAGTTGACACGGCCGGAATAAGCAATTCTGCTGAAGGGCTTGAAGCTGAGGGCGTTCGGCGCTCGGTTGATTTCATTAACAAGGCTGATCTCGTTATCCTCGTCAACAACATTTTTGAGCCAACGGAAAACGATGTTCCATTGCCTGACAATACTCCATTTATTCAAATCATCAATAAGTCTGATCTTTTGGAAAGCGCTAATTCCTTACACAAGAATGTGTCGGAAAATAGTTTATTGGTTTCAGCCAAAACCGGCAAGGGTCTCGATGATTTGAAAGCTCAAATCAAAAAATCGCTTGGAATAAGCAATAAGTTAACCGACGTGCTTTCCATAACAACCGCTCGGCAATTTATTGCGCTAAAGAGCTGTCAAAAGAATATTGAAGCGGTAATTGCGCTACTGGCGGAGCCGGAAATTACCTATGAATTGATTTCCATCGAAATCCGAGAAGCTTTAAATAGTATTGGCGCTATATTGGGCAAAACAACTCCCGATGACATTCTAAACAATATTTTTAATCAATTCTGTGTCGGAAAATAGTTTCACGTGAAACATAAAAAAAATAGTTTCGATTTGATTGTTGTCGGTGGCGGGCATGCCGGCGTTGATGCCGCCTTGGCGGGCTCCCGTCTCGGAGTAAACACGGCACTTGTATCTTTAGACCGGCGAGCCCTTGCGCGGATGTCGTGCAATCCGGCGATTGGCGGGCTGGCAAAAGGACAAATCGTAAGAGAAATTGATGTTCTGGGAGGAATTGTCGGCTTAGCTGCCGATTATTCAGGACTTCAGTTTAAATTGCTGAACAGATCAAAGGGCAGGTCTGTATGGTCGCCCCGAGCACAAACTGATAAACGCATATATGAACGTTTTATATCAAAACATGTTGATTCGCAAAGTGGCTTAACTATTGTTGAGGGCGAGGCGATCAAAATACTTGAAAGGGCGGGACGGGTATACGGCGTTAGCTTGCGCGATGGAGAAGAATTATTTGGAGACACTGTCATTGTTACTACCGGAACTTTCTTAAATGGCTTAATCCATATCGGCAATCGTAAAATTCCGGCGGGCCGCATGGGGGAGACTAATTCCAACGGTATAACCGAGTCATTAAACGCATTGGGTTTCAAGTCGGGGAGACTAAAAACCGGCACGCCACCTAGACTTCTAAAAAATTCTGTCAATTGGGAAAAATTATCAGTAGTTAATGGCGACAAAAATCCCGTACCGTTTTCCTATAGAACGAAAGGCTTTAATCCCCCTAATGTTCCCTGCCATACAGCCAAAACCACAGCCGATTGTCATGAAATCATCTTTTCAGATATTAATCGTTCTCCGCTTTTTTCCGGAGATATTTTCGGCGAAGGGCCGCGTTATTGCCCCTCGATCGAGGACAAAATACACCGTTTTTCACACCATGGTTCACATACTTTATTCTTAGAGCCCGAATGGCAAGATTCTGATCAAATTTATGTTAACGGTTTTTCGACCAGTCTTCCAGAAGATACACAGCTACAAGCTCTTAGAAAAATATCGGGACTTGAAGAAGTGGGGTTTTTACGACCGGGATATGCTATCGAATATGACTTCTTTTCGCCCGCTCAATTGAAAGCCACTCTGGAATCAAAACAAATTAGGGGGCTATATTTGGCTGGGCAGGTAAACGGTACTTCAGGCTATGAGGAGGCTGCTGCTCAGGGCCTGATTGCCGGAATTAATGCTGCTAAATCGGTTTTAGGCCAGGAACCGTTGACATTGGGGCGCGATGAGGCCTATATTGGTGTTTTGATCGATGATTTGATCACCAAGGACACGCTTGAGCCTTATCGAATGTTCACGTCAAGAGCCGAGCATCGTTTAATATTGCGCTATTCCAATGCCGATCAGCGCTTAGCCGAAAAAGCCCATAGGCACGGACTAATTAGTGAAATTTTGTATGAGTTTTTAGAACAGAAAATAAACACTACAAAGATTCTGATTGAAAGGCTGGGCCCAAGTATAAAACCGGAAGAAATTAACACCATCTTGGAAAGGTGCAATGAAACACCGATTAAACAGGCTCAGCCCGGCTATCAAATAATTAAACGACCGGGACTGCGCTTTAAAGACCTACCGGAGCGTTTCACGGAAGGTCTGCGATTAGCAGGATATGAAAATCATATTACAGAAGAAATATTAACCGAGGCAGAAACCGCTGTTAAATACGAAGGTTATATCAACCGCCAACAAGAACAAATCAAACGGCTCAAGGCTCAGGAAAAGGTTAAAATTCCCAAGGACATTGAATATTTGAAAATTGACAGCATTTCCAATGAGGCTCGCGAAAAACTTGATTTCGTTAAGCCGGAAACACTTGGGCAGGCTATGCGCGTGTCCGGCGTTTCTCCTGCTGACATAGGAGTTCTGTCGGTTCTTATCTACAACAAATGACCGTTTCACGTGAAACAAGTCTCGATGGTCTGCTCCTTAAAATTGCCGGTTCTTTAAACGTCGGCGCAGACGTCCACAATTCCGATTTATATTTTTCCGGCATTACCCGCCCCGCTCTTGGCTTGCTAATTCTGGCAATGCGTCGGTCTTTCAAAAAACCACTACTGTTAAATTTTGACAAAAATTCGGATGCAGAAACCCTTTATGCCGACAGCCTAAATATTGACCTTGATAAAAGCCTGTTTTTCCCCGGATCAAGCTCTACCGAAATTGACATATCGGGTTTTAATCTTGAGAATGAAAGATACCGTTCGGAAACCGTTAATATGATAAGAAATAATCGAATTGGGATTATTTATACATCCGTAGATGCTGCAAACGAACCCTTAATTGATTCTCCTAAGGTGATCGAAAATGGTTTTATTCTCAAAAAAAATGGCACTGTAGATCGTGCTTTATTGATTGAGGCGCTGCTACGCTGGTGCTATGAACAAACCGATCACACCGAAACACCCCAAACTTTTTCAGTGCGTGGTGGAATCTTGGATATTTTTTTACCGTACTCGGCTCACCCTGTAAGAATTGAGTTTTTTGGCGATCAAGTTGATTCGGTACGCATTTTTAATCCCCGCTCGCAGCGAACGATCAGGGAACTGGGTTCTATTGAAATACTTCCGCCACCATCTATCAAAGGTGCCAATGAAAATAAAATATCGCTGCTTGAGTTTTTCGGCGGGCCCCCAATATCAATAAATAACCACAACGGTTTGTTCGGCCTCAAAATTGGAAATGGCAGAAACAAGATTGATCTCGGTTGTTTTCCTGTTAAAACAGGTCGTAGCTCTGCACCGGTGAATAGCCCTACAATCAAGGATATCTGCCAAAAAATGACAACAGCAAATATATATTTGTTCTCTGGAAATCAGAAAAGCTTAAAAGCTATTGAGCAACATAATATATCAGGTTGTAATCAGATTAATCTGCACATAAATAATTGTTTTTATTCATCTTATCTTGAGGTTCTATGCCTTTCCTTGTCAGAAATTTATAATCTGGCACCAGCCCACCGCTCACGCTGGGCAATTGAATCAATTGCTGAAATTCCTCAAAAAGAATTTTCATCGTTGGATGAAATAAGCTGGGGAGACCACTTGGTTCACCAAGATTTTGGGATTGGCCTTTATCGAGGACTAGAAATTATAGAAACACATCAGGGCGTTTCTCAGGAATTTATAAAAATTGAATATGCAGACGGTGCAAATGTTTTTGTTCCCGTTGAAAAGTTCAACCGTGTTCACAAAATGCTAATGACCGGAAAAAACATTCCGGCTCTTTCGACTTTAAACAGCCCCAAATGGGCTCGACAAAAACAAGTTGCCAAGAATACCGCCAAGGAAGCCGTACGTGACCTTGTCAAGCTATACACATCGCGAAACCGAAAGCGCGGTTTCAGCTACGAAAAAGCCAATGCTTTTATGAAAGAATTGGAATCCTCTTTTGCTTATGATGAGACGCCCGGACAATTGGCGGCGATTAAAGATGTTTTTTCCGATATGGAAAAAGAATCTCCGGTTGACCGGCTTATCTGTGGTGACGTCGGTTTTGGAAAAACCGAAGTCGCATTAAGGGCGGCACTTAAAGCGGTCTCCTCCGGTAAAAAGGTGTTATTCCTGACGCCAACGACGATACTTGCCGATCAGCATTATATTTCCACCAAGGCGCGCCTAAGCCCGCTCGGGGTAGAAATTGAACTACTGTCCCGTTTTAAAACAAAGCGTCAGCAGCTTGAAATTTTGGAAAAAATGCTGTCCGGTTCCACCGATTTAGTTATCGGAACCCATCGCTTACTGTCTCAGGATGTTACATTCCCAAACCTTGGATTATTGATCATTGACGAAGAGCATCGCTTTGGCGTAAAACACAAAGAAAAATTGCGTGAACTGCGCTCAACTGTTGATATATTAACACTTACAGCTACGCCCATCCCGCGGACACTACAACAGTCTCTGCTTGGTATTCGCGATATCAGCCGCATTACCACACCGCCTAAAACGAGGCGCCCGATAAAAACTTTTGTTCAATATTATCACTGGAATAACATAAAGAAAGTTATAAACTACGAACTTGTCAGAGGCGGGCAGGTTTATTTTTTACACAATGATATTGCTTCCATTCCTTTCATATTTAAAAAACTATGCAGTCTGTTTCCTAACAACGTTGTCGGCGTTGCGCATGGCAAATTAAATACTAGAGAACTGGAAAAAACCGTTCTGGCGTTTTTTGACGGAAAGGTTGACATTTTACTCTGTACAACTATTATAGAGTCCGGCCTTGACGTGGCCAATGCCAACACAATTATAATTAATAATGCCCAGAACTTTGGTCTATCACAATTATATCAAATTCGTGGGCGGGTCGGGCGTAGCCACCGCCAAGCCTATTGTTACCTTTTAATTCCAAAAGGCAAGGCAATTGGCAGCAATGCCCGCAAAAGGTTAAAGGCTATTGAACAATTTACTACGTTAGGCTCGGGCTATGATATTTCACTAAAAGATCTAGAAATTCGAGGGGCCGGTAATTTATTCGGCTACAAGCAAAGCGGGCACATGGCTAAGGTTGGCTTTGAAATGTACTGTAAATTACTACAGGAAGCTGTTGACGAAACAACCGGAAACGATGCCCTTAAGCAGATACCGAAGATATCCGTTCCGATAGATTCCTTGCTGGACAGCGAATATATTCCGTTGGTACAGGACCGGCTATATTTTTACCAACAGCTTTCAGATGCCCAACACCCCGAGGATGTTGATAAAATAGAAGAGGAATTAAGGGACAGGTTCGGAAGATTGCCTGATTCGGCTAAAAATCTACTCAATACAACCAAAAAGAGAATTAAGCTTACAAATAGTTCAATAATATCGCTCTCAATCATAGGGGCTGACCTCAAAATAAACTTGAGAGATATTAAACCGTTTCAATCAACCGAGCAAATGTTAGACACCTTATCCGCCAAATTCGATCGTAACGATGGGGTTTTACAATTTTCTCCATCGGCAAACAATTTTAATGTTGTCATAAAAAACAAAAATATTGAACAGGCGCTCAAAGCCCTTGATGTATTTGTAGCGCTGTTTTCTAATTGAAACTTTTCCTAACTTTAGAGTTTAATAAATACATCTATGAGAAAAACTTTACCGCTTTTCGTAACTTGCTTGATTCTTTTTTCGTGCGGAAAAACCGATGATCCCGCCAGTCCGGTTGTTGCCCGCGTGGGTAAATCGGTTCTGACCAATGCTGATGTAGAACATATTCAAATGTCCGTATCAAATAACACTTATTCGAAAAGGGATATTATTGCAAACTGGATTGACCGGGAATTATTGTACCATGCCGCACAAGAAGCAGGCATTGAAAACGATAAAGTCCTTGAAACTAAAATTGAGGCTTATCGCAAAGAGCTGTTCGGACGGACATTTTTAGATAATTACGCTTCTGCAAATATTGAGGTTGACAATTCCGAAATACGAAGCCATTATGATGCGAACAGGGCAATGTTTCGTTATAACGGTGACGGCGCCAGAATTATACATTTTTTCGTGAATACCGATACCACGGCAGATTTTATTGCTGAAACGCTAAGAAATTCTGATGAATCGGTTGATCGCAAAATATTATTATCCGACTACAAAGCTGAAGTTTTAACAGTTGAGAAAGGAAACAATATTGACATTTTGGATGACGCTATTTTTTCAAATAATCGGATAAATGTTATTCTCGGGCCTCTTAAAACCGATTATGGCTACCATGTGATCGAAGTTCTGAATCGTTACCGTTCGGGATCGCAAATTGCTCTTGACGAAGTTTATGATGAGATATACCAAATAATTTTCAACCGAAAAAAACAACTGCGCTCAACAACACTTATTGATAGTTTGCGCAATCATTATAATATTAAAATCTATTTAGAGAATAATTGATGAACATAAAAAAATATATTGTTGTATTCTTTCTTTTTTGTCTGTCTTTTCAACTAACGGCTCAAGAGAAGGGTGCTGAAAAGGGGCAAATAATTGATGGCGTGGCTGCAATTATTGCCGATAACGTAATCTTAAAAAGTGAGCTCGCGCAATTAGTCAATCTTTCGGCAATGCAGCAAAATATCAGCCCCAATCTTAATCCCGATTTGTATATAAATTTACAAGAACAGATACTGCAATCCATGATTGATCAAAAGGTCATTTTAGAGCTTGCAATGGAAGATACAAACGTAATCGTCAAGGACAGCGAAGTTGATGCTGCCTTAGAAGCTCAGATGAGCAATATACTAAATCAGGCTGGTAGTGAAGAAAATGCTGAAAAAATGCTTGGCGAATCTTTGCTTGAGTTTAAGAGAGAATATTGGTATGAAATACGCGAACGGCTATACGCCGATAAATTTCAACAGCTTAAACTTCAGTCAATTTCAGTTAACAGAACCGAGGTTGAAGACTTCTACGAAACTTATAAAGACAGCTTGCCGTTCATACCAACCGAAGTCAAGTTGAGACACCTTTTACTCAATATTGAAGCTGGTGAAGAAAGTGTCAATAAAACTGTTGTGTTTTTAGATAGTTTAAGAGAGGCAATCTATAATGGTGCTAATTTTGCCGAATTGGCTGCCAAATATTCGGAAGATCCCGGTTCACGAACCCGTGGCGGTGATCTTGGTTTCACCAGAAGAGGAACTTTGGTGTCTGAATTTGAAGAGGTTGCTTTTATGTTGGAGGTTGGCCAAATCAGTGAACCAGTCAAAACTTCTTTCGGTTATCACCTGATTCAACCCCTTGAAAGACAGGGCGATAAAGTTAATGTTCGCCATATATTAATAAAACCACCTATTTCCATCGAAGACGAACAAAAAATATACGATTTTGCATTAACTCTCAAGGACTCTATTGCCTCGCTTAATGATTACATTGATTTTACTGTGAGACATTCCAAGGACGAACGTACCCTGGAAAATGGCGGCGATCTTGGTTGGGTTAATCCGCAAAACTTTGCAATGCCCGAAATAAGCCAAGTTATCAATTATCTTGAAAAAGATCAGTGTAGCCTGCCGGTCAAAACTTCTTTCGGTTATCACCTGTTATGGATGGAAGATATTAAAGAAGGTGGCTACCCAAAACTTGAAAATAATTGGTTAGATATAGAAGCAATGGCGCTCAATAAAAAGAAAATGGACTGGTATCAGGACTTTATAGTAAAAGCTCGTAATGATTACTATATAGCGATTAAATTTTAATTCCCCAAGTTATCCACGCCGCTGAATTTTTAATTCATTCTCCGACATAAGATTATCCACAAAAGATATGTGGATTTCCAAATTGGTTATCAACTACATTGCACAAAATTTTTGTAAATAATAATACAACTTAAAGCCCCAAAATATATCCACAGAATTATCCACATTATCCACATAAAGTTTCGCTTTAAATAATTTATGTTAACACAATAATGATTAGTAAAAGCTTATTAATTCACACATATTTCAAATCCACATTATCCACAGCTATAATAAAAAAATTTTTTTAATAATAAGGTTAATAAATTCTATAAAAACCGTTTTATATTTTGCAGTGGCTTAATTTTTGATTATCCTTTAATGTTAAAATAAAGTAAATTTATACTCTTTACGTGAACAATTTTTATAGGGATTTTTATGAGAATTTCAACATCTAAATCAGAATTACAAACAGCTCTTCAAAAACTTGCTCGTGCTGTACCAAATCGTTCTACTTTACCTATTTTAAGTTTTGCTTTATTCCAAGTGGACGATAAAAATACTATTATTAGAAGCACCGATTTAGAAATAACAATTGTAACCAAACTTCCAACAACAATCAAAGAAACCGGCTCGGCTGCCATCCCCTTGCAACCGCTTTTAGAGATCACTAATGAAATTCAGGATGATAGAATAACATTGTCGGTTAATCAGCAGCATAAAATCGAACTCACAACCGATAATGGTGTTTATGATCTGATGGGTAAAGCCCCGACGGAATTTCCTGCCTTACCGCAAACCGATGGTAAAAAAAATCTTGGGATCAGTTCAGATGCAATGAAGGCAATAATCGAAAAAACGAGTTTCGCTGTCAGCCGCGATGAAATGAAACCGGCGCTAACCGGCGTATTTTTAAAGGTAGCTGAAGATAGTTTAATTGCTGTGGCGACCGATGGACATAGATTGGTGCAATATAAAACTAAAGATTTTAAATCCGCAGATTTTACCGGCGATGTAATTATACCGAGAAAATTTTTAGGCCTATTCAACACTTTTGCAATTGATGAAGTTCAGATCATGATCAGTGATAATCATTTAGTTGCCACCTTTGGTGATGACAAAGTTTATACGCGTGTAATTGATGAGCGATTCCCTGATTACGAAAGTGTAATACCGGTTGATAATGATAAAATATTAAATATTGACAGGAATGATTTATTAGGAGCGGTTAAAAGGGTTTCGATTTTCTCTAATAAAGCCACCCACCAAATTGCCTTACATCTCGATGAGAAAAAAACGCAAATTACAACCGAGGACCCCGAGAAAGCATCGCGTGGGAAAGAGGATCTGTTAGGTGCTAAATATAGCGGAGAATCACTGACCATTGGTTATAATGCAGCGTATTTAAGGGATATATTAATGCATATATCTGATGATAATGTAATTGCTAAGTTCAATACGGCTATTAGTGCCACTTTATTTTATCCTGAAACACCTTCTGACAATGTGGATTTAACGATGTTGTTAATGCCGATCCGATTGAACGATTAGGCATTTCAACATAATACATATTAGTTTGTTCTATGCCAATTAAGGAAATTGGATTGACGTCTTTTCGTAACCATGATGAAATAAAAATGACATTTAGTCCTAATATTAATGTTATTTGGGGTAAAAACGGCTCCGGTAAAACAGCAATTTTAGAAGCAATTCATACTCTTTCAATTGGTAGAAGTTTTAGAACCAACCGCAAGGATGATTTGTTGAAAGACGGTAAAGATTTCTTTAGTATTAACGGGGTATTTCAAAATGCTAAAAAGGAGCTGCATATTCAAATAAATCAAACAAGTAACGGAACGCGCCGGATTTTGGTAGATAATAACAGGCTCGAAAACGTTAGGCAGTTGATTGGACTAAATCCGGTCGTTTTACTTTCACCGGAAGAACAGATTATAACCAAAGGGTCTCCACAGGATCAACGTAATTACTTCAACAAATTATTCTCGATAGTATCGGGAGATTATTTGAACGCTCTTTCTGATTACAATAGAATTATCAGACAGCGGAATAAACTATTAACTGATTTCCATACAATTGTTTCGGCCGAGGCTGAACTTGTTGCCTGGAATGAGCAGATTGCAGAAAGCGGTATGCGATTATGGTCTCAATGGAAAAAATTCTATGAACAATTTACCAATAGATTGAAAACTATTTTGGAAAAATTTGACGATCCTGACATAGCCTTGAGTGCTGAAATCCACTCCGATGTTGCGGAAAATAAAAACACTTATTTAGAAAAATTAGGCAAACTAACAAAGAGGGATGTTTATTTGGGGCGCACAACTTATGGACCTCACAAAGACAAGATTAGTTTTATTTTCAATGGTAAGAACATTAAGCAATTTGGATCACAGGGAGAACATAAATTGGCTTTGTTGTTGATCAAGCTTGCCGAAGTGCAGTTGATCAAAGAAGAAACTAATAGAGATCCGATAATCCTGCTTGATGATCTGTTTGCCAAACTTGATGACGTACGCAGCAAACAGGCAATTGCCATGACCGGAAAGAATTTGCAAACGATTATAACAACCACTGACCTGAAGAATGTGGAAGAGCGCGGAATACCGGTTGATGAAAAAAATAATAGTAGCTTTTATTTAGGATAATGCAAAGTTTAAAAGTAACAATTGATAAAATGTTGCGCCGTTATGGAATTGATAATGCAATTGCTCAGACCAATGCTTTAAATATCTGGAGCGATGTGGTTGGTGCTACGGTTTCTAAAAACAGTACTCCCGAAAAAGTGGAACACGGCGTAATAATTGTAAAAGTATCAACCCCGACATGGCGACAGGAACTTTATTTTCAAAAGAAAGAAATAATTGATAAAATCAATGCTAAAATTGGCAAAAAAGTAATAAGGGATATAAGGTTTATATGACGAAAGATGTAAAAGAAAAAACCAAGTACGGTGCCGAAAAAATCACGGTATTGAAGGGACTGGAAGCTGTCCGCCGTCGCCCGGCGATGTATATTGGTGATATTGGAAAACGCGGTTTACACCATTTAATCTACGAAGTTGTTGATAACTCTGTTGATGAAGCCCTGGCCGGTGCCTGCACTAAGATCAAAGTCAGTTTTAATAAAAACGGTTCGGTAACAGTTGAAGATAACGGTCGTGGAATACCTGTTGATATTCATAAAGTTGAAAAGCGGCCGGCCGTTGAAGTGGTAATGACCTTACTTCATGCCGGAGGAAAGTTTGACAAAGGATCATACAAGGTTTCAGGCGGATTACATGGCGTGGGCGTGTCCGTTGTGAATGCTCTTTCTGAATGGTTAGAGGCGGAAGTGCAGCGTGACGGTAAAATCCATAGGCAAAAGTATGAACGCGGAAAAGTAAAGACCAAGTTGGAAGTGATCGGAAAAACAAAAAAAACCGGCACCAAGGTTACCTTTTTACCGGATCCTGAAATTTTTAAGATTACTACGTTTGAATTTAATATAATCAGTGACCGGCTGCGCGAGCTCGCATATTTGAACAGTGGATTGGAAATAAGCCTGATAGATAAGCGAACAGATGAGAAAAGGGAAGAAAAATACAAATACGTCGGCGGATTAAAAGATTTTATAAAATTTTTAGATGCAGGCATTCAACCTTTACATAATAAAGTAATAACGGTTGAAAAACCCGAGGGCGAAGTTCCGGTTGAAGTCGCCTTGCGCTACAATTCCGGTTATACGGAAAACATTTTGACATTTGTAAATAACATTAATACAATCGAAGGCGGCACTCATTTGTCGGGTTTCCGCTCGGCCCTGACGCGCGGTCTGAATAGCTACGCCAATAAAAATAATCTTGTCAAGATGAAGAAGAATGAGAAACTGGCTTTATCAGGCGAAGATTTCAGGGAAGGTTTGACGGCTGTCGTTTCAGTGAAGGTTCCCGAACCGCAATTTGAAGGACAAACAAAAACCAAGCTTGGCAATGGCGATGTAAAAGGAATTGTTGATGCTGCGGTCTATGAAGGTTTACAGGATTTTCTTGAGGAAAACCCGTCAATCGGGCGCCGCATAATCGAGAAAGCGGTGCTTTCGGCGCGCAGCCGTTCAGCAGCCCGCAAGGCACGCGAACTAATCAGACGTAAGTCAGCTCTTGGTAGTTCAACCCTGCCCGGCAAACTGGCCGATTGTTCTAATCGCGATCCCGCCATGTGTGAGCTATATTTGGTTGAGGGTGATTCAGCGGGCGGCTCTGCCAAGCAGGGGCGCGACCGGCGCTTTCAGGCGATATTACCGTTGCGTGGAAAAGTTATCAATGCTGAGAAGGCACGCATTGACAAACTTTTATCGAACAATGAAATTCAAACAATTATCACCGCTATCGGTGCCGGCTTTGGTGGTTCGGGCGAAGATAACGGCGAAAAATCGGCTGCCGATTTTGACATCGAGAAATTGCGTTATCATAAAATAATAATAATGACCGACGCAGATGTGGACGGCAGTCATATCAGAACATTATTATTGACGTTTTTCTATCGCAAAATGCCCGAACTGATATTGAATGGCAACATTTATCTGGCAATGCCGCCACTATACAAGTTAAAACAGGGTAAAAAAGAAATGTATGTCTATGATGAAAACGAAAAAGACATTACGATAACACGGATGCAAAAAGAGAACCAAGCTAAAAAAATTGACATGCAAAGGTATAAAGGCTTGGGAGAAATGAACCCTGAACAACTGTGGGTAACAACAATGGATCCGGAAAGAAGAACATTGATGCAGGTAAATATCGAGGATGCCGTTGAGGCGTCAACCGCCTTTCAGGAATTAATGGGCAGCGACGTTGAAGCGCGCCGCTCATTTATTGAAAAGAACGCCGAATTTGTTTCGAACTTAGACATTTAACAGACAGGAATTTCAAAGTGGACATAGCAAGAGAAAATACTATAAATCGTGATATTGTTGATGAGCTAAAAGAGAGCTATCTAAACTACTCAATGTCTGTTATTGTAGCCCGGGCATTGCCCGATGTGCGCGATGGACTAAAGCCGGTGCATCGCCGGATTTTATATGGAATGAATGAATTGGGTTCGCAATGGAATCGGGCTTATAAGAAATCAGCTCGGATTGTCGGTGATGTGTTAGGTAAATATCATCCGCACGGCGACTCTTCGGTTTATGACGCCTTGGTACGTATGGCTCAGGAATTTTCCATGCGCTACGAGTTGGTTGACGGGCAAGGCAACTTTGGTTCAATTGATGGCGATGGCGCAGCGGCGATGCGTTACACCGAATCACGCATGACCAAGATCGGCAGTGAAATGCTGCGCGATTTGGACAAAGACACAATTGATTGGCTGCCGAATTTTGACGAAACACTAAAAGAGCCCTCCGTGTTGCCATCGGTTTTTCCGGCATTATTGGCTAATGGATCAGAGGGAATTGCCGTGGGGATGGCTACTAAAATTCCACCCCACAACCTTACTGAACTGGTCAATGGCTTAATAGCGCTGATTGACAATCCGCAAATAGCGATTGATGAAATGATGGCTCACATCAAAGGACCGGACTTTCCGACCGGCGCGATCATAATGGGCAAGGATGGTATAAAAAATGCTTATTCTACCGGACGCGGCAAGGTTACTGTCAGGGCGCGGGCTTTTATTGAAACCGCCAAAAACGGCAGAGAAAACATTATAGTTTCCGAACTTCCCTATCAAGTAAACAAAGCTAATTTAATTGAAAAAATTGCCGATCTTGTTCGTGATAAAAAAATTGAAGGAATATCGGATTTGCGCGACGAATCGGACAAAGATGGTATCCGCATAGTTATTGAAACCAAACGCGATGCTATTCCAGATGTCATTTTAAATCAATTATATAAACATACTCAACTACAGGACACCTTTGGCGTTATTATGCTTGCGCTGATAAACGGTGTTCCGAAAGTAATGAACCTTTTGGAAACCATGCAGCATTTTGTTGATTTCCGCCATGATGTTGTAGTACGAAGAACCGAATTTGACCTTAAACAAGCCGAAGCAAAAGCACATATTCTTGAAGGGCTAAAGATTGCCTTAGATAATATTGATGAGGTAATCAAAATTATTCGCGGCAGCAAAGATCCCGTTCACGCTAAAGAGGGGTTAATGAACAGTTTTGACCTTTCCGAGATTCAGGCGCAAGCCATTTTAGACATGCGCCTTCAGCGCCTGACAGGCTTAGAAATTGACAAGGTCGTTGAAGAATACAAAGCGACTATTAAATTAATCGCGCAGCTAAAAAATATTTTGGAAAGCCGCAACAAGCGGATGGATATAGTAAAAACGGAATTGCGCGAACTGTTAGATAAACATGGTGACGAGCGCCGGACAGAAATCGTGCCGTACGGCGCTGATTTTTCAATGGAAGACATGATCGCCGAAGAAGAGATGGTGATCACCATCACCCATCAGGGATATATAAAGCGCACCGCAGTGAACACTTATCGGACACAGCGGAGAGGCGGGCGCGGCATTCAGGGCGCGACTTCAAAAGATGAGGATTTTATCGAACATCTGTTCATTGCGAATACACATGCCTACATGCTCTTTTTCACCGACAAGGGAAAATGTTTTTGGTTGAAAGTTTATGACATACCGCAAGGCGGGCGTGCCGCCCGCGGACGTGCAATTGTAAACTTGATCGGCTGTGATACCGATGAGCATGTGGAGGCTTTTGTCAGTGTGAAGGAGTTTGATGACGAACATTATATTGTCATGGCAACCAAGAAAGGTATTGTTAAGAAAACGGTTCTTTCAGCCTATAGTCATCCCCGCAAAGGCGGAATTTACGCCATCGAGATTCGCGAAGGCGATCAGTTAATCGAAGCCCGCATTACTAATGGCGAGCACGACATATTGCTTGGTACTTATGATGGAAAATCAATACGATTTTCCGAAAGTGATATTCGTCCGAGCGGCAGAAAGACAATGGGCGTAAAAGGAATCACTCTGAGCTCCAAAGATGATAAGGTTATCGGCATGTTGGTGGTTAAGCGCGAAGGAACGATACTTGTCGCTACCGAGCGCGGATATGGCAAACGGACCGAAGTAATTCAATATCGCACCCAATCGCGTGCCGGCAAAGGTGTTTTGACAATGCGCACAACCGAAAAAACCGGCAAGATGGTAGCCATCATGGAGGTTGTTGATTCGGACGATCTGATCATTATTACGGACATGGGAGTTATCATGCGCCAGTCAGTCGGAGAGATCAGAACGATTGGACGGGTCACGCAGGGTGTACGGCTTGTTAAGCTTGATGAAGGCTCACAAATTTCTTCAATATCGCGTGTTCTGCGCGAGGATGAAACGGAAGATGAAACACCGGAAGACAAACAACTTACGATTGGTCAAATAGATTAGTGAACCTATTAGAAAATGTTGAGCAGGTTAAGGAACGCATAATTAAAGCTCAGCAGCGGAGCGGTAGCAGGAATTCAATAGAAATTATTGCCGTTACTAAAACACACCCGCCGGGAACGATCGAAGCGGTATTAAAATCAGGACTTGACTCAGTCGGTGAAAATCGGATTCAGGAAGCCGAAGATAAATTTGCCAAAATACCGGATGTACTTACAAAGCTTACCAAAAGATTGGTTGGCCATTTACAATCTAACAAAATCAACAAAGCCTTGCAATTGTTTGATACGATTGATTCGGTGGACTCAATTAAGCTGGCTCAAAAAATTGGTAAGCGGGCATTGTTGGAAAACCGCGTTTTGCCAGTTCTGTTAGAAGTGAATACAAGCGGTGAAACTGCCAAATTTGGTTTTGAGCCGGAAAACATAAACAGTCTACTGGCTTGTTTTGATATAGAAGGAATTGAAATACAGGGACTTATGACGGTTGGGCCACTTACCGCCGATTCGAAAATAATTCGCAAAGCATTTCAAACCCTGAGAAAATTATTGGACAATATTAACTCTAAAGTCCAAGATGAAAAAATTATTAGTGAATTATCAATGGGAATGAGCAGCGATTTTGAAATTGCCATTGAAGAAGGCGCAACCATGGTTCGGCTCGGAACGGCATTATTTGGACCGCGGAGGATTTTCCAGTGATTAAAAAAGAATTATCTGTTTATATTTGTTCAGAAAAGGTTGAATTGATTAATGGGTTAAAATTTGATGCCTGCATTGCGGGTCATAATATCGGGCAAAAAGAAGAACGAAAGGTTATCTACCCGACAAAAATTGACACAGAGACAATTAATCCTAAGAGCTTTATTAAATTGAAAGAAAAGCTAAAAATTGATGAAATGTTATTTGTTGATGAAATAAAAGGAGCGGACAAAATTATTTCAATTACGGATCATGTAAACAGGTCCGGACAAAATTTTCTTAGAAGCAAAACTCCCGAAGGAGAATTGCCTCAATTTCCCGACATGTCAAAAATATATAATCCAATCAAAGATTTCGATAGCGGGATTGTTCATACCATCGGGGCAGAAAGGTTTAAAAACCAACAGATTGGGAATAATACTATTTTTAGCGCGTTTGTTGGATTAATTTCACCCGTTGCCCATTATGTTGGAATAAAAATATTTGCTTTAGGTAGTGAGGATATAGATAAAATTATTAATCAATTGTAGGAGGATGTCTTGAAGAAAACAATAACTCTAATAATTGTGTTTTTGTTGTACGCATGTGTTAATTCATCTAAAACCGAGATCGTATATCCGGTTACGCAAAAGGGAGATACGGTGGATAACTATTTTGGCGTTGAGGTTGCCGATCCTTATAGATGGCTTGAAGATGATAATTCGGCAGAAACAGCAGCATGGGTTGAAGCACAAAATGAAGTTACTTTTGGCTACCTTGAGCAGATACCCTATCGTCACAAGATTAAAAATAGATTAGAAGAAATATGGAATTATCCCAAATACTCTTCTCCGTTCAAAATTGCCGGTAAATATTATTATTATAAAAATGATGGGCTTCAAAACCAATATGTTCTATATACCCAGGAAAGCATTGATGGCGAGCCGGAAGCATTGATTGACCCGAATACCTTTTCGGATGATGGTACAGTTGCCATGTCAGGAGCCTATTTCTCAAACACAGGGGATTATCTTGGATATTCAATAAGCACTGCTGGTTCAGATTGGCGCGAGTTTCATGTCATGGATTTAAAGTCGCGTGAAAAACTTGATGACCACTTAGAATGGATTAAATTTTCAGGGATAAGCTGGGTCGGCAAAGGGTTCTACTACAGTCGTTTCCCTGAGCCGGTGGAAGGCGATGAGCTTTCAGCTTCAAATGAAAACTCAAAAGTTTATTATCATAAAATCGGAACCAAACAAGAGGACGATAAACTAATATTTGAAGATCCTGCCAATCCCAAAATAAGCAATTATGTTGACGCAACCGAAGATGAGCGCTTTGTCATTTTATATCGCACAAAAGGAACCCACGGGCAGGCTGTGAAAGTCATGGATTTGACGGAGGAAACCCCGGTCTTTATTGACATTATAACCGACTACGAGGATGAACAAAGCATTATTAGCAACATTGACGGGCAATTGCTTTTATTAACCACAAGGAACGCACCGAACCAAAGGCTCGTCTTAGTTGATCCAAAAAAACCCGACGAAGCCAACTGGATAACAGTTATTCCTGAATCCGAACACGTTTTGCGTAGCGTATCGCATGTTGGCGATAAATTGTTGGTAAATTATTTACAAGATGCGGCCTCACATATTTTTATTTATAACATTGATGGAACCCTCGAAAAAGAAATTGAGATGCCTACAATCGGAAGCGTTTGGGGATTTAAGGGGCACAGAAACGATACAGAAGTATTTTATACCTTTGCTTCGTTCACTTATCCGTCAACTATATTCAGATATGATTTGACAACCGGGGAAAACAGCGTTTTCAGGACGCCCGAAATTGATTTTGATGTTAATAAATATGAAACTAATCAGGTTTTTTATACAAGCAAAGACGGAACAACCGTTCCGATGTTTATTGTGCATAAAAAGGGACTAAAGCTTGATGGCGCCAACCCGACCCTACTATATGGCTATGGTGGCTTTAATGCTAGCGAAACCCCATTTTTTAGTATTGTGAATACGATTCTGATGGAAAAGGGCGGGGTTTATGCCTTAGCCAATTTACGCGGCGGTGGAGAATATGGAGAGAAATGGCACAAAGCCGGAATGCTACATAATAAACAAAACGTATTTGATGATTTTATTGCGGCAGCTGAATATTTAATTGACAATAAATATACTTCACCGGAAAGGCTCGCCATTAGGGGTGGCTCAAACGGCGGTACGCTTGTCGGTGCAGTAATGAACCAAAGACCGGAACTATTTAAAGTTGCCTTTCCGGCCGTGGGTGTTATGGATATGCTACGCTACCATAAGTTCACAATCGGCTGGGCTTGGGCGGTTGAATATGGATCTAGTGACGATGAGAAGCATTTTGAAAATCTGTATTCCTACTCGCCATTGCACAATATTAGAGACGATGTGCCCTATCCGGCAACAATGATAACAACAGCCGATCATGATGATCGGGTTGTCCCGGCGCACTCTTTTAAATACGCTGCTACCTTGCAAGAAAAACATATTGGAGCAAATCCAACACTAATTCGAATTTCCACCAAAGCGGGGCACGGAGCAGGAAAACCAACATCTAAAATAATAGAAGAATACGCCGACATGTGGGCATTTATGTTCTATAATATGGGCGTTAAATATTGATCTAATGGGGCGCCGCAATCGGCGCCCCATATTTTAGAAAGCCTCTGCGATTTCGGTCGCAAGCTGAACGTTGTTGGTAGTAGGGCAAGCTTTTATAGATTGCCCGCCAGGTGTTTCAATAATTTTTTGAAGCAAAAAACGATGTTACCAGCTTCCCGGTAATTCCGCTACTTTAACATTCTTCAAGAGTCAAATTAACACAAAAAGAACAAGGTGTAGTTGAATATGGTTGTTAATTTTCCTGTCCCTGTTTTTAGAAATTATGTATAGCATCAAAAATAAAGAACTTGAATTGATTGATTCCAAAAAATTTGGAACAGGAGTCCGCACGCCTATTGGCAAAACACAGGAAGGGCAAGTATTTTTGATCAAAGATCGTAAAAGCAGGCTTATAATGAAAGACGGCAAGCAAATATCAGATCAAATCAAAAAGGTAAAATTGTTAATGCCCGGCAGTAATGTTGCGCTGGCAACCTGCGCTCCTATATGCAGCAAAACCACACAATATTTTGCCGATCACGAAATTGATGTATATCAATTAGAGAAATGACATGTCCGGCTTAAGATATAGAATATTACACCGCAACAAGCCGATTGCCAGTCGTGTTATAGGGTTGGGCTTGCCGGTAATTGCCAGTAATCTGAGTCGTACTTTTATGAGCCTCGCTGACATGGCGATGGTAGGTCGGCTGGGCGCATCGGCACTGGCGGCAACCGGCATGGGCGCCATGCTCACCTGGGTAGTGTTAAGCTTTGGCATTAGTTTCCGTACAGCGACACAAACCGTAACCGCGCGCCGCCTGGGACAGAAAAAATATGAGGAATGCGGAACGGCTTTACGCAACGGACATATTCTGGCGGCTGTTTTTGGAATTCCGGTTTCGTTATTGGGCTATTTCTTTGCCGATAAATTTGTTCCACTATTTCTTGATGACCCAAAAGTGGTGGAAATGTGTGTTGATTATGCCTCAATAGCGTTTTTAAGTGCCTTTTTTACAACTTTTGGATTTGCCTTTCAGGGCTTTTACACCGGCATTGAAAAAACCAAAATCCACATGAACGTGACAATCGTTTCCAACATCTTAAACGTATATTTAAACGCCGGACTTATATATGGACAAGCGGGTATACAATCAGGATTAGATTCTATCGGCGTGTCTTGGCTGGGTGTCTTGTGGTCTTGGTATCCTTTCCCGGCATTAGGCGTTAAAGGTGCCGCAATGGCGACCTTAATAGCGTCGCTTTGGATGGCATTCCATTATAGCCTGTATTTGATTGCGCCGACCATTCGGAAAAAATATCAAGTATTTGCTTGGCGGTTAAACAGAGCAATGATGTGGCGGCAAATAAAATTAGCAGCACCGCAAGGCTCGCAGGAAATGTTGGTTGTGCTGGGCTATTCCATGTTCTATAAAATTTTGGCAACAATCGGTGTGGTTGAATTGGCAGCAACAGAGGTTGTTTTCACTATTCTGCATACATCATTTATGCCGGCCGCCGGAATTGGACAGGCCTGCGCTACCTTGGTTGGTAAATTTCTTGGGGAGAAAGAGCCACAGAAAGCTGAAACAAGTATTATCGAAAGTATCCGATGGTCGTTGATGATAATGGGTTCATTGGGATTATTATTTATTTTTATACCACATTTAATTTTACCGATTTTTACCAACGACCCTGATGTAATTAGAGTTGGTGTAGTAGCTTTACGCCTGGCCGGATTTGTGCAATTTGCCGATGCTTTCGGTATGACATTGTGGTTCTCGCTGTCAGGCGCGGGCAATACATTTTTCCCCGCCGCGACCGAATCAATAATTATGTGGTTTTTCTTTTTGCCTTTCGCCTACACCACTGGAGTTATTTTGGGCTGGGGCTTCATAGGTCCATGGATAGGAATGGGAATGTATCTTTTCCTGTTTGCCAGTATCCTGCTATGGAAAACGCTTAAAGGCGACTGGAAAGAAATCGAGGTATAATTCTACTTTGCTGCGGTTTCGCTGAGCGAGATTTTTATCGGGGGACCGTTTTGGTCCAATAGAGCACTTTTTTTACATCTCAATATTGTTGCCGCCGTTTGCAAGCCTGTACCGATGACCCCGGCAACGCCATGCGAAAAGGTGCTTGCCCCACACAAGTACAAATTCTTGATCTCAGTTTTCGTGGTATAGCCAAAAGGGCCGATCTGCCGTTTGATTTTGTCGGTACCGTAAATATTACCTTTATAGGAATTTATGTAATGTTTTATGGTTAGCGGCGTTGACAGGTTTTTAAATAAGATGGCATCTTTTAATCCGGGAACGCGCCTGTCAAGCAGAGCGATCATATTTTCCATTATCCGGTTTTTCAAATTGTTATATTCTTTGGACCGATCTCCTTTTGGTTCGCTTTCCCATTTTGCAAAAGCTTGGTAATTAGTGAAAGAGAAAGCTTCGATGGTATGCATTCCTTTCTTGGTTTTGGTAGGGTCTTTCAGAGATGTAATAGTCATGAAAATCCCCGGTGGCGGATGATTAATAATATAGTCGGTTTGCCCAAGCGAATATATTTTATCAATGTCGGAATGCTCATAGAACCAATAATTTCCCGAATCCAAACCCATCTTTTTCAGGTTTTGTTCAACACCTAAAAATAAACTGACGCAGGAGGTTGAGTATTTAGTTTTATTAAGCTTATTGCGGAGCTTCCTGCTTAAATGCTCACGACCGATCAGGTTGATAAAAGTTGTTTCCGGATCGGTATTGCTGACGATATTATCGGCGTAGAAAACATCGCCGTCGGCGGTTTGTACGCCGATAGCGCGACCTTCCTTAATAATTATTTTTTCGACCGGAGTTCTTAGTTTTACTTCGTTACCATTCTTTTTTAGGGCGTTCACAAAGGCGAGCGGAATTGAAATGGCGCCACCCTTTGGGTAAAAGCCGCCATTTAAATAATGCCGCATTATTGCAGTGTGTACGAAAGCCGATACGGACGAGGGTGGTAATCCGTAGTCCCCGGCTTGCCCCAACAGGACAGCCCGCAGAGTGGGATCTTTTACATAATTGTGAATTAACGCTCCGCCCGATTTCCACAGCCATTTAATTTTAGCCAATTTTGAAAAAGGAATTTTACCTCTTGAGACAGAGCTCATCAGTACGCCAATATCGTCTATTATTTTGAATAATTTTTTTATCCCGTCAGACTCATTCGGGAAATGTTTGATCAGGCGCTTAATATAATTCTGTTTACCTTTTGGTATGTCAAAGCGCTTATCGCCGATGAACATGTGATCAAAGCCATCGGGATTTAGCTCGAAGAATTCTAAATTTTCTGAAACACCTAATCCATGGAATATACGATCCAAATATTCACTGGGATTAAGCCCGCCGATATAATGCACACCCGGACTAAACAAATGTCCTTCAAGTTTAAAGGAGTGCGTCCAGCCGCCCGGCTTGCCGTGCTGTTCGCAAACCAAAACCTTTTGTCCGGCATTAGAAAGTGCCACCGCTGCTGTTAAGCCACCTGCACCGGAACCTATAATTATTGTGTCGTAATAGTGGCTTGTTTTCAAATTAGTGCCATGTGTAGCATGAAATATTTATACAAATCAAAGTATTAACTGAACAGTAATTATTCTATAATTGTAGACACCGGCGTGCTCTTGTTTTTGTATTTTAAAACAGATTGAATTACTGAATTGTTATATTCTAAAGTATAATATGAACTATTGCTCGTTTCATTGTTAGCTAATTTTAAATAATACTGTTTCATATACTTGCCTGCCACAGTTTTGTCTTGGCTGTTGGCTTCATCAAGATAATATTGCGCCATGTTATTTTTACTTAATTTAATTTCAATCTCACCAGTTTGCCACCTGAGGCCTTCAGTATAGAAAGGAGGTTTTTTTAATAACGTATCAGGAGATATTTTCAGCTTTTGATTAACAACATCTACAATATTGCTAAAAGATTCCTCACCAATTTGATCTTGCTTTATGCTATAAATAAACTTCTTATCTATTAATTGAATGCTAACATTTCTATTCTCTCTTAGTTTTGCATTAATTATGCCCTCACAGTCAAGAATATCAATACAGTCTTCAAGGCTAACCACGTGTTCTACATCTATTGAATCTCCAATTGTATAGCCACCAATTTTAAAACTAGCAAGTTTAATAAAATTATTTGTTTCAATAAGTGTTGCCTCCTTGTCAGAACAAAATAAAACATCCGTATTTAAACTATTATTAAGGGTTAATGCAAGAATCGGTGTGTTTAAAACATTCTTAAAATCATAATACGCCGTATCCACTAAAAGCGTATCATATTCTTCCAAAGTATTTTCATTTATTATAGTTTTTGGTATTCTAAAAATAATAGTGCTATCTGTTTTTTCAAGTGAATATGGAACAGCTTTTGGCTCAAGCTTAGAATAGGACAAGATAGAATCATTTCGGAACACAACCCTTTCATTGTGCGTGGATTTTAAATTATCATCATAAGTATTATAATGAAGAATCCATTCATGTTCAATAAAGTAATCTGTGCGATTATCACATGAATAAAACGCGAAAAATAATGGCAACAGCCTCAAGAGAGTTTTCATTTATAAAGACCCCTTTTTTACTAATTGTGCAGATAGATGACACGAGATTATATCAAAGTTAGAGACCTCAAGACAATCAGAAAATTATATAATGACCAATTAATTGCATTGTAAAAAATACTTAAGCAAAGCGTGCTCAATACCCTTTGCGAAAAGTTCATTAAAAATTGTAAATTCAATGCTCAAACAAGAGGCAACAGTCCACTTTTAAATTTTATTTCACAAGGATTTATAATGAAACGACAACAAGTTACGATTGACGGAAACGAAGCAGCTGCGTATGTTGCTCATAAAACCAATGAGGTTTGTGCTATTTATCCGATTACGCCCTCATCTAATATGGGCGAATGGGCCGATCAGTGGTCGGCTATGGGCATTAAAAATATTTGGGGTACCATACCGCATATTATTGAGATGCAGAGTGAAGGCGGCGCGGCCGGCGCCGTACATGGCGCATTGCAAACCGGCGCCCTGACATCAACCTTTACTGCCTCGCAGGGGCTTTTATTAATGATCCCGAATATGTATAAGATCGCGGGGGAATTGACATCAACCGTATTCCACGTTTCGGCGCGCACGGTGGCAACCCACGCGCTTTCCATTTTCGGAGACCATTCCGATATAATGGCGGCACGCTCAACCGGCTTCGCTTTCCTTGGTTCGAGCAATGTGCAGGAAGTAATGGACATGGCATTGATTGCCCAATCCGCCACCTTGAAAACGCGGGTGCCCTTTATTCATTTCTTTGACGGTTTTAGAACCTCGCACGAAGTTCAGAGAATTGAGCAGTTGAGCGATGATGACATTCGCGCTATGCTAAACGATGAGCTGATTATCGAACATCGCAAGCGCGGACTGAATCCAAATAATCCGGTTCTACGCGGAACAGCTCAAAATCCGGATGTATTTTTTCAAGCTCGCGAAACCGGTAATCCATTTTATGTTAAAGCTCCTGAACTAGTACAGGAAACAATGGATGAGTTCGCCAAGATTGTCGGGCGAAAATATAAATTATTTGAATATTACGGCGCCAAAGACGCCGAAAGTGTTATTGTTATAATGGGTTCAGGCGCCGATACTGTCCATGACACAGTAGATTACATGGTGGATAAGGGTGAAAAAGTTGGTTTGTTAAAAGTACGTTTATTCAGGCCTTTCTCTGCTAAACATTTTGTAAAGGAGTTGCCAAAATCTGTACAGAAAATAGCAGTTTTAGATCGAACTAAAGAACCCGGCGCAACCGGAGAACCGCTTTATGTTGATGCACTAACCGCGATTAATGAAAACAGGGTCAACGGCTCAACACCGCTAATAATCGGCGGACGCTACGGACTTTCCTCCAAAGAGTTTACCCCGGGCATGGTGGCTGCGGTTTTTGACAATCTAAAGCAAGCCAAACCGAAAAACCATTTCACCGTTGGAATTAGCGATGATGTTGGCAAAACAAGTTTGGAATATGACAAGGAACTTTCGGTCCATAAGGGCAAAATGTTCCGTGGCATGTTTTACGGCTTAGGTGCCGATGGTACCGTAGGTGCTAACAAGAATTCGATTAAGATTATCGGCGAAACGACAGATTTCTTTGCACAGGGTTATTTTGTTTATGACTCCAAGAAATCGGGCAGTATGACCGTGTCGCATTTGCGTTTCGGTGAAAATCCGATCCGGGCGCCGTACTTGATAAACAAAGCTAATTTTGTTGCCTGCCATCAGTTTGTATTTCTTGAGACGCAGGACATGCTAAAGAACATTGAACAGGGCGGCACCTTCCTGTTAAATGCGCCTTATTCAGCCGATGAAGCCTGGGACAATCTGCCATTGAAGGTGCAGGAAGAAATAATCGCTAAGGAATTGAAAGTTTATGTAATTGATGCGTTAAAAGTTGCCAAACAGACCGGAATGGGTGTCCGCATCAATACGATTATGCAGACCTGTTTCTTTGCAATTTCAGGGGTTCTGCCAAAAGCTGAGGCGATCAACAGCATTAAACAATATATTAGAAAGACCTATGGTAGCAAAGGTGAAGAAATTGTAGCCAAGAATTACAAAGCGGTTGATGAAACGCTCTCACATCTTGACCGGCTGCAAGTGCCTGACAAAACCACCAGTAATATAATATTAAAATCAGCGGTACCCGACGAAGCCCCCGATTTCGTTAAGAACGTTACCGGTAAAATTATATCCGGCCACGGCGATGATTTGCCGGTTAGCGCTTTCTCGGTGGACGGCACCTGGCCGACTGGCACCACACAATGGGAGAAAAGAAATATTGCTTCGGAAATTCCGGTATGGAATCCGGACATTTGTATTCAATGCAATAAGTGCGCTTTTGTTTGTCCGCATAGCGTAATCAGGCCAAAAGTCTATTTTGATGATCTGCTTGAAAAAGCGCCTGAGACCTTTAAATCAACCAGAGTACGGGGTCGCGAATGGGAAGACGGCGAAGTTTATACCTTACAAGTTGCGCCGGAAGATTGTACCGGCTGCGCACTGTGTGTTGAAGCCTGTCCGGTGAAAGATAAGACCGACACAAAATTGAAGGCAATCAATATGGAACCGCAATTGCCACTGCGCCAAACCGAAAAGGAGAATTGGGATTTCTTCCTATCCTTACCGGAAGTCAAGCGGGAACGGGTCAAACATGACAATGTGAAAGGATCGCAATTATTACAACCGTTGTTTGAATTTTCCGGCGCCTGTACCGGCTGCGGGGAAACTCCATACGTTAAACTTGCATCACAAATGTTCGGAGACCGGATGATAATCGCGAATGCTACTGGTTGTTCATCAATCTATGGCGGGAATCTCCCGACCACGCCGTGGTCCAAAAACGCTGAAGGTCGCGGGCCAACCTGGTCCAATTCTCTGTTTGAAGACAATGCCGAATTCGGGCTGGGTTTCAGGCTGACCATAGACAAACACGCCGAACAGGCGCGAGAACTGCTTGAAGTGTTGCGCCCCAAGATAGGCTCTGAGCTAGTAAATGAGATATTGAATGCCGATCAAACAACTGAAAAAGGTATCTTTGAGCAGCGCGAAAGAGTAGCAAAATTAAACGATATTTTAGAAGGATTTAAATCGTCCGAAGGTAAGCGGCTTTTGAGTATTTCTGATAACTTGGTAAAGAAAAGTGTTTGGATAATGGGTGGTGACGGCTGGGCTTACGATATTGGTTACGGTGGACTTGATCATGTTCTGGCTTCCGGCAAGAATGTAAATATTTTGGTCATGGACACTGAAGTTTACTCCAACACCGGTGGACAGGCCTCCAAAGCGACACCGCTTGGTTCGGTGGCTAAATTTGCTGCAGCCGGCAAGCCGACCTTCAAGAAAGACCTGGGTATGATGGCAATGAACTACGGCAATGTATATGTTGCTCAGATTGCCATGGGTGCAAGTGACATTCAAACCGTTAAAGCCTTTCAAGAGGCGGAATCTTATGAAGGACCATCAATCATAATTGCCTATAGTCACTGTATTGCCCACGGCATCAATATGCGCTATGGTTTAGATCAGCAAAAAGCCGCGGTTGATTGCGGACATTGGATATTGTATCGCTATGACCCGCGCCGGGAAGAGCAAGCAAAAAATCCGCTACAAATTGATTGCAAAAAACCATCGCTTCCGGTGGCGGATTATCTGTATAAGGAAACGCGTTATAAGATGTTAACCAAGAGCATGCCGGAACGAGCTAAAATGTTGCTAACCGAAGCGGAAAAACACGTTAAACATAAATGGCAAAGATATCAAGATTTAGCCAATACAACAGCACAACAATCGGTTTAGAGGTAAAAAATGAACTTAAAAACAAAATATTTAGGATTTGAATTAGATAATCCTCTGGTTCCATCAGCTTCTCCCCTGTCAAAAGATATTGATATGGCTAAGCGACTGGAAGATGCCGGAGCCCCGGCGCTTGTGATGTATTCTCTGTTTGAAGAAGAAATTTACCATGAGGATGCCGAGCTGGATCATTATTTAGCAAATGGCAGTGACAGCTTTGCCGAAGCGCTGTCTTACTTTCCGGATGAAATGCATGATTTTAAAGCCGGCCCTGAGGAATATCTTGAACAGATCAGACTTCTAAAGGAAAAGTTGGATATTCCGATAATTGCCAGCCTGAATGGTGTTTCGATTGGCGGATGGATCGAGAAAGCGAAACTGATGGAAGTTGCCGGCGCCGATGCCTTAGAGCTTAATATATATTATTTGCCGACCGACCCCGTACAATCCGGTGCCGAAGTAAAAGATATTTATTTTGATATTTTGAAAGCGGTAAAAGGCAAAGTATCAATTCCGGTCGCCATGAAAATTGGCAACGCTTTTAGTGCCCTGCCCTCCTTTGCTAAAAAAATCGAAGACGCCGGCGCCGATGCTTTGGTGCTGTTTAATCGGTTCTATCAGCCCGATATAAACTTAGAAAGACTTGAAGTTGAACCTTCGCTTGCTTTGAGCACTTCCGATGAGATACGACTGCCGTTACGATGGATTGCCGTGCTTCGAAATCAAGTAAAAATGTCGCTCGGGGCGACCAGTGGTGTGCATACAGCCGAGGATGTGTTGAAACTTACCATGGCCGGTGCGGACGTCACTTTCATGACCTCAGCTCTTTTAAAATATGGCCCGGAGCATATTAGCAGGATCAAAACCGACTTACTGCAATGGATGGAAGAAAACGAGTATGCCAGTCTTGATCAAATGCGGGCGAGCATGAGCATGAAAAACGTTACTGATCCGAGCGCATTCATGCGTGCTAATTATATTAAGATATTACGAGAATATCAGCAGAATAATTAAGCGGTTGTAAAGCGAAGAACATCCCGAAATATCGCAGATATAGCACAGCGATATTTATTTCCTTTCATATTGAATTGCGGTAATTTTCTGCCCGCTAATACTTAGCAGGCAAAACATTTGTTATATTTATGAGCAGAAAATGAAAGAAAAAGAAAATATTATAGACATTGACCCGCAGGAAACTTTGGAATGGCAGGAGTCCTTGCGGGCTGTCTTGGAGGAACAAGGTCCGGGCAGAACGCAGTTCATCGTTGAAAAGATGATGGATTATGCCCGGCGCAACGGTGTTAAAGTTCCATATAAACAAACCACGTCTTACCTGAATACAATTCCGGTTTCTCAGCAGGCAAAATTCCCGGGAGATCGAGCCATTGAGCGACGAATAAAATCGCTAATTCGATGGAACGCCATGGCGATGGTGGTGCGCGCCAATAAGGAAACGCCCGGCATAGGCGGGCACATTTCCACCTATGCTTCGCAAGCGACTTTATATGAGATTGGATTTAATCATTTTTTTAGAGGACCCGACCATACCAGTGGCGGCGATCTGATTTTTTTCCAAGGGCATTCCACGCCGGGCATTTATGCCCGATCATTTTTGGAAGGGCGTTTAACCGAAAAGCATTTGCAGAATTTCCGGCGTGAATTGGCAAAAGGCGGCGGGCTTTCCTCATATCCCCACCCTTGGCTGATGCCGGACTACTGGCAATTTGCTACCGTCTCAATGGGGCTTGGTCCGATCATGGCAATTTATCAAGCGCGTTTTATGAACTATTTGATTGATCGCGGCTTGACCGAAGAGCGCGACAGAAAAGTGTGGGCTTTCCTCGGCGATGGCGAAATGGACGAGCCGGAAGCATTAGGCGCCATTGCGCTTGCCAGTAGAGAAAAATTAGATAATTTAATTTTTGTAATTAATTGTAATCTGCAAAGACTGGATGGTCCGGTACGGGGTAATAGTAAAATCATACAGGAATTAGAAGGCGTCTTCCGCGGTGCTGGCTGGAATGTTATCAAGGTTGTGTGGGGTTCCGATTGGGACACCCTACTGAATAACGACAAGCAGGGTATATTAGCCCAACGAATGGAAGAAATTATTGATGGAGATCAATTAAAATATACAGTTGAAGGCGGAGCATATATTCGCGATCATTTTTGGGGCAAGACACCGGAACTACAAAAGATGGTAGAGCATTTAACCGATGATGAACTTTGGCGTTTGAAAGTCGGAGGACACGATCCGGTGAAAGTATTTGCAGCATATAATGAAGCGGTTAATCATAAGGGACAGCCAACAGTTATCCTTGCTCGAACAATAAAAGGTTACGGACTTGGCGAAGCCGGTGAGGGAAAAAATGTTACCCATCAACAGAAAAAACTTAATGAAGATGAATTGCTTTATTTCAGATCACGCTTTGATATACCGCTTACTGATAAAGAAACCGTTAAGGCTCCGTTCTATAAACCGTCCAAAGGCAGCGAAGAACTTGAATACCTGTTGGAAAAGAGAAGGGTGCTCGGTGGTTTCGTACCTTCACGCTCAGAAAAGGCGCCCTCGATCACAGTTCCTGAACTAAATAATTATAAAGAATTGACCGACGGCTCAGGCGATCGTGAGATTTCCACCACAATGGCATTTGTCAGACAGCTCACTTTAATGACCAAAGATAAAGATTTTGGGAAAAAAGTAGTGCCGATCATACCGGACGAAGGCAGGACTTTTGGAATTGATCCATTATTTAGACAGTTGGGTATTTATGCCCATAGCGGACAGCTTTATGAACCGGTTGATTCCGACCAGTTCTTATATTATCGCGAAGCGAAAGACGGCCAAATCTTGGAAGAAGGAATTAATGAAGCCGGTTCAATTTCATCGTTCATTGCCTCCGGTATGTCATACAGTACACATGGGATAAATACTATCCCGTTCTATATCTATTATTCAATGTTCGGCTATCAAAGGATCGGTGATTTTTTATGGGCTGCCGCTGATATGCGCACGAAAGGGTTTTTAATGGGAGGTACAGCAGGACGTACAACTTTAGCAGGAGAAGGCTTACAGCATCAGGATGGACACAGCCATTTGGCGATGTCGGTTATACCAAACGTAAAAGGGTATGATCCGGCATTTGCCTATGAAATGGCAGTGATTATTCAAGATGGATTGGAAAAAATGTATATCGATCAATATCCCCTGATGATCTACATCACGTTATACAACGAGAACTATGTCCAGCCGGCAATGCCTAAAAATGCTGAAGATGGAATCATCAAAGGAATGTATAAATTTAAGGAAGGTCAGGCGCGCGAACTTCCGCGAGTACAATTATTAGGAAGCGGTCCAATTCTAAATGAGGTATTAAAGGCAGCAGAGATATTAGAAAAGGACTGGCAGGTTGACGTAGATGTTTGGAGCGTGACCAGTTTTAGTGAATTACGCAAAGAGGCGGAAGATATAAATCGACTTAACATTTTACACCCCGGTAAGGAATATCAGGTTCCTTATGTAACTAAATGTCTGGAACACTCCAAAGGTCCGGTTGTGGCAGTGTCGGATTATGTCAGATTGGTTGCTGAACAAATTTCGCCATTTATACCGGGCTCCTTTACAGCGCTTGGCACCGATGGTTTTGGTCGCAGTGAAACGCGCGCTGAGTTGCGCCGCTTTTTTGAAATTGATAAACACTATATTATTTTAGCTGCATTAAATACTTTAGCCAAAGATGGCCAAATTCAATTAGATGAAGTTGAGAAAGCAATAAAACAATATAAAATTGATCCCGATAAACCAAATCCAAAAGATGTTTAAATTACCTGTTGACAGGAGAATCTATGAATAAAAATATATTGTTACCGAATTTAGGTGAAGGTGTTGACAGTGCCAATGTGAGTGAGGTTTTAGTAAGCATTGGTGATGCGGTAGCGGAAGATACGCCAATCCTTGTTTTGGAATCAGAGAAAGCTACAATGGAGATACCGGCTGAGATTTCCGGCAAAATTGTTGATATATTTGTTGAGAAAGGCGAACAAATTAGCACCGGACAAAAATTAATGGTGGTTGAAATCAATGATGGAAAAAAAGATGAAAAGAAAGCAGGAGTTGAAAAACCGATCGAGAAAGAAAGCCCCAAAACAGAAGAAAAAGAAGCAGCTAAGACTAAAAAAGAAAGTAAACCACAGCCCGCTGTCGAGCCGCCTCAAAAATCAACCACGGCGCCATTTGCGAGTCCTTCAGTAAGGAGATTTGCGCGTGAATTAGGTGCGGACCTGTCATTTGTTACCGGAACCGGACAAAAGGGCAGAATCCTAAAAGAAGATGTTCAAAATTTTATAAAGAGTCAATTGACCGGACGCGCCGCAACTCCCACCCCAGCTATTCCGGATATCGATTTTTCACAGTGGGGTGAGATTGAAACTGTTAGCCTAAATAAGATTCGTCGGATAACCGGTGAAAGGATGACATCAGCTTGGCAAACGGTTCCGCAGGTCACCAATTTTGACAAGGTTGATATTACGGAATTGGAAGATATGCGTCGTTCAATGCAAAGCATAAACTCTAAAGATAATAGCAAGATAACGCTCTTACCATTTATAATGAAAGCCTGTACCAAAGCCTTGCAGGAATTTCCGGATACCAACAGTTCTTTAGCGCCGAATGGTCAAGGTTTAATATTAAAAAAATATTACCACATTAGAATTGCCGTTGATACGCCGGAAGGCTTGATGGTTCCGGTTATCCGCGACGTGGACAAGAAAAATATATTTGAACTATCCAACGAGCTGGCTGAGATTAGCCAAAAGGCACGCGAGAAGAAATTGGTGCCCGATGAGCTTAGTGGCGGAACCTTCACAATTTCAAGTTTGGGTGGAATCGGCGGAACCTATTTCACGCCGATCGTAAATCCACCGGAGGTGGCAATTCTCGGGGTTTCACGATCCAAAGTGGAGCCGGTATTTAACGGTGCGGATTTCGATGCAAAGCTATTATTACCGCTTACGCTTTCTTATGACCATCGCGTTATTGATGGTGCTTTGGCAGCGCGTTTCATGAAATTTTTGAACATGCAATTATCGGACATCAAAAATATGTCCGATGCAAACGTATTTTAGGCATAGTAATGACTAATAGGAAAAATCATTTTGAAGTTGCCGTCTTGGGCTCCGGTCCAGGCGGTTATGCTGCGGCATTTAGAGCCGCCGATTTAGAAAAGAAAGTTGCTTTGATTGAACGGGATAAAGATTTGGGCGGAGTGTGTTTAAACCGCGGATGTATTCCATCCAAGGCGCTACTGCATATTGCGCAGATAATTGAAGAAGCGGACGGATTAAATCAAAAGGGCGTAGAATTCGGTAAACCTAAAATTGATCTCGACAAGGTTCGCGCCTGGAAAGAGGAAGTTGTCGGCAAGCTGAACAAAGGTATTTCCCAAATGGCCAAAGCCCGCAAAGTCGAAGTATTTCAAGGTAGTGGAAAATTTCTTTCAACTAGCGAGTTGGCAGTGGATAACGGCAAAGAGAAAAACTCAATTACTTTTGATAATGCCATTGTAGCAACGGGATCAAGTTCTGCTGTAATACCAAATCTTCCAATGGATAGTCCGGCATTAATGACTTCAAAAGAAGCCTTGCAGTTGGAAAGTATTCCCGAGTCAATGTTGGTTATCGGCGGTGGCTATATCGGCTTGGAAATGGCAAGTGTTTATAGTGCACTCGGTACACAAGTAACCGTTGTTGAAATGTTAGACTCTATTTTACCGGGTGCCGATAAAGATATCATTCGATTGCTTCAGCACAAACTTAAAAAGCAATTTGCAAAAATTTTAGTTAAATCAAAAGTTAAAGATATCAAAGTCAATAAAGACAAAACCGTTTCAGTTGTAATTGAGAACAACGGGGAGGAGCTTTACGAGAAATATGAAAAAGTTTTGGTTTCGGTCGGACGTAAACCAAACTTGAAAAACGTGGGCATTAAAGCACTTGGCATTGAACTAACTGATTCCGGTTTTATAAAAGTTGATAATCAGCAAAGAACAAATATCAACGGTATATATGCCATAGGCGATATAACCGGCAATCCGATGCTTGCCCACAAAGCCACGCATGAAGGCAAGGTCGCAGCGGAGGTTATCGCCGGTTTGCCGGCGGCATTCGATGCCAAAACAATTCCGGCGGTTATCTTTACCAATCCGGAAGTAGCTTGGGCTGGCTTGACCGAAAACAAAGCGCAGGAACAAGGTATTGTTTATGAAAAAGCCGAATTCCCATGGACAGCAAGCGGAAAAGCGGTGGCAACCGGACATACCACGGGCAAGACTAAAATATTGTTTGACCCGGAATCCCAAAAAGTACTCGGTGTGAGCATTGTTGGTACGCACGCCGGCGATTTAATATCGGAGGGGGCGCTGGCAATCGAAATGGGCGCCGATGCTGAAGACATTGGATTAACAATACATCCGCACCCCACCCTTTCAGAAACATTTGCCAATGCCGCAGAAGTTTTTGTCGGAACGGTTACCGATTTATACGTTCCTAAAAATAAAAAGTGATAAATCGAGAGGCTTTTAAAAGAATTTTCGGTGTTGGGCCGATTGGAACACTGTTTTCTATAATAGTTTGGATGGCCGCACTCGCAATCGAAAAGGCTGTAAACATACTACCAATGTCAATCCATCCGGTATTACGTATGGGGCTAATTATTATGTTCGCAATTGACGCCCTATATTTATGGATTGGAAGCAATTATCAATTGTGTAAGCATGGTCGCGGGAATATTTTAGTAACTAAAGGCCCCTATCAATATATCCGCCACCCTATTTATAGTATCTTTATATATTCTTTAACGGGAATTTTGTCAACGGTGTTTCGTTCCTGGACATTGATTATATCGGTTATTCCGATTAATTTGTTTTGGTCCTGGATAGTGACTTTTGAAGAATCAGAAATGCTAAAGAAGTTTGGCGCCAAATATCAGGAGTTAATTGAAAATACCGGACAATTCCTTCCATCCTGGAAGGCGATGAAGGGCAATATTGAAGAAAACAATTAAGTTTGAATATTAAACCGGTACTGATCAAATACAGTTGGTAAAGATGAGTCGGAAACAACCTTTTTAATATCATCAATATGCTTTTGGTTGGTCCGCGCCGATGATAGCTCGGGTATGTTATTAAACGAATAATATTTTACAGCGATTGTTTCGTTGCTTGTTTGGAGATTCCCACCCGTTACCCGACATAAAAAAACAATTTTATAAGCATGAAAAAATTCTAAGGGACGCCCATCGCGGTTGGCATCGTAAACACCTATAACCTTAACAGGCTTAATGTCAAGGCAGGTCTCTTCTTTAGTCTCTCTGATAATGGCCGCTGAAGGTGCTTCACCAACATCAGCCCAACCGCCCGGCATTGCCCATTTATGGTCCATCTTTTCTTGAACGAGCAAAATTTCACTGTTTTTTACAATTGCGGCGCGAATATCTATTTTAGGTGTGGCATATCCAAGATGAGAAGTAAAAATATCTATTAATTCAGGTTTATTAAACTTTGTATGACCTGCTGTTATTTCGGCGGCTATTTCCGTTAATCTTTTATAACGTTCAGTGTCATAATCCGACTCACTAAACGCTAAACCTGTTTGACAGAGCTGTTGAATTTCTCTTGCCCATTCGAGCCATTTTGGAGTGGATTTTGTTGCCATTGATCAAGACCTTAAATAGGATGCACCATTAACATCAATAATACCACCGGTCAAAAAATCGGTTCTTTCAGAAGCTAAAAATACTGCCGCATTGGCGATTTCTTCCGGTTTGGCAACGCGTCCAAGCGGGCTTTGGTTCATGATCTCTTTTTTCTTTTCTCCGGTTAAATGTGGTCGCGCCATGGCTGTTTCAACAAAGCCGGGCGCGATAGTGTAGATAAATATTTCATGCGGGGCAAGCGCCTTAGCAAGGGATTGTCCCATGGCATTAAGCCCGGCTTTGCTTGCGCCATAAGCCGGAGCGGTCGGCTCGCCGCGGAAAGCACCGCGCGATGAAATATTAATAATTTTCCCACCTCCGGTTTTAATCATTTCATTGGCAACAAGATAGGTCAGGTTCGCTGGGCCGATCAAATTTGTTTCAACAATTTTTCTCCAGTTCTCCTGCCATGCGGTAAAATCCGTTTTATCAATTGGATGCTCGGCATATAATCCGGCATTGTTAATCAGTATGTCAATTTTACCGAATTTGTCAATCGCGCTTTTTACTAATTGTAGCGCGGATTCTGAATTTCTTAAGTCCCCTCCAACTATTATATGATCGTTGCCGTTGATTTTTGATTGCAACTCTTCAGCCTTGGCGCGATTGCTGTTATAATGTAATATTAGCGTTGCCCCCTTTTCAGCAAATTGGGCAGCTGTGACCGACCCGATGCCTCCGGAGGCTCCGGTAATTAAAACGATTTTATCTTTCATAACAATGCCATAAGATTTTTTAAATTTAACCTTATTGGGAGTTACGGGTCTAACTAAAAAAGGTGTTCAAATGAACCAAAAAGCCAATAAACTACTAATTGCAGTATTTCTGTTTACTCTATTGGGTTGTGTAGTTGCTCCGCCAAGCGAGGCAGTGTTTGTAAGCAGTTATAAACAGCGTATTGTGCGCGTTGATCCGGTAAAGCAGGGCCGGACAATTACTATCAGGGTGCAGCATAGAGGTCCGCTTAACAGGGCCGAGCGCAACGACTTAACCCGTTGGTATAGAAGCATGCATCAGAGACCGAATCACCGCATCAAAGTAGTTTTTATTAGACATTAATCAAATAACCGGGAAATCTCCGATTTGGTCATGCCGGGCTTTATTTGTTTCAGATAAAGCAGTTCAATAACTGCTTTATCCATATCGGAATAAGTGGTGATGTCTGTCCATTCTTGATAGAAAATACTGTTCTCAAATTTATCGGAATCGTTCATTAATCCTAAGCTTTGGGTTAATTCTTCCCGAATTAGATGCGAACGCTCCGCCTGTGTAATATCAGCCGAAGAGATCAGAATGCTTGCTTCGTAGATGGTATAATTATCATCATGCCATAGCGCCCAAAAGAAGCCATAATTAGGGTCTAAAGTTGGAAATTCCGATTCGGGTGAAAACGCAATAGAAACATTTTCATTATTATCAACAATTTTTGCATTAATACTCCCAAGCAGGCTGTTTAAATCTTTAACTATCATGTTAATTGAATTAATGTCTTCAGCGGTTGGTCCGCCGGCTATCTTTATGCGAATGTCATTTTCCCATTTTTTGATAACCGGAACAGCATCACCGAATTCGGCGCCAAGTGCAATTTCATAAAAATAGGTCAATTCCTCTTTTGTATATTTATTTGCTATTTGTGTGTCGGAACAACCGAACAACATAATTGTAAAAACGATGATTAATAATTTCATGATATAGTACAAGGAAAGAACAACTAATTCAATCTCTTCAAAAATTTGTTATTAAAAGGTACTATCAAAAAGCATTAATTAATATATTTAAAACTCGGATTAAAAATAAAATGAGGATTTATTATGTATTTGAGGAGTCTTTTATCAATTGCCATCGGCGCTTTTTTAATTACATCCTGCGCTGAAAGGGTAAATAAAAAATTATCAGAAACGGAGTTGGAATTGGAAACTACAAAAGAAGTTCAGGGAATTAAAGAAACCGCCGAACTACCAACGGTGGAAACAGCATTTGAATTTATAAAGGAATCAGGCGGAATCGAAGAATATCGCTGTACTTTGAATGATCTGACAATCCTTTTATTAGAGGATCATTCCGCGCCGGTGGCGACATTCATGGTTACCTATCATGTCGGTTCCCGGAATGAAGCCGTGGGGCATACCGGCTCAACGCACCTACTTGAACACATGATGTTTAAAGGAACAACAAAGTATAACAAAGAGAATGGAAATGACATCACGAGTATCTTGCAGAGCATCGGTGCTCAAATCAATGCAACAACCTGGAACGACCGAACCAACTATTATGCGCTTCTGCCAAGTGAGCATTTAAACAAAGTAATTGAAATTGAAGCGGATAGAATGAGGAACCTTTTGTTAAAAGATGAAGACCGACAGCCAGAAATGACTGTTGTCCGGAATGAATTTGAGCAGGGTGAAAACGACCCGTTTAGCGCATTGAATAAAAATATATGGGCCACAGCCTACCAAGCCCATCCCTATCATCACTCAACAATTGGCTGGCGATCAGATATTGAAGGAGTATCCACAGAGCGCCTGAAACAATTTTATGATATATATTACTGGCCCAATAACGCCACGGTAACGGTAATAGGAGATTTTGAAAAAGAAGAAACGTTACAAAAAATATTAGATGAATATGGTTCAATACCAAAGTCACCGAACCCGATACCGGAAATGTACACAACCGAGCCGGAACAGGAAGGCGCAAGAAGACTAATCGTAAAACGATCGGGGGAAACCGGAATTGTCGGCATTGCGCATAAAACACCGGAAGGATTAAATGAGGATTACTTTACACTTCAGGTTCTTGCGCGAATTTTGGGGGAGGGTAAATCCAGTAGATTATATAAAAAGCTTGTAGATAAAGGCTTGGCCACAAGCCTCTTTATGTGGGATTATCCCTTTAAGGACAGTGGCCTTTTTATAACGTATGCTTTCTTAACGCCTGAAACCAAACATGAAGAAGTAGAAAAGATAATCCTTGATGAATATGAACTGATCAAAACCAACGGTATAACCGATCAGGAATTGGCGCGCGCCAAAGGACAAACCAAGGCACAATTAGCTTATGTTAGAGATGGCTCCTTTTCCGTAGCATCGGTATTAAACGAGGCGATAGCAATCGGTGATTGGACAAACTATGCGAAGTTTTTAGAAAAAACAAATACCGTTACAAAAGAGGATGTTCAGGAGATTACCAAAAAATATCTAATTGAAGATAAAAGCACTACCGGTCATTTTGTCCCAATAAAAGGTTCAGGCGGAGGTGGAATAATGCCGCCACAGAAGAATCGTGCTAATCAATTTTATAATTTTTCAAGAGAATCTGACGATGCAATGGACAACCGTCAGCATTCAGGGGCTAATATCGCGGATAATATAGTTGAATTTGAGCCCGTTAAGGGGTTGCGCCTATTAACAATGAAAACCAGTGTTCAGGATGTGGTTACCATTCGCGGCAGTATTTTAGGCGGTGATGTCTTTAGCCCGCAAGCCAACCGCATGATAGCCGATCTTACGGCGGCGATGCTTGACAAAGGAACCCGCAGTAAGTCGAAGTTTGAAATAGCCGATAGGTTAGAATCGGTCGGCGCGACAATGAGTTTTTCAAGCGGTCAGCAGCATGTCAGATTTTCAATAAAATGTCTGAAAGATGATATTCCTTTAGTGCTTGACCTGCTTGCCGAACAGCTAAGAGAACCGGCTTTCAATAAGGAGGATTTGAGCACACTCAAGACACGCCTGAAAGGCAACTTAAAACGAGACAAGAAGAATACCGGCAAGATGGCCGGTGGCGAATTTATCCGGGAATTGTATCCTAAAGACCATCCTAATTATCGTTACCCAATTGATGAGCGGATTGAAATGATTGAAAAAATTGATCCGGCAAGTTTGAGAAATTTCCATAAAACATATTATGGATTAGGCAATATGATAATGACTGCCGTTGGCGATGTTGACGGTGAATATTTCAGTCGCGAGGTAGAAAAGGTCTTTAAGGGTTGGAAAACATCACCCCTGAGTAAGTGGGTAAATACGATGCAAGCCAATGATGTTACAGCAACAAAAAAATATGTCACCATTAAAGATAAAACCAGTGCCGATGTTTATATCGGTTTACCGATAGGAATAGACAGGGACCACAAAGATTACTATCCACTTATGATTGGCACATATATTTTAGGTGGGAATTTTTCAGCGCGACTAATGCAGACAGTTAGGGACGAACAGGGTTTAACCTATGGTATTTATTCACAGATTCAAGGTGCAGAAAACGGGAATGACGGCTTTTGGACGATTTGGTCGAGTTTTGCACCACAATTACTACAAACCGGATATGAGGCGTCACTTGAGCAATTGGAGAAATGGTCGACCGAGGGCATAACCGTAGCTGAGCTCGAAGCAAAGAAAACAACCATTACCGGTTCTTACAAGGTCGGTTTGGCAACTACAAGGGGACTGGCATCGCAAATATTGTCGAATGCCGAACGCGGCCATCCTAATGAATATCTTGATCAATATCCGGGAATAATAAATGAATTAACGTTAGAACAGGTTAACTCCGCCATCAAAGAATATATTGATATAGACAAATTGGTGTTTGTTGCTGCCGGCTCAGTGGGCAAAACAGGGAAACCCTTGGAATAAATCAGACTATTGTTTCTGTTCGTGTTGTTATAGGCAAAAGGCAGCCCCACCGGGAATTATAAAGATTTGAGATTTTTCTTTATAGACCATTGTACCTTAATCGGTGCCCAATGTCAATATTCAATTTCAAAATCCAGGCTTTGGGCAGACTCAATTACCATCTTCATATCGCGTTCCCCGATATGAGCATTATAGATTTTTCTTTCTTCGTTAAGTTGCTTAATCGTTGTATATAATTCCTTGTAATCAGCCTTTGCTATTTTCTCTACAGTATCATAACCGGATTCCAACAATACATACGCAAAGGTATGATTTACCCATCTTATTCTGGAAAGGTCTGTTAATTTTGCAAGTTTCAAGACTTCAGTTGGATCAATCCCTGTTTCCTTTGAAAATTCAGCTCTTTTTTCCGTTGTCAGAACTTTGCTATATAGTTTTAGCGTATTTTTTAGTTCTAATTTTTTAAGTTTGTTTACAATGTCTTCGGAAATACAAGAAAAATCCTTTATTCTATTTGGCTTTTGCCGATAACCGCCTACTACTCTTTTAAGGACTTCTAAATATTTTACGGGCAAACCGCTGAGGCTTGAAAAGTCCTGGATTTTGCTTTTATCTTTAAGCGCGATTGACAATTCATCAAGATCATTAATACCATGTTTCTTAATAATATCCAAGTTATTATCAATATCTTCCCCAATTATTTTCCAACTTGGAATCAATTCTGTGGTTTTCAAGATTTTTTTGTAGTTGTCAATATTTATGCTTTTCAGATCAATATAATATCCCATTATTGCCACCCTTTTAGTAGGTGCTTAACGCCATAATTTAAATTGTTGGTTCCCATTCAAAGCGAGGCTTCTAATATTTAAATTTCTTTTCAAATATCTGAAGGCCGTCTTTCCATGTATTTGGTTGTGATTCGCCAATCCAGATGAATTGTTGAATATGTCCTATGGTTTTAAATCCACAATCATGGAAAAAGAAATAGCTTCTTTATTCCTTGCAACGGGTTTCACAGAAACAAGGAACATGTTTAATCTCTTTGCTTCTCCAATCGCGTATTCAACCAATCGCCTTCCAATTCCTTTGCCTCTGTGTTTATAAGAAACAATAACCGGCTCAATTTCTGCTTCCTGGTCTTTGAGGATAAGTGCGGTTAAGCCGACAACTGCATTTTCAATTTCAATCACCCAAACATTGTTTGATCCCACCGTATCAAGATGTTGATCAAACTCAAGCCCGGGGTCATCGCCACCGATAGATGGATCATCATATATATCTTGATGTCTTTGAACCATTTCAGTCCAAAGTAATCTGCACACGTCAAGATCAGAATTGGTATAATTTCTTATTCTCATTTACTTCCCTCGATATATGCCCTTGGGCAGCTAACAACTATTTATTACAAATTATCACATTTAATATTATTAAATTTTAATTCAATGTCAGTACAAAAAATGCAGGTAATTCTGATTGCGGCGGTAACTGCCGATGGTTTCATCGCTCGCACTGGCGATGAGGTGATTACGTGGTCTAAAGACCTAAAGTTGTTTAAAGAACAAACAATGGGTTATCCTATTATTATGGGATCAAATACGCGCAGGACTTTAGCCGTCGAACTTGAAGGGCGCGAAAAAATCATCGTTCATCGGCAGGACGAACCGGAAAAAATTCTCTCTAAAATTAATTCTGATAGGTGTTTTGTAATCGGCGGCGGCATGGCCAACACCAAATTCGCTCCGTTTTTAACACACCTTTATTTAACTCCCCATCCGCTAATATTCGGAAAAGGCGTTAAGGTTTTTACTGATTTGGAAAAGGAATTAGAGCTGCAATTGTTGAAGAAAATAACGATTGATGTTGCGGCTGGGATATATCAATATCAATATAAAGTGGTGAAACGGCTATAATTTTTGACACTTGGGGCAGATATGGGTTCCGCGCTGAGCAACCCGAATTTTAATTATTTTCTCGTTACAACGCAGGCATTTTTTATCTTGCCGGTTAAACACTTGTAATTGCTCACGAAAGTTTCCGGATTTGCCTTCACCAAAGTAAAAATTAATAATAGTAGTTCCTTGATTTTCAATAGCCTTCCTGAGAAGTGCTTGAATAGAATTATGCAGTACTCGCGCCTTTGCCGGTGATACTGTTGAGCCAAGTTGCTGAGGATGTAGTTTTGCCGACCATAGCGCTTCGTCAACATAAATATTGCCTAAACCGGCAATGAATTTTTGGTCTAACAGCAATGGTTTAAGTTGTCGTTTGCTTACTTCAAGCCTATCTATTAACCAATTATCGGTAAAATCGGGAGATAAGGGTTCTATTCCAAGTTTCTGATTGATAGGATCCAATGTATCAAAATAATACAGGCGTCCAAATTTTCGATAATCTTTAAAATATAGCTGTGTACCATCATCAAAATTTATTATTGTCGTAAGATGCTTAGGTTTGTCATTTTGAGACAGTTCAAATAATAATCGCCCCGTCATGCGCAGGTGAATTAACAGAAATCCTTTTTGTAAATGGATAACAATATATTTGCCGCGCCGAGATACGTCAGAAATGCTTTTACTGTTTACTAAAGTGAAAAACTTCGCCGGATCGTGAGTCGCCAAGACTTTGTCGTAACCGTTTTGCGGAACGACCGACATAATCGTTTTGCCGACTATTTCAGGTTTAATAAAACCAACAACTGTTTCAACTTCGGGTAATTCTGGCATATTTTTTCTAAAATTTATAGAAAATATTAAGGAAAAATCCGGAATATATTTATGGAAAATATTCAAAGGTTTCCTTCAGTAAAAGATAAATATATACAAAGCCCTGTTAAATAGCTATTTATGCTTGTCAACTGATATGAGACTTTAATTAGTAATGCCCAAATATATGTTTTTGTTTTTATATTTATATATCGTCGAATCAGCTTAAAGTAAATAAATGATATACCAGGAGACAATTACTATCCCGAATAATAAGGCAAAGCGGATATTAGAGCTTTGCAAAAGACTGGGAATTGAGCTGTTCGATACCTACGATGGAAAGGAGAAATCCAATCAACGTAATACTTCTGTAAAACAAATAAATGAATATCTGACGGAATATTATAGTTGGTCCAAACTAACGAGCGGCCATTTGGAAAATATATTCCTTACTCCGCGAACCCTAACCGAATTTGCTAAGAAAGATGTGTTTGGCACTACATTCAGGTTAAATATTCAAGCCCACCTTGACAGTGTTTTGGTTCATCAAATTTATTTTGTTGAGTTGATCATAAACGAGATCAAGGAATATAAATTTATCGCCGATAAGACAGCCACAGAAAAACAAAGTCTATTAAAAAAGATATTTGTTGTTCCCGCCAAGTCTGACGATTATTAATAACTCTCTGCAAAACTACCGACACAACCTTTCGTTGTAGCAACCTCTCTCCGATGTAACCGATTACAAATTGTATTCCACTAAATGCTATCAATTTTATCTCAATTTATCGAAAAACATCACGATTGTAAAAGTTTGTTTCGTATTGGCACACACTTTGCCTCATTTAGAAACAAAGGCAGTAAAGATTTAAATTTTAAATATTTGTAAATACTACAGTTATGCGTTTGGCATGATATTTGATTAAATATTGGTAGAATAATTTAGAGCTAATTGAAAACTTAAATTGCCAATGCCGGAAGTCTAATAATCCTCCGGGTGTGTGACAAAGAATTATAAGATTGATGGAGGGTCCGGGATTCTTGGGACGGGGAAATATCCCAAATATGGTGAGGCGCGCTATGGCGCAATAGGCTCCGGCATTGGCAAAAATTTTACCGTATAAGGGATGAGCAAAGCAGATAAAGGCGTTACAGTTGATCAGATAAACAAAACGGTTAATTTTTGCCTGAACAAATAATGGGAATTGACAATTATGTGAGCGGGGGGAGTTGATTCCCATTATTATTATAAATTGTAACCGACAGACAAGACAACACAAACCTCCGCCACGCCGTTACTTAAAGAAAAATATTAATTAAAAGTTATAAAGTACTGTTTTATAAAGCCATAAGCATATAGAATAATCTTGTAAGTTATTTAGAAATAAGGTGTTGTATTATATGTATTATTAGTATATTATTGTGCTGTTATTGATAAATTGATCGTAAAAATTGCGTTTACCGATAATTAAAGGGATATTGGAAACGCACGATAAATAATGTTAGTATGGGGGAAATTAATGTACCTACAGCACAAACTGGTTGGTGAAAAACATTTCATTCTTTTGTATAATGCGCACTTTTTGGCGCACCTATTATTTTTACAAAACAATCCAAAGTATTCAAATAAAACAATAAAATGATATTTAAAGCATAAATGTCGTTATTTTATTGTTTTTTTAAGGGTTGCTGTCTCCCCTCGGCAACCCTTTTTTTATAGATCAATAATGTTATTATCAGGATATAGGAAGAACATTTAATTTACCTACCTGAAAAAATGAAATATTTAAAGCCAATAGCAGTAGTTTCATTTGTTTTAGTGGCATTCGTTGTCCTTACTTTTAGGACCTATTTTCATCAGGTTTTCCCCCAATATTCCGGCACGCACAAAATAGTGGGTATAGAGGATACCGTTGAAGTCTTTACCGATTCGTTTGGAATGCCCTATGTATTTAGCAAAAATAATGCTGATCTGTTCTTTGCAGCAGGCTATTTGACCGCGCGCGAAAGACTTTTTCAATTAACGCTATTATCAGCGATACTAAACGGAGAGGTGGCTTCATTATTAGGTGACGAATATTTGGAAATGGATTGGTACATAAGAACCAACAAGGAATTTTTGAATATTAAGGACTCATTGGATATTATTGATGGCAATCTTGGATTGATTGAGTCTCATTGTGCAGGGATAAATGCTTACATTGATGAATGCAACGGACTTTATCCGGTTTCATTCAAGATAACCAACTCCAAGCCAAGAAGATGGACGTCCCTTGATGCAATAAATACTTTAGCATTAATGACGAATCACAACTTAAACAGCGAAGCGGTAATCCTTTCAGCAGTCCGACAATACTTTGGTGAGGCGCGCTATACTGAACTTTCAAATAACATAGATTTTGACGATCGGAGTGTCCAGAGTATTACCGATATAAAAATGCAAAGTGAGGCTCTTAATTTAATCGGGGCCTCCGGCTCAAAAACAGGCTCAGAAGCGATGATCGTTTTTCCGTCTGCAGAACAACAATCAAAAAAACCGATTCTAATTTTTGACGACAATTGGGGTTATCGGCAACCAACCAAATGGTTTAATATCTATCTGAGTGGCGGGGATTTTGATTTGGAAGGCTCTTTGATACCCGGCTTCCCGTTGCCGATCGTAGGAAGAACCGGACATTCAGCTTTTGCAATTACCGGAGCATTGCCCAAAGATGCCGACCTGCTTTTTGAGTTAGCCCGCGGCGTTAAAGATCTTAATGGTATTGTGAACGACAATGCTTCAATTTTCTACGCCGATACCACAGGGTTGATTCATATAGGAAATTCAGAGATTTCTAGCTTCGGTCTTTTAAATGGACAATCCATCGGCATTAATAGTTTTCAAGAGGTATTGGATATATTAGCAGGATTTACAAATGATCAAAAAGCCGAATCTATTGCATTGGTGGTCGATAAGTATTTAGAGATGTCCGGATCAGATCCGGCTGTCCGGAAAATAGTGGATTGGGACGGGGATGAGTCGGGACAGTCATCAACTGCCCTCCTTACCAATACAATATTGAAGCACTTGGTCGAAGGTATATTCAAAGATGAACTTGCTTTGATTGAAGAGGGCCTCTACAAAACATTCATTTCGAATACAAAATTTGTTGAAAATAGTTTGTTTAAAATTCTGCAAAATCCGTCATCGGAATGGTTAGACGATATTAATACTGTTGATTATAGAGAAAACCTCTCGGATATAATCAAGGTTGCTATTGATCGGGCGGTAATGGAATTGAGAAGTAAATATGGTACGCTATATTGGGCATGGGGTGAAGTAAACCGATCAACCTATCAACACGTCCTGTCTAGAAATTGGTTGGCCAATATAATTAACGGTTTTGATGTCGGGCTGGTTTTTCGGAACGGACAGAACATAACAGAATTTAAATATGATGAAAATCTAACACCGGTTTCAGGGCTTGCATTAAGGAAGATATATGACCTCTCAAACTTGAACAGCGTTTATTCAATAATTCCAACCGGACAATCGGGATTACCGAACAGCCCACACTATTCTGACCAATTAGGTTTGTTCACCAAAGGAGAACTGCGCGAGATAAATATAAACAAAGAAGAAATACGCAATAGTCGGGAATACCGTAAATTAATCTTGTATCCGGCTGAATGATCAGTGTTATAATAATAATTATTATTGTTTTGTCCGTTTGGTGCTTAATCAAATGGACCGCCGCTGATCTGGATTACATTTATAAAGGAAAAACAATCTATTTTGGTCATCGTGGTGAGCGCCATGCAGCACCGGAAAACACTATTCCATCTTACCTGTGCGCGGTTGATAATGGATTCACGGCAATAGAGCTAGACGTACGGACAACCAAAAACGGCAAGCTGGTATGCTCCCACAATATTGATTTAGAGCGCGAAACGCTTGGTGCAGGATTTATAGATGAACTGACTTACGCGGAATTGCAGCCTATTAAGGCCGGCAAGGATTTTCAGGAAAACGCTCAAAGTCGCATACCGTTGCTTGAAGAGGTTCTAAAAACACTCTCCGTAGATATTTTGCTGAATATTGAAATTAAGTCGGACTATTTGACGGATATCAGAGCGGCAAAGGTATTGGCAAGTTTGATCAAGCAAGATAAAATTAAACATAAAATTTTGGTGTCCAGCTTTAATCCTATTGTAGTACGGTATATTAAATTACTCTGTAAAAATGTTCCCACCGGATATATATATGAACATGCTAAACATTTTAAAGGGGTATTTATAGCTAAACCTGACTGCCTGCATCCGGATGCTGAGTTCATAGATAAGAAACTAATAGAATTCTGCCATAAGCGTAAAATGCGTATAAATACCTGGACTGTCAACAATGTTTATGCTCGCGACTGGTTGATTGAAAAGGGAATCGCGGGAATCATTACTGATAATCCTAAACTATTGACCTAATGTTTGAAGCAACGTTGACCAGTAAATACCATGGCAATGCCATGTTCATTGCAAGCTTCAGTTACCTCTTGATCGCGAATTGATCCTCCGGGTTGAATGACAGCTTTTATGCCGGTATTGGAAATTAAATCAATCGAATCGCGGAATGGAAAAAAAGCATCGGAAGCTAAGACCGAACCTTCAATATTTTCTCCCGATTTATTAACAGCGATCTCCACGGCATCCACGCGCGAAACCTGACCGGCACCAATGCCCACAGTTGTATTGTTTTTTACGGTGGTGATAGCATTCGACTTAACATGTTTTAAAACTTTCCAAGCAAACAACATGTCATCTACCTGTTTGGAGGACGGCTGAGTACTTGTTACAATTTCAAGGTCATTCGGATCAAGTTTGTTAGTGTCATTTTCCTGAACAAGCAAACCGCCATTCAGAAAGCGGTATTCCGGAATTTTTTTCCTATTCTGTATTTCGCCGATTTTCAGAACACGAAGATTTTTCTTATTCTTAAGGATATTTATTGCGGAATCTTCATAGGCGGGTGCAATTATTATTTCCATAAATATTTTGGAAACAAGCTCGGCGACACCCTCAGTGCAAGTTTGGTTTAATGCAATAATGCCTCCAAAGGCAGATTTGGCATCGGCGTTGAATGCTCTTTCAAATGCAATAGAAATATCATTTCCGGTTGACACACCACAAGGGTTGGCATGTTTTACAATTACGCTGGTTGGTGATTCAAATTCGCGCAAACAAGCTAAGGCAGCGTCCGCATCCATAAAATTATTGTACGATAATTGTTTCCCCTGTAGAATTTCTGCTGTTAATATTGACTGATCCGGAATATTTGGTAACTTGTAAGCAGCAGCGCGTTGGTGCGGGTTCTCTCCATAGCGGAGATCATAATATTTTTCGAAAGATAATGTAAGGTCTTCAGGCAGCATTCGGTCGTTTAAATAATTAAAAATAATGCTATCGTATTTGGCGCAATGTCCAAAAGCTTTGGCGGAAAGGTCCCGGCGGAGATCATAAGAAATACTATTTTTGGTTTCAAGCTCTTTAATAATTAACGAGTAGTCATTTGTATCTACCACAACAGTGCACCAGTCAATATTTTTGGCGGCGCTGCGGATCATAGTCGGCCCGCCGATGTCAATGTTTTCCAGGGCATCTTCAAAGGAAGATTCAGGATTTGAGATTGTTTTTGAAAACGGATATAGATTGCAAACTACCAGATCAATCCATTTAATACCGTGTTGAGTGGCTTCATCGGAATGTTTGTCACGCAGGCCGAGAATTCCCCCTTCGATTTTAGGATTGATCGTTTTTATCCTTCCGTCCATGATTTCGGGAAAACCGGTATAATCCGAGACATCAACCACTTCAATATTGTTTCTCCTGAGGTATTCGGCCGTTCCTCCGGTAGATAAAATTTCAACATCCCTTTTTCTCAAAATTTTAGCAAATTCCTCGATTCCTCTTTTATCGCTGACAGAGATCAATGCCCGTTTGATTTTTAGTTTGGCTGTGTTCATTTATTTACCACCGCAAGGGTTAGGCGGCTGTCACAAACATTTTCACCGCTTTCGTTCGTTATCCGTATTTTCCACACCTGTAGCCGGCGTCCGATCTTCAACGCCCGCGCTTCACCTATTACCCAACCACTATTTACAGATTTCAAATGGTTGGCATTTATTTCCACGCCTACAACGGTTTTATTATCCATATCAACTGTCATATTGCCGCCGATGCTGCCCAGGGACTCGGCTAAAACCGCCGATGCGCCGCCGTGCAGCAAACCGCAGGGCTGAACCGTCCGATTGTCAACCGGCATTTTGCCGCAAATATATTCATCGCCAATATCAGTTATGATTATACCAAGATGTTCCACCATCGTGCCTTTCATCCTGGCATTAATGTTCTTTAAAATTTCCTGTTTGTTCATCGGTGTTATAGTTTAAAATTTTGAATTGCCCCGATAAAAGCTTCGCCTTCTAATTTTTGCACTTTCTTCTTCAAAGATTCCGGAGTATCATTTTGAGAAACCGGACATTTTTTTTGAATTAATATAGGTCCGCTGTCAACATCGGCAGTGACGAAATGAATAGTACAGCCGGTTTCCCTGTCGCCGTTCCTTAGAACTTCTTCATGTATATTTGTATCCATTCCGCCGGCGTATTTTGGCAATAACGAGGGATGTACATTCAACAATCGTCCTTCCCAAATTTTGCAAAACTTGCCCGACAAGATGCGCATGAATCCGATCAATAGCACAAGCTCAACCTGAGATTCTTCAAGAATAACGGAAATTTCATCATCAAAATCCGTGCGCTCTTTGTCTTTGTGCGAAACAAAATAATGCGGGATAGAATATTTTTCCGCCCTTTTCAAAATGTGTGCGTTGGCAACATTGCTAATCACAACTTCTAACGTAGCATCCAAAATATTGTTCTCAATTGCATTGATGATCGCCTGCAAATCCGTGCCCTTGGTTGACCCGAGCACGCCCAACTTAACGGTGCTCAAGAATGACCTCGCAGGTTATTCATATTGTCAATTCTTTTTTGGATCAGTTTGGCAGTGCCAATATCGGATCTGTGAAATAAAGGTCCCTCAATTCGGCTGATAGCCTGTTCGGCAAGTGCTTCGGCTTGTGCCAAGGAATCGGCAACGCCAACTACTGCGACTGTTCTTGATCCGGCTTCAATTAATTGTCCGTCAATGACATCAACCGAAGCATAGTACAATTGATCAGGATTATTGATTTTTGATATGCCTATGTTTTCACCTTTTAACGGTGCATCGGGATAGCCGTTTGGTACGGCATATTTACAGACTGTCGCTTTTGAATTGAACTTTATGCTATACTCACTCAATTCACCATTAACAAGCGCAACACATAATTCGAGGAAATCACTTTCTAAAAGAGCAAGTACGTTCATTGCTTCGGGATCACCGAAACGGGCATTGTATTCTATAACTTTTACACCATCAGCCGTTGCAATAAAGCCGCCGTAAATAATTCCTTGATACCCTGTTCCAAATTCTTTTTTTAAAGCTAAGGCGATTGCTTCATTGGTAAGTTTTGCGCTGTGAATGTCATTGTCATTTAAAAATGGCAGAGACTGTTGTTTGTCATTATAGGAACCCATTCCGCCCGTATTGGGACCGGTATCATTTTCATAAGCCCGCTTATGATCCTGCACCGGTGGCATGTGGATTAAACGCTCGCCGTCACAAAAACTCATCAAAGAAAATTCTTCACCGATTAATTTTTCTTCGATAACAAACCTACCGCCATCGGCAACAATCTCTTCGCAGTAAGCCAAAGAATCTTTATGGGAATTCAAATGTTCGCCAGCAACTTTTACGCCTTTTCCACCCATCAAGCCGTCAAATTTTACAACATAATTGTCACCAAGCTCATTGAGAAACTCTGCCACACCATCTAGCTTTGAATAATTTTGATATATTGGACAGCCGGCTATCTTATATTTTTTCATTAGATTTCGGGTAAAGCCTTTGCTTGTCTCTAATTGGGCTAACGCTTTAGTTGGTCCTACGCAACCTATAGCTAACTTTCGTAAAGCATCGGCAACACCGTTTGCTAAAGGCGCCTCCGGTCCAATTATTGCCAGATCAATTGAATGTTTTTCTGCAAATTTTACAACCGAATCCGGTGCATTAATATTTCCAATTGTTAAATCGGCTACAAGCGCGGCTATTCCCGGATTATAATTGGAAGCGATACAAAACAGTTTGCTTTCAATCTTAGATTTTTTTACAGCCCTGGCTATGGCATGTTCACGTGCTCCTGAGCCTATTAACAAAACGTTCATATCCTAGCACGCTGATTATTACGTTGGTGTTCAAGTTCACTGATCTTGTGTCCATCCACATTGCCGGTTATGTAGTTACCGTCTAAACAGGCCGCGCAGGGGCGATAAATATCGTGTTCACCTTTGCGGGTTACCGCTTCAATCAGGTCGTCTAAATTCTGATATAAAAGAATATCGGCATTGATATGTTTGCGGATGGCTTCAACCGTCTTATTGGAAGCGATCAATTCCGAACGGGTGGGGATGTCAACACCATAAAAACAAGGATGGGTGATCGGTGGGCAGGCCGATACGACATACACTTCTTTAGCGCAGAAATCCCGAACCATCTTGACAATTTCCTTGCTTGTGTTTCCGCGTACAATGCTATCATCAACGATCATTACTTTTTTGTCTTTTATCTCGTATGAGATGGGCACAAGTTTATAGCGAATTGATTTTTTGCGGGTTTGCTGACCGGGCATAATAAAAGTACGGCCGATGAAGGGATTTTTATATAATCCTTCGGAGTATTTTATTCCGAGCATATTTGCCATTGCGAGGGCAGCATTGTTTGAAGTCGCCGGCGCCGGAATAATAATATCGGGCAACAGATCAGGATATTCAGCTTGCCAAAGTTTGGCGAGATTTTGCCCCATTCTTAAGCGGGCACGATATACACTGACATCATCTAAGGTTGCATCGGGACGCGAAAAGTAAACATATTCAAAAATGCAAGGCGTAAAATTTTTTGTTTCAAGCGTCCGCGAGTGGTAATTCCCGTTTTCCGAGATATAGATAACTTCTCCCGGGGCAACATCGTTTTCCATTTCATAGCCGAGAGCATAAAAAACGGCTGGTTCACTGGCAAAAATATAATCCTTTTTGCCGTTGTCTGCTTTCCTGCTACCCTTGGTCAGCGGTCTGATACCATGTGGATCACGGAAAACCACTAAGCCTTTTCCAACAATCATGCAGATTACCGAATAAGCGCCGCTGACACGCCTGAATACCTCTTGCACGGCTTGGCAAATTTGATCAAAAAATTCGCCGTTCGCCCCATCATTTCTGATCTCCTCAAGTTTACCGGCAAACACGTGTAAAATTACCTCAACGTCAACCGACGTATTTAAGTGTCGCCCATCTTTCTCCGACAACTCATCAACCATTTCATATTGGTTTACTAAGTTGCCATTGTGTGCCATCGCAATTCCGTAAGGAACACCGGTCCACACCGGCTGTGCGTCTTCTTTGCTATATTTCCCAGTCGTCGGATAGCGCGTATGCCCGATACCGACATTGCCGATAAGGCGGGACATATTCCGTTCATCAAAAATATCGCGAACGTACCCAACACCTTTTTTGGTGTGGAACCTTTGGTTATAAGTCGTTATTCCTGCCGCATCCTGTCCGCGATGCTGTAAATATATCAAACTGTCATAAAGTTCGGAAGCAACCGGTTTTTGGGATATTATTCCAACGACTCCACACATTATATTAACTCGGTGATTTTTGAAGCTAATCCGGTATATGTTTGCGGCGTTAAATCCAATAAATATTCTTTTTCGGATTTTGGAATATCCAAACCGTTGATGAATTTTGATAGATCCGTCTTGGTTATGCGCTCCCCGCGGGTTAATGCTTTGAGCTTTTCATAGACATCGGTTTTTCCATGTTTTCGCAGCACCGTTTGGATCGGCTCGGCTAAAATTTCCCAATGATTGTTTAATTCCGCAGCTATGAGGTTTTTATCAATTGATAAACGTTCCAGACCCTTAAGGATATTTTTTACGGCTAACAGGGAATGAGCAATCAGAACACCCTGATTTCTGAGAACCGTACTATCGGACAAGTCGCGCTGTAGGCGCGATACCGGCAATTTTCGTGAAAGTCCGGCGAACAATGAATTGGCAATATTAAGATTTCCTTCGGCATTCTCAAAATTTATCGGATTTATTTTGTGCGGCATAGTGCTTGAGCCGATCTCGCCGCCTACGCGCTTTTGAATGAAGACGCCGCGACTGATATATAACCAAATATCTTGACAAAGATCAATCAGAATCGAATTTATGCGTGAGACGCATTGATAGCTCTCAATCAATGAATCATGTGCTTCGATTTGGGTGGTTATCAGATTTGGTTCAAGCTTCAAGCCTTTGATAAACTTTTCTGAAAACTTGATCCAGTTTACTTGTGGAAAAGCCTGTAAATGTGCGCCCCACGTGCCGGTTGCTCCGTTTAATTTTCCTAATAATTTGTGTGTTTTAAGAATATATAGCTGTCTGTGCAGGCGACTGAAAAACACGGAAAATTCTTTTCCGATTGTCGTGGGCGTTGCCGGTTGTCCGTGCGTTAAGGATAACATGGCAAAATCCTTATTCTTTTTTGCAAAGGATCGCAGTTTGGTCAGGAGTTTTTTAAGCGTTGGTAAATACACATGAATCAGTCCATCCTGCCACATCAGGGTGTAAGCGAGATTATTGACATCTTCCGATGTTAAGGCAAAATGAATCCAGGGTGTAAACTTATTATAACCGGATTTATTCAGCTTCTCCTGAATATAATATTCCACGGCTTTGACGTCGTGATTGGTTTTAGCCTCAATCGCCTTAACGCGCTTAGCCTCTTTTGTCGAGAACTTTTGGTATAGATTCCGTAATTCGGTCTTTTTCCGTGAAGATAACGGTTGCAATTGTTTAATATGCACTACGTTGCAAAGCGCAATCAAATATTCAATCTCAACCTTAATGCGATATTTTAGTAATGCCTCTTCCGAGAAAAACAGTTTAAGGTCTTGAACCTCATTGCTGTAGCGGCCGTCAATAGGGGAGACACTGTCCAACATTTTAGAAATCCATTATCCTTTTAACCGCCAGGGCGCAGTTGCCGGGATCTAATACCGTTAGCACCGGAGCTTTGCTAGGCATTTGTAATGTGGAATTAATATTAACCATCATATCAACTTTGTCAGCAAAAGGCGGGCAGGCAATTACGGGCTTGTCTGAATTTGCTGCAACAAAGCCCGACAAAGCATTAGAGCGACCGGCGATTGTGATGAATACAATGCCATTCTCATTCTGAAATATGTTTATAATCTCTAATACTTTTAGGGGTTGTTTGTGTGCCGATGCGACTTGTACCTCATATTTTATGGAATGCTTATCCAACCCCTTGGTAATTTTATCGGCAAAGGTTTGGTCAGACTCAGAACCCATAATTATTATAGCTTTCATAGATATTTCCTCAAGTTTGTAATTAATCTTTCGTTAGCAGGAACATTAGTATCGGGGAATTTAAATTTATTGCCCGTTATCATTTCATATAACAAAATATAACGCTGGGACAACTCGATCACTAGTTCATCCGGAGCAAGCGGCAATACTTTATCATTATATGGATCACAATTATCCACAAACCACAATCGCAGAAATTCCTTGTCAATATTCTGCGGCTCTTGATTATTTTTAAGCCGCTCTTCATAAGTATCGGACAGCCAGTAACGACTGGAATCGGGTGTGTGGATTTCATCAATTAAAATTATATCACCATTTTGATCGCGGCCTAACTCGTATTTGGTGTCAACTAAAATCAAACCATTTTTGAGGGCTTGCTCCTGACCAAATTCAAAGAGCTGTAAGGCGATTTTACTGGCAGCATCCCAATCTGCTTGTGACATCCACCCTTCCGAAACAATTTCATCGGGAGTAATCGGGCGGTCATGATCCTTTTCCTTGGTGGTGGGCGTAAGCATCGCCCGTTGCAGGCGTTGATTTTTAACTAAACCCTCCGGCAATATATTGCCGCAATAATTTCGCGAACCATTTTTATAGACTGTCCATAAAGAGGTTGATGTTGAGCCGGTAATGAAACCGCGCACCACAAACTCAATCGGAAAAACCGAGCATTTCTTGGCTAATATCACATTGGGATCGGGGATTTCCAATACATGATTTTTAACAATATGGGTGGTATTTTCGAACCACCAAGCGCTTGTTAGATTCAACACCTGCCCCTTAAACGGAATGGCTGCTAAAACACGATCAAAGGCGCTTTGCCGATCGGTAGTGATCAGGATTAGTTTGTCACCGATGTCGTAAATGTCGCGTACTTTTCCATCGAGTTTCTTGCTTGTTTCTAAATCCGTATCAGTAATACAATTATTAAGTTCCTTAGCAATTAATTCAGAATAGTTATTTTCAAATTTCATAGCAATTGTGTGAAAAAGGATTAAAAAATATATTTGTATTTAAAGCGGTTTGCACCGCTTTCTTGTCAGCACCGAGATTAGGAGTTATGCCCCAGATAACACCAAAATCAATATTCTTCAAATTGTTAATATTGAAATGGTGCTTCAAAATCTCAGTTTTGTGGCGACCAATTAAATCTTCCCGTGGCATTACCAAATAATATTTTGTGCTTGGTTGCCTTTCAAATTTAATCAGCTTTTCCTTGTTTGAATTATATAATTCTCCCGAAGCGTCAATTTTATTTGCGGAATCTTTTTTGTCGGAACCGGTCAGTTCGATATTCCAGTACCCGAACTTATTAATCGTGACCGGAATATTAAGATGTTTCAGTTCATTTTGCACGGAGACTGCTTCGTTATCGGTAATGATTGAGTCAACATACCACTCAAGCGATTTATTAGACTTGCGGAATTTTTCAACAAGATATTTTTTTGGTTTATACTTCAGGTTTTGGTGGCTCAAATGATGTACGTTGTCAATATAGTTCCGCATGGAAGAAAAAATTGTATCGCCGTTTGTTGTGCGTTCCGGATGCGGCATGATCGCCATAACGTTTCCACGTGGATTGCAGACGGCTGCAATGTTATGCAGCGATCCGTTAGGATTGATCGGAAATTCCGGTATAATATTTCCGTCCGGATCACAATATCTGAAGACTATCTGATCCTTTTCAATCAATTCTTTTAGCAGAAGGTCATCCATCATAAAACGTCCCTCGGCATGCGCAAACGGAATATTAATTATATCGCCTTTGTTCAGATTGATCGAAAAGGCGGTGCGTTTATTGGTTGATGACAAAATTAGATTCGACCAGTTATTGTAATAGCCGGTTCCAAGAACATGTCCGGATTGAGTACGCTTGTTTTTGGCGAGCACCATTCCGATTTGATAATTTTCCAAGCCCGGCACCAAGCCCGATTCCACCAATATTTGTGCGCCGTTGCAGATGCCCAATACTGGTTTCCCTTGTTCCGCTTGCTCTCGGATTACATTAATAATCGGGTCCAATGAAGCAATAATTCCGGCTCGCGAACGATCCTCGTAGGAAAAACCGCCGACAATAATATATCCGTCACATAAAGTCAAGGTATCGTAATTCTCGTTCCATAGAAATTCAACCGGTTGCATGCCTGCCCGTTCAACCGCTAACAGGGTTTCCCGCTCAGTATTCGATCCCGGGAATTGGATGACCGCTATTTTGATTGGTTTGTTCATTTAATATTCACCGCTTTATTTCCCGGAACCACTGCACCGATTTCATAAACGGATATTTTCTCTTTAAGCAATGCTTTGACCTTTTCAGTTTCCGATGCCGGCAGGATTATTACAAGTCCGATTCCCATGTTAAAGGTGCGGTACATTTCAGGTTCGGCTACATCTCCAATATTTCTCATTATTTCAAAAACCGGCAGGACCGGCCAGGCAGCCTTGTTTATTTCAACCGAGCAGTTTTGCGGCAGAATGCGCGGAATGTTTTCAACCAAACCGCCGCCCGAGATATGCGCCATGCCATTAATTGATATTCCGTTATCTAACAAGATCTGAATGAACGAATTATAAATGTAAGCCGGTTCCAACAAACTTTCACCAACCGTTTTATCCAGACCTTTTAGTTTATCGTCAACACCATATTTGCTGACTTCAAAAAATATTTTACGGGCAAGCGAATAGCCATTGGTTTGCAAACCGGTTGATGGAAGACCCAAGACAATATCCCCAACCTCAATTTTTGAGCCGTCAATAATTTTTGCTCTGTCAATAATACCCGAGATCACACCAACCACATCGTGCTCGCCGCTCAAATAAGTGTCCGGCATTTCCGCTGTTTCACCACCCACTAAAGCGATGTCGTTTTCTGCACAAGCTTGGGCGATTCCGCTAACGATGTCTTCGATTACAGTTGGTTTAAGTTTATCGTTGGCGATATAATCAAGGAAGGTCAGCGGTTTTGCTCCCATAACGGTGATATCGTTACAACAGGCGCTTACCAGATCAATTCCAATTGTATTATATTTATTCATCATCCGCGCAACGATCGTTTTGGTGCCGACACCATCGATGCTTTGAACAAGTACTGGATCTTGGTAATCTTTTACAATTGGTTTTAGATCAAACAAAGAGCCAAAGCCACCGATTCCGGTAATAACATTTTTGTTGTGAGTGCTTTTTACCGAATCTTTAATTCGCTCAACGGCTTCATTTCCGGCAGTAATATTTACACCGGCAGATTTATAGTCAACGGAAGTCATAATAATTTATCCCTTAAACCATTTTCCCAAGCAGCTTTTGCTGCTGAGATGTCAAGATCAATTACCGAATTTATTCGCATACGAGAGGTTGCGTTTGTTTTCCCGATTTTATAGAAAGTGCAATTTTGCGAGGACAAGATTTTTTGAACGGCATTAAGCTTATTTTGCTCAACTTCAAGGACGAAGCCTCCGGTCTCGGAGAAAAGCAGTTGGTCATTTCTTAGATCATTTGCAAAATTTATCTCAAATCCGATTTCATTTTTGAAAGCCATTTCGGCCAGCGCAACAGCAATTCCTCCTTCGCTAATATCATGAGAGGCAAGCGCAAGTCCATTAGTTATAATATTAATTACTGAAAAAATTTGTCTTTCAACTTCACTAAAATCAGGTTGCGGAAAATTTTTTCCTAATTCGTTAAACAGGGCGTAATAAACACCACCGCCGCATTCATTTTTCCGGTCGCCGATCAAAATAATATCCGAGTCCGTTTGTTTAAAATCTTTTGTTATTGCCAATTCTGCATTGCTCAGCTTGCCGGTACAGCTGATGATCGGACTGGCCGGGATTGCGCCATTTACAGTCTCGTTGTAAAAACTAACGTTGCCGGCGACAATTGGAGTTGGTTCAGGAGGATGTTCCTTGAGATGTATGTTTTTGCAAGCCTCTGCTACGCCCCGCGTGGCTTCGGCAAATTCCCACATTTGCTCGGGTTTTTCCGGATTGCCAAAGCACAGGCAATCGGTCATGGCAACCGGCGTAGCTCCAACGGCAGCAACATTGCGCATTGATTCTACCACTGCATTTACAGCTGCCCAATAGGGGCTTATTTTTCCATAACGCGGATTGTGATCAGTTGAAAGCGCTAAGCCCGTTTTTCGAATCTCTTCGGGAAATTCATTATTATTAAAGGGCATTATCACGCCGGCATCGGCTACGCCGGATTCTACTACTGAACGCCCCTGCACCTGCTTGTCATAGGTTTCAAATATTGCTTCCCGTGATGCGATGTTTTCGTGTTGTAACAATTTGATCAGAATTTCATTATAATCCTGTGGCTCAGGAATTTCCGGTTCGTATAAATTTTTATCCGGTTTTGTAAAAGGCCGGTTATATAAAAAACCTTGCGTTACTTGGTTCGCCGGAGCATTAACTATTTCGATATTCTTATGATGGACAATATACTGCTTATCATTTTTTATTTTACCGATTACACAAGCTTGTGCCAAGGACGAAACCTCTGGCAAGGCGAAAGTTTTATTATAATGTTCCAATATTAGTGGAGTGGTTTCCGGCGGGACAACCCACATAAAACGTTCCTGTGTTTCCGAACAAAGCGTAACAGACGGATGCAAATTCTCCATACTCGTATGGACTTTGTCCAACCAAACTTCAGCGCCGTAACCGGCCGTATCGGCAAGCTCAACACTGGCACAAGCCACTCCGCCGGCGCCTAAATCTTTAAAGCCAACCTTATTCATTAAGCCCCGTTCTTTTAAAATTTTGAACAGCGCATAGGAGGCTTTTAACAAATGTCTTTCTAAAAAGGCGTTAGGTTCCTGAACGGCGCCTTTGTTCTGATCTTTTTTATCTTCTTCCAATTCAAGCGAAGCAAAGCTGGCGCCGCCAAATCCACTGTTATCAGTCGGTTTACCGATAAGTATAATATCATAGCCATCGGCATTTTGGGGAGCGTAAGAGTGTAGTATTTCATCTTCGCGGACAATACCAAGCGTAACGATGGTAACTAAGCAATTGTCATTATAACCTTCATCGTAATATAGGTCGCCGCCAATGTTTGGAATACCAAGCGGATTGCCGTAGCCGCCTATGCCGTCCACAACGCCCTCATGGATCCACAAAGTTTTGCTGGATTTTATATCGCCGAAACGAAGACCATCGGCAATCGCAACGACCTCGGCACCCATGCAGACTACATCACGCACGTTCCCGCCGATTCCGGTTGCGGCACCCTCGTAAGGCACAATCTGTGAGGGATGATTATGTGATTCATGGCTGATAACAACACAGTAGCGATTACCGTCATTGTCGCTTGCGATTACTACGACACCGGCATCTTCCTTGGCGCCTAAGATAACGTCCGGTCCCTCGGTAACAAATTGTTTCAAATGGTTACGACTACTTTTGTACGAACAGTGCTCACTCCCTTCGATCGAGAACAGCACCAATTCCGCAAGTGAAGGGGCGCGACCTAACATATCATTTTGAATTTTTAAGGCTTCTTCAACAGTTAGGGGAATATTCAATTCTTGTAGTCGTTCGCGAATCTCTTCCCGGTTAAGGTCTGAGAAATCCACGATTTTCTGTGTGAATGCCATGCTACCTCAGCACAGTTTGATGACGTTGCGGACCTACCGATACTATCGTAATACGACAGTCTATTTCATGCTCGATAAAATCAATATAATTTAAAACATTCTTTGGCAGAGTTTTAAAATCCTGATCGGGATCGGAGCTTAAAGTTTTCCATCCCGGCAGAGTGTTATAGACCGGTGTTGCGCTGCGATATTCGGTAAGACTTGCCGGAATTTCATTAATTTTTTTTCCGTTTATGTTATAAGCGGTGCAAACCGGCAATTCCGCTATGCCGTTCAGAACATCGAGTTTTATTAATGCAATTTCAGTAAGTCCGTGTACACGTACGGTTTGTCTGAGCTGCACAAGGTCTAACCAACCAACCCGGCGCGGTCGGCCGGTCGTTGTGCCGTATTCATCACCCTTGTCGCGGATCAGTTTTGCGAAATTATCATCAATTTCAGTAGGAAAGGGACTTATGCCGACGCGCGTAACATAGGCTTTGGCTACACCGATGATCTTATCAATTTTTGTAAAACTTAGACCGCTTCCCGATGCAATCCCGCCGGCGATTGTATTGCTGCTTGTTGTGTGTGGATAAATGCCGTGATCAACGTCAAGGCTTGTTCCTTGAGCCCCTTCAAACAAAATAGACTTACCTGATTTTTTTGCCTCATATAAAATTACGGCTGTGTCGGCGATATATTTTTTTAGCCGCTCGCCATATCCTAAATATTCGCTATAAATTGCGTCCAAAGACATGGCGACCTTGCCGCCAAGGGCTTGCTCGATCAAATTTTTATTGAATGTATAAGCCTTGGTTAGTTTTTCTTTGAATACTTCAGGCTCAAGCAAATCAATCATTCTGATCCCGTGGCGATACATTTTATCGGCATAGACCGGCGCGATTCCGCGTTTAGTGCTACCGGCAGCTAATTGATCCTGATGCTGTGTCAGCGCGGCATCCATATCAATATGATAGGGCATAATAACGTGTGCCCGGTCAGACACCGAGAGATTTGGATCAATTCCGCGTTTTTGCAACTCACCGATTTCATTGATTAGAACTTTCGGATCAACTACCACACCGTTACCAATAATACTAACCGGTTTGGAGTATAGAACGCCGGATGGGATCAGATGAAGTTTAAAGACTTCATCATTTACAATAACAGTGTGCCCGGCATTATTACCACCTTGAAAACGCACGACATAGTCGGTATCGCCGGCGAAAAAATCGGTTATTTTGCCCTTACCTTCGTCGCCCCATTGGGCACCGACGATTACAGAAATATTTTGTGTAGGGGAGTTCACCGGGGTTGATTTTCCGTGGGCTTAAAACTATTTGGCGCTTTGAAAATCACAAATTTTGATTAAATGCTGTAGCCGAGATTACGGTTAAAATGTATTCCAAAAAAAGCCCGATGTTAAATAATGCTCAAATTATTTTAAGATTTTGGCTCAAGCTTTTCATATCCGTAGTCTTGGCGCATCTTATCCCAATGTTCATTGACGCGGCGAATAACATCTTCATCGGTTACATGCACATTCGGTTTATATTCCTTCAATTGGCTTTCCGCGTAGGCGATAATATCCTGCTTGTGGTCATGCCAGCCGCTGATGTTCAATTTTTGATAAATATCTTTTAAAGAGTTAACCGGATCTTTGATAAAATCTTCATACTTACTGTGATAGATGTTTCCCTTTGGAATGAGATGTAGGTCATCATCGAGTTTTTCGTAAAGTAGTTTATAATTTTGCAAGATGTCCTGCTTCATTTTTTCAGCGTCCCAGGTTTGCAAGGTATAGATCGCAAACACTTCATCAAAGAACTTAACCGTACTGGAATAGACTTTGTACGGATCGCGATAGGTATGAATAAATTTGGCGTTAGGATACATCTCAAGGATATCGGGAATGCGGTAACTTGTTGTAGGATTTTTTAGAAACAATTGTTTGCCGCCATGCCCCAATGTTAGAAATTGAACCATGTATTGATAGGCTTTCTTCCACTTTTCGCGATGCTTGGGCATTCCTTCAAAGGTCAGGAATTTGGAATACAGATCAAAATTGCGCGGAAAGATGAAACCGGTATAATAACCGTAGGGCGTAAAAGTACCTATCGTGTATTCCTCTTCAGTCGGTTCATCGGCACCCATTACAACATTGTCCATCGGGCGCACATCGGGCAGCGAGGATTCAATCAGCCATCTTGTAAATTTTGGAAAGGCAAGATAAAATAGCGGAGTGTAACCTTCAATGTTGGAAACATAACCCTTGGATTTATCATGCGCCATTAAGGTCATTAAATACGTTGTACCGGTTCGGTAATGACCAATAATAAAAATGGGATCTTCTTCAATTTTGGTTGCCTTGATCTTCTTGTGAAAACGCAATTTTTGAGTTATTTTAAGGGGTACGGTGATGGTGCTTACAATAATTGCATATAAAAAACGGGGGATGTATTTCACATGAATTCTGAATTTATTGTCCCATAATACTCGAAAAAAATTCGGTAATGAATACCCAGCAAGCGGCTCTTCGTGAACGATCAACCAAGTCCTGTCTTTTGCCATAAAAATCCCATAAACTTTTGATTTAACAGTTGCCCTACTATTCGTATAGAAATGGCGGTCGGAAAATAGGTAAAGAAAAAATATAGTGCAAATTTTTATAATGACGAAGCAACAAAAAAGTAGTTAAAATTTGAATGTTTTAGGCAGGATAATTTGTCTTTGCTATTAAGAGACCAACATAATTAGATTTATTAGTTGTTTACGTTTTAAGTCGTATAACATTAGAGAAATATTTATTATAAAACAGAGGAATAAGAAAATGAGAAAAATAGGTACCATTTTTGTCGTTGGCTTGTTGCTTGTCGGTTTTGCGATGGCGGGCGGCATTGTTCACAACACGAACCAGAGCGCAGATTTTATTCGCCTTCTGAATCGTAATGCTTCAACTGATATTGATGCCGTTTATTTTAACCCGGCGGGCTTGACAGCATTAAACGACGGTCTTCACTTCTATCTTAGCAATCAAACCATATTTCAGAATAGAACAGTGACAAATGATCTTGGAGCATTGAACAGCGACACTTTCGAGGGTGAAACAAGCGCACCGATATTCCCCAATTTTTATGCAGTTTATAAAAAAGATAATTTGGCAGTTGGGGCTGGATTTACCCCAATCGGAGGTGGCGGAAGTGCGGTTTTTGATAATGGTTTACCATCTTTTGAGGTACCGGTTTCGTTAATACCAACCTCACTAGCCACAGGAGGAGTTCCCACTAATAAATACAGCCTTGATGTGGCATTTGAGGGATCATCCGTTTATTTGGCGGGGCAAGCTGTAGTGGCCTATAAAATTAACGATATGTTCTCGGTTGCTGGGGGCGCGCGTTATTTTCAAGCCTCAAATACCTATGAGGGACATTTAAAAAATATTATGATTAATCCAACTGTACCCGGATTAGCGGACGGAAGTATGGTAAAAGCGGAAACATTCTTTAACACCATGGCATCCGCGTTAGCCGACGGGGCACAACAGGCATTAGGTGGCGCAGCAGGTGCAACAGCAGGTGCCGCAGCCTTGCAACCGCTAATTGATGCCGGGGCAGGAGACTTAACATTTGATACCTTAATAGGGCTAGGCTTGGTTGATCAGGCAACCGTAGATGCAACAGCCGGAGGCTTTGCCGCCTTAGGTATTCCCTTTGACAGCTCAATAATGACTCCCGCGCAGGCTCAGGCAGCAGCTTTAGCAGCCGCCCAAACCTATGCAGACTTAGCTACGGATTTAACCGGTCAATCAGCTGCTATGGCCGCTAATGCTGAAGGTGTTAAAGACAAGGAAGTGGATGCCAAACAGACCGGTTCCGGATTTGCACCGATCTTAGGTTTGTATATTTCACCGATGGAGGGCTTAGATATAGGAATCCGTTATGAAGGTAAAGCAGAACTTACTTTGGAAAACGAGACAAAAGTGGACGATACCGGTTTATATCAAGATGGTGTAGAAACAAGCGCTGATATGCCCGCTATGTTAAGCGTTGGTGTTGGATATACAGTAATGCCAAGCTTAAGGTTTGTAGCCGATTTCAATTATTATTTCAATGAAGATGTAGATTGGGAAGGAAGAGAAGACTTTGTAGAGAATGGAATAGAATACGGACTAGGGTTGGATTTTGCCGTTAATGATGCTCTCAGATTAAGTGCCGGTTATTTGAGTGGATCAAGCGGAGCTAAGGATGAATATCATAGCGATTTTAGCCAAAGCTTCACAACGCATACTGTAGGTGTCGGCGGCAGATATTATATTAATGAAGGTCTGTATGTATCGTTTGGTGTATCCGACACATTTTATGAGGACATCGAGAAAGATGGTGTAGGTTACGGCGGCAATGAAACTTATGATAAATCTACACTGAATTTTGCAATTGGTGTTGGATTTAGTAAATAAGCATAATTGAATAACTGAATAAAAAGCCTCCGATTTATTCGGGGGCTTTTTCATTATAATTGTAAAATAAAATGTCATTCATAAAGTTAAAACATAAAAAATTGTCTCACGGTGAAATGCGAGCAAGAACGCTTGATCTCTATAAATTGATGGATTCACGACGTTCGGTCCGACATTTTTCCAAACAAGACGTACCAATTGAGATTATAGAAAATGTTGTAAAAACCGCCTCAACAGCGCCATCGGGTGCTAATAAGCAACCGTGGAAATTTGTGATAGTGAAAGATCCGGACGTTAGGCGACAAATTAGAATTGCGGCCGAAAAAGAAGAAAAAGAATTTTATGAACATCGGGCACCGCAAGCCTGGTTAAATGACCTGAAAGAATTGGGCACTGATTGGCATAAGGAATTTTTGGAAGAAGCCCCGTACTTGATAGTGGTCTTTAAAATATCATACGTGGATGAAGGCGGGGAAACGCATAAACATTATTACATTAATGAATCGGTCGGTATTGCCTCCGGTATGTTAATTACCGCAATTCACAATGCCGGATTGGTAACATTGACCCACACACCAAGCCCGATGGGCTTTCTAAGTGAAATTTTAAGACGTCCAAAAAATGAGAAACCATTCCTATTATTGCCGGTTGGCTATCCTGCGGAGAGTGCTCATGTACCGGATATTAAACGTAAAAAATTTGAGGAAGTAGTAGAGCTATTTTGATCTTAGTTATTTCTCAAGATCCTCTAACGGAATGGAAAGAATAGCATTCCAATCAGAATAGTAGAACCTTCCGTCCATTATCTCAAAACCATATCCACATTCACCCGAGGGAGCAGACTTATTTTCAAGAAAAGTGTTAGAGCTTAGATCATAACGGATAATTTCATCGGTTTCCCAGGCATAGCTATATAGTATGTTGTTATAACTTTCAAGATTGTAGGATGATTTATCCCAGTCGAAAGAATCTACAAAATTGGCATTGTGGTCTAGAATTAGCAAATTATAATCATAGTCGTTGTTGCCAGTCGAAGAAGCTGTTAATATATATAGATAGTCAACTGTTGCTTCTATCCCACATATGACATGATTGTAAATAGGCTCATATAGGAAACCATCAATATCATCCTCATCAACAAAAATCCGAATTTGGGCTGAATCAAGGCCAGCTTGAATTATTCCAATACCATAGTCATAGTATAGAATATTTCCATGTACGGCTATCAAATGATTTTGCCAGGAATTTGGTTTCATGCGTGAAATGTTTCTGCCAATCATTTTTGGAGTAACGTTAATATTATGATAATCAATAAAAATAGCGTCACTATTAATATAATTATAAATGACAAAACGATAGCTTTGGCAAAAAACAAAACTCTCTCTGTCATCCCTGATGTCGAAATCCCGCCACCATGACGAAATCGGAATACCATTAATATCATATTCGGGGATGTCTTTTTCAGAAAAATGAATCATGGCATTTATATAAGGATATTTATAGTATTCAAACTGTTTTTCAAAAATAACACTATCGCCATTGTCTGAATAAAAATTGATGTTATAATTTTCAATCAGAGAGCTTGAAGGCAAACCGGCTTCATGCTTGGTTTCCGGTCCAACGGAATATTCAAAATCTAAACGGTATTGATCGCCGGTTTTAATGTAGGTCGGTTCAATACGCTGCAATTCAACAAATCCGCTATCCCCTTTAATTGTGAATGCAATCTCCTTAACAGATTTAGATTCCAAGAAAATATCAAAATGACTAGAAAAACTAACACTGTCATAATCAACAATTACTGCTTCGAAGTTGGATAGGGTGTGTTCAGTGGGGCTATACTTAACGTCTGGTTCGGTAAACAGCTCACACGATAAGAAAATCAAAAATGATGAGCAGACAGGGAAAAAATATTTATTCACCTAAAAAGTCTTTTAATGGAATTGAGACCATTCTCTTGTTATCGCTACCAGGATCGCCCCAGTCAATATAGTAAACCCGGTCATATATTATTTTAAAACCACAACAAATATAGTTTTCTGGTGGGAGTAATGGTGGTAAATACTCGTTCTCAAATAAACTATACCGCAGTATTTGTTTTTCATCCCCTTCTTCATAATCAATATATAATATACCGTTATATACTTCTATATTATAATACTTATAGTAATATGGACCGCAATAATCTTCTAATGGAAAAAAGCTTACAAAGGTGCCGTCATGACCGATGGTCATTATATTGCAACGTTCAATTAATAAGTAAATGAATTGATTATCACTGGCGATATGTTCTACGCTAGGTGAGTTATAGATTGAATAATAATCATATTGCCCTTTGGTATAGAAGTAGGTATAAGTATTATCATTAAAGTCATATTTGCGTACTTGGCCGGACATATCAAAATATAGAACACCATTTTGATAAATAACATCTTGCCCGTATGGTGATAGGGGAGATTGCAAACTTAATGGTTTCTCGGTTGGAAGGTTTTGAAGAAAATCAAGATATTCAATACTATTATTATTTACATTCCATCTAAAAAACCAATCGCGAATACGAAACACCCAAGAATTACTTTGTGAGTCAATATCAAAGTCGTCCGGTCCCCAATGTCGGATAAATTCATAAAAACTATCAGGATTGTCAGAATATGAATCTGGAACATCTGATGATTCCCAATTTATACTGGCAAGCATAAATTCAATCTGGGCGCCTGCCCATGGCGGTTTAAGGAAAAATGCTATCGTTGTGTCAATTTGTTCATAGGTGTTATCATATTTACTAAAATAGATATTATAATCAACAGATGGTTCAAAAGGCTCAACTGATTTAATTGGGATATTAAATTGCATTGCATACACGCCATCAAGATTTACATAGGTTGGTTTTGCTTTTGCCATCAATTTGTTCTTGCTGTAAACGGCGACCTCTTTAACCGACATTTTATCGAGATAGAAATCATCAGCACTTATGATATGGATACTATCATAATCAAAGTATTGAAAATAAAATTTTGAGAAATCAGTTTCTATCGGTTCCTCAATTTTGATAGGGTCGGTTGGATGTTGGCATGACAATAACCCAAGCAGGGCAATACAGCAGATCTGTACAAGGAGTTTATTTTTATTCATTTAAAAAAGCCTCAATAGATATGGAAACCATTACATCAGGACCCCAAGTGTTGGTATCAGGATCATGATTAGACCATATATAATAAACACGGTCGGAAACAATCCTTAAGCCAGACCGCTTATAGTCACTATTAGGAGAATTTATAGGAGGTAAAAATTCTTTATTTATCAAATCATATCTCCTGATCTTTGCAGGAGAGCTATAATATTCGTGATAAAGATACAATATATTATCATACACCTCTAGTTCATGATAGCTATAATTGGTGCAATATTGATCTAATCTAAAATGATCTACATATTCTCCACTATGGTTTAGAATGAAAATATAACAATGATCAACTAGAATATATACATACGAATCGTCAGCAGTTAAATAACTGGCGTAAAGATTAGCGTTGTTACCGGTCATGCCTTCAAACTTATCTTTACTAAAAAAAAACGTATAAGAATCATCATTAAAATCGTATTTCCGAATTTCAGAATAATAGTCAAAATATAATGCATTATTATAAAAAGCGACATTGTTTCCCCCGGGAGACTGAACGGATTGAAGGCGTGAAATCTTGTTCGATGGATATTTGTTATATATATTTAAATACTCAACAGTATTTGAATTTTTATTCCACTTAAAATAATGACCGCGGACCAGGAAAACCCATTCGTCATTTAATTCATCAATGTCAAAGGCATCAATTCCCCACTCACGAAGCCCATCATAATGCAAGCTATCACTTTCTTTGTAATCAGGTATTTGTAATGTCCAATCAGGTATATCCTTTATCATAAATTCAAATCTTGCATCTGGATCAGGAAACCATAGAAACGAAGTGCCAACTTCAACTTGCACGAAAGTATTATCAATACTATTAAAGTAAATGATGTAATTAACGCTTGAATTATAATCCTTAATCGGAATATTAAAAAACATTGTGTAAGCACTGTCTTGAAAAGTGTAAGATGGTTTAGCTTTCGTTATTAGTTCATTGTTGCCATATACTATTATTTCCTTAACGGACATTCTGTCTAATAGAAAGTCTTCATTGCTGACTATATGTACACTGTCGAAATCAACAAAGTCTAATCTGAAGTTGGAATAATCAGTTTCAATTGGTTTTTCAATTTTGATAGGGTCGGTTGTATGTTCACAGGAGAGGAAAAGGATTGACAATAAGGTGTAAACTAAATACGAGAAATTTTTCATGTAATAATATAGTAAAAAAGGGTAAACTTATCAAGTATAGCTTAATTTTATTGGATTGTATGTACTAATTGATGTCAGAGAAATCGAAATTCCAATCGCCCAAAGGACCGCCAAAAGCACCAATGTCGTTGCGGGTACCATCGGAATCATTGTAGGCCGGATCAGGATTACCGCTATCAAAGCCTACTGAACCGGGTTGCAGATGGAAGTCGTAATTTGCCAGATCAGCGATATCTAAAAAGCCGGTTATATTCGTTTGGTCTATAGCTTGCCATTCCTGCCCGGCATAGGAATATTGGACGATAGGTTCATGAGTTGTTGGAAGAGAGCTGTTGTGAAATACTGAATTAAGTATCTGAAGATTACCAGATTGAGTATATATGTCATTATTGACAATTGTACAGTTAATGATAGACACATTTTGAGCGTCCCCGTTAACAAAAATACCGCCACCGAGATTGCTCGCCCTGTTATTATAAATAATACTATTTAGTACTTGCGCATTTCCTGAAAGATGCAAACCTCCACCATCACCGCCATCACTGTAGGTTGCCGTGTTTTCAAAGATACCACAATTGGTGATTTTGGAGTTTCCCGAAGCTATGATGCCACCACCGAATTTAGCCAAGCCGTTTTTTATTATTATACCATGGATTGAGCCATTACCTAGATGGATAAAAGTGGAATCTTCTAATCTGTGTCCAAAGACGGAAAGCGATTCAACCCAGGAAAGGATTGGCGTTCCCGAGTCCTGCATCTTGGTCAACAATACGGCTTTTCCTCGAAAACTCAAGGTAGGTACTTCATAAATACCGCCCCTCACAAACACCGTGTCTCCGTCATCCATCAGCACAGATTCAACAGCAGTATTTATTTTTTCAAAGTCCGTCGGCACAGTAAAGTTGGTTGTCGGCCTTGGCGTGACAGTTGTCTCGGCTCTTTTGTAATTATTATTTTGGTCATAATACTCCACCCGATAAACAAATGGATCATCATCATAAATTATATCGCTCCACGCTGTTGTAAATTCATTAGCGGTAGATCCGATCATCACCCAGCCGTCATCGCGGGCATCTTCGTATTCTTCAGTATTACTGTTAGTTGTATTATAGCGCCAGAGTTGTATTTCCTTAAAATTTTCGAGCGTTATTTCAGACCAAGTTAATTTTACTGACAAGGTATCGGTAATCCGTTTATTCGCATCATATTGAGCTTCAATTTTGAGAACGGAATCCGATGAGCCACCTGTGTCGGTATCAATTGGAATTTCACAGGAAATAAATAAAAATGCAAAAAATAAAAAGATTCTCTTCATAATTCTATCCTGACTGTTAGGATTTCTCGATGTACATCAAAGAAGCTATAGGGATTTAGATAATAATATTCGGGGTCGGCGAGAGCAGGTTCCTCGGAATATAGATTGTGGATCACATAATTGATAAATAATTTTGCTTTCCAAATATTTAATTTTAATGTTGCGGATAAATTGGCTGTTTCCTGTTTATCTAATGACGTACCAACGATTCCGCTATATAGAACATATTGTTCACCCTCCCAATAATGATTATAGGCAAGGGTTAAGAATCTATAATTGACAGAAGCATGAAAAATGGTTCGATGCTTAGGTTTGTTTGGAAAAATAATGGGATCATCAATATTCAGATATTGACGACTAAAGCCGATGCCAAGATGGTCATTGAATAAATCGAAACCTATTTCTATGTCGTATCCCAAAATACGCGACAGATCGGTATTGAATGGAAAGAGCAATGAATTTTCATCTTCTTGATAAGCAATCTTATTATTATAATTACTAATAAACAGACTACCGGATAGAGTGGCTTTGCTTATTGCAGGCAAATTGCTTAAATCGGTATTGTTTAATTCAAAACCAATTTCGGTTGAGGTCTGTGTCTCGGTTAATAACTCGGTTTTTTCGTTTTCAGTAATGTATCCTTTCCACAAAACCAAGTCATTTAGAGTGGGCAGTCTTTTGCTATTGCCTTGGTTAATATATATTTTGATTTGTGAATTTTCGGTTTCACCGAAAATGCTTGCACCAAATTTTAGATTGCTGAAAGTGCGATTTATTGACGTGTCTATTTCGGCAGGCAGGGCAACAGATTCAGTGCTTGCTAATAGCTCAAAATTTTGTTTATGCTCTGTATCAACAAGATTGAGGCGATAACCGATTTCCCAACGCAACTGTTTTAAAATTGGATGATTGATCGGATTTTTCCAATGGCTAACTATTGAAAGATTAGTGAAGGTTCTAGATAGATTACCAATATCGTTGTAGGAATATAATGTGTCATACGTATAATGATTGTCGGCCGAATAATCTTGTGTCTCATATTCAAGCTGTATTATCGAATCGAAATTATTCAACAAGACGCTTTTTGCCGCTCGTGCAGTTATAGTGGCATCACCTAACTCACGGTTAAGGTTGGTATAGTAATCGTCTTCCCATTGCCATTTCTTCATACCATAAAAAAATTCCCAATTGCTGCTACCAAATATATTTCCATTATATCTGATCATCCCCATTTGGGTTGAAGCATCTTGTAAAACTTCGTCCGATGGAAGTTTCAGGTAGTCTTGCAATTCAAACACTTTTATGACTAAGGCTGACCCCTTTGGATAAACAACTAATGAAGCATTTTTGAATATAGTTGAATACAAGGACCTTCCATAATAGCGCCGGGACTTGCCGGAGTATCTACCGCCAAGGCCAAAGATACCAATACGACCCGAACCGGCAATTCCAAAATCTACATTCTCATCATCTATCATCCCGAAGCCACGATTTACTGAGAAATCGGTGCTGTCTGGCATCTTTGTGGTCATATTCAAGACGCCACCAAACGATCCGGCGCCATATAAAGTGGTATTACCGCCCTTGATTACATTGATGGCTGAGATATCCCTTTGGTCAATTGCTGCCAAATTTGCCACCCCTGTGTTAGCATCATTTAGCTTAATACCATCAAGATATACAGCGACTTCGTCGGAATTGCTGCCGCGAATGCTAACAGTTTGAACACCGCCCTCGGCCTGTATCATATTGACACTGCTAATTGTTGCCAAGGCATCGCTAACGTCACTTGCTCCAATTGATTCCATTTCCTCTAAATTTAACGATTCAATAGAAGCCGAAATATCTTGATCTGAACGCGAGTAAATTCCTTTTACAGAAACTTCTTCCCCCGGTAAGACAACCGGCGTTAGCTTTATTATTAGTAATTTGGAGCCTGAAACCTCTATTTCTTTTTTCTCGAATCCTACATGACTTACAGATATAGTTAATGGAAACGTTAGGTCGGTTATTATTTTAAAATAACCATCTGCGCTTGAGGCTGCGCCTTCTACCGTATTCAGTAGAAGTACATTTACATTTTGAATCGGCTCATTGTTATCACTATTTAAAATATAGCCTTCGATAGTATTTTGGGCATAAATAGCTGACAGGAATAAGAGGGATATAAGTATGTTTTTACCAATCATAGTGTAGGTTAAAGTTCGATTAATAATTTGTATTAACACAAGAACAAATGTATGTTGAGAAGGGCTGCAATTTTATTCTTAAAATGATGAAAAATAGTTAATATTGCCGTCTTTAATTTTATAAAAGGGTTTGAGATGAATAAAATTTTATCAATTATTATGTTGATTTCCACGGTTAGTTTTGCGCAAAGTAAAGCCCAAGCTGATACAACCTGGCAAGCTGAATTAATCGGGGCATTACATTTCAGTCAGGCGTATTTTGATAATTGGGTTGCCGGTGGCGAGAGCACTATCGCAGGGCAGCTTGATCTCAATGGAAAGGCAATCAAAACGACTGACAAATTTGTTTGGACCAATAGTGGTCGAATTGCCTATGGTACGTCAAAAGTCGCCCGAAAAGATGCAACCAAGACAATTGATGAAATAAAATTAGAGAGCATATATAATTATTTATGGGAATATCGGTTTGATCCCTATTTTGCAATCAAAGCCGAAACCCAGCTTGCCTCGGGGTATGCACACAGCGAAGATGGAAAAATCCAAGTCTCAGATTTTTTGGATCCGGCTTACTTTACGCAAAGCTTGGGTGTTTTATATAAACCGAATGAGAAAATATCATTGCGCATTGGTGCTGCGGTAAAAGAAACGATCACAAAAGACTATCCCGAACCCTATGCCGATGATCCCGAAACCAAAGAAATTGAAAAAACCAAAATTGAACCGGGTGCTGAGGCAGTATTTACTGTGAGCAAAAACTTATCGGATAATACCCAAATTAATTCAACATTGGACTTGTTCAACGGTTTTACAGAATTATCGGCAACCGATGTGAAGTGGGATACGGACTTTACAACCAAAGTCACCGAATTAATTAATATAAAGCTCTCGGTAAAACTTTTTTACGATAAAGATATTTCTCTTAAACGTCAATTGAACCAAGCCCTGATGTTGGGAATATCGTACACGTTTTTTTAGACCGTGTGCGATAATACCTAACTAAGTTCCGACAGATTAATATCTTCAGGGCGGCGGATCGTAAATTCCTCGATTTTACCTTTTTTCATTTTGCGCCTCAGCAACATTCGTTCAATAATGAAGTAAAGCACCGGAATAATTATTAGCGTAAAAAAGGTAGAAGCCGTTAGACCGCCGATCACAGCCCTTGCCATCGGCGACCAAATTTCAGCTCCGGAACCAAACTCCAAAGCCAAAGGTAACATTGAGAAAATTGTTGTCAGCGCTGTTAACAAAATTGGTCGTAAACGTCGTTTGCCGCCGACCATCACAGCTTTCCATAGCTCATAATTATGTTTTTCACGCAGCTGATTTATATAGTCAATCAGCACAATACCATTATTTACAACAATTCCAATTAGTAGCATACCTCCGATCAATGCTGTCAGGGTTAACGTGGTACCCGTAAATACCAAGCCCCAAACAACCCCGATGAAAGCCAACGGAATTGTAAAAATAATAATGAAGGGATTTAACAACGACTCAAATAAAGAAGCCATAACCATATACACCAACAAAACGGCTGCTAACAGGGCAAGCCCAAGATAGCCGAAAGACTCCATTTGATCTTCGGCGGTTCCGCCGATTTCCCAGCGGAATTCCTGAGGCAGGGATAATTTACTGATCTGCTCTTCAATTGCCTGCCGTGTAGTGCGTAGGTCCGAGCCGGAAACATTGCATGAAACGGTAACCAAACGTTCTTGGTCTTCCCGCGCAATGGAAGTTGCCGCTTCACCGGGTACGATCTGTGCAAAATTACTTAACGGAATTTGGCTACCCAACGGCGAAGTGATGAATATATTTTCAAGATCAACAACCGAATTCCGAAATTCTTCATCAAGCTGAACAAGAACATCAATTTCCTTTCCGCCTTCACGGTACATTGTAGCAACGGTTCCCTTAATACTGGATTCAATCGCCATGGCTACTTGGGTCACGCTTAATCCCATCGCGGATATTCTATCGCGATCAAGGTAAACCTGATATTCCGGGCTTGGTTTTGAATAGGATTTTTTAATATCTACTACATTTTCAACTTCTGCCATAGCGGCTGCAATTTGGTTTCCGACTGCAGCGGCGACAGTCCGGTCGTAACCAAATATCTTGATGGCAACATCGCCTTCAGCGCTCATGCCCGGCATAGCATTATTATCTTGATAACTGATGGTGGCGCCAGGTATCATATTAAAATATTTCCGCAAGCTGTCCTCAATCTCAAACTGACTGCGTTGCCGATCTTTTATATCGCTGAGCGTTATCATTAATTGACCTTTATTTGATCCGGCATTGCCGAAAATAGTGCTCCAAACGTCGCCTGTGCCGAACTCAAGATACACATTTTTAGCCTCGGGCACCTTTTCGCTGATCAATTGTTCAACCTCAATGAAGGTTTCGTTGGTTGTGGTTAAGCCGGCTCCACTTTCACGTTCCACATTAATTGTAATAAAACCCTGATCGGAATTACCTAAAAAATCGCCTCCGACACGTGATGAAACCATCACGGTTAAAATAAACAATGCGGTTATACTGACCATCATCGTTTTCCGGCGCTTCATAAAAAAGTCAAGAGTAACAATGTAAAGGTGCTCAATTTTTCCTAAAAATACACCAATTTGATCGGAGATTTTTTTAAGAAAACTATTTTTGATTTCAATTTTACCGGACTTGATCCAGCGCGATGCGAGCAAGGGGACCAAAGTCAGCGCGACTAACAGCGAAACCGATAAAGAGAAAACAATCGTTATAGCCATATCATTGAATAGGATACCGGCAATTCCCGGCACAAACAAGATTGGAACAAACACCGCAAGCGTTGTCAATGTCGCGGCGATAATTGCATTGGAGACCTGTGAGGTGCCCTGATCGGCTGCATCAACGGTCGGAACGCCGTCTTCTTTGAAGCGGAAAATATTTTCCAATACAACAATTGCATTATCCACCAACATTCCTACGGCAAGCGCTAAACCGGCCATTGAGATAATGTTAAGCGTTACACCGGCTTGGCTCATCACAAAAAAAGTCATGATAATTGAGGTAGGAATAGAGATGGCGACGATAATAGAACTTCTAACATTTCTAAGGAAGAATAACAATACCAAAAAGGCAAGGAAAGAAGCCTGAATAATTGTTGTACTAAGATTGCTGATTGAATCGTTTATGAAATCAGCAAGATCGATCACTGTTTCAAATTCAAGTCCATTGCCAACTTTTTCCGCGATCTTGGGTAATTCATTTTGAACAACTTCGGCGACCCGAACTGTATTGGCGTCGGTTTGCTTCATTATATACATCATCAGAGCCGGCTTGCCATTATTGCGTAATACCATATTCTGTTCTTTGTAGCCGTCAACTATGTTTGCTACATTTTTAAGATAAACCGGAACACCGTTTTGCTGTCCGATAACGGTATTTTCGATTTGTTCAACACTTGAGAACTGACCATAGGTTTTTATGCTGAACTCTTTGTCGGCGTCTTCAATAATTCCGCCCGGAATCTGTAAGTTTTCAGCTCGCAATATTTGTATTATTTGCTGGATTGAAATACCCTGAGCCGCCAAGGCATGCGGATCAACTAATACTTTTATTTGACGCTCTAAGCCGCCCTGAACGTCCGCACTGGCAACACCGGGCAAACGTTCTAATAATGGTGAAACCTGTTCGTCAATTAATCGGCGCAATTCCGCCATTCCCAGCTGGTCGGAAGTAGCCGCTAAATACACGATGGGCTGCATGGCGGGGTTGAAAGCGAAAGTGATCGGATCCGTCGCCCCGGCCGGCAAAAATTCCCGGACAAAATCTATGTTAGTGCGAACATCGTTCTCGGCTTTCTCCATGTCGGAACCCCAGGCAAACTCCAGTATTATAACTGATGTTCCAGCGCCGGAAGTGGATGTTATTTGCTTGACATTTTCTACCGCGGTTACCGCCTGCTCAAGGGGTCTTGTTAGCACTTCCTCAATGTCTTCCGGGCCAACGCCCTCATACTGCGACATGACAGCTATAACCGGAAAAGTAATATTCGGGTATAAATCGAGCTTTAGGCTCGACAAACCAAACAGCCCGAATCCAATGGCAATCAGATAGGCCATTGTAAAGGTTATACCTCTTTTAATTGCTAGCTTAGATAAAATCATAAAAATTCCTTAATTAATCGACGATATTGACTAAAGATGAATCCAGTAAAAGATGTTGCCCCTGTATTACCAATGTTTCACCTTCCTCCACTCCGGATATAATTTCGACTTGATTATTATGCTCAATTCCGGTTTCGATTTGTTTTTTAAGTGCGATACTATCATTGACAGTAAAAACATATTTTTCAATATTGACATTGCTTGTGCTAATTGTGCCGCCTGAATAATCAAGAGCAGTTTTTTCGATAATGGCAAAGTAAGGTATAACCGGCACATCTTGTTGCTCGGCTGTAACAACTTCCACGTTGGCAAACATACCCGGTTTAAGTTTTTGCTCGGGATTGTCAAAAATTATTTCGGCGTTGGCAGTGCGGGTGAGTTCGTCTAAAGTCGGATTAACAATGTCAACCCGCCCTTCAAACACCTGGTCAGGATAGCTGTTCACTGCCAGCAAGGCGGTTTGCCCCGGTTTGATCATGCCAAGATAGCGCTCAATTACATTGATCGAAACTTTCACAGGATCCATATCAACAATTTCAAAAAATGGATATTGCGGAGCCGCCATATCACCAAGTTCATAATTTTTCATTGATACAATACCGCTGATCGGAGCCGTGATCCGTGTATCCTCAAATTGACTTTGGGCAGCGGATAAACCGGCTTCCGCCTGTTTTACGGTTGACCTTGCGGCATCGCGCTGAGCTTTTATACCATCATAATGGGACTGGCTGACAACGCTCTCATCAAATAATTTTTGGACGCGCTGAAATTCCGCTTCAGCGATGTCATATTGTACTGTCGCTGCCTCAAGCGCTGCCTCGGCCTGCGTCACACCCTCAGATATTTTGTCAGCGCTTACGGTGGCAAGAACTTGTCCCTTTTTTACACGATCGCCGATATTTACGTTAATTTTTGTTACTCGGTTAGGAATAGTGGAATAAACTTTAACGGCTTGGCTGCCTTCAATATTGCCGAAAAATCCCAACACACCCTGAATATCCTGATTGGCAACTTGGGCTGTTTTCACCGCAATTGGAACAATTTCATTTTGTTCTGCGGTATTGTTGCCACCACAGCTGACAATCAAAATGATCGAAAAAATTATTGTCAATATTTTTATAGTATTCTTCATCATTTTCTCCTAAAAAATCTATAATTCATTTAATGCTTTTTTTAGCTGCGCAATCGCGATGTTATAATCAAACAACGATTGCTCATAATTCATCCTCGCCTGATTCAAGGCGCTTTCGGCATTCATGACATCGAGCTGTGTACTTAATCCTTCGCCGTAGCGCAAGCGGGCGAGCCGAAGTGCTTCAGCAGCCTGATCAATGATCTTGGACTGGGTCAGCACCGTTTGTTCTTTCTCAATGATCGCCAAATAAGCGGCTTCCACTTCCAACTTGACGGCTTTGTAAAGGGCATCCTGCTGATAGTCTGTTTCGCGTACAGCGGCTTTGGCTTGCTGTATTTTGCCGGCAGTTTTAAATCCCAAAAAAAGTGGAATGCTCAAACTGATTGAGGAGTTCGATGATCTAAAAATATCCTCATCGGTGAAATCAAACTCGTTTTTCATGCCCTGATACTGTAAATTGGTTTGAAAGGTTAAACTTGGTAAAAAGCCCGATCTTGCGAGGGCAACCTGCCGCTGCATAATATTTTTTTGTTGCTCCATAATCCTAATATCAGGGCGGTTCAGTAGAGCGCGATCATACAATTGTTCTAATGTAGTATCAGAATAATTGTGGGGTACAAATTTTAAGCCCTCTAAAGTAATGATTTGCGTGTGCTCATCAATGCCGAGCACCATTAACAACTGCGATTCGGCTAGTTTGGCTCCATTTTTTGCTGACGTAAGCGTAGGCAATAGATTTGCCACCTGAACCTCGGCACGCAGTACATCAAAGTCTGAGGCATGTCCGACCGATCGTAATGTATTAACCTGATCTAAATTTTCCTGAGCAGTATTATAGGCTTGCGCCATTACTCTTACAACCGATTTGGAAAACAACAATCCGTAATAAGCAGTGGTTGACTGAAGCAGTACATCTTGCCGGGCAGTTTCTAAGGAAGCTTCGGCAATATAGAAACCATTCTTAGCCATTTTATAGCCGCTCCAAACCGCTCCGCCCAAAAACAGGGGCTGCTGAAAAGATAGGCCATAAACTATTGTGTGATCCGTTCCCATCTTGAAAGAAATTTGTCCGAGATTGGGATCATCGAAAACTACAGTGGCCAATTCCCAAGCCCGATCATACTGCGAAAAGGCACTCAGCGATGGCAGCATGTTTCCACGCGCTTCTGTTATTTGTGCCTTGGCTTTATTTACCGTTTCTTGAGCGATCTTATATTGGTCATTATTTTCTAATGCGATTTGCCGGGCAGTTTTTAGGTCAAGTTCCAGTACTTGAGCCAACAACATTGAAGTAGAAAAAAATACTAAACCTGTTAAATTTTTGATTTTGTTAAAATTCATTAAACTTACTCCAAAAATTATTTTTTTATTCCGTTAAACAATATGTCAATTATATGTTCAACATTATCACTGTTTATATCTGACAGTCCGCCTTTTAAGTAGCCGATTGTGTACATGTTAAGAGTTCCGATAAAAATCATGATAAAAGTAAAATTATCTAATTCTTTTTTGATCAGACCCTGTTCCTTTCCGGTGTTAAGTATTTGATTGAAAAATTTCATTTGTTTGCTGAAAACCTTTTGGTGGTCCAATTTGATATTTTTGCGAATATTACCCGCCATCAGATCATGAATAAACCGCGCCCCATTCGGATTTTGTTTCGTTCTTTGCATGACACCCAAGGCGAGGGTTTTTAGTTTTTCGATCGGATCACTATCGCTATTAGTAATATCGGCAATTTCCTTTTGCGATTTTTCAAAAGACATTAAGATTGATTCTTCAAATAATTCCTGTTTATTGGGAAAATGATAATAAATAGCAGGCTTGGAAACGCCAACCCGCTCGGATATTTCCCGCATGGAAGTGCGCTCGTATCCCAGCTGTGAAAACAATGCCGCCGCTTCTTTTAGAATATTTGACCTTAGTGATTCGTGTTTTGTCATAACAGTTATTTACTTACCGGTCGGTAAGTTATTGTATATAAAATTATTTTGCAAGGTAGAAATGTGTTAGATATATAGGATTTTAATAATAGTTGAAATTATATAATATTTCCTCCCCCTAAATCCCCCTCCAAAGGGGGACTGTCTCCCCTTGAGGGGAGAGGCAGAGGGGTGAAAACATATTAAATATCAAAATTTATTTAAGCATTTCCTTCACGAAATCTAAGCTGCCATCGGTCTCGGCGGGTTCTAAGTCTAACACATGCGCCATTAAACTGTATAAATGAATATTCTCAAATGCCGGAACTGTGGTACCTTTTTTAAAGGCCGGGCCATGGGCAATAAACAAGGAATGCATATCCGGATGAGCAGGGTCATAGCCGTGCGTTCCGCCATTAAAGTAGGATTGATAATTCGTGAAATAGTCGTGTGTAGTTAAGCTCCAGCCATTTTCCGATATGCCAACTATCGGCGCAATCCTACGATTATTTGAGTAGTGTAGCTGCACCGGGATGTCCGCTTTTTTATAAACGGATAATTTTTCATGTTTGTCCTTTATCAAATTGTAGATTGAGTCAACCTCGGATTCGGCGCACCAAATGTCCAATACCGGAAACCAATTCATAATTTTTAAGTTAGCAGGGTCAAGATAGTCATCTAAGAATATTAACCGTTCCTTACTTAGTTGTGCCATTCCATGATCGGAAACAATTATTATATTGACTTTGTCTAATAGATCACGCTCCTCCAAACCTTTAATTAATTGTCCCATTCGGGCATCGCATTCCTGAATTGCCACATTTATTGCAGAAGAATCGGGTCCGGCAAAGTGACCGTAATCATCAGGGTCGCTAAAATAGATTGTTAGAAAATGCGGTCGGTACTTTTTGGGTTTATCAAGATATTCAAGTACAGTGTTCACCCGCTCTTCGTTTGAAACATTGCCATCGTACTTTGTCCAATAAGTTGGTCTGACACCTTTAATTTCCGCTTCGGAACCGGGCCAAAAATTACACAGGGTTTTTAATCCGCTTTTTTCAGCGGTAACCCAAATCGGTTCGCCGCCCCACCAACGACTATTTTGTACTTCCGCACGATTACCAAGACTGAACTCGGCATCGAATTCGGGATCGTAAATTGTATTAGCAGTAATACCGTGATTTTCGGGATACAAACCGGTTACGATAGTATAGTGATTGGGAAAAGTTTTGGTTGGAAAACTCGGAATCAGTGCATCGGCTTTTACGCCGTCGGCAACCAAGCGGTCTAAGTTCGGGGTGTCGGTTTTTTCCAAATAATCCCAACGGAAGCCATCGAAAGAAACAAGAATTATATAATTGTCGGAATCCATATTGGAATTGCTTGACAATGAATTACAGGAAAACAACGCCAATACAGCAACCGTAATAATTGATAGAAGTAAGTTATATTTTTTTGAAAGCATGATTAGCACCTTGTAATAAAATTTTTCTGATGATAACTTACTTAGTTTTATTGTTTAGATTAAAGTACTCAGTTAGAATTTTAGGAGTGATCCATGCGAAATTTTTTATTTGCGGCAATCATTGTTGTGCCGCTGTTTAGTTACGCTGAAGAAATTCAGTCAATTCCTGTGGCAACCTACTCCATCGTGGCACACGATGAAGCTACCGGGCAGTTAGGGGTGGCTGTGCAGAGCCATTGGTTTTCCGTCGGATCACTTGTACCGTGGGTAAAAGCTGGTGTGGGCGCAGTAGCGACGCAATCCTTTGTGAAAGTTGATTATGGCCCAAATGGATTGAAATTAATGGAGAAAGGATTTTCGGCGAGTGAAGCATTAAGCACTTTGTTGAATGTTGATGAAAATAGCGCGGTTCGTCAAGTAGGAATGGTTGATGCAAAAGGCAATGCCATTGCCCATACCGGCAAAAACTGTATTCAATATGCCGGGCATATAGTCGGGAAAGGTTACACGGTTCAAGCCAACTTGATGGCATCGCCCAAAGTACCCGCCGCAATGATGAGCGCCTATGAGTCAACGAAAGGTGCTTTGGTTGACCGATTAATGGCAGCTTTGGCGGCGGCTGAAAAAGAAGGCGGCGATATACGCGGCAAGCAATCGGCGGCAATTTTGGTCATGACCGGAAAACCGACCGGCATCGAATGGCAGGATAAACTATTTGATTTAAGAATAGAAGATCATCCGGATCCAATTAATGAAATGAAACGACTGATCAGAGTTGCCCGGGCTTACAAACATGCCAATCAAGGTGATCTTTATTTGGAAGAAGGAAAAGTGGATAGCGCATTGGTTGAGTATGATCTTGCAGCAGAATTCTATCCTGAAAATCCGGAATTGCCGTTTTGGACAGCGGTCAGTTTGGCGAAAGTTGACCGATTGGAAGAAGCTTTGCCGATATTTAAAGCTGTGTTTGAAAGAGCGCCGGCTTTGCGTGAATTAGTACCGCGACTCATTCCGGCGGGCTTATTGCCGGATGATGCAGAGTTGATCAAGAGCATTCGGGAAATTTAGTAAAAAATAAAAGATTGCCGCGCTACGCTCGCAATGACAATATTACTTCTTTGTGAAAAAACCCTCAAGGTTTTATAAACCTTGAGGGTTTGATAATTCGTGGGAATGACACGTTTTTATTCCCTTCTTGAGAGGGGCATCACGCAGTGAAGGGGTGTGTAATAAACTACCCCGTCACGTAAGAGGGGTTATTTTATTTTACCCCCTCTCCCGCTATGCGGGATCTCCCCCTTAAAAAGGGGAGAAAGTAAATGACACCTGCTTTGTCATTCCCAACTCGATTGGGAATCCATGCTTTTATAATAGATTCCTGCTTTCGCAGGAATGACAGATTAGAGGATGAATTAAAACAGAGCTGTCATCCCCGACCTGATCGGGGATATATTATGATTAGATTCTTCACTTCGTTCAGAATGACAGTATTAATAAATTCAATTGTGAAAAAACTCCTATCACTAATAATCATTATCGTACTTGTTAGTTGCGACTTATTTAACAAAGAAGATCCAGATCCACAAGATAATATATACTTAATTTCTGCAAACCCAGACCAAGGAAGTTACACAGTTCCAAAAGGAGATCCAATAGAACACACAGTTGTTGCTGAAAACGAAAGTGGAAGAACAGTATTATATGAATTCAGCCTAAATGGAATAACAGTGCGAAATGGTAGCTCAGATAATTCTTACGACATGCCTAGAGATGATCCAGGCGATAATTTACTACTTGCAATAATGTATTCAAATAAAAACGGATCGCAAGTTGCAAGAGACACGCTCGCAACATGGGATTACAACGTTGAACCTGACGCAGCAACTGCAATAGATAAATATATGGACATGCAAGAAGAAGAGACTAAATTAGTTGCAAAATCAGAACTAGAAAATAATCCTGACAATATAGCATCACAATTCTCAGTAACTAGCTCGTCAAGTGGAGTAAGCGCACAGTTCGTCGGAGACAATTTAGAAGTAACAGGTTTAGAAGACTACTTTGGAGACTACGAAGTAAACTTCAAACTGACAAGCGACGGAGCAACCGACTACGGAAAAGTAAGCGGAGATGTAGCAAACACACCAGACAATCCATTTGCAGATGCAGGAGATGACAAAACAGGAACTATTAATGAAGAAATAACACTGCAAGGAGACCAGAGCTACCACCCGGACAATCCACTAAACGAAATAGAAGAATATAACTGGAGAGCAATAAACGGTGAAGAAAACGTAGAGATAACAGACGCAAACCAAGCAAACGCAATCTTCAAAGCACTATCAAGAGGAAACTACGACGTAGAGTTAACCACAACTGATCAAACAGGCGGAATAGATAAGGATACGGTGAATGTAAACATTGATTCACACTTAATCGCAGGAAACATTTCTGAACTTTTCAACGAAGGAGTAAACATTGCAGGAGCAAACGTTGCATTTGGAGATGCAAACACAGCAACAGACGCATCAGGAAACTACAGCTTAGAATTAGCACTTGGAACAGGAAATGCAAGACTAATAATAACGCACCCAGACTTCTACGAAAGACAAACATCAAGCTTCGCACCAACAGACACAACCATAGATGAGACAATGGTGGATGGTGATTTTAATATGGAGCACTATGATTTAATTACAAGGTATGCTGACCAAACACTTAACCCTGGGACGCAAAGATGGACAACACCTCCAACAATCTACATCGACACCAGCCCGGCAGACAATGGAAACGGAACAACAACTGAAGTTACGCAAGCAAACATAGACCTGGCACTGGAAGTAATAGCAGACCTACCCCAGTTTGCAGCAGGACTATTTCCTAACGACCAGGTAGATGTTGAGATAGGAACAAATCCGCCCTGGGCAACAGAAGATTATATTATATTCCGTTGGGATAACACAATACCAGGAATGGGAGAACACTTCGAAAGAGTTAATGAAAATAAAATTGATTATGCAGTATCAAGAGCAAGAACCACTGCTGGAAAGAATGCTTATCTTCAGGAACTAACTCAAAACATGGGTGCAAGAAACGACTCAAATCTGGAAACAAGTATTTTTAACACTTCAGGAGTATTCACAACCTACTATGAAAATGATTTAAAAATTGGTTTATTACTATACACTAGAGAACCAGGGAACTTAGCAATAGATAAAGACAAATAAATATTAGTTCCTAGTAAGTAGTTATCGGTTCATAATAATAATCCCAATTATTATTCTGGAAAGTATAACAACATCCCTGAGCACCTTGATAGCAATCAGGGTCACCATACCAACCTACAAAATCAGAAATATCTGCATAGCACTGACCATCAGAAACCTGAGTTCCTCCAATGCCACACTCAAAAGCATCTACACAACCACCAACACCCTGACCTCCAGCGTTTGGATCCCAGTATCTTCCTGTTTCACAGCAGTGTGTGCTATCGCAGTACAACCCACTATCACAATTATCACCTGGACAACACTCATTGTTTTCCGAACCGCAGCACCCGCATCCTTCATCCGCAAGAAAATCAATTGTTCCGCAGTCCACTTTACCGTCACAGTCGTTGTCTTTTCCGTCACCGCACCAACCTGACCCTGTTTCATCAAGTGTTTCTTTGCACTTTCCTTCGTCGCAGATTCCGCTTGCGCATTCAAACCATTTAGTGCATGATTGACAAAGAATGTCTTTTATAACTACGCAGTCATGGTCTAAGCATATCTCATTAGCACCGCACCCTTGCGTCTCCTGGTCTGCTCCGCAGTCCCACCATTCTCCTCCGCCGCAGTAATCCCCGTCACCGTCTCCGTCAATATCTCCATGATAGCCTGGAGAGAAGCATGTTTCAAAAGCAACGCAGCTATCAGGGCTTGCACAGCAAACGCTCATAGGTGGCCTT
>JANQGY010000009.1 GCA_028282845.1 bacterium | reverse complement strand
AGATCTTCCACATCCCATAAATGTTCCGGTTTTCTGCCGCTGAGAATTACCTGAACGTTGTGACCGGAATCGCGTAGTTGGTTTACTAATATTTTTGACCGCGTTATATGTCCGTTACCGGTCGCCTGAATGCCATACAATATATTCATAATTACATCAAAATTGAATAACTCAGGAAAGCACTGAACATACCAAGGACAGTTCCTGCAAGAATATCAGTTGGAAAGTGTACACCAAGATATACTCTTGATATTCCTACGAGAACTGCCCAGGTGTATGCCGAAGGAGCAAGTGATGGCACTATTAGGCTGATCAGCGTAGCAAAAACAAATGCGGCTGAAGTGTGCCCTGAGGGAAAACTAAATTTATCCGGTGGTTTGACCTGTTGAATTATTTGTTTTAAAAAATCGAAGGGGCGTTCGCGCTTGGTACTGTTCTTAATTATGAAGTATAACGGTAATTCAATCAGGTATGCGAGTAGGCCGATTTTAATAAATAAAATTCCCAAATTATAGTCAATTAACATTACAAGTACCGCGAACAAGGGGTATAACAGCCCATCACCTGATTTTGTAATCCAGTAAAATAATTTGTTAAGAATTCTTTGTTCCTGTGCCCAGAGATTTACGGCACTGATTATTCGGTGATCCAAGTTAGTTAGGTTGAGCATTAATGCTTTCATATTCAAACCATTTACCGGTTCAATTTTATAAATCGAGAATTAGAATCATGTTAGCAAGCAATTAGTTTTGTGTGTGAACAACATTGCCGTTTATATGATATTCTTTTTCATAAAAATGGTCATGGAAATTGTCTCTAAGCATGATTTCATCAGTCCAATGGATCACTTCAATTGTACCGTCATAATTTTCGACCAAGCCCGTACAGGAATCAACCCAGTCTCCGGTGTTTAGATAAATTGTTTCATCGAATTGTTTTTTGTTCGCTTGATGGATATGCCCACAGATAACGCCATCGTATCCGGTAATTTTAATTGAATTACTAACAGCTTTTTCAAAGCGATTCACAAGTTTTATTACATCACGTGTTGCCGTTTTTAAATAACTTGCTAATGACCAATAATCCCTTTTAAAAACTCTTCTTAGCCAGAGATTTAAGCGATTAGCCTGCTGTATGAATTGATGTATATAATCACCGATATTCATAACAAGCCGGTAGGAATCCTTCATGAACACATCGTACTCATCGCCGTGCGTTATCAGTAATTTTTTACCGTCAGCGGTTAGGTGTTCAAGATTGCGATAGATTTTGATATTACCAAAACTTTCGCCGATATAATCCCTGAAGATTTCATCGTGATTGCCGGGAATATATTTAACGATAGTTCCACTATTTGCCAGAGATAAAAGTTTAAGAATGACATCGGAATGTTTTTGATTCCAATACCAGTTGGATTTAAGACTCCATATATCAATAATATCGCCAACGAGGATGATCTGTTCAGCTTGAATGGAATTTAGAAAATCCAGGAATATTTCCGCCTTGCTGAATCTTGATCCAAGGTGAACATCCGAAACCCATACGGTTTTATATTGTTTAAGCGGGCTGTACTTATTATACAAAATTATCTCCTGATTTCGTTGCGGAAAAATCAGGATTATTTGTTAGGCGCGTAATTGTAAGTAATTAGTTTTTTATTTGATGAAAGGTGTTTGCGAGTGGGCCCACAGGAATTCAAATGCTGAACCAGCGGGTTATGAGTCCGTTGATTTATCATCGGAAGAAGAAATAGTGTACGCTATATATACGCTATTGATATTATATTGATGAGCGTAAAGGTCTATTGTGATCAGTAAATAAATTGTTAATGTTTAAAATACTTTATAATGTTCTAGAGTTAAAATCTTAATTTAAATTTTGTTTACCACAAAAGTAAATCACGTAATTAACATTGGTTTATCTAACCTAAAACAATTGCTTGCTATGAAATATATATCTAACCAATATACTGATCTCGAAAATGCTATGCGTATAATGACACACATTAAATACTTAAGAACTTAATAATCAATAATACTTATTCATCTATTTTAAACATGTAATCATTAACAGTTTTAAATAGATCATTTTATATGAAAATTAATTTATTATTGTGAAATAATTGTTTTGTCTCGCCAAAGAATTGCTTTAATTTTCCGCCTATTAAAAATAACAAATAGAATGTATTTATTTATAGTAATAACTAAAAACACTATTGGATTTTAATAGAAAATTAAAATTTATTTGGAAAAATTTCCAAATATAAGAAGAGGGGTTGAACCTATGGAACAACCCCTGAGTAGTAGTTATAGGTGGCCCCAAACACTAGGGAAACCCGTAACATAGTCGGAAATTAACAGTTTTTTAGTTGATTTCAAGTAAAAAAATAATAGGAGATAACTGTGAAAAACACAGTAGTATTATTAATACTTTCCTCATTAGTTCTATTTAGCTGTGAAAACAACTCAGCAACCTCACCAATTGAAAATTTCGATGTAGTAGCAGAATTTGGTATAATTGATGTTGATAAAGCAGATATTGAACTAATGACCAATGAAATCCTCGCTAAAGGAGATAAACAAAGTTTGCGAGCATATGAAGTAAAAATGAAATATCTTGCAAGAGGAATTGCAAAATTACTAAATGATCCTGAAATAGGAAATTACTTACAAACAGAGATTGGTAAACAATTTGATGGTGACTATGATGTATTATGGGAAACCATTGCAGATAAGAATTTTGCCAATAAAGGTAAATTAAAAAATATATTGAGAAAGTTATACAATTCAGACATTGATATGGTTGATCAATTTAATAGTGTACCATTACTGCAGGTAAGTGCCCCAATACATTTCGACAAATGGAATGTTGATGTTCCGCTATTAGTCGCCTACAATCCAATAACTAAGGATGATGTTAAATGGAAAGAGGTTTTAGCTTTTGATGGAAGTGGCAAAAAGTACAAATTAGACGCACAAAGCGAACCTGATTACCCTGTTGTTGTTATTGGAATTAATGAAAGAGTAGATCCATTAACTGGTAAACTTTATTCAAATATTGATAACTCTTTTGGGAAAATAGCAAGTGATATAAAGGATTTAAGAATTGGTTATGTTCGACTAGTAGATGATAAAGAACCGTGGACAAAAGGACATCCTGAGGTATATTATCAGTTTATAAATGGTACAACAAACTTCAGAAAGAATTACTATGAGTGGTGGCAAAATTGGGGATCAAATGATTACTGGAGACACTTCAATAAACGAGTAATGTATTGGCACGATGATACTGATCCAGACAGAAGTATTATAAGATGGATGGAAAAAGACTCAGGTTCTACAATTAATTTAGGGTTGAGTTACAGTTATAAGGTAAAACCAACAAATGTGACTACTACAGCTTCAGTTGGTTTCAGTATCAAAGATGGTGACGATAATATGGGTTCAACCACTTTCCATAAAGACGATCCCACTAGCTCTAAAACCAATCCATACACTACTGGTGATGTAAAGTTTACAATTTACTGGAATAACATCTAATAGTTCTTAATGGATGATCACGTGGCTCAAAAAAAGTTTAGAATGACCCTATTTTTGCTTACTTTTCTAACAATGTTTTGTACTAGCGTCAATGGTCAAGACAAAGGGCGAATCAAAGTTTGGTTTTTTGAATGGAAAGGAGCAGGGCTTAATTATTCCATAAATTTTGATACACGTTTCAATGTCGGCACCCAAGATGGACTTGGGTGCCGTATTGGATTTGGTTATGATGAAATAAAAGGTTATACTAATGATTTAGATACAGGAATTGATGATGGATTTCTTGCTGCAAAGGAATACATTGTACCTTTAGAAATAAACTATATTTTAGGAAAATATCGTAATGGTATTGACCTCGGATTAGGAACACTATTTTACTTCATCGATTTTTCAGATAGGTCAGGAAATATATCTTTAGAATTAACTCCTTTGGTTGAGTTTACCCCCGAAAATAATAAAGAATGGCTAGGTTTTCTCAGTCTAGGCTACAGGTTTCAAGCACTTTCTAATGGGTTGGTTTTTAGAGCAACATGGAATCCCTTGTTTAATAAAAATGGTTTTATAGCCAATCATACTGGTTTATCAATTGGTTATAAATTTTAATATTATTAATTATGAAAAGAACTACAAAATATACATTTATTATTTTTCTGTTAATGATTTCTACATCAAATAATCTGTATAGTCAAGATATTAAAAATAGTCTTTCAATTGGTTTACACAAAACATTTTGGACGAATGGTGATACTCCGGGATTTTTACTTAAAACAGATTATCAACATCCGATAAATAGAAAATATGGGTTACAAGCAGGATTAGGGTTTTCAAGATCATCAGATTTAAAAGGAATTGTTAACCGTGAATATGGTGAATTGCCAGGATATTTTTATGTAAGAGAGCATGTTGTAATTGAGGCTGGGGTGTACAGATCTTTTTACCTAAACGATATTGAAAATTCATATTTTAATCTATTCATTACAGGTTTTTATTTATCTATAAATGAAATAGCAAATGCAGCTGCTGCGATTAATAGAGAAACTGATGAGTTGTTAATTGTTAATAATTATTACAATCTATATAAGTATGGAGTGGGTGTAGTGGTCGATTATAAATTTGATTTTTATAGAAATACCAAAATTGGACCTAACGTTGGACTGCGATGGTTATTTGACCAAGGAAATATGATATGGAATTTTGGTATGAAGTTACTCATCAATTTGGATTAAAATAAATTGAACTCATTATACAGAAACTATATTAATCATAGTATTGTCTTAATCCCTAATTAGCGAGTATACTAAGTATTTATTGTCTGCTAATTAATAATAATTCCTCAATAGACTGCATAATGTATTATATAGATTATATACTGTATTTATAGAATTAGACCCGATAATTGGTTCGTTGGAATTATTTGATCATATTGAATTAGTGATAGAAGGAAGCAAACTTAATAGATAAACGGGATTTTAAAAGGTTAGTGATGGCAGAGGAAACTGCCAATCAGCAATAATAAATCTTCAATAATCAATTAAAACCGTGAACATACAGGGATTGGCTTCACTTTGTTCAGCGGCTTCTCAACACACTGCCGCCGGCAGCCTGTTTCGCAGTCGAACCTTTCGGCTTTCTCTACCCCTGATCCCAAACAAAAAAGGCACCTAAAGTACCTTTTTTATTTGTGGGCCCACAGGGATTCGAACCCCGAACCAACGGATTATGAGTACTCAGTTGTTAGTTACATAGATACTTACTACTGCTGAAATGAACAGGTATTCGTATCCATTGCTGTTCGCTTTTGTCAATGGAAAATACATGAATATCCAATGTATATAATACACTATAATTAGTCTGTTTGTTTACGGAGACGTTTGTGGGGAAAATCGCAAAATCAAGTTCGGAAGTGACAATCTCTCATTACACGATATATTGTTGTTGTTACGCCTTTTTTTTGTTACAATTCAAACCATAATTTTAGAGTAGAATTTCAAAAACAGTTAAATACTTTCTATGGTATCACCTCAGAGTGATTAATATACAAGGTAAAAAACTACATTTTTTAATAGGAGGGAAATATCAGTGAATGACATCTGGATAAATGCACTAGTAAGCACCGTTATAGTAAGTTTAGTTTCTTTCACAGGCGTTTTATTTCTGGCTTTCAAAATTAAGTTGTTGAAGAAAATTGTATTCGTGTTGGTAAGCTTTGCGGTGGGTGCACTATTTGGAAATGCTTTTTTTATTTTAATTCCTGAATCGCAGGAAATGATTGGAAACAGTCTTCATATTGGACTATTGGTAGTTGGAGGCATTATTTTGATGTTTATAATGGAGAAGTTAATTCATTGGCGACACAACCATAATGTGGAAGATATTAAACGTGAAGCTCCACTCGGGTACATTAGTCTTTTTACCGACGGTTTGCATAACTTTATAGATGGTATTCTTATTGCTTCGTCCTGGCTGGTATCGCCCGAAATTGGTTTAGCCACAACATTGGCAGTAATTGCACACGAAATACCTCAAGAAATCAGCGATTTTGGCATACTGATACATGCTGGTTTTTCAAGAAGGAAAGCACTTTTATTCAATTTTATTGCTGCTTGTACTGCTATTGTCGGGGCAATTGGTACCTTGTGGCTGGATGCATTTTTCACAAATATATCATTATATGTTTTACCTCTGGCGGCTGGAGGATTTGTTTATTTAGCTGGTTCCGACCTTATACCGGAACTTCATCGTGAAAAGACAGTAAGTAAGAATATAGTGCAATTAATAATTGTGCTGATCGGACTTGCACTTATGCTAATTATTAGTCAAAACCATGAACACCATCACGATCACGAACAAGATCACGAACAACATTACGATAACCTTCACGAACACTATCATTAGCGCACGTAACAATGTAACCTCTTAAAATTATAACATATTGTCTAAATAAATATGGTCCATATTAAAACAGAAAATCTATCATATAAATACCCTACAGAAGAATCCATCAACTTCCCTGATATAAAAATTGAAGAAACTGAATCATGGCTGCTTGCAGGAAACTCTGGTAGTGGAAAATCTACATTACTTCATTTGATTGCCGGCATTTTAACACCTACCAAAGGAGCACTAACAATTGCAAATACGTTGCTTAATGATTTAAAACCAACTGAACTTGATTCATTCAGAGCACGGAACATTGGCATGATTTTTCAAAAAACCTACTTTATAGATGCATTAAGTATGTATAAAAACCTTCTATATTTCGCCGAATTGTCGGGCAATAAAGCAGACAAAGAGTTCATGAATAAACTATTCAATGATCTAGGTATAACTAATCTGTCGCACAAGAAACCAACTACACTCAGCAGCGGAGAACTTCAACGTTTTTCAATAGCCAGGGCAATGATAAATAGGCCGGGAATTATTTTAGCCGATGAACCAACATTTAGCCTTGACGATGATAATTGTAAGCGTTTTACTGAAATTATACTTGGCATTTGCAAAAGCTACAATTTAACACTATTAGTAGCAACGCACGATGCCCGTTTGAAAAAAGATTTTGTTAATACTATACAACTAAAATAAACATGCTGACAATAGTAAAAATTGCACTAGCAAAATTGTTTCATAAAACTTACAATAGTGCATTAAGTGTACTTTTATTTGCCATAGGTGTTGCACTAATTTCTCTAATAATAAAAACAGAGACCTTTCTTAATAACCAAATTAAAACCAATTTGGCCGGAATCGACTTGATAGTAGGAGCAAAAGGCAGCCCCTTGCAACTAATATTATCTTCGGTACTACATATTGACGCACCAACTGGAAATATCCCGCTTGATGAAGTGCAAAAGGTGCAAAAAAATCCATTGGTTAAACATACTATTCCAATTGCCTTAGGTGATAATCACAAAGGATTCCGCATTGTTGGCACACATACCGATTATTTACAACTTTATTCATGCGAACTTCAGAAGGGACATTTATTCTCAAAACCATTGGAAGCTGTTATAGGTGCAAATGTTTCCGAAAAAACCGATTTGAAATCAGGAGACACATTTACTGGTGTTCATGGTTTTATGGATGCTGGGCATAGCCATGACGATTTTAGCTACACGGTTACCGGTGTGCTGAAAAAATCGGGGAATGTTACTGACAACCTCATACTAACACCTGTTGAAAGTGTTTGGATGGTTCATGGCCATAACCAAACCGAGGATAGTGATCATAAGGAAGAGACTCATGCTCATGATGAGGAGAGCAGTCACCGACATCACCAAAATCATCAACACCATGAAAGTCATACTCATGATGATGAAACATTAGAACATTTGAACCATAAAATTTCACATGGTGAAGAACTAACTGAAGAAGAAACCAAATTATTTAGCGAATTAAAAGGCACACTGGTTATAGATAACACAAAACCAGCAGAAGCTGTAACAGCCTTATTGGTTTTCTACAAAAATCCACAGGCGGCAGTTAGCCTACCACGAGCAATCAACGAAAATACTTCTATGCAAGCAGCTTCACCGGTAATAGAAATGAACAGGCTAATATCAATGTTGGGAATGGGGCTCGATACTTTAAGATTGCTGGCATGGATAATCATTATTATATCGACTATTAACATTTTTATTTACCTACTAAACTTATTCAATCAAAGCATTTACGAAATTGCAATTTTGCGCCTTGCAGGAGCTACAAGGTTAAAAGTTGTTGCTTTACTTTATTTTCAGGGAGTATTTCTGGCAGTTTCTGGTTGGCTAATTGGCATTATCGTTTCATATTCGATTTGGGCTTATTTACCTCAGTTTGAACTTGGCAGTTTTTTCGTTCATGAAGTTTTTTACAAAGAACTGATTCTTTTAACATTTTGCACATTCATAGGACTTTTAGCAGCCTTAATACCTGCTGTAAAGGCATATAATAATAATTTACATTTTACTTTAAGCCGTTAATGATTAGAAACAAGTTTCTATTATTCTGCTTTGTTATAGCAACCACATTTTCATTAAATGCACAAAACGTTACAAATGATAAAGCCTGGGGTTTATTATTAACAGATTTTGATTTTAGATATATATATTCCCAGAAATATGATGCAGTATTACCAAAACCGAAATTCGGTAAAAAACTAAGAAAGCTTAACGGTCAGACCATAACGATTCAAGGGTTCTTTTTACCCTTAGATTTAACCGGGGGAGTATTTATTCTATCGTATAACCCAATGATTTCATGTTTTTTCTGCGGAGTAGGTGGGCCTCAAACGATTATAGAATTAAACGTATTACCCAAACATATAAAAAAATTTGAACGACTAAGAACAGACAATTTTTTTGAAGTAAGAGGCGAATTAAGGCTTAATAAAAATATCACGGAACATCTTATGTACATTCTTGATGAAGTTGAATTTGTTAGGTTGATTAGTTAAAAGCATGTCAAAAAAAGAAAATAAATACACTAACAGTTTGATTCGCGAGAGCAGTCCATATTTGCTTCAGCATTCACATAATCCAGTAAATTGGCTTCCATGGGGAGAGGAAGCACTATCAAGAGCTAAAAAAGAGAATAAATTGTTAATTGTTAGTATTGGCTATGCTGCTTGTCACTGGTGTCATGTAATGGAACATGAAAGCTTTGAAGATGAAGTAATAGCAAAATTTATGAATCAAAATTTTATTTGTATCAAAATTGATAGAGAAGAAAGGCCGGATATAGACCATATTTATATGCAAGCTGTTCAGTTAATAACTGGTAGTGGCGGATGGCCTCTAAACTGTATTGCATTGCCGGATGGTAGACCAATTCATGGTGGCACTTACTTTACAAGAGATCAATGGCTAGCCGTTCTTTCTCAAATAATAGAAATATTCAAGCAAAATCCGACTAAAGCCGAGGAATATGCAGAATCTATAGTAAATGGTGTTAAATCACGTGAGAAAATTATTCCAAACAGTAATGATGAAAAATTTGTCCAAGATGATATAAATAGAATATTTGAAATATGGAAGCCTAATATCGATTATACTAAAGGGGGACTAAAACATGTCCCAAAATTTCCTCTACCAATAGGATTTCAATTCTTGCTCCAATATTACTTTAAATCTAAAAATAAGGATGCCTTACAAGCAGTTACCACTACATTAGACCAAATGTCAAATGGAGGTCTATATGATCAAATAGGTGGAGGATTTGCGCGATATTCTGTTGATTCTGATTGGAAAGTACCACATTTCGAGAAAATGCTCTATGATAATGCACAATTAGTGAGCTTATATGCAAATGCATATCAGGTCACAAAGGAAAAGTTATATAAAAATGTTGTAGTTGAAACATTAGATTTTATTGAACGAGAAATGACTTCTTCTGAGGGAGGTTTTTATTCATCCATAGATGCTGATAGTGAGGGAAAGGAAGGACAATTTTATCTATGGAGATATGACGAATTAAAAACATATTTAAATGAAAGATCAAACTTCATATTAGATTATTATAATGCATCAGAAGCGGGAAATTGGGAAGATGGAAAAAACATATTATTCAAATCATTATCTGATTCAGATTTCGCTCAAAAAAACAATATACCTGAAAATCAATTAGAGCAACAAATAATAGAAATTAAAAAAATCTTATTACATGAAAGGAATAAAAGGATAAGGCCGGCACTTGATGATAAAATTTTAACTTCTTGGAATGCACTAACGCTAAATGCCTTTTTGGACGCACACAAGATTGAAAAGGAAAGGAACTATCTAGAAGTAGCATTGAGTAATGCATATTTAATATTAGAAAAAATAAAAATGCCTGATAGTAGATTAAATAGAACATATAAAAATGGTGAGTCAAAGATAAATGCATTTCTGGATGATTATGCATTTACTATTAAGGCCTTTATATCATTATACCAAGCTACGTTTGATGAAAAATGGTTAAACGAAGCAATGCAATTGCTAGACTATACTATCAAATATTTTTTCGATAATCAAAGCGGAATGTTTTATTATACATCAGAACTCGATCAAGATCTGATAGCAAGAACAATTGAAATTACTGATAACGTTATTCCATCGTCCAATTCACAGATGGCAATAAACCTGCACAAACTTGGTTATTATTTTCCCAACAATGATTATACAGAAAAAGCAAAAACAATGCTCAGCAATGTTAAAGATCAAGCCATTAGAGGTGGGGCCTACTATGCTAACTGGTCTATTTTAATGGATTTAATAGTTAATGAACCAATTGAGGTTGCAATAGTAGGAAGTGACTATGATAGGATAAAAAATGAATTTGATGATTACTATTTACCAAATGTGTTTTTCTCCGGTGGTAAAACTGAAGGCAATTTAGCTCTACTTAACGGGAAATTAATTGAAGATCAGACTAATATATATGTTTGTAAAAATAAGGAATGCAATCTTCCTAACAAAAATATCAAAGAAGTATTGAATCAAATCTTGTAACCGAAACCTCAAAGTCAGGATTATTTAATGTTAAAACTGCACTAACAGAGTGAAAAAGAACGGAGTGCAAAAACAGTACTATTTTTTTAAAAAATGACAGTTTCTTGTCGAAAAAATCAACTCTTTAGTATTCAATTTTGGTATATTTTTTTTGACCACTGTTCTACAGGGCAGTAGCGCAGACCTTAATTATGGAAACATTTTTGCGAAAAGACAAAGTACTCCTAAATAAGATGAACGCTGCTCTTAGAAGGTCCACTGCTGAAAAACTGCTGAAAACCGAGTCAAATCGTGCCTTTTTCTGTCAATTTCACATTTTTACCTTAGGAATAAAAAATCCCACTCTCTCCGTCGAGAAAGTGAGAATTATAATAGTGGGCCCACAGGGATTGGCTTCACTTCGTTCAGCGGTTTCTCGGTCTATTGCTACAAGCAACAGACCTCGTAATCGACCCCAACCGGAATTTCTGACAGACTGCTCCCTAATAAAAAGGGTAGCCAATGCTACCCTCTTTCATTAGTGGGCCCACAGGGATTCGAACCCCGAACCAACGGATTATGAGTCCGCTGCTCTAACCGTTGAGCTATGGGCCCAATAACGGGCTGAAAATTAAGCCTTTACCTGTAGTTTAGCAATTATCAAAATTACTGTTACATAACTAATCGGGTTGTGCTGTAATTTCCACTTTATATTATTAAAATAATTGAGTCTTTTATGAAGAACAGTTTGGAAAACAAAATTCAGGATAAGTCGGCGGTAATTGGCGTTATTGGTCTTGGCTATGTCGGTTTGCCTTTAGCCGTTGAGTTTGCCAATAATGGCTTTAAGGTAATTGGCATTGATATCAATGAGGCGCGCGTCAACCAAATTAATAATGGCGAGAATTATATCGGAGATGTCTCCGATGCTAACTTGGCGGAAATTGTGCAAAAGGGATTGTTTAGTGCTACCACTGATTTTGCTAAGTTGAAAGAAATTGATGCAGCACTGATCTGCGTACCAACACCACTGAATAAATTGAAGGATCCGGATGTTTCTTACATTTTGAGCGTACTTGCCGAACTGTCCAAGTATGTTCACCGAGATATGTTCATTAGTTTGGAAAGTACCACCTATCCCGGCACGACGCGCGAACTTATCTTACCGGCATTGGAAAAAACGGGTTTAAAAGTTGGAGAAGATTTCTATCTATGTTTCTCGCCGGAACGGGTTGATCCGGGGAATGAAAAATATCAAATAAAGAATACGCCCAAGGTCATCGGTGGAATTACCGAGCAATGTACCGCGATCGGTGTAAAATTATATCAATCAATTATCGAAACCATCGTTCCGGTCAAATCACCTGAATCGGCGGAAACCGTAAAATTATTAGAGAATACTTTTCGATCTATCAATATCGGCTTGGCAAATGAAATTGCTATTATGTGCGAAAAACTTGGTGTTGATGTTTGGGAAGTCATTGATGCCGCCGATACCAAACCTTTCGGTTTTATGAAATTCACGCCCGGTCCCGGTTTGGGCGGACATTGCATTCCGATTGATCCGCATTATCTGTCTTGGAAAATGAAAACCCTGAACTACCGCGCCCGCTTCATCGAGCTTGCCGGCGAGATCAATACCACCATGCCGGATCATGTGGTTACTTTAATCGGTAGCGGATTGAATCGCTTTCAAAAATCAATCAGAGGCAGCAACATATTGATTCTCGGAATTGCCTATAAAAAGGATATTGATGATGTTAGAGAATCGCCGGCGCTTGATATATTAACATTATTGGAACAGGGCGGCGCCCAAGTTGATTATTATGATGAATTCGTACCAAAAATCCAATGGAACAACTCTGAAAAATTCAGTCAGGACAAACTTTCAGGAACTATGCTGAAAAGTTATGACGCGGTTGTGATCGTGACCGATCATTCTAATGTTGACTATCAATATATAAAAGATAATGCTCAGTTAATTATTGATACCCGCAATGTTTTCAAAGGTGTTAGTGATAAACATATTATTCGATTAGGTGCTAATCAAGATTTATAACCACAATGTATGACATTGCGATTATAGGCGGTGGTATTATTGGACTGACTGCCGCTTATGAATGCCAACAACGGTTTCACGATAAAAAGATTATCATTTTGGAAAAAGAAGCCGAATTAGCGCTTCATCAAACTGGTAACAATAGCGGTGTCATTCATTCCGGTATATATTATAAGCCGGGCTCTTTGAAGGCAACCAACTGTCGCAACGGGATTAAAAAGTTATTAGATTTTTGTGACAATAATGACATCCCTTATGAGTTGTGCGGTAAACTGATTGTTGCTACGACAGATGATGAAATTCCTGTTTTGAATAATCTATATGAGCGGGGATTAGCCAATGGCTTGACCGATCTAAAATTACTTGATGCAAGCGAATGCAAGGAAATTGAACCGCATGTTTTTGCAATTAAAGGTATTCATTCTCCATCAACCGGAATCATTGATTATAGGACAGTCTGTTCGAAGATTGCTCAAAAAATTGTAGATAACGGTGGCAAGGTCAAGTTCAATTCCAAAGTCATTAACATCAGACAAAAAAATAAAAATAATATAATCGCAACACGCGCAGATGAAATAGAATCCGAGTTGGTGATAAACTGTGCCGGACTTTATTCTGATCGCGTTGCGCAGTTTACCCAAAATAACATTGATATTAAGATAATACCTTTCCGGGGCGAATATTATAAAATTAAAGAAGAGAAAAAATACTTAGTAAAGAATCTTATTTACCCGGTGCCTGATCCGAAATTTCCCTTTTTGGGAGTACATTTCACACGTCGAATTGATGGCGCTATTGAAGCGGGTCCCAATGCTGTTTTGGCTTTTGCGCGCGAGGGCTATAAAAAATCAGATATTAAGTTTAAAGACTTAACCGAGATTTTTTCGTATCCGGCTTTTTGGAAATTAGGCAAACAATATTGGAAAATCGGTTCATCGGAAATGCTTCGTTCTTTTTCCAAAACGTTATTTGTGAATGCCTTGCAAAAATTAATACCGGAGATCACTAAACAGGATATTACAACCGGCGGAAGCGGAGTTAGAGCGCAGGCTTTGACAAATGGCGGAGAGCTTCTTGATGATTTCAGAATTGTCAGGAACGGAAAAATTATCCATGTATTGAATACCCCCTCGCCGGCGGCAACTAGTGCTTTTGCAATTGCCGAAAATATAGTAACGCATCTTGATACTTAATTCGATTATGCAATAAAAACATAAATAGATACTTACATTTATATTTAACTTTCTTGAATTGTAATGACTATGAATTTTCAACATAATAAAAATTTGTTCACAGTCTTTTGCCTATTGCTGACCTTGAGTGGATTTATTGTCGGACAAAATGTTCCGATACCGACTGATCATTTGGTACATACTTACATAGACCGCCACATAGCGATGGGTAATATTTCGCAAAAAGGCGTTAGTGTTCGTCCTTATACCTATTCATTTATCAGAACTGCTTTAAAAAAACTAAGCACAATGGATTGGGAATTAGCAGTTGCCGATAAGAAATTGCTGCAAAGATTTTTAATTGAATTTTCAATTGAGGAATTGGATAGCGAGGTATCCTTTCCGCTTAATAAAAAAAATGTAAACAAATTAAAAGATATTTTTAGAAACGATTATGGTTCTCAGACATCGGAACCCCACTTTTTGTCATATAATAGTTCGGATATCTATGCCTGGATTGATCTGAGCGAGACAATTGGTTTACAAATGATTAATGAATCGGCTTACCGCAGATTTACTGATCAAGTTTCAATTATCGGTTCAATTTCAAATGAGTTGTCATTTTTGATTGATTTTACAATGAACCGGTTTGTCGGTGATTCGTCGTTAGTTTATCAACTCGATGACTACAAGAATGAAGATAATCCCTATTTTGATTTTATTAACTGGACGCTATGGTATCAATCAAATGCCGCATTTAATATCTCTACCAAGTTTGGTGATTTACAATTAGCCAAAACACCGGTTATTTGGGGATTTTCGCCGGAGAACTCGCCGATATTGTCCGGTGCGAGCCAAACTTTTCCATATATAAGTTATTCTTTTAAGAATGATTTTGTCGGATTCGATTTCATACATGGTTCGCTGTTACCTTTTCGAAGTACAACAATTCATAAATTGCATGAATATCCACGTAAGTATATTGCCGGACATCGTTTGGAATTCTTTTTAGGGGACAGGTTATCATTATCGTTCAATGAATTAGTAATTTACGGTAACCGGCCCATTGAATTGGAATATCTGATACCGGTCAATTTTTATTGGCCGGCGGAGCATAATCTTGGCGACAAAGACAATTTATTGATGGCATTGGATTGTTCATGGCTCGTTAGCCCGGGCTTGCGGTGGTACAACACACTTTTCTGGGATGAACTTGCCTGGGAGAAAATATTTTCAAAATGGTGGGGCAACAAATATGTATTCCAAAGCGGGATTCATTGGATTTCTAAATCAAATCCGTACTTATTAGAGGCAAGAATTGAAGGAACGATCAGCAGACCCTGGACCTATACCCATGAAAACTATATTAATTCTTATTCATCGGCCGAGATCGGTTTAGGATTACCGCAAGGACCCAATTCACAATCTCTAATGATTGATGTGGGCTTATGGCCGACCTATCGTTGGAATTTAATGTTAGAATTATTGTATCTTAAAAAAGGCATCGAACTCAGCAGTTCGGTATTAGATAATTATAATGATCGTGACCGAGCAATTGATGAAGATACACCATTTTTGCTTGGTAAAAGTGAAGAATCGGTTGCGGTCAAGATTGAATCCGGTTATGAAATTAACCGAATGCTTGAATTAAGTGGGTGGGTATCTTATAATACACTTGACTCTGAATTAAGCGGCCATGTTGGATTGGCAATAGATTGGTAGCGAAAAATGAAAGCCAATAGACGATCATTAAATATTAAAATTATATTCATACTCTTTGCTGTTAGCGTAGCATGGTCCCAACTGTACATTCCGGCTGATCCTTTTGATCTGATCTTTACCGAGCAAAAAGTAATGATGGGCGGTGAAGACTACGGTTCATTGATGATTAGACCGTTAGTAATTCCTCAAGAGCAAAACAATAAATGGTCTTTAAAATTTAGAAGCGATGTGTTCTACAATGACGGTGCCCCAAATTTGGAGAACACCTCTGATAAATGGGTTGGTAAAGGACTTAGCTTCTTTACTTCAGCGAATATTGCGTTTAATTCTAAATATTTATTTGCCAGTATGGAGCCATTTGTATTTACATCGCAAAACGAGGATTATGCTGAACCGCAGCGTATAACCAAGTTCATGCATCTTAATGACAATCGGGCACATACCGAAACGCCTTATACTCGTTATGGTTTACGTGAAACACAGTTGTATCTAAAATATAATGGATTTGGTGTTGGATGGTCTAATGCCAATATGTGGTGGGGACCTAGCCTGCATACTTCCTTAATGATGTCAAATAATACGACCGGTTTTGGACATTTAATGCTTGGTACTGTTAATGAAAAACGGATTGGTAAGTGGGGATTTAATGGAAGATATGTATTCTCAAAATTTGGAGAAAAAAGTATCTCCGAGCCATATTATTCCGGTTTTATGGTTAGTTCTACCTATTATTCTAATCCTGTAGTTACCTTAGGATTTGCAAGATCGTTTTTATCGGGAGGGAATCTTACTAATTATGATATTGGTCCAATTGAAGCGGCTTTACTTCCGTTTCAATTTGTTACTGTTGAGAATTCTACTGATGATACTCTTAACCCTGTTGATCAAACTTATACAGGGTACCTGAATCTGCGCTTTCCTGAATCTGATCTTGTTCTATATTTGGAATATGGCAGGAGTGAAGGGATTGAAAACTTTAAGGATTTTCTTTACCATCCGGATCATAGTAGGGCATATATACTCGGTATCAGAAAATATGGAATTTTCAAAAATATCAATTTGATTTTAGGCATAGAATATGCAAATCTTATTCAAACAGCTTATTGGCAATTACGGAACACACCTGATTGGAATAGTTCAATCCAATTTGATTATAACACGTTTGACGGACGCTATTGGGCAGCTCACAGCGGACCGGATTCGGACGATTTTACTATTTACTTAGCGTATAATAATAATGGTATTTCGATAATTCCATCAATTAATCTTGAACGTCATAATGTAACGCACCCTAATTCTTTGGTTAATCAGTATGCGTATACAATAGTTTATGATCATACATTGGGTGAATATTTTATTGATGAAGATAGAACTGTTTTGTACGACATGAGTAATCTTCCTGAGGGCAAACTTGAAATTAGACTCGATTTGAGGTATATATTTCGCGGATACCGAATATCACTTCATTATGAATATGAAACTATTTATAATGAGGCGTTTTTAGTTTCGTCATCTAGATCTCCCGTGGAGGTGAAACATAACAATGTAATATGGTTTGGAATTGAGAAGTATTTCAGTGGTAATCTTAATTTAAGAACTAAAAACTAGTTGGACAGATCTCTAACACAGCGGAAACCAATTTCACGACTGGTATTCATCGGTAAATAGCCGACTCCCGGTACAAACCAGGTCATTAATCTGTAATTAAGTAAGTCAGCATCCGGGGGATTATTCAAAGAGCTATTAAATGAGCCTCCTTTTATGATTTTTCCTTGGGAATCCTGCCACCAGGAATTTGTCCATTCCCACACATTCCCTGCCATATCGTAAATACCATAAGGGCTGTAACTGGCGAAAGTATTACCATCCCCGTTATAATGTCCGACGGGAGTTGTGTCATTATCATAAATGTCGCCGCTATCTTTATAATTTGCATATTCTGGTGATAATTTGTTTCCCCAGGGATATCTATTTATTGTATTTGCCCGAGCAGCTTTTTCCCATTCCTCATTTGTTGGAAGTCGCATTCCATAGAATGCGGCAAATGCTTTAGCTCCGAACCAAGTAACAAATGTTACCGGATGTTTACTATAATCCTCTATCCGATTTTCAACATATCGCCATTTGGTAAAAAAGTAGTCTGGTGGGTAATAACCAATCCTTGCTTCATTAGAGCTAAAATCAGCGAGTTTGTAATTGCCCGGCGGCCAGAATTGATCTCCACTATAATATCCATATGCTCCTGAAGTATCTATCTCAATTAAGTTTAAAGAATCCGCTAAATATAAAAATCGCAAATACTGTTCATTCGTAACCGGATACTTCATAATATCATAGTCATAAGGGATAACTGCAGTTGTATTATGTTCACCCTTCAAATAATTACCTGCCGGAATTGGAACCAATTCTATATCGTTGGGAATATCAGCATGGACAGATTCATTATCTGAAACGGTAATCGTTTTACAACCGATAATTAATAGAAAAATGACTGCTGAAATAAGAATTGAACGTAATGACATAATTACTTATCTACTTGAAAATAATTTATTGCTTTATCATAGATATGTTTTAAACCCCAAAGGTTATATTTTTCTACTAAATTTGGGAAAAATCTTGGAGATATAATAAATATGATGTTGATAATTAACAATAATAATAGTAATAAAATTAACGATATTTTTTCGCTATAAAACGCTAGAAGCGAATGCAGTAAAGAACCAAATAATATGATAAGAACAACATATCTGTTTCTGAAATTCAGGTTCAATAATTGATGATGAAGATGGGTTTTGTCGGGATGAAAGGGATTATTATTTTTAAGGAATCTTGTGATTAATACAAAGATTGTATCCGAAACTAAAATAAAGACAACTATTACGAAAAAAGTCGAATATGTCTGTGTGTTTGAAGTTGAAAATATTAAAGGAAAAGCGGCTATCGTAAATCCGAGAAACATCGAACCGGCATCTCCAAGAAACATCTTAGCCGGAGCTCTGTTGTAGAATAAAAATCCAATTATCGAGAAAATTAGAATTAATAATATTGAAATCACCAATACATCCCCGACAAAATAATAATATACAAGATAGCTAACAAAAAAAATTAGAGACAGGCTTCCGGCTAAAAAGTTTATGCCGTCGAAAAAATTAAAAGCATTAATAATGAACAATATCCAAATGAATATTATGAAAGAATTGAATAATAAGTTAGAAGAGCTGATTGTTGAGAAATGTAATATTTCAATATTTTGAGAAATAGTAATTGTGAAAGCCATTGTTCCAATTAATTGCAGTAAGAATTTCTTCTTATAATTCCATTGGAATAGATCATCAAATAATCCGATGAAGAAGAAAAATAGAGAAAAAATAATATAAAGCTGAACAACATTATTTTCATAAAGATTAAACAAAATTACAATTATTAGAAACGAGAAAATAATCGCAATACCGCCGACCAGTGGCGTGGGTGTTGTATGTATTTTTCTAATGTTGGGTTTATCGATCAGCGATTGGGGAAGGTCAGATTTATAAAGAAATCTGCCAATCATTAAACTGATTAAAAACGATAAGACTGATAAAATTAATAGTTGCAGCATGTATGTGAACTAAAATTTAATCAATTTGCGTATAATCAAAATAGTAGATTATGACTTGTTATCATCAGAGCTGTAATAATTATAGTATTCGTTATAGTAGTGATAAGATTCATAACTGGTTCTTGGTGAAACAGCGTTCATTACTACTCCGGTGATGGGAGCATCGGCACCGCTCAGCATTTGTATCGTGCGATCAAATGCCAATTTATCGGTTACTCCGGATTTTACAACTAAAATGAATTGGTTAATATCTTTCGCTAAAAGCGATGCATCTGTCACGGCAACTGCCGGTGGGGCGTCAAAAAGTATTATGTCCCAGCCAATCTCAATATTCTTAATAAACTCATGCATTCTCTGTGAACTTAATAGTACGGAAGGATCAGGCGGTGTCGCACCTGCGGTGATAACTTGTAGATTTTTAATCTCGGTCTGCTTAACCAAGGGGTGAATATTTCGAGGAAATCCTGTTAAGTAATGTGTTAATCCGGGCTCAATGTTAAAATTAAATATTTTATGCACAACTGGTCTCCTGAGATCAGCATCAATCAGGAGTGTGCGCTTACCGATATTCGCGAAAGTTATCGCAAGATTTGTGATCGTGGTGGTTTTACCTTCTCCGGGACCCGCACTTGTAACGATGAGCGACTTCAATTCACTGTCAACAGACGCATAAGTTAAACTGGTCCGCAAGCTTCTGTATGCCTCTGCAATTGGAGAACGCGGATCTTCTTTGGTAATGATACGTCGTTTAATATCGTTGGTTACATTTATGGTACCCATTTTATACTCTTGCTCTTTAACCCGTTTTAATTTTCTTTTTTGCCTGCGCCCATAAGTCCCTTTTGCTTTGGTAATATCAGGAATAATTCCGATGACATTTAGACCACGTCTTTCAATATCGCTAGTGTTTTTTAATGTATTATCAGTTTGTTCAATTAGGAAGGCAGCTAAAGCGCCGATGCCGACTCCGACTATCAAACCGAAAAATAAATTAAGCATAGTACTTGGACTGGTTTTTGACAATGGTGGTATTGCCGGATCTATAATCCGTACTTTGCCCAATTGTGAAGCTTCGGTTATTCTGGCTTCTTCCAGTTTTTGGCGAATTAATGAGTAGGTCTCTGCCAGCACTGAACGGTCTCTTTCTAATTGAGCGAACTGTACCGACTTGGCAGGTAGCGTGTTTAATTCCCGCGTATATTGGTCAACGATTTTTCGGTATTCCCGTGCTTGTGATTGATAATTTGCCAAACGCGATTCCAAATAAAGTGATGTATCCATTAATGCTTGGCGATATTGTATGGGGTCTGTCACAGATGTACCGCTTTCGATTAATTGATTGGTTTGTTCTTCTAATTCTGCTTTAAGACGATTAAGTTTTGATTGCAGGGATAAAACCGCCTCGTGATTAACTCCGTAAGTAGATTCATTACGGACTAAATTTGCTTCAGTTTGTGCAATTTCAGTTCTTAAAGCAGTAAGTCTGGCATCAATTGAATTAAGGAGCTGTTCTTTTAAGTTTTTTTCCTCCTCAGACAACCTGCTGTCAATAAAGCGCATGCGTTCTCTAATAATGTTTATTTCCGCTAATATTGATCTGTATTTTGTTTCCACATCGCCTAATTGATCCATCAACTGCTTGGCATTACCTTCCAGTTCAAATATTTGCTCCTGCTCTTGAAAACGTCTTAGGGAATCTTCTACAATTTGCAAATCAGCTTCAACTTTAGTCAGCTGATTTTGCAAAAAGCTTCTAAGATTTACAACTTCACCGGTACTCCATTCCATGTCCCGCTGTTGATATAATTTTGCTACAGTGTTTGCGAGTAGAGCTGACTCTTGAGGGTCATTGCTCTCCATCGTAATTCTTAAAACGTTAGTATTACGTTCATTTATCAAATTAATATTATCACGTATTATTCCTGAAGCTTCCGATAATAGCGTTTGAGGTATTAATGTGTTTTCATGGTAGAATTTTTCTTTCAGATTGCGATTGAATATTGAATTCCAAATACCTCTGAGAGGTTTTCTGAGACCTTCCGGTTTATAAATTCTGGTCTCGAATAGATACATGTTGTTTCTATGCTCGGAATTCCACAGGTCGTTCACCACTTCTTCGGATAAGGTTCTGGACTTCAACAACTCCATCTCATTGTTCATAGTATTAATGAGAGAGAGATTGGTTTCTCCGCCAAAATCAAACATTGCACCTGTTTGGTTACGTTCTTCCACAACAACCATTGAAGAAGCGTTGTAAGTCGGAATTTGAATAAGGGTATATAGCATTGCTACAACTATTACAAAAATGGTTGTAATACTTATTAACGGTAAATGTCGTCTTAATAAGTACAGTATTTCCTTTACACCCAGTTCGGAGTCGGGCTGTTGGTTGGTGTCGGCTATATTGAATCTTTGCATTTTTGTGTGTTAACAGTAGAGTTAGTTTGATTCCTCTCTCAATCTAGCAATAGTGTAAAGATTATAAATATTTATAATCGTATTAACGATATTCAAATTCGAAAATATGTAAGATGAAAACGACTGTGGTATCACAAAAGTATCGTTTGGCAATATTCGCGTGAATTCTCCCCGATCACCTGTTTTAAGGAATTTGTTTAAGTTTATTGTTTTAGACATATTGCCATTAGCATCGGGCAATTCCCGATATAATTTTATTCTATTGAGATTAGCGCCTTGTGTTGGTCCACCGGTGACAGAAAGTAGTGTCGCCAGGTCAATGCCATCATAAACTAAATAACTGCCGGGGCGGTTTACTTGTCCCCAAACATTGACCCACATTTTGATAATTCCATCTTCATCGGTTACATAGCGTTCACCGCTACGCGGATAATTAGATGATCCGGATGCCGATACTTGGGCAATTGCAAAATTGGCAAATATTAATATTACAATTGTTACAATAAATAATTTTCGATAATAAAGCATAATTTCCCCTGTATTTCAGATTCTATAAACTTAAGTATTTTATATACAATTTAAAATAAGCAACTTTAATCGGACAGAATATCATTATTGATCTGTATTATTATTGAATTAAATCGGAGAGGTTTATTATTTAAAAATGTTGTTGACAGGGCGGTACTTGAAATCCGATAGATAAATTCATATATCAATTGTTGATGATTTTTATTAAATTCGCACGCTTAATTTGACAAAATCATGATGATTAATAATACAGAAGAGGCAAAAACGCTTTGAGATCCTATAGTATAATAGGGCAATGTTTGCCAATTGAAATTAATTTAGATAAATGCACCTTTCTGAGGTGCATTTTTAATATATAGAGTAGGAAATACATGAGTTCAGTTAAAAATATTATAGAACTACAGAGCATTGATTTACAATTAATGGAATTAGAGGATATCCTTGGTGACCTGCCAAGAAAAGTTGAGGAATCCATAGACGAAGAAAAACGTGCAATAAATGAAATAAACGAGAACAAGCAAAGGATTAAAGAAATACAACTTGCGTTGAATAAAATGGATTTACGGGTTAAGGAAGATAATGAGAAAATTGATAATCTAAAGGAGCAACTTTTCAAGGTTACCACCAACCGGCAGTATGATGCCATCATGTCTGAAATTGATCATCTGAAAGAGCAATTGGACAATGATGAAAATGAAGAAATCGAACTCCTTGAAGAAAAAGAAGAGCTTGAAAAGAAGATAGCCGAGCAAGAGGCGAATGTGGAATCGGTAAGTAAGGATTTGATTGAAAAAAGAGAGAATTTGGAACTACTTATGCAGGAATCAGCTGAACAAAAAGAAAACCTTGAAAATGATCGTGAAACATTGATCAAGTCCGTTGATCCAAATGTCTTGAAAAGATACGATATGGTGCGTAAGGCAAGACGCGGTATGGCTGCTGTGCCGGTTATTGGTAATTCCTGCAGCGGCTGTGGTGCATTTGTACCGTTACAGAAGATTGCCGAAATCAGAGAAGGAAAAACTGCCCATACTTGTGATGAATGCAGCCGATTTTTATATATTGAGAATTAGCCGGCAATATTTAATTTATCCTGTTTTAATAAACTTATTATTTGAAAATTGAGCTGGTCGGGTGATTGCCCTCTTTTTATTGGAGGGAGGAAAGTCCGGGCACCGTAGAACGGAGTGCCTCCTAACAGGAGGGGTATCGCAATAGCGATATACGGAAAGTGCAGCAGAAAATATACCGCCCCGACTTGTCGGGGTAAGGGTGAAAAGGTAGTGTAAGAGACTACCAGTATCCGTTGAGAAATGGAAAGCTTGTAAACCCCACTCGGTGTAAGATCAAATAGTTCTCGAGATGTTGTTCGCATCGCAGTTTTCAACGGTAGAGACGGGTAGATTGCTTGAACTCAATTGTGAAGTTGAGTCTAGATGAATGATCACCGTCCCGATCTGATCGGGATACAAAACTCGGCTTATAGACCAGCTCAGTTTAATTTCAAAAACTTATCAATTAATATCGAATAATCCGAAATCTTCATCTAAATTCAGTAGCCCTGAATAGTAATAATTAGATTGTTTGTATAGAAATATCGCAAATTGAAATGAAATGGCAATTCCTAAATCCGGATCCTAAAAAAGTTAATCACCTAAAAAAGGAATTTCAATCTACTGAGATTATTGCCCGTGTCCTTGCCAATAGAGAAATCGAATCATTAGAAAACTCTCTTCCGTTTTTTGAGCCTTCATTGGATTTGTTGTATGATCCTTTTAAAATGAAGGATATGGATAAAGCAGTAGATAGAATTGGCCAAAATATAAAATCGAAAAATCCGATTTTTATTTATGGTGATTATGATGTAGATGGAACAACCGGCGCTTCCTTGCTTTATTTGGCTTTAATGGAAATGGGGGTTGAGGTTACTTCGTATATACCAAATCGTGAATCAGAAGGATATGGCTTATCAAATACCGGAATTGATAAAGCCCACAGCATAGGTATGGATTTAATTCTAACCTGCGATTGTGGAATTAATGCCATTGAACCGATCAAATATGCCAAATCTTTAGGAATTGATGTGATTATTACCGACCATCATATTCCCGATGATAAATTACCTGAAGCCTATGCAATTCTTAATCCTAAGCGTGCTGATTGTAGCTATCCTTTTAAAAATCTGTGCGGTGGCGGAGTCGCTTTCAAATTGGTTTGCGCGATCGCCATAAAATTAAAAATTCCGATAGATAGGATCTATGAATATTTAGATTTGGTAACATTAGGTACCTGTGCGGATATGGTTCCTTTGAGCGGAGAAAACCGCGTAATAGTAAAACATGGTTTAGAATTACTTACCAATGGAAGTAAACCGGGCATAAAGGCGTTGTTAGATTCAGTTGGGTTGAGCGATAAATCTTTATCCGTTGGTCAATTAGTGTTTGGTGTTGCACCTAAAATTAATGCTGCAGGAAGACTTGGTGATGCTAATCGTTCAGTCGAATTATTAACGACCAACGATAAAAAACGCGCCAAGTATCTGGCTAATGTTTTATTACAGGAAAATCAAAAAAGACAGCAAATTCAACAGGATGTAGTTGATGCTGCGTTTAATAAGATCAATGCAAGCATTGATCTGAAAAATGATCGTGCAATAGTATTAGCCGGAAACGATTGGCATCCCGGTGTGATCGGAATAGTTGCTTCTAAAGTGAAAGAAGAATTCCATCGTCCGACCGTGATTATTTCTTATGATGAGAACAGTATCGGAAAGGGTTCGGCACGCAGTATAGCTAAAGTTGATTTGTATGAGGCACTATCAGCTTCTTCAGAATTCTTGATGGATTTTGGAGGACATGCCATGGCTGCCGGATTGACCGTATCAAAAGAGTCTTTTGCCAAATTTAAGAAAGAGTTCACCGATTTTGTAAATAATAACACCTCTGCCGATGATTTAATTCCTACATTGACTTTAGATGGAATTCTTAAATTAAAAGATATAAATAGAAGATTTATGGATTTTCTGGATAAATTGGCACCTTACGGGCCGGGTAATATGAGACCAAATTTTGTTTCAAAACGCGTTGAAGTAATCGGAAATCCGAGAGTAATTGGTAATGGCGATCACATACTTTTCAAAATTCGCCAGAACCAAAAGGTAATTTCTGCAATTGGTTTTAATATGTCACAACATTATGAGAAATTGATCAAAGGGCTTCCGATCGATTTGGCTTATGTAGTTGAAGTTAATGAATGGCAGGGCCGACGCACGGTTCAACTTAATGTTCGGGATATTAAAATGAGTGATAAAAAAGAGAATTAATATGAAAAAAACTAAAATAACCGGTGTTGGTTATTATGTGCCGGATAATATAGTTACCAATAAAGATCTTGAAAAATATATGGACACCTCGGATGATTGGATTGTGGAAAGGACAGGTATCAATGAAAGGCGATGGGTTAATGAAAAAATTGGCACGTCTGACTTGGCGGTTAAAGCTTCCGAAAAAGCAATTGAAATGGCAGGCCTTACTCCAAAAGATATAGAATTGATAATTTTTGCAACACTAACATCGGATTATAATTTCCCGGGTTCGGCTGTTCAGGTTCAGGATAAAATGGGGATGGATACAATTGGAGCTTTTGATATTAAGGTTGCATGTTCAGCCTTTATTTATGGATTATCAATTGCCGATCAATTTATTAAAACAGGTCAAGTAAACAATGTTCTGCTGATTGGCGCCGAGATACAATCTACTGGTATTGATGTTTCTACCCGTGGTAGAGATATGGCTGTTTTATTCGGTGACGGTGCCGGCGCGGTTGTTTTACAAGCGACCGATGGAGACAGCGCCATACTTTCCACACATATGCACTCACAGGGTAAATTTGCCCAGTATTTGTGGGCTGAACTTCCCACTTCGCTTGAAAATCCTTGCATGTCGCATGAGATGTTGGATGCCGGCAGACAATTTCCGCAGATGAATGGCAGAGAGGTTTTTAAGAATGCGGTTGTAAGATTTCCGGAAGTTATTATGGAAGCGCTTAATGCTAATAACCTGAAAGTTGATGATGTTGATTTGTTCATTCCTCATCAGGCAAATCTTAGAATTACGCAATTTGTGGCAAAGCGTTTAGGTATTGGAATGGACCGCATGTACAGCAACATTGAAAGATATGGTAATACAACCGGAGCATCCATTCCGATTGCACTGTCTGAGGCATATGATAATGGAAAAATTAACGACGGAGATATACTTATTTTAGCGGCTTTTGGTTCAGGATTTACTTGGGCATCGGCAGCAATCAGGTGGTAATTAAAAATTAACTATAATTAGGATATTCAATGGATAAGCTATTTTTTACCGAAGAACATGAAATGATCAGATCAATGGTTCGGGATTTTGCCCAAAATGAGATTGAACCGGTCGCTCAGGAGCTTGACGAAACCGGAAAATTTCCACGGGATTTGGTTGATCAGATGGCTGAACTGGGAATGTTAGGAATTCCGGTGCCGGAGGAATATGGTGGAGCCGGAATGGACACGGTGGCTTATGCGGCTTCAGTAATTGAACTGGCAAAAGTGGATGCATCGCTGGCAATAACCATGGCAGCACATACATCTTTGGGCACAATGCCGATCGTATTATCGGGGACCGAGGAGCAAAAGAAAAAATATGTACCCGATCTTGCTTCAGGGAAAATGTTAGGTGCTTTTGGTTTGACCGAACCGGGAGCCGGAAGTGATGCCGGCGCAACTCAAACTACGGCTGAGTTGGTCGGTGACGAATATATAATTAATGGCAGTAAGATATTTATTACTAATGCAGGAGAAGCCGGACTACTTAGTTTGACCGCCCAAGTAATCAAAGATGGTGAAAAGCTTGGTGTCGGGGCTTTTCTTGCCCCGATGGACACCAAAGGTTTGGAGATAGCACCTAAAGAGAAAAAAATGGGTTGGCGGGCAAGCGATACACGCCAAATATTTTTTAACGATATGCGTGTACCCGCGGAAAATATGATAGGAGATCCAACCACCGGTTTTCGAACATTTTTAAAAACATTAGTGGGCGGCAGAATATCTATGGCAGCTTTGGCAGTCGGAACTGCCGAGGGCGCTTATGAAAAAGCTTTACAGTATTCAACCCAAAGAGAAGCTTTCGGTAAACCAATTTATAAATTTCAACCGGTAGGCTTCAAACTGGCTGATATGGCTACACAGATTGAAGCTGCTAAGTTGCTTGTATATCATGCCGCTTGGAAAAAAGACCAAGGCGAAGAAGTATTGAAAGAAGCTGCTATGGCAAAATTATTCGCCAGTGAAGTGGCGATGGATATTACTACCGAGGCAATACAGGTCTTCGGGGGTTACGGTTACGTCAGGGAATATGATGTTGAGCGTTTTTTCAGGGACGCTAAAGTTTTAGAGATCGGCGAAGGAACGAGTGAAGTTCAACGTATGGTCATCAGTCGGGAAATAGTGCGAAATGCACTGAATGCATGATGGGTAACCAGCAAAATATTTTAATTAAAATTACTAATCTGCTAAGCAAATATCGTTGGCAGATTCTGACAATATTCAGCCTAATTATAGTGTCGGCTTTGTTTTTTCCAAGCGGCAAGACTTTGCAATTTGCATATAAAAAAGATGATATTGCTCGTGAGACGATAATTGCACCTGAAACATTCCCGATCCTTAAACCGGTAGAAAAGTTGCAAGAAGATCTTGACGAAGCGCTTAAATCCGAACCGGCGCTATTTATTAGAAGTCAGGAAGTTGTTAATTCTCAAATAGAAATAATAAATAGCTTATTTGAAAAGATTGAACAAATTCGTGAATCACAAACCAAAGTATTAGCTTCAGCTAATAATGTATTCCGGGAACGTTATGAAGATGGTTATGCGGACGCTCTATCAACTTTTGAAGCTGACAGTATAAACTTAAATCAACTAAAACTTGATTTTTCCGAATCATTTTCTTTTGATATTGAAACCGATTTGTGGAAAACAATTCTTTGGGATCCTGACAGCGATCAATTCGATTATTCATTAGATAAACTTAAAAATGATGTAGTGCGGATCAGTCGCAGTCAGTGGTCAGAAGGAATATATGACATTACTAAATCGGAAATTATCAGTGAAGAAATAATGATCAGTCAATCGGATGTGCCGGTATTGGCAAATCCGGATGATTATAATGACTTGGAAACCGCCTGGACCAAAGCCCGACAAGAAGTGAGTAATTTATACCCGGAAGATCAAACGCTATTGCGCGAAAGTACTTATGAAATCATAGTTGAGGTCATGTTGCCCAATCTGTTGTATGATAAGGAGACAACGGAAAGGCGCCGCGAGATAAAATTAAATAGAGTGCCGCGATATCAGGGAACAGTATTAAAGGATGAAAAAATTGTTGAAAAAAATACGCGGATCACTGATGATATGCTCTTAAAATTAAAATCGTTGGAAGCTGTTCAAGGCAAATCGGATGGTTTGGCAGGCTTTTGGCAATTATTTACCGAATTGTTAGGCAAATTCATCCTAATTGGAATTATCTATTCATTTTTCTTCACCTTCTTAATTATCTACCGGAAAGAAACTTTTCTTAATATCCGATTAATACTTCTGATCTCGATTTTATTTGCGGTCACGATTGTCTTTGCCTATTTATTTTATTTTCAATTAGAATTTTCCGAATATTTGATTCCGGTTGTCGTAGCCGCAATGTCATTGACCATTCTGTTTGACGCCCGCATTGGATTCATGGGAGCATCAACAATCATAATCTTAATAGGGATGATGATTGGCAACAATATTGATTTTATTGTTGTTATGTTATTCTCTTCATCAATCGCGATGTATAATGTGCGGCAATTGCGCACTCGCAGTCAGGTTTTTAAAACAATTTTTTCTCTATTGGGAGCGAGCGCTCTTGTGGTTTTAGCTATGGGTCTGTTCGAGAATGCAGGTTGGGCTGAAATGCGAGTTGATCTATTGTATTTGGCGATAGTCAGCATATTAGCTCCCATTTTGACTTATGGATTAATCGGATTATTTGAAATTGGATTCGGGGTAACAACTGATCTTACCTTATTAGAATTGTTGGATTTTAACACGCCTCTTCTCAAACGATTGCAACAGGAAGCTAACGGAACCTTTAACCACAGTGTTGTGGTTGGTAATCTTGCGGAAGGCTGTGCCGATGCAATTGGGGCACATTCCTTATTGTGCAGGGTTGGAGCTTATTATCATGATATTGGCAAATTAAAGAATCCTGAATATTTTATTGAAAATCAATTCGCCGGTGAAAATAGACATGACAGCATGACCTTGACGATGAGTGCCAAAGTTATCCGGAATCACGTGCGGGAAGGTATTGCATTGGCTGATGAATTCGGATTACCGCAAGCGATCAAAGATTTTATTGCAACGCATCATGGAACAACTAGGGTTGAATATTTTTATCGTCAGGCATTAGCTGAAGCGAAAGATACCTCAGAGATAGATGAAACAATCTTTCGTTACCCCGGGCCCAAACCACATACCAAAGAAACCGGTATTTTGATGATTTGTGAATCAATTGAAGCTGCTGTTCGCTCGATTAAAAATCCCGATATTGTTAAAATTGAAGAAATGATTGACAGAATTACCAAGAAAAAATTGGAAGAAGGTCAATTAGATGAGTGCCCGTTAACGCTTGATGAATTACGCAAAATTAAGGGAACCGTTAATGGTACAACCGGTATGCTGCCGATCTTAAGAGGAATATTTCATATTAGAATAGAATATCCGGAAGATCCCAAAAAAGCAGAAACGGTTAAATCTGAAAATTAATGCATAAAGTCAAGATTGAGACCGATCCTGCCTTGGTTGGAATAAAAGATAATCTCGTTGATACAATCTATAAACACATCTTAGGGCAAGAGGGTATTTCCGAAAGTGAGACATCAATTATATTTGCTAATAAAAGTCTGATTCAAAGATTAAAAAAGCAATTTTTTAATCTAGATGAACCTACAGACGTTATTGCTTTCAGGTTAAACGATTATAGTATTAATAAGGTAGAAGGTGAAATTTATATTTGTTTACCGGTTGCCAAAGAAAATGCTGAATATTTTGGCGAACCGTACCAAAGGGAGATTGCTCGATTGATCATACACGGCAGTTTGCATCTATTGGGATGTAAGGATGATACGGAAGAACAGCGGTTGGAAATGCAAAAATTAGAAAATAAATACTTAAAGGATTTGGAACTTTGAATAGAAAAGTCAAGATTGGTGAAAAGTTCATTGAGCTTGTTGATATAATGAAAAAGCTCAGAGCTAAAGACGGTTGCCCGTGGGACAAAGAACAAACCCCCGAGTCAATTCTGCCGTTCTTTTTAGAAGAAACCTACGAAGTGATGGAAAGTGTGCATGCTAAGGATTGGGATACTTTAAAGGAAGAATTGGGCGATATTCTGCTGCATGTGGTGTATCAAGCGCAAATGGCGGAGGAAGAAAAACGCTTCTCCATTTTGGAATCTCTTGAGAACATTACAGCAAAGTTAATCCGACGCCATCCACATGTGTTTGGAAATGTAAAAGTGGATGCAGCTAAATCGGCTAAGCAAAATTGGGAAGCACAAAAGCACCAAGAAAAAGGTCGGGAATCCCGATTGGATGGAGTACCGGTAACTTTGCCGGGTTTAGTACGTGCCCAACGTTTGCAGGAAAAAGCAAGTTATGTGGGTTTTGAGTGGGACAAAGTTGAAGAAGTCTGGGAAAAAATCCATGAGGAACTGTTGGAATTAAAAGAAGCTCAATCTAACGGAACTATAGAGCATATCGAAGAAGAAATTGGAGATGTGCTTTTTTCGATTGTAAATTTATCACGGTTTTTAAAAATTTCGTCTGAAGATGCTCTGCGCAGAACCAACAAGAAATTTATTAAACGATTCAAAAGGATTGAAGAAGAACTCCGGAAACAAGGTCGGTCAATCGAAGAAGCACCGCTTGCGGAAATGGATGAAATATGGGAAACGGATAAACTGTCCGATTAGCCGGTAACTTTTACATGGACTTTACGCACGCGCGGTCCATCGAAATCGCAAAGAAAAATACTTTGCCATGTACCTAACACTAATTTTCCGTTATTGATGATTATTGTATCGGAACTGCCAACCAAACAGGTTTTGATGTGGCTGTCCGCATTACCCTCTAAATGTTTATATCCTTTTTGATATGGAACAAGATTTTCCAATTGATATTTTATATCTCTGACAACATCGGGATCGGCACCTTCATTGATCATAATTCCACAAGTTGTATGAGGTACATATACGGTAATTACCCCCGAACTTGTATTTGCTTCATTAACGATTGCTTCAATTTGGGCCGTGATATCAACAATATCTATCCGTTGGTTGGTTTGAATGTTTATAGTTTGCATTTTTGATAAAAATGAGCCCGATTAAATCAGACTCATTCGATCAATGTATTATTTGAAATTTATTCGGTGTTATTGTTTGTATTTAGTTTAAAAGGTTTATAAAGGGGACACCATCTGAATAAACCGGTTAACAGTGGAATAAGACCTATTAATCCCCACCAACTACTATTTATATAACCAATTACCAATATCACAAGACCAATTATTATTCTTAATAGTCTGTCGGTTGGGCCTACATTACATTTCATAAAACCTCCTATTGGACAATTGCAAAATACGATTGGAAATTAACTATTATAATTAATTTAATTTAACTCTTTCTCGAACAAAATACGAGTTTCTTCATCAGGATTATAGGGCAGTGAGCCTAATTCATAATAACCGTTTTTTTCCAAAAAGTTTATCATGGATAAATGCTTTTTGCGTGTTTTTACTAAGATACGTTTATATTTTTTTTCAATGATCCACTTTTCCTGAAAATTTAATAAAAGTTGCGCGACTCCCGCTTTGCGATATTTGGGGAGTACGCCGCCCATCCAGCTGTAGAAATGTTTATTTTTTAAGGTCTCATAACCAATCTTAAAACCAACCGGTTTATTTTTATAATAAGCAATTAATATCAAGTGCGTGGCGGCTTTTAACCGGTCTTCAAATTCGTTTAATGTATATAAACTTTCAAATTCCGGAATTTGAAGTGCAATCTCATAGGCATCTTCTAACTTACCGGTTTCAATATACAGATGTTTAGATTTCATGTTTGATATGGATATCCAAAAATTGTGAAACAATAATTTAGCAAAGTCATAAAGTAGTTTGCATGCCTTTTAATGTAAGAGGTATTTTTATTACCTATGAGAATCCGATTTACGATATTTATTTTAGCGATGACCAGCATTATGCCTGGGCAATCCGGTGATGTTAATTATGATAAGCAATTGGCCAAACAGGATAAAGCCATTAGTTCCTTAAAGAGTGAAATTGCAAAAACTCAGCAGGAAATAAAAGATCAGGAACAAAAAGAAAAAAGTACGGCGGGCAAATTATCATCGCTTGAAAAAGAGATGTCGCTTATCACACAATTAATTAACAGGCTGAATCGGTCGCAGAATCTGACGCGTAGTCAGATCACAAAATTGGAAAAGATCATACCTGAAAATGAATTGATATTAGCCCGGTATTTAGCAAGATATGAAAAGAGAGCTGTTGAAGTTTATAAGAAAGGTGAACCAAATTTATTGATTAAACTGTTGAGCTCTAATACTTGGGAACAGGCAATTTATCGTGCGCGCTATATGAAGATTGTATCCGATATCGAGAAGACGCTGCAGGATTCCATTAGGTTGTTGATCACTGATATAACCAATCAAAAAAGCGATTTGGATGTCGCATTGCGAAAAAATGTTGAAACTACCAACGACAAGACAAGACAACAGAATGCTCTGCAAAACAACCGATCATCCACGCAGCGTGAACTTAACAAAATTCAAACTGACAAACGTGAGCTGGAAAAATATCTGCAAGAAAAACAAGCAGGTTTAAAACAACTCGAAGCGGTTCGGCAGCAAATATTGAATGATAAAAATAGAGCACAACGCGAACAGAGGATCAGAGATCAACGGGAATATTTAAGTTCAAAGAATTTTGCAGAATTGAAAGGACAATTGTTGTGGCCGGTTAATGGCAAAATAGTAGCCAAATTTGGTAACCAATGGAATTCGCAGCTAAAAACTACAACCGAAAATCCGGGAATTGATATTGAAGCATCGGCTAAGGTGCCCGTTAGAGCCGTGTTTAACGGGATAGTAACGACTATAACTTATATCAGGGGATACGGCACAACGATCATAATTGATCATGGCGGGGGATATTACACGGTATATACACACGTAACCGACCTTCAGGTTCACGAAGACGGGGAAATCAAAAGTCAGGATATAATTGCCTATGTCGGCGATGATGATTCGGTTAACGGTTCAATATTGCATTTTGAAATATGGGGCAATCAGCAAAAACTTAATCCGCAAGATTGGTTGATAAAGTGATGAATTTTGATATACGTGAAGCTCAGCCCAAAGTATGGGAATTATTAGCAAAAATCATTGATAATGCTAAAGTCGGTAGTGCTTATCTGTTTGCGGGCCCTTCCGGTGTTGGTAAAGAAGCAATGGCAATTGAATTTGGTGCTGTAATCAATAGTCAATATTTTAAATCCGATGCAAAAGTATCAGAAGACAATTACAATAAATTTAAAAATTTACAGCATGAATTGTTAAAACTTGTATTTACTTTGCCTGCCAGTAGTACGAAAAAGGATAGCAGATCTCCGTTAGATTCCTTAAAAGAGAGTGATTTACAATTACTGAATGAACTGATTGGTAAAAAAGTAAACGACCCGTTTCAAAAATTGATCTTGCCCGGCGCAACGCGCATACTGATCAGTTCGATAAGAGAACTGCGCAAAAAATTATATTTAAAAAGTGATGATGTTGGTAGAAAAATTGTCGTTATATTCGATGCACATTTGCTGAGCGCCGGTCAGGCTGAATCGGCTAATGCCTTATTAAAGATTTTGGAAGAGCCACCGCAAAACACTACTATTATTTTAGTTACCGATAACAAGGATCAACTGTTGCCTACGATACTATCGCGTTGTCAACACATTGATTTTCCACCTTTCAATAATAACACTATCAAAGAGTTCCTTTTTGAACAAGAAATAAATGGCGAATCCATTGATATTGTTGTAGAACTTGCGGGGGGTGATATGCGCAATGCAATTTCAATAGCGCGGAAGCCAGTTGCTGATTTAATCAATACAATTAATGAATTATCCGAAGTAGTATTAGATGAAAACGGTAATGAGTGGCGTAAATTTATTGAGGACAATTCCAAACTGAGCAGGACAGATAAAAATCAATTTCAGTTTAATTTATTTTTATTACAAAACTGGTTTAAAAACATTTATCATTTTAGACTGGGAATGCAGAATAAATTTTATCATCCGCAGTTATTAGATAAAATGGAACAATTCAACAAAGAATATCCTAATGCTAATTTGACTCAAATTAATATTTTAATTGAGGAAGCTATCGAATCAGTAGGGAGGAATCTATATATGTCGCTAACTTTAACCAACTTATTAATTAATATCCATCGTAATCTTAGATAAAAATGACGCCAAATTACTTTATAACTACTCCAATCTATTATGTAAATGGTAAACCGCATATTGGTCATGCCTATACAACCATATTAGCTGATGTCCTCGCAAGATATCGTCGTTTATCAGGACATGACGTTTTCTTCCTTACAGGACTTGACGAGCACGGACTCAATATTCAGAGAACTGCATATAAGCGTGGTGTAACTCCTCAACAACACTGTGATGAAATGGCGCCGCGTTTTATCAATCTATGGGAAAAATTGCATATAAAATATGATGATTTTATTCGTACTACAGAAACCCGCCATAAACGAGTAGTACAAAATATTTTACAGGAAGTGAATGACAAGGGCGACATCTATTTTGATGAATATACCGGTTTATATTGTGTGGGTTGCGAGCGCTTTTATACAGAAAAGGAATTAGTTGATGGTAAATGCCCACAACATAATACACCGTTAGAGACAGTTGCCGATAAGAATTATTTCTTTAAAATGAGCAAGTATCAACAACAACTCATTGACTACATAAATGATAATCCCGATTTCATTCAGCCAAAACATCGCAAAAATGAGATATTGGGATTTTTGCGTCAACCTCTTGAGGATTTATGTATTTCTCGTCCAAAAAGTCGATTGAATTGGGGGATTGAGCTGCCTTTCGATAAAGAATATGTGACCTACGTGTGGTTTGATGCTTTAATAAATTATGTAACAGCGCCGGGTTATGCTTCCGATGAAAAATCATTTAAAAAATGGTGGCCGGCAATTCATTTAATTGGAAAAGATATTCTAATGACCCATGCTGTCTATTGGCCCACAATGCTTTTTTCGGCCGGGATTCCGCAACCAAAGACAATCTTCGCACATGGATGGTGGCTAAGCGGAGAATCAAAGATGAGTAAATCACTCGGGAATGTAATTAATCCGCTTGATCTGATCGATGAATATGGCGTTGATCCATTACGCTACTACTTAATGCGTGGAATGGTTCTTGGCCAAGATGCATCATTCACACCTGAATCCTTTATCAAGCGCTATAATAGTGATTTAGCCAATGATTTTGGTAATTTATTTAGTCGGATTTCCAACTTAATAAATAAAAATTTCGGTGGAATAATTCCAAGCGTTGAGAACTTTACAGGTGATGAGAAAAAAGTTCAGGATGAATCAGAGATTACAATTGTAAGAGTGAATGAACTGATCAATGAAATGCGCATCAATGACGGAATTGAGGAAATATTACAGTTTGTTAGAAGTATCAATAGATATATGGAACAGCAAGCACCATGGAAGCTTGTTAAAACTGATAAGCCTGCTGCTGAAAGAGTACTATATACAGCCGCCGAAGCGTTACGAATATCAGCATTGTTACTGCATCCGGTAATGCCCAATAGAACTAAAACTGTGCTTGATGTTTTAGGTAATACTAACGATGGGCTTATTTGGGGTAAACTAAATACAGGCACTAAGCTGAAGGACCATGAGCTGCTTTTCCCTAGAATAAAAATTGAGAAACCTAAGGAAAACGAACCTAAGAAATCCAAGAAACCAATTGTCGAGAATGTTATCAGTTATGAAGATTTTGAAAAAGTTGAGCTAAAAACAGCTTTAGTATCGGAAGGAGAAAGGGTTGAAGGGGCCGATAGATTGTTGAAATTGCAAATTGAAATTGGTGAGGAGAAAAGGCAGATTGTTGCCGGTGTGGCTGAGCATTATTCTCCCGAGGAACTAGTTGGAAAGATGATTATTGTTGTTGCTAATCTTGAACCTGTTGAGATTCGCGGTATTGAATCCAATGGGATGTTATTGGCTGCTAAAAAGGGAAAAGAATTAACCTTGGTTACTATTGACAGTTCAGCGGTAAAAAGCGGGATGCGGATTTTTTAGCTAATCCAATTTCCTAAAAACAAAATATTTTGATTTACCCTGACCGTACTTTATAAAAAACGTTCCCAATAATTCATATTTCTTTTGTGGAAAGGACTTCATTATAAATTTTTCATAAACGGGACGCGGATAATTGTAGTTTGAGCTGACCCACGTATTAAGATTTTTTTCATCTAAACAGTCTTCAGTTATACAATCAAATACTATATAAGAACCATTCTTAGTGACCCGATTAATTTCTTTGAAATATTTTGCTGTATCAAAGAATGGTATATAGACAAATACACCGTGCGCATGGAGTAAATCAATTGAATTATCTTTAGTATGTTCTAAAGAGTTTCCATTTGTGGGATGTGAAATTATTGGGTACTGCTTCTGTAGCCAATCCGTCCAATCCTCAGCCGTTTCATAACTTTCATAATTAGCAGGTTCACATACTTCTAACACCTTTTCCATGTACCTACCTGTACCAGCACCAATTTCACAAACAGCAGGATTTTGGTGATTAAAAGCTCCGAAATCTCTCATGCTTTCGATAACTTTTTGCGTCTCACCTACTTGGTTCCATTCCTTTTCAACATAGTCACAAACCGATAGACCATCGGCTTTTGCCGCCGATACAGTTTCTTTAGCAGATATATAATCAAATCCGCTGCCCGATACTGACGCCCTAATAATCTTTAGATTGAATAGTTTGAGGAACGAATTAATCATTCTTGTCATATTTTAGAATTTATTAATCGATAAGTTACATAAATCTAAATGATTCAAAGTAAATTAAGATATGTTAATTGATTCACATTGTCATTTATATCTTGGATCATCGGCCAAGGATTTATCAAACATCATAGATCATGCTAAAGATAACGGTGTCGGTAAGTATGTATGTCCGGGAATTGATATTGCTACATCCAAAAAAAGCATCGAGATTGCGGCTAATCACGACGAAGTATTTGCTGCAGTTGGGATTCATCCGCATGATGCTAAAGATGCACCTGATAAATATATTGAAACACTTGAAAACTTAGCTAAGGAAGAAAATGTAGTTGCGATTGGTGAGATTGGATTAGATTTCTACCGTAATATATCAGATCCAAAAATTCAATTTGATGTTTTTAGAAGACAGATTGAGCTTGCCCAAAGGTTGGATCTTCCGATAATAATCCACAATCGGGAAGCTGATGAAGAAATAATTAATACTCTGAAGGATTTCCAACCAGTGAACGGTGTAGCACATTGTTTTTCAAGCGATCTTGAAACTGCTAACGTACTCATGGAATTAGGATTGTACATATCATTTGCAGGGAATTTGACGTATAAGAAAAGCGGCTTACCTGAAGTAGTTAAGAATATTCCTTTAGACAGAATACTAGTTGAAACGGATTCACCTTATCTGAGCCCAATCCCGTATAGAGGTAAGGAAAATGAGCCAAGCAGAGTAAGCGTAGTAGCAGAGAAGATTGCCGAAATAAAGGATGTCAGTTTTGAGGAAGTGGCAATTGCTACTAGAAAAAATACAGAAACCTTATTTAACCTGAATTAATCAAAATTTCAAATATCAAAATCCAAATAGCAAATTTAGATGGCAAATAAACCAAAATATGATTTAGAAAATAGAACTTTTAAATTTGCTAAGGATGTAAGATTGTATTGTAAATCAATTCCAAAATCATTAATACATATTGATGATATAAAACAATTGATACGATCATCCGGATCAATTGGCGCTAACTATATTGAAGCTAATGAATCACTAGGTCATAAGGATTTTCTGATGAGACTTAGGATTAGCAGAAAAGAAACTCGTGAAAGCATTTATTGGTTACGATTATTGGTGGAAACTGATAATACAAATTCCAAGGGGTTGAATGATTTAATTCAAGAAGCAACTGAGCTGAATAAGATTCTATCTTCAATTATAATTAAATCAGAAAAGACTTCAAGGTAAACGTAATTTTGGTTTTTGAAATTTATCATTTGGAATTTGTTTTATATAAGAATTGAAACATTTTGCAAAAAAGAAATGGGGTCAGAATTTTCTCATCGATCCGAATTTATTACGGAAGATCATAAGAACTATAGATCCGAAAAAAAGCGATAATCTTCTTGAGATCGGTCCCGGCGAAGGTGCCTTAACGGAGAGATTACTTCCGTTAGTTAAGGAAATGGCAGTCATTGAAATTGATCCGGTACTGGTCGAATATCTGCGAGATCTTGATCCAATAAAAGGCGTTCATGTAGTCCATGGAGATGTACTTTGGCAGGATTTGGATAAGCTGCCGATTGATCCGCCGATAAAGGTAGTCGGCAATATACCATATAACATCACATCACCAATTCTATTTTGGTTAATTGAGCAGAGACAATATTGGAAAGAAGCATTTTTGATGGTGCAAAAAGAAGTCGGAGATCGATTATCAGCAGAAGTCGGTACTAAATCTTACGGCAGATTATCGGTGATGACGGGCGTTTTTTTAGAAGTAGAAAAATGTTTCAATATACCACCGGAAGTATTTGTGCCACGTCCCAAGGTGGATTCAGCATTTATAAAAATTAAAAGGCTTGAAAAGCCTCTAATCGCTGATGACCATTTTGATAAGTTCGAAAAGATTGTCCGAGCTGCTTTCTCAAAGCGGCGTAAGATGTTGCAAAACTCCTTACAATCCTTCAATATCCCAAAGGAAGTTCAGGATAGCATCGACTTTAGGCGCAGACCGGAAACATTGAGCATCGCAGAATTTGCGGAACTTGTTTGAATATCTGACTTATTTTGATTAAACTTCGCGGCTGATTTATCAGCAATTTTAATTAATAATTACCCCTTAAGGAGGTGGAACGGAATGATTGAAGTGAATGTTCGTGATAACGAACCGCTAGAAAGAGCTCTGAGACGTTTCAAGAAGAAATGGGAACGTGCCGGTGTTCTGCGGGATGTGAGACGGAAATCATTTTATGTCAAACCGAGTGTTGAAAAACGTGAATCGCGTAAGAAAGCGGTCCGTAGAATGGCTCGTTTTGAGCGTATTCGAAAATTATACGAGTAGGTTTTTCGGCAATTTGAATATAAAAGGTTCAAGGTTTCTCTTGAACCTTTTTTAATTTTAAGCAATTATAACTTAGGAATTGATTATGCTAATCCGCAGTATTTCAGGAATTCGCGGTATAACCGATACACACCTAACCGAGCAAATAGTTAGAGATCATGTTGCGGCTGCCCATAAGATTTTTGATGAGGGAGCTATTGTTGTAGGACGTGATTCACGTCCCTCCGGCGCGATTCTTACCAATATATTGATAGATGAATTGGTTAAACTCGGTAGAAGTGTGATATTTTGCGATATTGTTCCAACACCTACAGTACAATTCATGGTTGAGCAAACAGATGCAGGAGGAGGAATTATTATTACTGCTAGTCATAATCCTGAAGAATGGAACGGATTAAAGTTCGTTCGAGCTGACGGTACTTTCTTCCTGCCTGATGAAAATAAAAGAATGTTTGATATGGTTGATAAAGGTATTCAAAAAACTGTTTCCGATAATCGCGGAATTGTAATGGAAGATAAAAATGCTATTCAAAAGCATATCATTAAAAATGTTTCATTGAGTTTTATTGATGCTAAAAGCATTCGAGAAAGAAATTTCAAAGTTGTGATAGATGCCATCAATTGTGCCGGATCAACCGCTGTACCGGCTATGTTAGAAGCACTTGGCTGTGAAGTAATCCCTATCAATTGTGAGCCGACCGGTGATTTTGTTCACGGAACAGAACCATTACCCAAAAATCTTACCGAATTATGTGAAACCGTAATTAGTGAAAAAGCAGACATTGGTTTTGCGGTTGATCCGGATGCAGACCGATTAGCTGTTGTTAATGAAAAAGGTGAACCGATTGGTGAAGAATATACATTGGTATTAGCAACTGAGGGTTACATCAATTCAACAAGATCGAAAGAGACATTTGTAACAAATTTATCAACTACAATGGCATTAGATAAATTGGCAGAAAAACATGGTTGCAAAGTTGAGAGATCAGCAGTTGGTGAGATCAATGTTGTTCAAAAAATGATCGAGATAAACAGTAAACTAGGCGGTGAAGGTAACGGCGGGGTTATTCTCAAAGAAGCACACTTGGGACGTGATTCCTTAGTTGGTGTTACGATGGTTTTGAATAGACTGTCTCAATCAGAAGAGCCATTGAGTAAAATAATGGGATCTGTTCCGCATTTTGAAATTGTTAAAGACAAAATTGAGTTAAAGAGCCAAAACGTCTGCGCACCGGATCCAACAGCAATTTTTGACAAAGCTAAATCGCTATTTGAAGATGCCGTAGTAAATAATGTTGATGGTTTAAAATTTATTTGGGAAGATAAATGGCTTCATCTACGAGGTTCCAATACTGAACCGATTATAAGAATATATGCTGAAGCACAAACAAAACAAGTAGCACTAGAGCTTGTGCAATTATTAAAATCAAATTTGTGAGTATATTATGAAAAACATCGCAAAATTAATTGACTATACATTACTAAAACCGACTGCTACAATAGATCAACTTACCAAATTATGCGAAGAAGCAATGGAATTTGGATTCGCAAGTATTTGTGTGAACCCTATTAATGTCGCTTCTTGTCATAATTTGCTGAAAGATAGTAAAATACCGGTATGTACGGTTATCGGTTTTCCGCTAGGAGCAACATCCACTTTAGCAAAATTTGCGGAAGTAAAACACGCTTTGCAGGATGGTGCGACCGAGTTTGATATGGTCATCAATATCGGGGCACTGAAATCAGGTGATTTGGATGCAGTGTATGGTGATATTTATTCGGTGGTTCAAGCAGCCGACGGGAACATCGTTAAGGTGATCATCGAAACTTGTTTGTTGACCGAAGAAGAAAAAGTAGTGGCGTGCAACATTTCCAAAGACGCCGGAGCACATTTTGTGAAGACATCCACAGGATTTTCTACCGGTGGTGCAACCGTTGAAGATATTAAACTTATGCGGGAAACTGTTGGAAAAGATATGGGCGTAAAAGCATCCGGCGGAATTAAAACCCTTGCCGATTTAGAAGCAATGGTCAAAGCCGGAGCCAACCGTATTGGAACAAGTGCAGGCGTTAAAATCATCTCTGAAGCAAAATAATGCTTAAAATCATCGAGATTGACCAGAACTCAAAACTTTATTCTGAGGCACTTGAGATATGGAATAAAGTGTGGACTGATCATACGGAAACTGTGGAAGAGTGGAAACACTCCGACAATAACTTCGGCAAAAAGTTCTATTTCCAAAGATTTATCGTCAAATTGAACAATGCCTATGTTGGAACCTTGGCACTTTATGAACCTTGGTGGTCCTTTAAATCAGGTAAATATCAGTTTGATATTGCCGTTCTTAAAAAGTTTAGAAATCAAGGAATTGGTTCTTATTGTTTACAATATATTGAAGAAATTCTATCAGATCGGCAGGGGGCAAGATTAAATGTATATACCAAAGAAGATTTTTTGGATGGGGTTAATTTTTTAGAGAATCGGGGCTATCAAATGGTCTTGCGCGAACCCTGTTCAAAGTTAATGGTAAAAGATTTCGATTTTTCACGATTTGATAAAACAAAGGACAATATAAACTCCTTAGGGATAAAAATATTATCATTATCTGAAGTAGAAAAAAGCGACAATGTCTGGCAGCGTAATCTGTATGAGTTATATAACAAAATTATTAAGGATGTCCCCAGTAATGATGAGATGACCGAACGAACGTTTGAGCAATTCAAAAAAATCAGATTCGAGTCACCCGGTTTTGATCCCAATGCATTTTTTGTAGCTTTGGATGGTGGGAAATATGTTGGATTAAGTTCATTGTGGAAGCAACAAAGTAAGCCGAAAGAATTCTGGACTGATCTGACTGGTGTTGTTCGAAGTCATCGCCGAAAGGGTATTGCGACGGCTTTAAAAGTAAAAGCAATTAATCATGTAAGAAGTATCGGCGGCATTAGTATTGAAACGGACAACGAGGAAAACAATCCTATGTTTGAAATTAACCAACTTTTGGGATTCAAACCTTTGCCGGCGTGGTTAACCTATGAAAAAATATACAAATGATTAAAAAAGGGGAAATACTGGAACTTGAAATTGAATCGCTTGCCTACGGTGGGAAAGGAATTGCAAGAGTCAATGATTTTGTCATTTTTGTAAAAAATGCTATCCCTGAACAGAAAGTAAAAGCGTTGGTGTATAAGAAACGCAGTGGATATGCTGAAGCAAGAACCATAGAGGTCATCAAAGAATCGCCCGCCCATACAAAACCGGTATGTGAGCATTTTGATTTTTGCGGCGGCTGTACATTCCAACAATTGGAATATGAGCAACAATTAGAACAAAAAGTGCAGCAGGTCAAAGATGCTTATCAAAGGTTAGCCGGAATTGAAGAAGTAAAAATTGATAATGTTATAAAAACTGATCAGATCTTCAATTACCGTAACAAGATGGAGTTTACTTTTTCTAATCGCCGTTGGATCCTGCCGGATGAGAGTGAAAAAGCTAAAAGTGATTTTGCTTTAGGGCTACATATCCCCGGTCGTTTTGATAAAATATTGGATATCCGGGAATGTCACATACAGCCAGAACTTGGTAACAAGATTCTGAATTTTATTCGAAACAAAGCTATTGAGTTGAAATTAAAGCCTTATGATGCAAAGACGCACATTGGCTTTTTAAGACACTTAGTTCTGCGCTTTGGCGTTAATACAAATAAACTGATGGTAAATATTGTTACGTCCTACGAAAACACGGAATTGTTGTTTCCATTGGTCAATAGTTTAGTTAAAGAATTTCCGCAAATTACTACGGTGCTTAATAATATAAACACACGCAAAGCCGACATCGCTTTTGGCGAATATGAAATTATTCTGTACGGTGAACCGATTATCACCGATAGAATCGGCGAATTGGAATTTGAGATATCGGCTAATTCATTTTTCCAAACCAATACATTGCAGGCGGAAAAACTATACCAAGTTGTTTTAGATAGTGCTAATCTGACTGATAAGGAGATTGTTTTTGATCTATATTGTGGAACCGGTTCAATAACCCTGTTTTTAGCACAACAAGCGCAAGCGGTTTATGGCTTTGAAGTGATTGCATCAGCTGTTGAAGATGCCCGACAGAATGCAGTTTTAAATGACATCGGAAACGTACATTTCTATAAAGCTAATTTGGATACGTACTTCAAGAACAAAGGTAACTTTAAAGAGTTGCCCGATCCAGATGTTGTCATTGTTGATCCGCCACGCGCCGGAATGCACGAGGACATGGTTAAATATTTGCCCAAATTCGATACAAAGAGAATTATTTATGTCTCATGTAATCCAACAACGCAAGCCCGAGATTTAAGAATTTTGTTAAATAAGGAATATAGATTAATAAAGATAAGTATTGTTGATATGTTCCCGCATACACCGCATATTGAAACGGTCGCTGTATTGGAAAAATAAAAAGTTTTCTACAATATTATTGTATATAGATATAGTAATTTATAAACTGCTCAAACGCAAGAAAATTATATCTTTAAGCAAACACGTTGATGAAGAAAGAAACAGTTCAATTAGATAAAGTATATAAACCGAACGAAATTGAAGACCGGTTGTATCTCAAATGGATGAGTAACAGTTATTTCCGTGGCGATGAAAATAGTGAAAAAGAAGCCTATACCATTGTAATTCCTCCACCCAATGTAACCGGAATGCTGACAATGGGGCATGTATTGAATAATACGATGCAAGACATCTTGATCCGTAAAGCGCGCATGGAGGGTAAAGAAGCGCTGTGGGTTCCGGGGACCGATCATGCTTCAATAGCAACTGAGACAAAAGTTGTAAATATGTTAGCTGAAAAGGGGATTGATAAAGATTCGCTCTCACGCGAGGAATTTTTGGGGCATGCTTGGGAATGGAAAAATAAATATGGCGGTATAATTATCAACCAATTGCAGAAATTGGGCTGCTCCTGTGATTGGGAACGAGAACGTTTTACAATGGATGAGGGATATCATAATGCGGTGTTAGAAGCCTTTGTCCATTTGTACAATAAAGGATTGATTTATCGCGGGCATCGTTTGGTAAATTGGTGTCCGGCGTCAAAATCTGCGATCAGTGATGAAGAAGTAAAACACCGCGAAGTGAAAGGTAAGTTGTGGTATTTTAAATATCCTGTATTGGATACCGATGAATTTGTAATAGTCGCGACTACGCGACCCGAAACTATGCTTGGAGACACAGCTGTAGCAATAAATCCCAAGGACTTACGCTATAAGAAATTAATCGGTAAAAAAATCGAGTTGCCTTTAACTGACAGAATAATTCCGATTATTTTGGACGATTATGTTGATCCAGAATTTGGGACGGGCTGTGTAAAGGTAACTCCGGCTCACGATCCTAACGATTATGAAATGGGCAAGAAGCACAATCTTGAATTCATAAATATTATGAATGATGATGCATCGTTAAACGATAATGTACCGGAAGAGTATCGCGGATTAGATCGCGAAGTCGCCCGCCAAAAGGTTTTACACGATTTAGAACAATTGAACTTGATCGAGAAGATAGAAGATTATACTAATAAAGTTGGTTACTCAGAGCGCGGCGGTGTCCCAATCGAGTATTACATGTCTGAGCAATGGTTCCTCAAAATGAAAGAATTAGCGCAGCCGGCAATTAAAGCGGTAAATGATGGGACAATCAATTTTCATCCGGGACATTGGGTTAAGACTTTTAACCATTGGATGGACAATGTAACAGATTGGTGCTTAAGCCGGCAATTGTGGTGGGGGCATAGAATACCGGTTTATACTTGTCAGGATTGCAATGAGATAATTGTACAGTCTCAAGAGCCGGCAAAATGTTTAAAATGCGGGTCCGTCAAATTGAAACAAGATCCGGATGTGCTCGATACTTGGGCAAGTTCGTGGTTATGGCCATTTGCGGTTTTTACTTGGCCTAAGAAAAGTAAGGAATTAGAAAAATTTTATCCCACTGATACCTTAATTACCGGTCCCGATATTATTTTCTTTTGGGTGGCGCGTATGATAATGGCCGGATACGAATTTTTAGGGCAACCGCCGTTCAAAGATGTTTACTTTACCAGTATCTTAAGGGATGATAAAGGAAGAAAATTCAGCAAATCTTTAGGCAATTCGCCTGATCCTTTTGATCTATTTGCAAGGTACGGAACCGATGCAGTCCGTTTTGGAATTATGTTAATGGCTCCGCAAGGATTGGATGTGCTGTTTTCCAATGAACGGTTGGAAGTCGGTCGCAATTTTATGAATAAATTATGGAATGCCGCCCGCTTTGTAACAATGAATTTGACTGATGAAAAATATCAAGAGATTGATTTTAAAGATGTTGATCTAGAATTGCCTGAAAAATGGATAATGAACCGACTGCAAACTACTATTGAAGAAATAAATCAACGGTTGGACAAATTTCATTTTAACGAAGCAGCCAAGGTTATCTATGAGTTTGTCTGGAGTGATTATTGTGATTGGTATATTGAAGTTGCTAAAACCAGGTTTATAGAGCAGAAAGCAGAATTAGCCAATACCGCTCGGGCTGTAGCGGTGCATGTACTAAAGAAAACCCTGGCACTACTGCATCCCTTTGCTCCATTTATCACCGAAGAATTATGGGGTTATTTCAAAGATCAGGAGGACAAAGATTTAATTATTTCACATTGGCCAAAAGTTGAGCCGAAATTTGGCGATAAACAATCTGTAGAACAGATGAATATGCTCAAGGATGTTATATCTGCGATAAGGACTATTCGCAGCAGTATGAATGTTTCTCCGGCAAGTACAGCCGACATGATAATCAATCATGAAGGCAAAAACCTTTCCGTGTTACAAAGATATGAGAGAATTATCCGGACGCTATGCAATATTGATGAGATAAGCTATGAGAAAAATATTGCCAAACCTGATCAAGCTGCTGTAGCGGTAGTAAGGGATATGGAAATATTTATTCCACTTGGTGGTTTGGTGGATTTGCAGGTCGAGAAGAAACGTTTCTTAAAACGTCATGGTGAATTGAGCAATATCGTAAAGAATGTTCAAGCTAAATTAAATAATCAAGATTTTTTGGAACGGGCTCCTGAAAATGTTGTGCAAAAAGAAAAACTTAAATTAGATGATTTAGTTAAGGAGCTTGCAAAGATTACTTCAAATTTGGAGATGTTAAAATGAAAAAAATACTGTTTATCATTCTTGTAATGCAACTGGTCAGGGCTCAATCGGTGGATGCCGCATTAACAATTTATAAAGACGGATTCGGTTTAATCAAACAACCGGTTTCCTGGAATGTTGCGGCAGGTAAGAATACAGTTAAATATGATCGCCTGACCGAAGGACTCTTCGCCGATTCACCTTTTCTGGATCTAAAAAATGCTACCGTTCTTTCGCAAAGACTCGAACGCGATGTTTTTTCCAGTGGATCATATTATCGCAATAGATTGGGTGAAAAAGTTGATGTCCAATTGACAAGTGACAAAGAGATTTCAGGCACATTAATTGAGTATAATGCAAACCGTATTTCAATAAAAACCAAATCAAACATCATTTCTGCTAATACTACTAATGTGGAGTATATTTCTGTAAGACATAATAATGAAGATTTAAATCTCAGACCAATTTTAGCTTGGGATGTTTATGCCAATAAACCGGGGAATTCAAGGGGCAATTTAGTTTATTTATCGAGCGGATTCGATTGGAATGCCAATTATAGGATGATCTTACAAAACAGTTCAGACAAAGCAGTTTTTATCCCCGAAGCATTTATTACGAATAACAGTAACCTGTCTTTCTCTAACCTCGATTTAAATCTTGTTGAAGGAACTCTGAACCGTGTTCAGCACCAAGAGGCAAAATCGTTAATGCGCTCCACTGCAGAATTGAGTTATTCGGATGCTGATATGACATACGGAACAACTCCGACAATTGACGCGATTGGTGATTATTATATCTACGATATTCCATATAAGTTGAATATTAAAGGTAAAGAGAGTATTACTGTTAGACTATATGATTCCCGTGATGTTTCTTATAAAAAAACTTACCTATTTAAAAACTATGAACGTTCTCAAAAAGAAGAGCCTTTGGAAGTCGAACTGGAAATTGAAAACACGCAGGATAATAATTTGAATATTCCGTTACCACAAGGCAAAATTGAGCTGTTTCAATCTACTCGGAATGGCGAACTTGAATTTATTGGCGAAGATATTATTAAACAAGTCCCGAAAGGTTCAACGGCACAGTTGATTGCCGGACGGGCGTTTGATGTAATCGGAAAACGAACAATACTCAATTATGACCGGCAGCGAAAAAGTGAAGAGGCTTCAATAGAAATAAAAATTTCCAACGTGAAAGATGTAGATGTGAATGTGCGATTAATTGAGCAAATATCCGGTGAATGGGTTATAAAAGACGAATCGTCAATGTACATCAAGCAGGACGCTTCCACTATCTATTTTCCCCTTACAGTTCCCGCTAACAGTGAGGCATTCGTAACCTACACTTATCGTAAGGAGTGGAACTAAATCAACGTGGCAGCTGCCGCAGTCCAATTAACTGCTCCGATTCAATTTATAAAAGGTGTGGGACCGGCGCGTTCCAAAGCGTTAGAACAACTTGGTATCGAAACAGTTGAAGATTTATTATATTATTTTCCGCGGCGTCATTTAGATCGAACATTAATCACTGCTTGCCGTGATCTTAACAAAGGTTCAACGGTCACAATAGTGGGTGAGGTTAAATCCTGCGGCATCAAAACATTTAAGCGTGGCAAACTTTTCCAAGTTTTGCTTGAGGATGCAACAGGTTATATAACGTTAACGTGGTTTAATGGTGTAAAATATATACAAAATTCGGTTAAAACCGGAGACTACTTAGCAGTGCATGGCAAGGTCGAGTATTACCGTGGATTTCAAATTGTGCATCCGGAATTTGATAAACTTGAAGATGATGCGGAGCGGTTAAGCACCGGCTCGGTGATACCTTTGTATCCGCTTAACCAAACCCTGCGGAAAGCAAGTTTGGAGCATCGCAGTCTGCGCAGATTTATAAGAGACATTCAAAGTAAAATTAATATCATAGATGATTTTTATAGCGACAAATTTCGCAATACGCACGGTATAATTGATAGAAAGGAAGCACTTACGGCAATTCATTTCGCTGAAGATGTTGACCAGTTAAAGGCAGCCATTAACCGGTTAAAGTTTGATGAACATTTCTTTTTGCAGCTTGGCGTAGCGACCAAGAAAAATAATATTGATAAAATCGGTACAAACCCATTGCCCAAAACCGGTGATTATGCAAAAGCAATTTATAGTCAATTAGATTTTGATTTGACCTCTGCACAAAAAAAGGTAATCCAAGAAATAGCAAATGATATTAAAAAACCTGTTATGATGAATAGATTACTGCAAGGCGATGTCGGCAGTGGAAAAACGATTGTCGCAATATTGACTGTCGCACTTGCGGTAGATAATGCGGTGCAAGTAGCAGTTATGGCGCCAACCGAAATATTGGCGGAACAACATTTTTTGGTCTTTAAAAAATTTATGGATGAAGCCCAAATTCCAACGGCGTTGCTCGTAGGTAATTTAAATGCAAATGATCGGCAAAAAGTTTTGAGGGGACTCAAAAACGGAAAGATAAAAGTGGTTATCGGGACGCATGCCTTGATTCAACAAGATGTTGAGTTTCAAAAATTGGGCTTGGTAATTGTTGACGAGCAGCATCGTTTTGGCGTATTGCAACGCGGGGATTTAGTCAATAAAGGACAAAACCCTCATTTTCTGGCAATGACCGCTACACCGATTCCGCGTACGCTGTCAATTACTTATTATGGCGACATGGACCTTTCAATCATTGATGAATTACCGAAGGACAGGATCCCGGTTACCACTACTGTGGTTCAGCCGGAAAGGTTAAATAAAGTATATGATTTTGTTAAAGAGGAAATCAAAGCCGGTCGGCAATGTATGATAGTTTATCCGTTGGTGGAGGAATCGGAAAAGTCCGATTTAGCTGCAGCTGTCGAGACTCATGAATATCTGAGTGATAAAGTATTTCCGGATTTACAAGTCGGCTTAATGCATGGTAGAATGAAAAGGGAAGAAAAGGATGCGGTAATGAATTCTTTTATAAAAAATGAAATCAATATTCTGATAGCGACAACAGTAATTGAGGTTGGCATTGATGTCCCAAATACAACTGTGATGATTATAGAACACGCCGAACGGTTTGGTTTAACGCAACTACATCAGTTGCGTGGACGAGTGGGCCGGAGTGATAAAAAAAGTTACTGTATTTTGGTTGAGCGCAACATCACGGAAAACAGTGCCCAACGGTTAAAAATTATGGAAAGTACCAATGATGGATTCAAAATCGCCGATGAAGATCTCAAGCTGCGTGGGCCGGGAGTATTTTTTGGTATTCAACAAAGTGGGTTCTTTAAATTTAAAATTGCAGATTTATTGACTGATGGTAAAATTATTCGAGCGGCTTGTAAAGCTGCTTTTGAAATTATATCCGATGATCCGAAATTAGAAAAACCGGAGAATCTTGCAATTAAGCAACATTTCAATCAACATTATCATCATGTATTGAAAGGTTCCAATATTGGCTGACTATTTAATCATAGAGGAATGTCCGCTTTGCGGTTTTAGTGACTCTATCAAGATTTTAAAGGTCTCTGATTATCGCGGTTCCGGAGAACAATTTACTATTTGGGAATGCAAAAAATGTTCGCTGAGATTTACCTCTCCAATACCCGATGAGAATCACATTCAAAAATATTATGAAACTAATTCATACGTGTCACATTCGGCCCAACCTGATTCAATAATAGATAAAATTTATAAACTTGTTCAAAAAATCACCTTAAGATCAAAGAAGAGCAGTGTCGAGAAATGGAGTGATGTAAAGTGTGGCGCAACCTTAGATATTGGGTGTGGAACAGGAGATTTTTTAAATAAAATGAAAATGTCCGGTTGGGAAGTTGAAGGAATTGAAGTCAATCAATCTGCCCGGCAAATCGCGCAAAATAAAATTAATAAAAACATTTTGGCTCCTAAAGATTTTCTGAAGAGTGATAATCAATTTGATGTAATTACGCTGTGGCATTCATTGGAGCATCTGCATGACTTGCACAAGTATGTTGGACAAATCAAAGGATCATTGAAACAAAACGGGACACTCTTTGTTGCCGTACCTAATTATAATTCTTTTGATGCTGAATATTATAGATCAAATTGGGCGGCTTATGATGTGCCGAGGCATCTATATCATTTTTCATTTGAATCCATGAAAATATTATTAAAGGAATATGGATTTGAATTGATGAAGTACAGACAATTACCATTTGATCCCTTTTATATATCTCTTATGTCAGAAACAGCAGTAAAAAATAAAGGAAGTATAATAAGGGCTTCGTGGATTGGGCTTAGATCATTTGTTAGCGGTCTGTTTAATCCGAAAAAAGGTAGTTCAATTTTGTATATAATTCGGAAGGGCAATAATTAATTGTTTAAGTAATAGATAATTTCTATTTCTATGACCAAAAATCAATCAATTATATTAAATTTATCGCCCTTGAATTTGAACTTTTTTAGGACGAAACTGAACATTCTAATTATCGTTTTAAATAATTGAGGAGAAACTTATGCCATTAGATAGTCAGCTTACCGAAGAACAATTATTTTATAGTTTGATAGCTTCATTAGAGCACAGTGTTTGGATGTCGCTCGGGAAAGTAAAAAATCCGGCAACCGATAAGATTGAAAGAAATTTATACGCCGCGGCGATGAATATTGATATGATTGATATGCTTTATAAAAAGATGCAAGGTAATTTGAGTGAGCAAGAAGAGGGATATATCGGGAGGATTCTCAGCGAATTAAAGATGAATTACGTTGACGAGAAAAACAAAGGAGATAAAGAACCGGAAGCTAAAACTGACGAGCCCAAAAAAGAAGACCAAAAGGAAACTGAGAAAGAACTTAAGAAAGCACCGGCGAAACAACCAAAAGCAAAAAAATCTACCGCGAAAACAAAGGAAAAGAAATAGTGATTGAAGCATCCTACCAAAAATGGAATAGAATATTAGCAGGATTTGTATTCTTATATTCCTTTATAATTTATTTTACAACAATGGCACCGACGGTTTCTTTTTGGGATTGCGGTGAGTTTATTGCAACATCCTATTCGCTTGGAGTGCCTCATCCACCCGGTACACCTTTATTTTTGATTATTGGAAGGCTCTTTTCAATGCTGCCAGTAAGCAGCGATATTGCCTTCCGCGTGAACCTGATCTCGCCTATCGTCAGTGCTTTGGCAAATATGCTATTATATTTGATAATTGTTAAAGTTATCGTGCATTGGAGAAAATCCATCAGCAATTTGAACGACGCCATAATTGCACTTGGCGGTGCCTTGGTCGGAGCCTTAACCTTTGCGGTAACCGATAGCCATTGGTTTAATGCGGTTGAGGCTGAGGTCTATGCCATGAGTACTTTTTTCACTGCCATTGTCGTTTGGCTGATATTACATTGGTCGGAGCGCGCTGAAGACAAAGGCAATGAACGATATATTTTAATTATTGCCTATATGGTGGGTTTAGCAATTGGTGTACATTTGTTGAACTTATTAGCCTTACCTTTTATTGCATTAGTCATTTATTTCCGGAAACAGAGCTTTGATTGGAAGTCATTTTCGATAACTGTATTGCTTACCGGCATCACCTTTTTAATTATTCATAACGGAATAATTAAGGGCTTGCCGCGGTTAGCGGGCAGTATGGGTATTATAACAGTTGTATTGGCAGTCGGAATTTTTGTTGGAATGATGGTATGGTCAATCCTTAACCATCGCCAATTATTATCACTTGTGTTTACATCCTTGGTGCTAATTCTGCTTGGATATTCCACCTATACAATGATCTTCATCAGATCCAATCAGAACCCGACTATAGATGTTGGAGAACCAAACACGATACAGTCTGCCATTGCTTATTTAGAGCGTGAACAATATGGACAGGTATATCAATTCCCACGCAGATACGACGGTTTGCCGCCTCAGTATGAAGTGGTGGGGCGACCGGCTTACGGTCAAGATTACTCGGCGCGTCAGAATCAAACTTACCGTTTCTATAATTTAGGTGAACAGTGGGGGTTCTTTCTTAATTATCAGGTTAAGAAAATGTATTGGCGCTATTTTCTCTGGCAATTTGCCGGAAGGGGGCTCTCAACTGAAGCCGGCGTAACACCGTTTGGAGCAAATACCAATCAAGATGGCGTGAACTGGACGCAATTTGGCTTGCCCCTTGCATTTCTGCTTGGCATTTTCGGGATGTACTATCATTTTCAGAAAGATAAAAAAGGAGCTTTTAGCATCCTGACATTATTTTTTATTACAGGGTTAGCAATCGTATTTTATCTCAATCAAGACAATCCTCAACCACGCGAACGCGACTATTCTTACGTAGGTAGCTTTTTGGCGTTTTCAGTTTGGATTGGTGTCGCCGCAGCAGCCTTGGTTGAACAATTAACGAAATATATTAGTAATAAAAAATTGACGACCAAGCTTGCCGGCGGAGCAATTGTACTGCAAATCTTATTGGTTCCGGTGGTAATGTTGTTCGCAAATTACAAATCGCATGATCGTACCGGTAATTATGTAGCCTGGGATATTGCCTATAATATGCTACAAACTTGTGAGCCGAATGGGATACTATTTACGAATGGAGACAATGATACTTATCCGTTATGGTATTTGCAGGAAGTGGAAGGTGTGAGAAAAGATGTCACAGTGGCAAATTTGAGTTTATTAAATACACCTTGGCACATTAAACAATTACGCGATTCAAGACCGGTCGGCGAACGATTTATAAATTTGACTGATAACCAAATCGAAGACCTTGCTTACGGATTACAAGCCTGGCAGGAGCAGAAAGTAAGAATACCGGTAAATGATGATCCAAAAAACACGGATGGTTATATTGAGTGGAATTTGAAACCCACTTTCGCCGGACAAGCCCTTAAAACACAGGATTTGATGGTTCTCAGAATACTTAATGATACACGATGGCGCTTTCCTATCTATTTTGCGGTTACGGTTGGCAATGAAAATCGAATTGGATTAGAAGATTATTTAGGAATGGAAGGATTAACTTTCCGTGTCAATAGCTATAAAGCGGCAATGGTAACAGCTGATAGAATGGAAGAAAACTTAATGACTGATATTGGTGATTTATCATGGTCAACAGAGTTTACCCCTGCTAATTTCATTGAAGGCAGTGATGATGGAAATGTGGGGTGGTCGCGGGAGTATCAACCGGGATATTTATTCCGGAACTTAGGCAATGATGAAGTCTATCTTAATAATTCGGTGATCAGGTTGATGCAGAATTATCGCAGCGGCTATTTGCAGTTGGCAATTGTCCATTATTTTGATTATCAAGACTTAATTGACAGCGGTTCAGCTACATCGGAAAGGATTGAAGGTGCTCGGCAAAAAGTTATCGAGGTACTCGATAAGATGGAGCAGAATATTCCGCAGCAAACCATACCGATTACCTCTAATGAGCATCTTTTCCAAATTGGGCATCTTTACAGCAGAATCGGGGAAAAGGAAAATTTCAGATCTATCTTGGAAGATTTGAACAGCCGTGATAACAATACGGTAAATGATAAATTGAAATATGGACAAGCCTATATTCAGGAATTAAATGATTATCAAGCAGCCCTTAGTATATTTCAAGAACTCTATGCTAGTTATAATGAATTGGAATATTTTGTTAAAACGCAAGGATTGAACAAAGCCGGGTTGACGCAATCCTCTTGGGAAAGATGGCAGAGGTTACATGCCGAGATTGTTTCTTCCTTAGTCTTGACCTATCGCTCATTGGAAGATTGGGGAGCATTGATTGAAGTGTTGGAAAAATGGGTTGTTGAAAATCCTAATGATGCTAGCGCGCAGCAAATGCTTGATGAAACACGTGCTAAACTTGGAGCCGCTGATTCCGGAGCGGTAAGCACGGGCACATTATTTAATTAATCAGATTAGTATGCCACCAAAGGTATCAATAATTATTCCACACTGGAACGGCATTGCAGTGATGACCGAGTGTTTGGAATCCATCCAAAAATCAACCTATAAAAATTATGAAGTGATCGTGGTTGATAATAATTCCGATGATGATAGCGTCAATCATATAAAAGCAAATTTCCCTGAGGTTATTGTATTTGAAAATCATATAAACGAAGGTTATGCCGGAGGTTGCAATCGCGGTTCTGAAATAGCCCAAGGAGAATATTTATTATTCCTAAACAATGATACGATCCAAAAACAGGATTGGCTTGAACCGCTTGTTGCTGTTTTAGAGAAGGATCAAAAAACAGCTGCGGTCCAATCGAAGATCCTGAATTATTATAATAAAGAACTGTTTGATTATGCCGGTGGCGCCGGCGGGGCGATGGATTTTTTAGGTTTTCCTTTTGCACGCGGCAGAATTTTTAACGATCAGGAAATTGATGTAGGACAATACGATTCATCGCAAGGAATTTTTTGGTCATCCGGCACAGCATTTTTAGTTCGCAAATCGGCATTTGAAGAAGTTAATAAGTTTGATGAGTTATTTTTTGCGCACATGGAAGAAATTGATTTTTGTTGGCGCCTTCATTTAGCAGGATATAATATTTTAAGCGAACCAAACAGTATAGTCTATCATAAAAATGCAGTTTCCTTGCCAATGTTTACCGAGAAAAAATACTATCTTAATCATCGCAATTCGTTGATAATGTTGTTAGCCAATTATACCTCTCCTCTGTCAATTTATGTCCTGCCGATTAGATGGGCTTTAGATGTAGTTGCAGTGGTATATGCTATTTTGCTGGGTGACTGGAAACACATTAAAGGCATTGCCAAAGCGCACGCCTGGATTGCCTTTCATCCTTTTAAAATATATAAAAAACGTAAGTTGATAAAACCTTTACGTCGGGTAAAAGACAGAAATATCCTCAAAAAAATGTACAGGGGCAGTATCGTATATTCGCATTATATATTGCGAAAAAGTCGCTATTCCGATTTGCCGATCAATCCTCGCTCGTAAGTATCCCTGTTATCCGGATCAAGCTCAATTAAATCATTCAAGATTTGTTCTTGTTTAAGATAGCTGATGATCTTGGTCAAATTTTCAGCATGACCACCCATAAAGAGCATAGTATAATGTTCACGGGGGGATTTTTTATGAACTTCGTCTAATCCTTTAATCATAAGCTTAAATTGTTTTACCGCCGCATCGTATTCCTGATAATCAAAATGTTCAATAGCTGAATAAGTTGCCAGGCGTACTTTACGCAAGCCATGGTTTCCGCTGAGCAGATTTTCAACTCTCAGACGTTCGGTCCAGCCGCGCGAATAATCTGAAGTTGAACCGCGCAAGGCAATCGAACGAGCTACCTCGTAAAAACGATTACCACTGTACAGATTGTAAGTATCGGCTTCGCCGGCAATAATTAAATTAGCATAATAGGATAAAAAACTTGATAAGGGCTGAAAGATCACGGCATCATAATAAATAGTTCCAATTTCTTTTTGGGTAAAAGTAAATGATTTATCAAAATAGCGCTGATCCAAACCGTTTGAGAATAATGCCTGAGCCAAATAAATAGTTTCGGAACCTTTGGCTGAGGTACCATCGAAAATAATTTGTATGTGAAGCGGAATCGTTAAATCACTATACTCATCATCCCATTGCGTGTCCTCAAAAAATCTTTTGATCTCATTTTTTAATGGCAGAAGTTCCTGCCTATCGCTGCTGTGCAGCAAGCGATCGTCAACTGTTACATCCACGGCCCCAAATTGGCCGAACAGCGCTGATGCAAGAACAACAGATATGAGACAGATGCGAAGATAATTTTGAATTTTCACAATACTTGAATGTATCGAGTAATAAGTGTGCCCTGCAAGACAAAGGTTATCAAAAAATTCGCCTGTTTTAACAGGTATTTGTTTTAACAATTGAGGACTAATTTGTATTTTTTAGACACTTTTATATTACATAATTAAACATTTGAGGAATCATAATGAACACCAATTCAAAAGTTGCTGATTTAGCCGGTCCCGGCATTAGTACTTACGAAGAAGTTGAGAAAATTCTACCTAACGATTATACACCATTGCAAACTCCTAAGGAGCGTATGAAAGCTCTGTATATGGTTAAAGAATATATTGAAAAGGGTTTAGCCGAAGCATTGAATCTCCAATTAGTTCAAGTTCCGTTGATCGTTAGTAAAGATAGTGGCGTAAACGATATGCTGGATCGCGACGGCTCGCGCACGCCGGTTGACTTTCCTGCCGGTCTCGGTTTGGAAAAGCGAATAGAAGCGCAGGTTGTTCAAGCCGCCACCAAATGGAAACGGGTCGCCTTAAAACAATTTGACTGCAAACCGGGCGAAGGAATCAATACCGATATGCGTGCTGTTCGTAAGGATTATTTCTTGGATCATGACCACAGTTCTTATGTTGACCAATGGGATTGGGAGAGAGTTATAACTGCTGATCAACGCAACTTGGATTTTCTTACCGATGTTGTAAAAAGAATATGGAAAGTCATTTATGGCGCCGGACAATTTGTTAAGGAACAGTTTCCGGAATTGAATACCGACAAATATCCCGATTTTCATGAAGAATTGGAATTCTTCCATGCCGAAGAAATATTGGATATGTATCCCAATCTACCACGTAAACAGCGTGAAACAAAAATTATCCAGGAGCATCCTGCTATATTTATTTACGGCATCGGTTGGCCTTTGAAAGATGGCTATCCGCATGAAATGCGCGCCGCAGACTATGACGATTGGATAACTGAAACGATTGAAAAGAACGGCGAAATGATGCACGGCTTAAATGGCGATATTTTAGTATGGAATCCAGTTACAAGACGCCGCCATGAATTAACATCAATGGGTGTTAGAGTTACCAAAGATACATTAGTTAAACAGATGGAAATGGCCGGCTTAGAAGAGGACTTGAAATTACCCTATCATCAGGCAATTCTGAATGATGAAATTCCACTCAGTATTGGTGGTGGAATCGGTCAAGCACGAACTTACATGTACTTGCTCAGAACAGCTCATCTTGGTGAGGTTACAGTAACCGTTTGGCCGCAACAGTTAAGGGATATCTGCGCTAAGAAAAATATCTATGTTTTAGAATAAGTTGTTATTCCTGCGTAAGTTTATCTACCTCAAATAGACTTGTTCGCAGCGGCGTGTAGGAATCCAATAAAATATAGATTTCGGATATCCCGAGGTTTCGGGATTCCGGAATGACAAAACTGAGTAAAGGGGAACGATAATTCGTTCCCTTTTCTATTTTGAATTAATAAGTATTTTGGTCAGATGATCAACAGTAGCCTCAAGTTTTTCCATATATGCGCCATGCTGACCTTTTAATTTTGTATTAGATTTTTTGAGAACAAATTTTTCACTGAAAGTATCTAAATCCCATAATAATAGATGAACCAATTCATGTACAAGTACATATTCTTCATCTTTAAACGGCATGTTTGTAAGGAGAACGACCGCCTTTTTCTGCTCTAAATTTACTTTAATGTCCCCGCTCTGTTGATAGTCAGTTCTATTAAACTCAACAATTTTAATTGATATGTCCCAACCATCTAATAACAAACGTGTTTGCCATTTATCCAATAATGAGTTTAGCTCTATTAGTGTTTTCCCTGATTTATTCATATCAAATATTTAAAGTAACTTGCTAAAATCGTTTATTAATTGATTTACATCTTTCTTGATAGCCTCATCAACAATATCACCATCAATAAAATTAGTTTTAAAGTTGCTAAGACTGTAAGTGCCAATTAATTCACCCTTGAAATAATCTAAGGTTTTCTTGGCAATTGCCAGAGCGGAAGCACCACCCCGTTTGCCCGGAGCCGTACTGAGCAATAACCACTTTTTACCTTTTAAGAATTCACGGTCATAGCGCGATATCCAATCAATAAAACTTTTGAAGAAGGCGGTAATGTTGCCATTATGTTCTGCTGTAGAAATTATAATCCCGTCTGCTTCACGAATTTTCTTATGTAATAATTTGACACCATCAGGGAAGCCATCATTTTGTTCGATATCAACGGCATACAATGGAATATTGTAATTAGTCAATCGGATTACTTCTACTTCATGTTCATTAATTTGTTTAGCAATGTATTCAATAAATTGATGATTAATTGATTTGGAACTGTTGCTGCCGGCGAATGCTAAAATTTTCATAGTTACGCCACCTTGTACCGGTATCTTATTACACCCGATTTATAAACTTTGGTATCAACGATCTTTAATGACAAACCTTCTTTCACTGAATCAAATAATTTAATGCCGTCCTCAATTACAATCGGCATAATGAATTGATGTATCTCATCAATTAAGCCATTATTAAGTAATAAAGAATTCACTTTACCGCCGCCGACTAACCAAATATTTTTCCCGGAACCATTTTTCAATTTCTCTATGAAATTTAGATGATCCGAAGAAATGTATGTCACATTTTCATCGCTCACCAAGTTAGCATTTTGTGTTATCACATAATTATCTTTCCCTTTGTATGGAAAATCAATCCCCCAATCCAATATTTGTCGGTAAGTATTATTGCCCTGAATGGTTGTGTCAATCAAATCAAGTAAATCGTTGTAGCCATAATTCTCATTGTGCGGATTCGGGATACCCTCCAACCAGTCAACGCTGCCATTAGCCTTGGCAATGTAGCCGTTCAATGAAGTGGCTATATATAGAATTATTTTTTTCATTTATTAGTTTTTGTACGCCACAAAGCGGCGATGAAGCCGGTCGCAAATTTTGCGACGATCTCGCCAAAAATTATTGCGATCAACATGCCGGCTTGAAATACTCCGTAAAAAGCAATGATATTGAACAATATGCTATCGAGTGGAATACTGATCAGATTTGAACCGATTACCCGTTTCATCCAAGGTTTATTTAGCAATTTTTGATAAACTTCTGTATCGGCTGTTTCACTTAAAACGATTGCAATAAAAGACGCAGTGATAATTCTCCATTCAACACCGAGGAAGGTGGATTCCAAGACCATACCGATAGCCGCAATGAAGATCATCAAATAAACCGGTTTACGTCCAAAGCGATGCACCCTATCGCGCTGCGTAAAGGTAATGCCAAATACCAAAGTACCTACTGAAACCATTCCGAATATTGGCAAAGGAATGAACCAGGTAGCCGTGTAATTGGCAATTAGCACAGCAATCACATAGATTGATATTGAACGATACATAGAAAAAGAATTTATTATTATAATTTGGTTTAGTTAAGAGATTTTAAAATGAATGGCTGAAGTATTCTTTGAATGTTAATTCCCAGCTAATATCGCCTGTGCCTCAATTTCAACAAGCCAGTCTTTTTTGATTAATCCTTTAACTTCAACAAAAGTACTTGCCGGTTTGATTTCAGAAAAATATTCACCATGAGCGCGAGCAGCTTCTTCCCAATTTGCAATGTCAGTGAGATATATCCGGGTTCGAACAACATCTTTTAATTGTCCGCCGGCCGCCTTAATAGCCTCTCTTATAATATCAATGCAGCGCTTGGTTTGATTGTATAGATCCCCGGGGAAAGCCGTTGAACCATCATCGGCAATCGGAGCGGTGCCGGAGATATAAATTCGATTGTCAACCCTAACCGCTCTCGAAAATCCTATCGAATCTTCATATTTTGAGCCTGATGATATATTCCTTCTTTCCATTTAAATAATCTGAAATAAGAACCTAATCAACTTGTAAATTAACTTTTACGAATTTTGTTAGAAGTTCCACTTGGTCTTTCCCCAATCTTTCACCGAGTTTTCCTGCGGCGTAAGCTGTTAGCATTATCAGAAGCGCAATCGGGAAAGCCCAAATAGTGATCGAAGATTCCCCAAGCGACCATTTGGCGAGTCCGAATGATGAAATAAAAAACCCGAGAGTGCCAATCAAAAAATAAAAGAACATAAATAAGGTCCAAGTTGCCGGTCGGGGACCGATGATACCTTTAACTTTCGTAACGCTTGGCTCATCATCATCGATTGTAAATCTAAAATTCATTTGCGGCGACCAAAAATGCCGATTCTCTTCGGTCACATCAATTATCACATGATTATCAACAATAACACCTTCGATGGATTCATCTGTATCTTCTAAAGCCGCTGCCATTATTCGTAGGGCATCGTGCTTTGAATATTTTATAGGAAATTCAAAGCGCGGGCGAATGCGAGGGATGGCTTGTTTTTTAGTCATTCCAGGTTGCTAAATAGCGGGCAGTATTAACATTTCTAACGGTCATAAACTGATATAATTTGTGACCGACAAGTTTATTTAGCTTACTTTTATTTTGATCTTTTCGGTCAACATTCCAATAGATGGCTCCGGGTGTGTAACGTACATCAATAAACGCCCTATTCACAGGAAGTTGTTCAATTGTATCCGTAGAATCAATGTCGGGGAAAAGATATGCCACGTCTGTTTTTTGATCGGTATTATTCTGCCAATTATGTGGAATCGAATCAGTTATTCTGATAATGTCTTCATGTGATTTAACCAAAATGGGTACATCAAAACCGAATTCCTTTTTGAAATTTACTTCAATGTTTTTCCATACGTTTGCGAGAATATCTTCTGATTCAAATTTTATATTACCTGAATTGATATAGGATGCAACATTTTCAAAGCCGATCAATTCAAATAATTTTTTTAATCGCTTCATTTCCACCTTGTTCTTGCCCCCTACGTTAATTCCCCTGAATAGGGCGATATATTTCTTAGTATCTTGCATTTTGAGCTATATTGTTTTCATATTAGTGTTTTATTGATACTGAGTTTATATATATTATAATCAGTACAAATTCTTTCTGCAATTTGTCGCGCTGACTGCGAAATATTCAATATTTTTTTCTATATTCGATCAGTATAAAGGATTTATTAGCGGTTAATTCAAGCTCTTCCCGGTTGAGTAATTCAAGCTGCTTAGATCTGATAAAATCGTCAATTGCTCTTTCGTCCACTTCATTTGAAATCTTAGATAATTTTTCAAGTGATTTATATTGCGTTTTGGTTACAAAAGCCGTTCCCTTGTTTTTTTGAATAACAATTACTAAAACACCCCTATGGCTCAAGGTTGCAATGATTTTTTCCAATGTTACTTGAGGTTCAACATATTCTAAAACAAGTCCGATGAAAAACAAGTCTATTTTTTCGATGTTCAACGCGTCTTTGGCGATGTCCATATTGATAGTTTTTAAATTACCGATTCTCCCTTTGAACTTTTTATGTACTATATTTAAATAATCCGGATTGATATCAATGGCAAAAACAGTTTTGGTAATTTTCGTATTTATATGCTCTAAGCCATTGCCTGTTGAGCAACCTAAAAGCGCAAATCTTTCCGGTTGATACTCCTGAAGGCTGTGCAGCGTCAATTTATTCAAAACTTGAGCCTGATCGACAGCTGTCATGTGATTTTCATAATCAGTATGCGAAATGTCTAACCATGGATTTGTCATATAACGGAATTCCCTTTTAATTTATTTTGTTGTAATCGTTCTCTGTCAAGTTACAAAAAAATTAAAACGGACGAAAATCAGCAATTGTATTATGTTATTCGTTATATATGAAATTTAGCCCATCTAATACACTATTCGGGGGTACATGATCACCATCCTCTACTACTATTGACCTTATTTGCATTTGTTTACCAAAATTATTTTTAATTAACTCTATATATTTTGGTAGAAAATTAATAACATGGGGTAACTGATCTTTATTGCCATAATGGGAAATAAGTTTTTTATTATTTAATAAGTTTCTCTTCTTATTGTTGATTGCAAGATTGGTTATGTATTCATAACAATGACCTACGGTTGCACTACTTGAAATAAAGGCGTTAAAGTATTCAGGAGTTGTAAACATTGTATATAAAGTAAACAATCCGGCATTCGATGCTCCATGTAATATATTTTCCCCATTTGTAGAATATTGATTATCAACGTAAGAGATAAGTTCATGGATGAGGAAATTTCTAAAACTCTCTGCTTCACCTGAGCCGAATCGAGTTGCAATTGAAACCGGAATTAAATCTCGATTTCTATTGGCTATTCCGACAATAATTATCGGGTGATTTTTGCTAAAGTCCAACGCTTCTCAATAATTTTCTGTTACCTCACCATCAAGTAAATAAATGACAGAATACTGTTTGTTGGGATCTCCAGTCGGAACATGGATATATAATTCTCTGTCTTCATCAAGAATCTGCGAATAATATGATAATTTTTCAACGTCCTCAAATATATCTGACGGATACTGTTCTTGTGCATTAACAAATCCCAAAACGAAAAATGCTAATATCGCAAACGATAGCGTTGAATAATAACCAAATTTTAAAATATTGATATTCTTCACTGTGTTACCCTTTTATTTGTAAAACAAAGTTCAAGTATAAAGTTTTATTGTGCATTAAAGCTCCACGATGTCCGACAACGGTATCGTATAAGAGTAGTGGCGGATTGCGGAGTGATTTCCTGTCGAGCTGCACCAAAGCTGATGCGAGAACCGAGGCTAAAATCTTGCACCTTACCCGCTATGTGCTATACAAAATGTTACAGGGTGTTTTCCTTATCGGTTTATTTTATGCATTTTACAAATATTACATTCTCCCCATTCCACATATCACTTTCAGGCAAAATATCTTCTCGGAATTCAATGTCTTTAAAATTCTGTTGCTTCAACATTTCGGATATATCACTATGAGAGAAGAAATGTGTCCAAAAACGGTAAATATCAATATTCTCACTCTCATCAATTATTGTATGCTGAGACAGAATTACCTTTTCTTTCTCGTACAAGAATGATTCTGATAATGCCAAATATGGTGTTTCTTTCCAAAATCCGACTTTACTTGATTCCCAAGTTTTTGGAGATAATTTTTCTTTAAATCCTTTATCATTCAAAACATCAAAAATGAAAACTCCACCTTTATTTAACGCTTTAAAGATTTTTGCTAAAAGTTTTTCTCTTTCGAGTGGTAGCAATACTCCCAAATCGGCGTAAATGAGTACAACTAAATCATACTTTTCTTGTCCTAAATCAATATCTAAATAGTTTGAATTCTGATAATCTATTCTTAATCCTTTCTTTTTTGCCGATTTAATAGCATGGTCAATAGAATTTTTTGAAATGTCAATTCCTGTCACTCTATGTCTATTATTTGCAAAAATTTCTGTGTACAAACCAGGTCCACAGCCTAAATCCAAAATTTTTAGGTTTTTATTGTTATCCCTATTTTCCAAAATCCATTTAGCCGTCTTTTCTATCGTTGATTTTTTACGACTTGCAAGGTCAATGTCTGGGTTTAGGTGGACCTGTAATAACTGTTTTGAGATATGTGGGTCTGTCCACATAAAAGAGTTACCTTTTTCATAAATCGCGGGCTTCTCTGACTTTGATATAATATCCGTAATTTTCATTTTAATCAATTTGAACCCTCTCGTTATGAGGAATATAATAAAGAATATTTGTTAAAATAATACGCACATTAAAACAGGTCAATGATTTATTATCAATGATATTGCGTATTCTCCCTGAATAGGGACTTAGAGATGTTTTATAAAGTCTTAAAAGCATCGCAAATATAAAAACATTTTTGAATTTAGGGAAATTCCTGCGGAATTTCCAAAGTAGGCGAGAACAAGCAATTACTTATAGCCATTGTTGTGTTTAGTAATTCTGCATTAAGTCATAATCATACTTTGATAATAGCCAATCATTAAAATTTTCATTTTTGGCACTATCGATCAATTGTTGTAATGG
>JANQGY010000019.1 GCA_028282845.1 bacterium | reverse complement strand
TAATGGTTATCGTCCGCAGTTTTACTTTAGAACGACAGATGTTACAGGAGTAGCTACGTTACCGGATGGAATGGAGATGGTAATGCCCGGAGATCAGGTTGAGTTAAGCATTGATTTGATCACACCGATTGCAATGGACAAAGAGTTACGCTTTGCGATCCGTGAAGGTGGCCATACTGTTGGTGCCGGTGTCGTTACTGATATTATTCAATAAATAGGTGGATTTGTGCCAAAACAAGCAATAAGAATAAGTTTAAAAGCATACGATCATACTTTGTTGGATAAATCAACTGAAAAGATTGTTCGCACAGCAAAATCAACCGGTGCGGTTATTTCTGGTCCAATACCTTTGCCAACTAGAAGAACTATCTACACTGTGTTAAGATCACCTTTTGTTGATAAAAAGTCGCGCGAACAGTTTCAAACAAAAGTCCATAAAAGATTGATTGATATTCTTAATTCAACACCCAAAACGGTAGAATCATTAATGAAATTAGATTTGCCGGCCGGAGTGGATATTGAAATAAAGGTATAGTGATGCGTGGATTAATTGGTAAAAAAGTTGGAATGACTCAAATATATGATGATGAAGGTGTTATGATCCCTGTAACAATTATTGAGGCGGGCCCATGCGTGGTTACACAGGTCAAAACAATTGATAGCGATGGGTATGAAGCAATTCAGGTCGGTTATGGTGAAAGAAAGAAAAAACATCTAAATAAACCACTTGAAGGACATTTTAAAAATGCCAAAGTTGATCCAAAAAGAGTATTAGCGGAATTTAATGTGATACCGGGATTTGATTATAAAGTTGGGCAGGAATTCAATGCATCGTTATTTAAAGCCGGTGAATATGTAGATGTGACAGGAACTTCAAAGGGGCGAGGTTTTGCAGGTGTGATTAAGCGACATAACTTTAACCGTCAACCGCAGACGCACGGTACAAAAAATACTTTGAGACATCCGGGATCAATCGGTCAAGCATCAGATCCTTCACGTGTATTTAAAGGTATGAAAATGGCCGGTCATTATGGCAATGAAAAAGTTACTGTAACAAATCTTGAGGTGGTTAAAGTTGATGAGGATAATAGCCGGATTATGCTAAAAGGTGCTGTCCCCGGCGCAAATAACGGAATCGTTTATATCATAAAATAATTATGGAATTACAAGTATTAAAAAATAACGGAACTCAAGGCGCAAAAATTAAAGTTGATAAAACTGTCTTTGGTATTTCACCCAATCAGTCCGTCGTTCATCAGGCGGTTGTCGCTGAATTAGCTAATTTGCGACAGGGTACTCATGCTGCAAAAAGTCGAGGGATGGTAACCGGAAGCGGTAAAAAACCGTTTCGCCAAAAAGGTCGTGGTATGGCTCGTGCCGGTACAAGGAAATCGCCTTTATGGCGCAGCGGCGGTGTGGTATTTCCACCTTCACCGCATAAATATACTAAAGCGATACCTAAAAAGATGAGGCAATTAGCTCGTCGTAGTGTGTTGTCAGATAAGATGGCAAATGAAAAGGTAATTGTCATTGATGAATTTGCTTTAGATAAACCTAAAACGAGGCATTTTATTGATTTATTGAAAAATTTAAATATATCTGATCAAAAAATAACAGTTTTGCCCTCGGTAATTGATGAAAATTTAGAAAGAGCTACACAGAATATCCCAAATATATACGTAGTAAAAGCTGAGAATGCGAGTACTTACGACTTGTTGGATTCGGAAATATTATTATTCGATAAGGCGGGAATAAAATTATTGAATGAACAATTAGCACAGAAGAAGTAGAGCCGTGGATTATCGTAAAATATTAATTCGTCCTTTGTTTACCGAGAAGATGAGTTTTCTTGAGGAAACTGAGAGGAAATATGCTTTTCAGGTAGAGCCTTCTGCGAATAAGATACAGATTAAGCAAGCTGTCGAAGATAAATTCGATGTAAAGGTTGAAAAGGTTGCAACAATGAATCGTAAGGGTAAGGCTAAACAGATGACCGTAAGAAGTAATGGGAGAGTGATTCGAACTTCCGGACATCAGTCACATTGGAAACGGGCAGTCGTAACTTTAAAAGAAGGATTCAACATTGATCTTCTCAAAGGCGAGGCGCAGGTATAATTATGGGGATTAGAGCATTAAAGCCGGTTACACCAGGCAGTCGTTTTGCAACACGACCGGATTTTGCAGATATTACTACTGACAAACCTGAAAAAAGTTTGACTACTGCATTGCGTAAATCGGGCGGCCGAAATAATAAAGGTCGAATGACAATGCGCCGGAGAGGCGGTGGTCATAAACGTCGTTATCGTATCATTGATTTTAAACGGGATAAATTCGATATTCCGGCTAAAGTTGCAACTATTGAGTATGATCCGAATCGCTCAGCTTATATTGCATTATTGCACTATGCCGATGGAGAAAAAAGATACATTTTAGCTCCAGCCGGAATGAAAGTTGGCGATGAAATAGTGTCCGGTGAAAATGTTGAATTGAAAGTTGGTAATTGTTTAGCACTAAAAAATATCCCGGCCGGAATGACTGTGCATAATATTGAATTAGTACCCGGGAAAGGTGGGCAGATCGTGAGAAGTGCCGGCGCAGTAGCTAGGATTATGGCACGCGAAGAAGGCTTTGTGTCGCTTAAGCTACCATCAGGGGAAGTAAGAATGGTATCTGAGAATTGTCTGGCAACTTTAGGACAGGTTGGTAACAGGACTCATAATCAGGTTATATCAGGCAAAGCCGGCAGGACAAGATGGTTGGGTCGCAGACCAAAAGTTCGTGGTGTTGCCATGAATCCGGTTGACCATCCAATGGGTGGTGGAGAAGGTAAATCTTCGGGAGGTCGTCATCCCGTGTCACCAACTGGAATACCCTCAAAAGGTTACAAAACTCGGAAGAAGAATAAGAAGTCGAACGAATTAATTGTGAAGAGGAGAAAATAGTATGGCTCGTTCCCTTAAGAAGGGTCCTTATGTTTCGCCGAAATTGCTCAAAAAAGTTGACGCAATGAATGAATCGGGCAAAAAGAAGGTTATCAAAACCTGGTCGCGTAGATCGGTGATTACGCCGGAATTTGTTGGTCATACGCTTGCTGTTCACAATGGAAATAAATTTATACCTATCTTTATTTACGAGAATATGGTTGGGCATAAACTTGGAGAATTTGCTCCAACAAGAATTTTTAGAATGCACTCAGGTGATCGGAAGAAATAATTATGGAAGCAAAAGCAGTAGCAAGGCACATTAAGCAGTCTCCGAGAAAAATCCGGAAAACACTTGATAGTGTACGCGGAAAGAAAGTGGATGTCGCTTTGAATATTTTACATTTTTCACCTGAAAAAGCAGCTGTTGTTATTGAAAAAACAATTCATTCAGCGGTTGCTAATTTGATATCTCAGGAAGATAAGGCTAATGTAAATCCTGAAAATTTATCAATTAAAGAAGCCTATGTTGATGGCGGACCACGAGCTAAACGATATCGTGCAGCATCAATGGGAAGAGCATCATTAATTAGAAAAGCTTCTGCGCACTTGACCGTGGTGGTTGCTGACGAGAGTAATTAGGAGGAATATTGGGTCAAAAAACACATCCGGTTGGATTTAGATTACAAGTCAATAAAGCTTGGCGATCAAATTGGTATTCTAACCAAGGTGAGTATGCCGACAATTTGGCCGAAGATATTCAGATAAGAAAATATCTGAAGCATCGTTTGCCGGATGCCGGAATTGCTCAAATTGATATTGCACGAACCTCCAAAGTTGCAACTATTACCATTAATACTGCGCGCCCCGGGATAGTTATCGGCCGCGGTGGTGAAGAAGTTGCCCGTCTGAAAAACGAGATTTCACAACTATCGAGAAAAGATGTGCAAATAAATATAAAAGAAGTTAAACGCCCTGAGCTGAATGCTGCTTTGGTCGGATCAAATATTGCTCATCAGTTGATCAAGAAAATGTCATATAGACGGGTTGTGAACAAGGCTATTCAATCAACAATGCGCATGGGCGCCGAGGGCATTAGGATTAATGTTGCCGGACGTTTGGGCGGTGCTGAAATTGCTCGAAGTGAAAAATTTATGGAAGGCAAAGTTCCGTTGCATACCTTACGAGCTGATATTGATTATGCCTTGACAGAAGCCAATACTTCTTATGGTGTTATTGGAATTAAAATTTGGATTTGTAACGGCGAAGTTCGTGGTAAATAAAAATGTTAGAACCGAAAAAAATTAAATATAGAAGACATCATCGCGGTAATCGCCGGGGAATGGCGATGCGCGGTAATTATGTGGCTTTCGGAACGTACGGGTTAAAAGCAATGGAACCTGGTTGGATATCAGCCCGGCAGATTGAATCATCGCGTATCACGATTGCAAGGGTTACCAGAAAAATCGGACGCATGTGGATCAGGGTATTTCCGGATAAGCCGATTACCAAGAAGCCGGCTGAAACTAGAATGGGTAAAGGTAAAGGTGCACCCGAATATTGGGTTGCTAATGTTAAGCCCGGAAAAATATTATTTGAAGTTGAGGGTGTCTCTTTTGAAGAAGCTGAAAAAGCATTTAAGAATGCTTCATACAAATTACCTATTAAAACAAAAATTGTAACCCGCAGAGAAGTTTAAGATGAAAATTAGTGAATTAAACGATATGCAAAAACCTGAACTTGAAACTAAACTTCAAGATAATCTTGATGCTCTGCAAAATTTAAGATTTCAGAAGGCTTTGCAGCAATTGACTGATCCTCAGCAAATTAGATATTTAAGAAGAGAAATTGCTCAAATCAAAACAGTTTTACGCGAATATGAATTAGGAATTCGCAAAGATTTAACAGAGGATAAATAATGGCGGAAAAGAGAAACAGGCAAACACTAATTGGGGAAGTTGTCAGTACCAAAATGGACAAAACAGCTGTGGTGAAAGTGACGCGGAAAATCAAACATCCACTGTATAAAAAATACATAAAAAAATATAAAAAATATTTTGCGCATATTGGACAAGTTGATCCGAAAGATGGCGATATTGTAAAAATATCAGCGATTCGTCCGATCAGTAAGAAGAAACGATGGCAAGTAAGTGAAATTATACGTGAAGCAAAAGTAATTGGATAAAGTAAAGTGATACAGCAAGAATCAAGATTAAAGGTTGCAGATAATACAGGAGCAAAAGAAGTCCTTTGTATAAAGGTGTTGGGTGGTACCGGACGTAAGTATGCTTCAATTGGAGATGTGATTGTTGTAACTGTAAAAAGCGCAATTCCAAACGGTATGGTCAAGAAGAGCGATGTTACCAGAGCAGTTGTTGTCAGAACTAAGAAAGAAATACGTCGCAAAGATGGTTCTTATATCAGATTTGATGATAATGCTGCTGTCCTTTTGACCGGACAGGGGGAACCGCGTGGAACGCGTATTTTTGGACCGGTAGCGCGCGAATTGCGCGAAAGTGGTTATATGAAAATAATTTCGATGGCACCGGAGGTATTATGATTACAATAAGAAAAGGTATGCAAGTTAAAGTAATAAGTGGTAATCATAAAGGTGAGACCGGCAAAGTGCTTGCTGTATTCCCAAAAACTAATCGTGTCATAGTTCAAGGAGTTAATTTTATAAAAAGAGCGACAAGACCAACTCAAGAGAATCCAAGCGGTGGTTTCAGTGAAAAAGAAGCCCCCCTGCATATTTCAAATGTGATGGCAGTACAGGGAGGTAATACTTCAAGAATTGGTTATAAAAGACTTGAGAATGGCAAAAAAGTAAGAATCGCTAATAAAACTAGACAGGAAATTGAGATTTAAAAATGGCTGATGAAAAAACAGTTAAAGACGCTACTGCTGATAATAAACAGGCTGAAAAAGAACCGGTAGAGAAGGTTCCTTCCAAAAAGGATTCCACGGCTATTGCGGCAAAAGCTAAGAAAGAGCAACAACCGAAGGCTGAAGCTAAAAAAATAGAATCAAAGCCGAAAACAGCGGCCAAAAAAGATACTGTAAAAGAAACTAAACCGCAAAAAACTGCGGGAAAGAAACCTGTTGCCGAGGGCAGTAAAACTATTACAAAAACTGATGCTAAGAAACCGGATACAAAGAAAAAGACTCCTGTAAAAAAAGATACTAAAGCGAACGATTATATGCCTTTATATAGAAAGTTGTATGATTCTAAGATTGTGCCTAGTTTGATGAAAAAGTTTAATTATCAAAGTGTTATGGAAGTACCGCGGTTGAAGAAGATAACATTAAACATGGGTATTGGCGATGCCAAAAATAATGCTAAAGCTTTGGAAAGCGCTGTCAATGAATTGACACTTATTTCAGGGCAAAAAGCAATCATAACCCATGCCAAAAAAGATGTATCTAATTTCAAGATCAGACGCGGATTTCCGGTTGGATGTACGGTTAACATTCGTGGTAACAGAATGTACGAATTTTTTGAGAGATTGAATTCGATTGCCTTGCCAAGAACGCGGGACTTTACCGGATTATCGTTTAAATCATTTGATAAGCGTGGGAATTATAATTTTGGAATTAAAGAGCAAATTGTATTTACAGAAATTGATTATGATAAAATTGATGCTATTCGTGGTTTGGATGTAGCAATATCAACTACCGCAAAAACCGATGAAGAAGCATACGTTTTATTAAAGGAATTTGGCTTCCCGTTGAGAGAAAAACCGGTAAAGAAAAGTGAAAATGGAGAGGAAAACTAATGGCAAAAAAATCATTAATTGTCAAAGCCCGCAGAAAGGCAAAGTTTTCTTCCCGTTCTTACAATAGATGTAATAATTGTGGTCGTCCCCATGGATACATGAGAAAGTTTGGAATATGTCGTATCTGTTTTAGAGAAATGGCATTAAAAGGAGAAATACCTGGCGTAACCAAAGCCAGTTGGTAATAGGAGATTATGAGAAATGTCAATGACCGATCCAATTGCTGATTTATTGACTAGAATTAGAAACGCTTTAGCATCTGAAAAGCGTTGGGTAGATGTGCCATCTTCCAAGATGAAGAAAAGAATTGTATATATTCTTAAGGAAGAAAGTTATATTGAAGATTTTATTTTTGTTAGGGATGGTAATAAAGAAACTATTCGTATTTTTTTAAAATACGATTACAAAGGCAAGCCTGTGATTTCAGGATTGGTGCGTGTGAGTAAACCGGGTTGTAGAATTTATGTTAAATCAGGTCAAATTCCTCGCGTATTAGATGGTTTGGGTGTTGCCATTATTTCAACTTCCCGGGGAATAGTTTCTAATAAAACCGCGGAAACACTTAATGTAGGCGGTGAACATATTTGCAATGTTTGGTAGATAATAATGTCAAGAATAGGTAAAAATCCGATCAGTGTTCCAGATGGTATCAATATTGAGATTGATAAAAATTTGGTGCGTATAAAAAATAGTAAGGATGCTTTAGAGGTAAAATTAATTCCTGAAATTAAAGTCTCTCAAAATGAAAATGAAATTGTAGTGGAAAGAAAATCGGAGCGGCGTCATGCAAGGGCGATGCACGGAACGGTTAGACAGTTGATCGCTTCAGCGATAACAGGATTGTCAACCGGATTTACCAAAGAATTGGAGCTCAACGGCGTTGGATATTCGGCAAATATGCAAGGCAATAGGTTGATGCTACAGCTTGGATATTCACATGACATTTTGTTTGAACCGCCAACCGGAATTTCGATCAGTACAACTAAGAATAATATTACAATATCAGGTTTTGATAAGCAATTAGTTGGCGAGGTAGCTGCAAAAATTCGATCATTTAGGAAGCCGGAGCCTTATAAAGGAAAAGGAATTAAGTACAAAGATGAATATGTACGTCGCAAGCAAGGTAAAACAGTGGGCGGAGTAGGGTAGGCTTATGAGTGTATCAAGAAAAAAAGTAGCGCGTTTTCAGCGTCGCAGAAATCGCAGTAAAAACCAATTTAATTTGACTTCTGACCGTCCAAGATTATGTGTATTTAGAAGTAATAAAAATATTGAAGCACAGATCATTGATGATGAGAAGGGCGTTACGTTAGTATCGGCCTCAACAGTAGATAAAGAGTTAAAAACGAAAGTTAAAAAAGCCGGTTCTAAAATTGAACAAAGCAAGCTTGTTGGCAAGACATTAGCTGAAAGGGCAAAGAATAAAAAGATTGCAGATGTTATATTTGATAGAAACGGTTTTAGTTATCATGGCAGAATCAGGCATTTGGCAGAAGCAGCGCGCGAAGGCGGACTTAAATTTTAATTTGGAGAGTTATTTTGGCAATTATTAATCCATCGGAATTAGATCTAAAAGAAGAAACAGTAGTACGAATTAAACGTATCGCTAAAGTTACCTCACGCGGAAAACGTTTCCGTTTTTCGGCCGTGGTTGTAGTTGGCGACGGAAAAGGTCATGTTGGTGTTGGTTTGGGGAAGGCTAACGAAGTGTTGGCGTCTATTAATAAAGCCAAAGAGAATGCTAAGCAAAATATATTCAAAGCCCCAATTATTAACGGCACTATTCCGCACAAGATTGAAATGAAATACGGTGCGAGCAGGGTGATGTTGAAGCCGGCTTCACCCGGTACCGGTATTATCGCCGGTGGCGCGGTTCGAGCGGTGATGGAGCAAGTTGGTGTTTCAAATATTTTATCTAAAGTTTTGGGTTCGAACAACTCGCTAAATATCGTTAATGCTACAGTTGCAGCTTTGAAAGAAATGCAAGATGCGGTTAGTGTTGCAAATAAGCGTGGAATAACAATTAATCAGGTTTTTAATTAATTATGGCAAAAGCAGGTAAAAAACTTAAAATAACTCAAGTCCGTAGCCGAATAGGTTATAAACCTAAAGCCAAAAGAACTTTGGATGCTTTAGGGCTGAGAAAACTGAACCAATCGGTAGAAAAGAATGATTCGCCTGCCATACGCGGTATGATAAAGAAAATTGAGTATTTGCTTAAAGTTGAGGAAATCTAATGAAATTAGATGAATTGAAACCGGCAAAAGGATCAAAGAGAAATACCAAAAGATTGGGTAGAGGACCCGGTTCAGGTTGGGGCGGCACATCCGGACGCGGTAACAAAGGTGCCGGACAGAGAAGCGGAAATAAAAAGCGTCCTTGGTTTGAAGGCGGACAAATGCCTTTACTGAGAAGACTGCCTAAGAAAGGATTTTCAAATCATAGATTTAAGAAAGATTTCCAAATTGTAAATCTTGCAACATTAGAAGCATTGGGCTTGAAAAAAATTGATAATGCGGTTTTGCTGAATAAAGGTGTGATTAAATCTGTTTATGAACCGGTCAAGATCCTTGGAAATGGCGATTTGAAAAAAGCTATTGAAGTTTCAGCGAGTGCCTTCAGCAAAACAGCTGTTGAAAAAATTGAAAAAGCAGGCGGTAAGGTAATCGTACAGTGATTGATCGAATTAAAAATATATTTTTAATACCTGAACTAAGAGCAAGAATTCTGTTCACATTGGGAATATTAATTGTTGTTCGAACCGGTGTACATATACCGATTCCCGGTGTTGATGGTGAAGCCTTACGCGGTGCTATGCAAAGTTATCAAAATACATTGTTCGGATTGTTTGATCTGTTCGCCGGTGGTGCATTTCAGCGGGCTTCATTATTTGCGTTAGGTATTATGCCATATATTTCCGCTTCAATTATTTTACAGTTAATGGGTTCGGTAGTGCCGTATTTCCAAAGACTGCAAAAAGAAGGTGAAGAAGGCCGGAAAAAGCTTACTCAATTGACAAGATATGCAACGGTTCTCATTGCAGCAATGCAGGCTTTCAGCATCGCAATCTTTTTGGAAAGTATGACAGCCAATATCGGCGGTTCGGTGGTGGCGGTAATTCCGAATCCCGGAATATTATTTAAGTTTACTACCATTATTGGAGTTGTAACAGGTGTTATCCTGTTAATGTGGTTAGGTGAAAGAATTACGGAACGGGGAATCGGGAACGGTATTTCACTCATAATTATGGTCGGGATTTTATCAAGTTTGCCAAATGTAATAATTACCGAAATCACCTTGATCCGTGAAGGATTGCGAGGGCTCTTAGGAGAGGTTATACTTATCGGATTAATGTTTGTGATTGTAGCGTTTGTAGTACTATTAACACAAGGCACGCGCAAAATACCGGTACAGTACGCTAAGCGCGTTGTGGGTAGAAAAGTTTACGGTGGACAAAGCACACATATTCCATTAAGAGTAAATACAGCCGGTGTTATGCCGATAATCTTCGCTCAAGCGATTATGTTCATACCGAGTACTGTTGCTGCTTTTTTCCCCAATAGCGGATTTATGCAGGGTGTAATGCGATGGTTCGGCATTGATCATCCTTTTTATTGGCTAGTATTTGGCGCTATGATCGTATTTTTCACTTATTTTTATACGGCAATGGCATTTGATCCTGTTCAGGTATCAACTACTATTAAACAGCAAGGTGGATTTATTCCGGGCGTGAGACCGGGCAAAAAAACTGCCGAATACATTGATAATATTTTAACCCGCGTAACTTTACCCGGCTCGTTCTTTTTGGCGTTTATTGCAATCTTTCCATATATCCTGATGCAGGTTATGGATATAAGATATGATTTAGCATCGTTTTTTGGCGGAACAAGTTTATTAATTATTGTAGGTGTTGCGTTAGATACGCTACAGCAAATTGAATCGCATTTAATGATGCGTCATTACGATGGATTCCTATCTAAAGGAAAGATACGCGGCCGGAGACGAATGTAATGGTTAAGATCCGTACAGAAGGGGAAATTGAACTAATTGCGCAAAGCAATCGGATTGTTTCGGAAACGCTTGATATGCTTAGTAATCGTATTAAGCCTGGCGTTAGTACCGGTGAATTAGATTCAATGGCGGAAAAATTCATCAAAGAAAAGGGTGGCAGGCCGGCTTTTAAGGGTTATATGGGATTTCCGGCGTCATTATGTATTTCAATCGATGATGAAGTTGTCCACGGCATTCCCAATGGAAAAGTATTGCAAGAGGGTCAAATTGTCAGCATTGACTGTGGAGTTGAGAAGAGTGGTTATTACGGTGATTCGGCCCGGACATTTGCAGTCGGTGAAATTGATCCTGATAAAGCGAGATTAATGCAGGTTACTCAAGAATCTTTGTATAAAGGGATTGAGGCTGCCAAGGAAGGAAATTACGTTTCCGATATTGGACATGCCGTGCAGAGTTTTGTTGAGGCTCAAGGTTATTCGGTCGTCAGAGAATTGGTCGGGCATGGAATTGGTTCCGAGCTGCATGAAGAACCGCAAGTGCCTAATTACGGTAGTCCTAAACAGGGGCAACGTTTACAAGCCGGAATGTGCTTAGCGATTGAACCAATGATCAATGCCGGTCGAAAAGAAATTGTCACCGATAGCGATGGTTGGACAGTAAGAACCAAAGATGGTAGCAACAGCGCTCATTTTGAGCATACAATCGCTATAACCAATAACGGGGCAAAAATTTTAAGTGTGAGTAATTAATATGGCTAAAGAAGAACCAATCACAGTGGATGGAATAATAAAAGAAACTTTACCCGGAGCTATGTTCCGAGTAGAGATTACCATCGGTGAAAAGAAGCATGAAGTACTTGCACATGTCAGTGGTAAAATGCGTATGCATTTTATAAAAATTTTACCGGGTGATGTTGTAACACTTGAAATGTCACCTTATGATTTAAGCAGAGGTCGTATTGTATATCGACAAAAATAGGTAATATATGAAAGTTCGTCCGTCAGTAAAAAAAATGTGTTCAAAATGTAAGATCATTAAACGTAAGGGTGTGATAATGGTGATCTGCGAAAACCCCAAACATAAGCAAAGGCAAGGATAGGAGATATCGTGGCACGTATAGCAGGAATAGATATACCCCGTGAGAAGAAAGTACCTTATTCATTAAGATATATTTTTGGGATTGGATTAACACAAGCAAGGACAATTTGTGACAAAGCCGGTGTTGATCGTGATATTAGAGTTAAAGATTTAACTGAAGATCAGGAAGTTAAAATTCGTGGTGCGATAGAGGAGTTGGGTATCAAAGTAGAGGGTGAGTTAAGATCTGAAGTCGCAATGAATATAAAACGGTTGAAAGATATTGGTAGTTATCGCGGTTTAAGACATCGAAAAGGTATGCCGGTAAATGGTCAGCGAACAAAGACCAATGCCCGTACGCGAAAAGGAAGAAAAAGAACCGTCGGTTTAGGTAGAAAAGCACTTGCAAAATAAGGATTTATAATTGGCTGCAAAAATTGATAAGAAAAAGAAGAAAAAGAAACGTTCGGTAGAGCCAAACGGAGTGGCTCACATAAAAGCAACGTTTAATAATACCCATATTACTTTGAGCGATCAATATGGCAATGTAATTGCCTGGTCAACAGCAGGCACCTCCGGTTTTAAGGGTTCAAGAAAAAGTACTGCCTACGCCGCTACTTTGGCGTCTGAAAAAGTAGCCAAAGAAGCTATGAATATGGGATTGACAACGGTTGAAGTTAAAGTAAAAGGTCCCGGTTCCGGCCGCGAATCGGCGATCCGTGCCTTGGCAGTTGCCGGACTTCAAATTACTTCCATTAAAGATGTTACACCGCTGCCACATAACGGGTGTCGTCCTCCAAAGCGCAGGCGAGTATAATAGGTTATAAATATGGCAAAGTTCACAGGATCAAAAGGAAAATTAGTAAGAAGGTTTGGAGATAACGTTTTTGGCAATCCGAAATTTGATAAATTGTTAAACCGGAAAGCCTACGCTCCCGGGCAACATGGTCAAACACGTCGACGCCGCTTATCCAATTATGGTTTACAATTGCAAGAGAAGCAAAAGATTAAATTAATGTATGGTTTACTGGAAAAGCAATTTAGAAATACTTTCAAGAAGGCTGATGGAATGAAAGGCGAGACCGGTACGGTGATGTTGCAATTATTGGAAAGCAGGTTAGACAATGTAGTTTACAGACTTGGATTTGCTCCAACGAGACCTGCCGCTCGACAGTTAGTAAATCACGGACATTTTTTGGTTAATGATAAATCGGTGAATATACCATCGTATGGCGTGAAAGCCGGCGACACAATTCGAGTGCGTGATAAAAGTAAAAAATTAGATATTATATTAGATTCAATGAAGCGAATCAAAGGTGATTTGGAATTAGCTTGGCTTGAACTTGATAAAGCCAAGATGCAGGGGACATTTATCGAAGTTCCCGATAGAGATCAAATGAATTTAACTTTCGACGAAAGATTGGTAGTCGAGTTATATTCTAAATAAAAATAGGATAAATATTCAATGGCACAAAATTTAGATATCAAATTGAATGTAAATACTGAAGAATTAACCGATACTTTTGGTAGATTTACAGTCCAGCCACTTGAAAGAGGATATGGCATTACCTTAGGAAATGCACTACGAAGAGTTCTCCTGACAAGTATTCCCGGCGCAGCGATTACTAATGTACGAATTGACGGCGTGTTACATGAATTCTCAACCATTGACAATGTCCGCGAAGACGTAGCCGATATTTTGATGAATTTAAAAGCGGTAAGATTCAAATTAGAGGATAATGATCCGGATAAAGTAAATATTAAATTGAAAGGTAAACATACCTTTACCGCTAAAGATATACAGGATGCCAGTGATCAATTTAAAGTACTGAATCCCAAACATTACATAACCGAAATCAATGACGGCGGTGAAATGGATATCGAACTGCGCATTGGTGTTGGCAAAGGTTATACTCCGAGTGAAGAGAATATTTTGCTTAACGCACCGGTTGATTACTTGTCATTGGATAGTTTGTTCAATCCTGTGACTAAAGTTACTTATAATGTAACCCCCTTGCCCGGCGAGAAAGAATCTTTGGAATTATTAAATATTTTTGTTACCACTGACGGTTCGATATCACCAAAAGATGCAATCAGCTATTCGGCTTCGGTAGTCATTGAAAATTTGAAATTTGTACAAGCTATAAGTCAGCCGGAAGTCCTTGAAATTATTGAACAGGTTGATGAAGAAACGGTAACAATCAGGAGATTGCTTAATTCTACAATTGATGAAATGGAATTGTCGGTACGAAGCTATAATTGTTTGCAAGCAGCCGGAATTAAGTATATTAGAGATCTGGTGCAGAAAGAAGAAAATGAAATGCTCAAGTATAAAAACTTTGGACGCAAATCATTAACCGAACTTATTGAGAAATTAGATGAGATGGGTCTGCATTTTGGAATGGATATTTCAAAATATATGCAGGAAGAAGTATAACTAGAAGAGCATGAGACACTTAAATAAGACAAAAAAATTAGGAAGACGTACGCCGAGCCAAAGGAAAGCAATGTTGCGCAACTTGGCGGTTTCATTAATTGAGCATAAAAAAATACAAACAACGCATGCCCGAGCGGTTGCATTGAGAAGGTTCATTGAGCCTTTAGTAACCTTTGCCAAACGCGGTGATCTGAATGCACGCCGTCAGGTTCTTAAAAAGATTCCGCAAAAAGATACGGTGGGTGTATTATTCAATGAAATTGCGCCGGTTTATGCTGATCGCCCCGGCGGTTATACAAGAATTGTAAAGCTTGGATTCCGAGATAATGATAGAGCTAAAGTTTCCTTGATTGAGTTTGTAGATTTTACAGACGTTAGCAAGAAGGATGCTGAAGAGAAACCTGATAAGAAGAAAAAAGAACAAAATAAATCCGAGGAAAAATCCAAGTAGAGAGATAATAAATAGGCTTAAAGGGCAGCTCTAAGGAATTAGGTTGCCCTTTTTATTTTATTGCCGATATTATTGAAGTAATTTTGAATTAATCAAAAAATGAATTAAAACTATGTTGAAAAAATATCGCAATAATTTGATTTACATACTTTTAATTGTTTTTACAGTTTCTCTGACTACCGGTTGTACGAGAATAATCCACCGCGCAGTTTATCCGACATTGGAAGATGGTCGCTATGATTCTGAATTTCCATACAATAATGCTTCCGAACAGTTAGAGGAAATAGCAAAATCAGTTAAAATGCTTAGTTATATATCCTATTATCGGGCGTATCTGTTTGATGAAGATCAGCAATTGAAAGTTAATAACATAACTAAACGCAATATAAAAGATTTAGCACAGGACGAGATATATTTTAGTGAGTCAGTTACTGGAACGGCGACGATTATTTACTATGATGGAGAAGATGTTGCGTTATTGACCTGTGCTCACATAGGTAATTATCCGGATACAGTCATTACCTACTTTGATCCAAAAAGTGACGAGAAAATTATTAAGCAAATGTCGGTAAAGGTTAGGGAGCATTTCTTTGTTAATGAATTGCCCGGACAGGGAGATTTAGAAATAGTTGTGAGTGACAGCAAAAAAGATTTGGCTATTCTGTCAAAAAAAGTTGCGAACGATCCTTTTCAGAGAATTAAACCGTTCAAATATCCGTTTGGTGATTCAGGTAATTTGGAGTTGGGTAATTTTGTATATATAATCGGTTACCCGATGGGACACAAAATGATTACCAAGGGAATTGTAAGTAATACCCGAGATGCTAAGAGCGCATCATTTTTGATTGATGCCTTGTTCAATCGCGGTTTTAGCGGCGGGATAATTTTGGCAATAAGGGACGGTGTACCGAATTTTGAGTTAGTGGGATTGGCAAAATCTGTGTCGGCAAAAAATGAATATCTATTGACTCCGTCAATGTCGAATGGTAAACATGACTATAATCCGAACTTACCTTATGACGGTGATTTATTTGTAAAGAGATATGAAGGTATCAACTATGGTATTACCTATACAATTTCTACTGACGAGATTAATGATTTTTTAAGTGAAAATAGAGAACTGATAAAAAGTCGAGGTATTGATGTTGACTTTTTATTTGAGCAACCTGTTCAATAGAGATTAGCATGGCTAAGAATATAATTAAAGCTCCAACAGGAAATATATTGTCCTGTAAAGGGTGGCAGCAAGAAGCAGCTTTCCGGATGATCCAAAATAATTTGGATCCGGATGTTGCCGAGAATCCAAGTGAATTGATAGTATATGGTGGAAAAGGAAAAGCTGCCCGTAATTGGCAAAGTTTTTATGTCATCTTGGATTCTTTGAAAAAATTAGAAAATGATGAAACTTTATTAATCCAATCCGGTAAGCCCATTGGTATTTTGAAAACACATACCACATCACCAAAAGTTTTAATCGCTAATTCCAACTTGGTGCCGAATTGGGCTAATTGGGATTATTTTAATGAATTGGATAAACTCGGATTAATAATGTATGGGCAAATGACTGCCGGAAGTTGGATATACATTGGTACCCAAGGCATTTTACAGGGAACTTATGAGACATTCACCGAAGCTGCAAGAAAACACTTTAATAGTGATCTGTCCGGTAAGCTGGTACTTACTGCCGGATTGGGTGGAATGGGTGGCGCTCAGCCCTTGTCTGTAACAATGAATAATGGCGTTTCAATAAATATTGAAATAGATCCGACAAGGATTCAACGCCGCTTAGAGACAAAATATCTTGATGTTGCTACCGAATCTTTGGAAGAAGCGTTGACCATCGCGCGTGACGCTCAACAAAAGCAAAAGGGTTTGTCAATTGGTTTACAGGGTAACGCTGCTGATATTGTTCCGCAAATAGCTGAACTTGGAATTATTCCTGATTTGGTTACCGATCAAACTTCAGCTCATGATGAATTAGATGGTTATGTACCGAACGGCATGCCATATTCTGATGCGTTGGAATTGCGTAAATCTAATCCTGATGGATATATAAAAGAAAGTTTTAGAGCTATGGGTGAGCATGTGCGGGGCATTCTGAAACTTAAAGAATTGGGCTCAATTTGTTTTGATTATGGAAATAATTTGCGAGGACAGGCAGAAAAAGCGGGAGTAAAGAATGCTTTTGATTATCCGGGCTTTGTACCGGCTTATATTCGACCTTTATTCTGCCAGGGGAAAGGACCATTCCGATGGGTCGCCTTGTCCGGAGATCCTGAAGACATTTATAAGACCGATGAAAAGGTTAAAGAATTGTTTCCTGAAGATATATCACTAATTAATTGGATTGAGCTTGCAAAGGATCGCGTGGAATTTCAAGGTTTGCCGGCAAGGATTTGTTGGTTAGGATATACTCAAAGAGCAAAATTTGGTATAGCTCTCAACCAAATGGTTGCCTCGGGGGAGTTAAGTGCTCCGATTGTTATTGGGCGCGATCATTTAGATTGCGGTTCGGTCGCATCGCCCTATCGCGAAACAGAAGCAATGCAGGATGGTTCCGATGCAATTGCAGATTGGCCGCTACTCAATGCAATGGTAAATGTGGCAAGCGGTTCAAGTTGGGTTTCGCTCCACCACGGCGGTGGTGTTGGAATGGGATTAGCTATTCATGCCGGTCAGGTAATTGTTGCAGATGGGACACCGGACATGGAGAATCGATTAGAAGCAGTACTAACCAATGATCCCGGAATGGGTATTTTACGCCATGCCGATGCCGGTTACGAGCAAGCCATTAAGAATGCTAAAGATTGGAATGTAAATGTACCGTTGATCAAATAATCAAATAATATATATGCCTAAAATAAAATTAACTAATATTGGTGAATTAGCTACTTATCGTAGTAGTACAGGATCAGTTGAACTTAGTCAGGGTCAGGAGATTATAATATCCGACGGCCTGATTGAAGAAGTCGGTATCAATTTATCTGTGGATATTGAACTATTTGACTGTCGAAATAAACTTGTAACACCCGGTTTTGTTGATCCGCATACGCATCCGGTCTTTATGAATGGTCGTGAAGATGAATTTGGAATGCGTTTGCAAGGCGCTACCTATCAAGAAATAGCGAGTAAGGGCGGTGGAATAAATAGCAGCATAAAGGGCGTAAGGGAAGCCTCGGTTGAGGAATTAGTGTTAGCGGTTACTGATAGGATGGATCGGTTTTTGAGATTGGGTACGACAACAATCGAAGCAAAAAGCGGCTATGGATTAGACGTAGAATCGGAATTAAAATCATTAGAGGTCATTGAAATTGTCAATCGAAGCCATATAATTGATATAATCCCTACTTTCCTTGGTGCCCACGCTTTTCCACAGGAATACGTCGATAATCATAATGGCTACGTAGAATTGCTGAGTAATGAAATGATCCCTGCTGTGGCTGAACAAGGTATCGCAAAATATTGTGATGTCTTTTGCGAGAACGGCTATTTTAATGTAGATCAATCACTTAGAATATTAAATACTGCTAAGAAGTATGGGCTAATTCCGCGATTGCATGCTGATGAGTTTGAAGATTCAGGAGCGGCTGAATTGGCGGCAGAAGTAAAGGCCATCTCGGCGGACCATTTAATGGCAATCAGTGATGGCGGTATTTCCAAATTGGCAGAATCCGATGTTACGGCAATTTTATTACCCGGGACTACTTTTTTTCTTGGTTCAACAAATTATGCTCCGTTAAAAAAATTGACCGCTGCCGGAATTCCCATCGCTTTAGCGACTGACTTTAATCCGGGCAGTTGCCATATCCAATCTATGCCATTCATCATTTCGTTAGCTTGTATTAAAATGGGAATGTCGGTGGAAGATGCCTTATTAGCGTCAACCTATAATTCAGCCAAGACATTGCAAATAGAGGATAAAGTCGGTTCAATTGAAGCGGGCAAGCAGGCTGATTTGATAATTTGGGATATCAAAAAGCTTATTGAAATTCCCTATAATGTTACCGATGTTCCGATACAAAAAGTAATTAAGCGTGGCATAGTATTGTAGTAATTATATTTAATAGAAAAACTGATTTATATCATATATAGATACTTGAACTTTCTTGCCAACCGTCTCTTTTATTTGATCCTTAAATGAATTTGACCAAGCCCTGATTTGGTTTTTGGAGGGTAGCTCATACTTCATTTTAACCATCCGGTCAATATATTGCTGATTCGTCTCATATAATTCTGACAAGTAGATCATATCACCTTTTGATAGCGGTAATTTGTGGGTCAGAGCAAGCGAATCTCTTAAATGACTTTCAGCAAATTGCTCACCGCCGGCACCAATCAGGAATATTATACCAACATTGATATTCGCAGATTTTAGAATAGTTGTTAATTCAATAATATCATCATTTGATTGTTCTTTATTAAGGAAAGACATTAAATCATTATTGCCGGATTCAATTCCTAAATAGACTCTTTTTAGACCAAGTTGATTCAGAATTTTAAAATCATTTACTGATTTCTTCAGACCGGTAAATACATCTATAAATGAATACATATTTTTCATCTCGGGGAAATGATTTTTAATCAATTCAAGAGCATTAACTAAGCGTGCCATTGGTGTTGATACAGCATTGGCATCAGCAAGAAAAATGGTTTTGCGCAATTTTAAACCATTGCCTAGGAATTGTTTAACTTTATTGATATGTTCTTCAAGTTCATCGGATGATTTTATCTTAAAGGGACGATCCTTATAAAAATTGCAAAAAGTACAAATATTATAATTACATCCCTCGGTCAACTGAATGACTAAAGACATATATTGGTCAGGCGGTAAAATCGAAATTGGTAAATAAACATTTGAGAATATTTCAGCATTCTTTTCCAATTCGTCGAAATCCATTTTTAGTATTGCTTTAAGATGTTTATGATATTGATTTGGCAGCTTATCCAAATGGTTATTGATCAATGAAAAACACTTATCAATTAATGGCATTATCGTAAATCTGTCAATCTCATCAACAGACCTAAAAACGTGACCATTTTCTTCATATCTTGATTTGAGATAAAATTTATTTTTTAAAGTTCGTCGGTAGTTTTTTCCATCAACGAACATACCTACCAAACGTCCCTCAAGATCAAAGGTCCAGAGATTGTTATTTGGTTCTTCAAATATATTCAGGGCATTATACTTTAAAGTGACTGTTACAGATTTACCCGAATCAGTTTTGATTGTATAAATTGAAGCTTTCACGATGGAATAAATTTAGGAATATTAGAACACATTTTTAAGTCTAAATAGGTAGCTCATTGATAGCAAGTTGATAAACACCGATTCTTAGTGCGAAATAGCCGGAATCGTATTCAACTCTTTTAAACTACTTCTAAAATAATTTAAATCCTGTCTATTCCTAACAAAAAATACTTCGTAATTTTAAACCTGATTTTTAATAGAAATAATTAGAATTTAAATATAAGTAGGACCAAATGGCTGTGAAAAGCCCAATCGAAAATTTTAAAAAGATCCACAAGGATAAATTTCTATCGGTCGATAGTATTTTTAAGAAGATCCATCTTGGTGACCGAATATTTATAAGTACGGCCTGCGGCGAACCGCAATTTCTTGTTAATTCATTGGTTAAATTTGTAGAAAGCAATCCTAAAGCGCTGATGGATTCGGAAGTTATGCACGTTTGGACAATGGGTGTTGTACCATATGCAAATGAAAAATATAAACGCAATTTTCGTTATAATTCTTTCTTTATTGGGAATAACGCCCGAGAAGCAATCAATCAGGGGTTAGCCGATTATTCACCGACCTTTCTTTCAAAAATTCCCGGGCTTTTCAGAAAGGGGATGGTCTCACTTGATGTAGCTTTGATCCAAACGTCTTTGCCTGATGAGCATGGGCATGTTAGTCTCGGTGTAAGTGTTGATATTGTTAAAGCCGCTACCGAATCAGCTCGTGTGGTGGTGGCACAAATGAATAAAAATATGCCACGCGTACACGGCGACGGTTTTATCAATATTTCTGATATTGATTATGCGGTTCATTATGATGAAGACCTTTTAATCTATAACGATGAGCCGGATAATGAAGTAGCACAGAATATTGGTAAATATGTTTCAAGATTAGTTGAGGATGGCGACACAATTCAAGTTGGATATGGGAGTATCCCCAATGCAGTGATCGCAAGTCTAAGCGATAAGAAAAATCTTGGAGTGCACACGGAATTGATCAGTGACGGTTTGGTTGATTTAATGAAAAGCGGTGTTGTTACCAATGCCAAGAAGACGCTGAATCGCGGCAAGACCGTAGCTACATTTTGCATGGGCCATAAGGGAACTTATGAGTTTATAAATGATAATCCGGCTATTGAATTTAAGACGGTGGACATAACCAATAATCCATTGATCATTGCCCAACATGATAATATGACCGCAATCAACAGTGCGCTTGAAATTGATCTTACCGGTCAGGCTTCGGCTGAGTCGTTAGGGCATACTTTTTATAGCGGTATCGGTGGACAAGCAGATTTTATGCGTGGAGCGGTGCTTGCTGAGAACGGGAAGACTATTTTAACGATCCCATCTACGGCTGAGAACGGAACCGTTTCGCGGATAACACCTTTTTTATCGGAGGGAGCCGGTGTTACGCTAAATCGCGGCGATATTCATTATGTAGTAACCGAATATGGAATTGCCTATTTACATGGTAAAAATATTCGCGAACGAGCGATGGAATTGATCGCCATTGCGCACCCTAAATTCAGACCTGAACTCATTCGTGAAGCAAAGAAACGCAATCTGATCTATAAAGATCAAGCTTACATCGCCGGAAAGGGCGGTGAGTATCCGTCCGATTTGGAGACGCATCGGGCTACCAAAACCGGCTACGATATAATTTTGAGGCCGGTTAGAATTGATGATGAGCCGTTATTGAAGGAATTCTTTTATTCTTTGTCTGATAACAGCATGTATAAGCGTTTTATTTCCACCCGTAAGGATATGCCGCACGAAAGGCTACAGGATTTTGTAGTGATTGATTATCGCAAGGAAATGGTCATTCTTGCGACGATTCAGGAAAATGAACAGGAAAAAGTTTTGGGGTTGGGACAATATCAGATTATTAAAGGCACGCACATGGCGGACGTTGCCTTTGTTGTATCGGACAATGCTCAGAATGAGGGGATTGGTCGTGAATTGTTATCATATTTGACATTATTAGCAACTAAACAGGGTTTGTTAGGTTTTACCGCCGAAGTTTTAGTAAACAATATACCGATGCAGCATTTATTTGAGACTGCCGGTTTTGACATTACTAAGCGAAATGTTGAAGGATTATACGAATTAAAAATGATGTTTAAGGAATGACGGAATTGAATACGAATACATCAATGCAAAAATTATTTGAACCGAAGTCAATCGCGGTTATCGGGGCTTCCACCAATTCTGCCAAAGTCGGATATAAGATATTGAACAATATCAAATCAATCGGATTCAAAGGAAAAGTATATCCCATAAATCCCAAAGCGGATGAGATATTGGGATACAAAGTATATGCTGATCTTAAAGATGTTGCCGGCGAGATTGATATGGCAACCATTGTGTTGCCGGCAAAATGGGTTTATGAAGCCTTAAAAACTTGTGCAGAAAAAAAGGTAAGTGTTGTGACCATTATCAGTTCGGGATTTTCCGAAGTCGGAAATTTGGAGGAAGAGCGCAAGGTAACCAAATTCGCTGCGGAAAACGGAATTAGAATTCTTGGTCCCAATATCTTTGGGCATTATTCCGCTAAAGTATCATTGAATGCAACATTCGGTCCGACCAATATCCCGAAAGGTAATGTAGCGATCATCACGCAGAGCGGTGCTTTAGGGGTAGCGATGATCGGTAAAACAGCCGTTCAGAATATCGGATTATCATCTATCATTTCGGTCGGAAACAAGTCCGACATTGATGAAGCCGATCTCGTCGAATATCTTGTTGAACAGGATGACACAAAGAGTATCCTGATGTATATTGAAGGTATTCAGAAAGGTGAGCGATTAGTCAAGGTGTTGAAAGCGGCAACCAAGAAGAAGCCGATCGTTGTAATTAAATCAGGTAGGTCAATACGCGGCGCGATTGCTGCAGCCTCGCATACCGGTTCCTTAGCCGGTGCCGATGAAATATTTGATGCCATTATGAAGCAGTGCGGAGTTCTACGAGCCGAAAATATACAGCAAGCGCTTGATTGGTGTAAATATCTTTCCAATGCGCCGATGCCAAATGGAGAGAACTCGGTTATAATTACCAATGGCGGCGGAGTCGGAGTTTTGGCAACCGATGCCTGTGAAAAATATGATGTGAAACTGTTTGATGATTCACAATATTTAGATGAAAAATTTAATGAAGTAACCCACGGTTTCGGCTCGACCAAAAATCCAATTGATCTGACCGGTGAAGCAACGTCCAAAGAATATGAGCATGCTCTCAATGTTGCCTTAAAAGATGAATCCATGAAGGGTGTATTGGCACTGTTTTGCGAAACCGCGATGATTGATGCTGATTCTTTGATTGACATGATCAAAAGAGTCTATGATAATTATCAGAAAGCGGAGAAACCGGTTATCTTTTCGATTTTTGGCGGTGAATTGACTGAGAATGTTGTATCGCAATTAACCTTGGAAAATATTCCTGTTTTTAGAGATATATATGATGCTGTATCATGTTTGGGTGTTTCCTACCGACAATACCGTCATGGTTTAAATACCATAGAGGAGAAGCATAAAGCGAAAGTGTCAATCTCCAAAATAAATGATATAATTGACAATGCTTTAGCAGATGGCAGGGAATTTTTATTGGCGCATGAAGGTAATCAATTATTGGATATAGCAGGTTTATCTGGCCCAAAGAGTGGAATTGCCAAGAATATCAAACAGGCGGTTGAGATTGCTGAGGATATCGGTTATCCGGTAGTTATGAAAGTTGTTTCAAGAGATATTCTGCATAAAAGCGATGTGGGGGGAGTATTATTGGATTTGGATAATAAAGAAGAAGTGTTGGATGCCTATCAGACAATTATTCATAACTGTAAATCCTACAAATCAGATGCCGTTATTGACGGAATTGAGATTGTTGAACAGGTTAAGCCCGGGACTGAAATCATTATCGGAGGAAGAAGAGATAAGGCATTCGGGCCGATCATTATGTTCGGATTAGGCGGAATATATGTCGAAGTAATGAAAGATGTTTCGTTCCGTGCCCTGCCGGTCAGTCATCGCGAGACGCGCTTAATGGTTGAGGAGATCAAATCCTATCCATTACTTTTGGGAGTACGCGGAGAACCAAGAAGGGACATTGATAAGATCGTTAATACAATCTACCGTGTAGGATATATTTTACAGAATTGTCCGAAAATTACAGATATTGAAGTTAATCCCTTGATGGTTTATGAGAAGGGTAAAGGTGTTAAAGCTGTTGACATTCGTGTGATGTTATCAGAAAATGAAGGAAGTTAACCATGAAGAAATTTGTTTTTACCTCACTTAATGAAAATGCCGGTAAAACCGGAATTATTATCGGGCTTGGCAAAGTCCTGAATAAAAAAATCGGGTATTTGAAACCTTTCGGAGACCGATTATTATATCGTAAAAAACGCTTATGGGATTATGATTCGGCAGCCGTATCAAAAATATTTGATATAGAAGAGAGTCCTGAAGGGATGAGCTTGGGGTTTGATCATTCCAAATTGCGCTATATGTATGATGAGTCAAATATTCATGAAAAGCTGAACTTTCTGATCAATAGTGTTAATGACAATACCGAAGTGCTATTTATCGAAAGCGGTAAACAAATTAGGCACGGTGTTTCAGTCAATTTGGATGCCTTAACGGTTGCCAAAGCTGCTAAGGCGCAACTTGTGATTGTCGTCAGCGGCGACAATGACGATATCGTAGATGACATACAATATTTTAAAGATCATAACCGTTTGAAAGGCGTGGATCTCGCCGGTGTAATTGTCAATAAAGTCAAGGATGTTGAAGATTTCAAGATGGTATATGATGAAATTTTTAGTGAAATCGGAATAAACTTGCTTGGTGTCATTCCATTTGAAGCTGAACTGACATATCCTTCGGTTCAGTTAATATCGGATGGTCTTATGGCAAAAGTCATTTCAGGCGACATGACATTAAATGATATTGTCAGAGAAGTATTTGTCGGAGCAATGAGTGGTGATGCCGCCCAACGTCTTGAAAAATTCAAGAATAAGAATAAATTAATCATTACTTCCGGCGATCGTTCCGATATGATCTTAGCTGCTTTGGAAACGCATTGCGTTGGTATAGTTCTTACTAATAATATTTTGCCGCAGCCGAATATTATTGCTTTAGCTTCCGAGAAAAAAGTGCCAATGTTGTTAGTACACAGTGACACGCATAAAGCCGCTAAGAAGATTGATCAAATGGTGCCACTTGTTGATGCTGACGATGAGAAGCGAATCAAAATTTTGGAGGATTCAGTCAGGAATCACACTAATCTGATTGATTTGATATAACTTTGTAGAGACGTAAAATATTACGTCTCTACCCAGAAATTGAAAAGGCTCCAAACGGAGCCTTTTTATTAAATTAATAATAAATTACAATTCAACATCAACACCTAATTGTAGCCAAGCAAAACCTAATCCCAACTCAGCCACTAGTGCTAACGCATCAGATAGAAAATATCTTCCACCAACGGATGATCCCACTAAAACACCACCATGGGTAGGAGTACGTCCACTATAGCCATCAACATCATCAATTTTTACGCTTCCGGCGTTATAACCTAATCCAAATTTTACAAAGGTATCAATTTTTTCATTCTGTAATATGTCAATATGGTATATGGCATTGACCAAAATAGCAATATTTGTGTATCTCCAATGGTAACCAATCCAACCACTAGTATATGTAGAATAACCAACTGTTGCTCCAAAACCTAAAGCATCCGGCAGGTCTCCAAGATTTAATAAATCGTTTTGGGTAACCATTTCAAAATTTGCTCCAAAGCCAACACCTGCGCCTAATGAACCTAATCCTAATCTGCCTCCAACGAATGTATCGCCTTTACTTGGCAATGCCCCCTCAGCGAATATCATTGAGGTTGAAAACACTATAATGAATAGCACGGCTATAGTTTTTTTCCCCGCGGACAAGCGGGATGTTTCTTTGTTCAACATTTATCTACTCCTGTGTGTTATTTATTTAATAATATTATCTATAATGATACAATTTTTTAGGTTTATATATCAAGTACTATAAAATATGATAAAATAGTCTTAAAAATTGTAGAACTAAATCAATTTTAAGTAAATTGATTTAATAATAATCAAGGATAATCCAAGTGTTCAAGTTCTTATTTAAATCTATTTCAATTATAGTAATATTGTTGTTGATAATGGCAGGATGCGATATGTTCGATCAAATTGTCGATGATTTTACCGGTAATTACGATGATGAAGACAGTAGTGAGGAGCAAGAACAAGCACTAAATACAGCAATAACTCTTCAGGATGATGCTTCTAATATTGCCAATGATTTATTCTCAAGCGGGATGGATACACTCGCGGTAATTGATTCAATTGCTACTTTCTTTTCCAATGATACCTCGATTCAGGACGTATGGGCTGATTCTGAGGGTGTTGCGGTTGAATACAAAAATGGAATTGCAGGGGGAATTTTTATAGGTCGGTATAATAAGCCTATTAAACAGATTGGTAAATCAAATTCAAAAGTTATATCAAGTCAACTGAGCAAAGGCTTATTAGGAGAAGCACAAGAACCAAAGATTAAAAAATCTATATATTTTGATGGTGCTTATTCGTCTGAAGATTTTAAGAAGTATAACGATAAAAATATCAATGCCGCAAATGAAGGATTTTCAAAGATCGGTGTTGCTCCATTTGATAAATATTTAGATAATAATGCTACGATTGAAGTATTGTCTAGTTTAGATCAGTATGGATATATCCATTTAACCGGACACGGATGGCATCGTTATTCGGGTAATGGATTTTATAAAGATAAGAAAGAAACATATTTTTTAACCGGTGAGAAGCCGCAGTTAAATAAAACATATGGTGAATTGTGGGATGATATCCTCAATAAGAAAATTGTGATTATAAGTCACGAGAATGAAAATAGATATTGGGTTAGCAGCAATTTTGTAGCAGAAAGGAATAATTTTTCAGGGAATAATACATTTATTTATAATGCTTTTTGTTACGGTTTTCGTGAGAATTGGCAAAATGAACTAATTCAAAATTCCGGCGCCTCAGCACTTGTTGGCTATTATTGGGCAGTGTGGGCAAATTTCGAATCCGAGTGGGCAATAAAAATGTATAATGCCATGAGCGACACAGCTCAATCAGAACCGGAAAAGATCGGTTCTTGCGTACAAAATATTACTAATGGTAACAGAGGATATTATGATGTGGGTGATTGGGATCCATTTATAATTAAAATGAACCATTCCGGAGATACTGACTTAACATTTTGGGAACCTGAACCACCCTTGGAATTTTCAAGTATTAGGTTCGAGTACGTATTAGATACATATTGGAATCCATCTTGTTACCCTGCTAATTATCAGGAATTTGATCAATTTGCTTTGTTAGTTTCAGATATTGTGCTAACTGTAAATAAAACAGGGAATTCATACTCAGGCAGTTGGGATGCATTTTATAGTTGGGGAGAAAGATGGCATACAGGGTCTATCAGTTTTACTTTAAATGAAGATAAAACTAAGGCAACTTCACTAACGATGAAGTTTGCTGATGTTAGCGGTGTTACAAATCAAATAGTGGATGAGTACAATATTAAATTATCAGATATTGACTGTAACTATTCTGATGATTCACTAAGTTTATTCATCAAGAATCAACCAACCTGTAGTCATATTGATCAATTTGATTATTGGTATGGATGCGGATATCCAAATGAAGGTTTAATATCACAAATATCAAATGTAACATGTTCTCAATCTGAAACTGCCGCAACATATTATTTCATTCAAATTGACTTAGCAAAATAAATTATAAGGAATAAAAATGTTCAGTTACAGACGATTATTATTGTTAGGTTTTGGCTTCATGGGTGTTTCCCTATTATGGGGAATTTATAACGCCTATGTGCCGATATTCTTGCAAGCCGGACGTGCTGATTATAGCTCCACCGCCGGTGTAGTTGGATTCGGAATGGGTGCTGACACAACCGGTTTTATTATGACCTTAGATAATATTGCTGCATTATTCATTTTACCTTTTGTTGGTGCATATTCAGATAGAATTTGGACAAGGTGGGGAAGGCGTAAGCCATTTATCGCTGTTGGCGCTCCACTTGCGTTAATTGGTTTTATCGGTATCCCGATGTTCGTTGGAGGTTCATTGCTGTTATTTATGGGAGCAATTTTCTTGACACTATTCGCAATGGACTTATTCCGCACTCCGGTTGTGTCGCTCATGCCGGATATAACTCCATCCTCAAAGAGATCCCAAGCTAATGGCATGATAAATTTGATGGGCGGAATTGGTGGAGTACTTGCCTTTGCGGTTGGTGGAATATTGTTCAAAGTATCAATAGGTGCCCCATTCTATTTTGGTGGCTTTGCAATGCTAATTGCCTGCGGAATTGTATTATTATTTATCAAGGAGCCAAAACCTGAATCGGTTGAACCTGCTGAAGGAAAGCCAGGGTTGATCGGCAGTATCAAAACAATTATTAAAGATGGAGACAAATCAGCGCTTTATCTTCTCGGAGCAATTTTCTTTTGGTTCTTAGGCTACAACGCACTTGAAGTATTTTTTACATCTTTTGCGGTAAACGTGCTTGGTACTGATAGTGGTGAGGCAACATTTCTGCTTGCCTATTTCTCGTTAGCAATTATAATTACTGCACCTATAGCCGGAATCATAGGCGGTAAAATCGGTAGAAAGAAAACAATGATCGGCGGTATTATCGCTTTTGCGATATTGTTAGCTTATGGATTCTTTATAACCACAGTTCTTCAAGCTAAAATCATTCTGCCTTTGTGCGGTGTGGCTTGGTCAATGATACTTGTTAATTCTTTGCCGATGGTTGTTGATATGGCGCCGCAGGACAGATTGGGTGCTTATACCGGATTGTATTATTTATCTTCCCAAACATCCGCAATTGTTGGTCCGGTATTATCCGGTAAAATCATAGATATTTTTAATAATGATTACCGCACGGCATTTATGTACGGAGCAGTTACTTTATTGATCGCCTTGATTTTTGTGATTCCAATTAAAAGAGGAGAGGCACTTGCAGAGGGTAGTAAATCTTGAGTGTTGAGTTTTGAATGTTGAATTTTGAGTTATACAATCAATTTTCAATTTTCAATAGTCAATTCAAAATCGTAGTGAAGAGTGGTAGCGGAGGAGGGATTCGAACCCCCGACACGCGGATTATGATTCCGCTGCTCTAACCAACTGAGCTACTCCGCCATCGCTTTAAAAAGCGGCGCAAAATTAAACGTATTCTGAGGGAAAAACAATCGAAAATAATTGTACCTCAGTGTCCGATTTAGTTGGAATTGTACTAACTATCAATCGTAATTTTGCGGACTAAATTTTCAACATATTTTATTAATTTATTAAACTTAGGAGAAATCAATTAATGTACAAATCAGTTGAAGAGTTTATGGATATGGTAAAAGCCAAAAATCCCGGTGAAGCCGAATTTCATCAAGCAGTATTAGAGGTTGTAGAATCTCTGTGGGATTTTTTGCAAGATAATCCGCATTATATGGATGCCAAAGTCCTTGAGCGCATGGTTGAGCCGGAGCGTGTAATTTTATTCCGGATCCCGTGGCGTAATGACAAAGGTGAAGTTGAAGTCAACAAGGGTTACCGCGTTGAGTTCAACTCTGCAATTGGTCCATATAAAGGTGGATTGCGCTTCCATCCAACCGTAAATCTTGGAATTTTGAAATTCTTAGGATTTGAACAGATTTTAAAGAACAGCCTGACCACACTCCCAATGGGTGGTGGAAAAGGTGGTTCCAATTTTGATCCAAAAGGGAAATCCGATAATGAAGTTATGAGTTTTTGCCAGTCATTTATGACTGAGTTACAACGTCATATCGGTCCTGAAACCGATGTTCCCGCAGGCGACATCGGCGTAGGCGGACGTGAGATCGGATTCATGTATGGACAATACAAGCGTCTCCGCAATGAATTTACCGGAACATTAACCGGTAAAGGTTTGAATTGGGGTGGCAGTTTGATCCGTCCGGAAGCAACCGGCTATGGTAATGTTTATTTTGCCAACGAGATGCTAAAAGCTGCCGGAAAAAGCTTTGAAGGTAAAACAGTTGCTATCTCAGGTTCAGGAAACGTAGCTCAATACTCAGTTGAGAAGGTACTTGATCTTGGTGGCAAACCGGTAACCCTCTCAGATTCAGCAGGATATATTTATGATCCCGATGGAATTGACAGAGAAAAACTCGAATTTGTAATGGAACTCAAGAATGTGAAGCGCGGTCGTATTAAGGAATATGCTGACAAATACGGCTGCAAATACGTGGAAGGAAAACGTCCTTGGGAAGTTAAATGTGACGTTGCTTTACCATCAGCTACACAAAACGAGATCAACGGTGAAGAAGCTAAAATGTTAGTAGATAACGGCTGTTTCTGTGTATCGGAAGGCGCCAACATGCCATCTACACCGGAAGCAATTGATGTTTACTTGAAAGCAAAAATTCTCTTTGGACCCGGTAAAGCTGCCAATGCCGGTGGTGTTGCGGTATCAGGTTTAGAGATGAGCCAAAATTCACTACGCTTGAATTGGACCCGTGAAGAAGTTGATGAAAGATTACATGGAATAATGAAAGATATTCATGAGACTTGTGTAAAATACGGAAAAGAAGGTGATTTCATTAACTACGTCAAAGGTGCTAACATCGGTGGATTTATTAAAGTTGCCGATTCAATGTTAGATCAGGGTGTAGTATAAATTATATCGTAAAGACGTTGCAGGCAACGTCTCTACAACTTGAAAAGGGCTCCGAATGGAGTCCTTTTTATATTACAACAATATAATTATAACATCCGCTCTTTTGAGGGATTAATAACCAATCTGATTATTTCAATTAATACATATCCAATAATTGAAAAACCGAAAATCAGAAATGGCATGTACCATATAATATGATTCATGTGGGTATGAATAAATGAATGTCCTTTAAACATTATAAACCAAGATAGGGGAGCTAGGACTGAGAACCAACAAGTCAGAACTAAAGCTCTAAAATTGTTAATAATATTATCATATTCTATTCTAATTTTAGATAATAGCAATCCTATGATCGAAAATATACCTATAGTTATTATTAATTCACCGAATCCTACTCTCAATAATTCTTTCGGAACAGTTATACTAAATATATTGTTTAGATCAATAGCAATGCCGGTCCAATATTGAGATAAAACCTCCCCAAGACCACTTTGAACAGATTCATTAATTGTATCAGAAAAATTATCTGATCCACCATAAGTTCGCTTGGTAAAAGACTGCTGAATGTGTTCAATACCACTGCTTACGCTCCCCTTAATAGCGGATATTTGCTTGATAATTACTGAAAATGAAACAAGTACTGCAAGTAATGCAGCGATTGTAGTTGTTAATAGATATTTTACTAATTCCATGAATTTCCATTTATTTTTAACAGCATAATAAAATAATGGAGTTACGAGCATTATTAAAGTTGTGGTAATATATTCCATTCCGGTAAAGAAACACTTAATTAATACAGATATTAGGACAACGATAAAAATAACTCTGTTTAATATTGTCCTTTGCTCCTCATCATATTTAAATAACATGATCGTTAATGAAATATAGGGTATATAAAATGACCACAAACTCCAAAAGAGGTTTCTTCCGAAAACAGTAAGCCACTGCGAAAAAATTAGAAGTAACAGAACAATTAGAGTAGTACTATATCCAAATTGTTTTGATAACCACACCAATATAATCGATAAAATAGTAGCAGTTAGTAAAGAAGTAAGGAATTTAAACAATTTTAAATTTAGGCTATTTGAGAAAGGAGACAATTTATTAAGAATTGTAAATAGAATTGCCTGACCCCCGGTTTGACTATCATAAGTGCTATATGTTTCAATGTCAGTTTCTAAACTATTTCTATATATGTCATATTGGTATAAATTTACATCAGAACCTTCAGGAAAATCACTGAATCTCCCAAGGAGACCGCCCATTGAAAATATACCTTCATTTTCTGTTAACGAGATTCGACCCAGTATCAATGATTCACTATCATATTGAAAATGGTTAAACCATTCCTGATCAGCCGCTTTCCAAAAATTGTAGTAAAACCCGACTATCAGCGATGTTAAACTAAGAATTACTAATAAAGATACTTTTAGCCTGTTCTTAAAATAGTTCCTCATTTAGATTTCTATTCTTTTTCCTTTGATTCATGATAATCCTGCTCGGTATTTATTTCCCAAATATTTTCTTTGGTCGAGATTTGATTTACAATATTATCAACAGCAGTCATCGCGGTCAACATCGAGTGATCGGCATTGTTATATTTATGCATACCGTTTCTTCCGACCAAAAACAGATTATCTATTTTATCGGTATAATTTCTAATATGGTGGAAATCGCCGTAGGTGCCAAAATATGCCGGATATGTTTTTGGCATTCGAATGATTGTGGAATCTATTACGTCGTTTTTATCTATTATGTCAATTTTATGCAATTCATGAATAGCAAATTCCATAAAATCACTGTTGCTTTTTTCCCACAGCTCATCGCCTTCATTACAAAAATATTCAAGACCGATCCAAACCGTATCAGGATTATCAACAAGATAAGGACTCCAGTTGTTGAAGATTTGTAGTCTTCCCAATTTTACATCTCGTTCCTGAATATATATCCAATTATCCGGAATAATATCGTTTATCGTAGGGATTTCCGTTTCATTATTAATTTTCATTTTACCTAATAAAACACCTACCGTTATGAAATCACGATATACCAAGCCATTGGCAATATTTATGACTTTAGATGGCGGGTTGGGTGAAATTGAATTTATCAATTCCTTTACAGGCATTGTAGAGAAAACATAATTGCATTCAATTTTATCAGATTCATTAGTTATAGAATTTTCAATTTCAACAGAAGTTACTTCATCTTTTGCCAGGTTGATTTTTACAGCTTTACTCTGTAACCGGACTTCTCCGCCTTTTTCTACAATTTCTCGAGCTACTTCTTCCCATAATTGACCAGGGCCAAATTTGGGATACATAAACTTATCTATGAGAGAAGTTTCGGTTTTTGATTGTTCAAGGGATGAATCTCTAATAAATGAAGATTTGAGCGCATGAAAGAGTGCCTTGGTAATTGATAAGCCTTTTATTCTTTGAGCTCCCCATTCGGGTTTGATTTTGTCACAACTAACTCCCCAAACTTTTTCCGTATAGTCCTTAAAAAAAAGGTTATATAATTCTTTTCCAAACCTATTGATCAGGAATTCTTCTAAAGATTTTTCATCTTTGTATGGAAATATTTTATAATATATATAGCTAACGCCAATTTTGAGTATTTTTAAGAAACCAAGATTCTTAAATGTGTCCCATTTCAAAGATATAGGATAGTCAAAGAAAGACCGCATGAAAAAGATCCGCGATAGGCGATTGCGAATAAGCATAATTTTGTCAATTTTTTCGGGATCTTTTGCAGAACTATTTACACTAAAACTATGTTCTCTACCCAAGAGTAGATCATCTCGCGCCGGCATTTCCTGAATCGGCATGATATTTTTCCACCAATCCATTACTCTTTTAGATTTAGAAAAGAATCGATGTCCTCCAATATCAATTCTGTTTCCTTTATAATTGACAGTCTTGGAGATTCCTCCAATGTCAGACGACATTTCAAGTACGATTGGGATAATATTGGTTCTATTGAGTAGTTCGTAAGCGGTTGTCAGGCCAGCCGGCCCTCCTCCGATTATTACTGCTGTATTTTTTTTCATGTAGTAAAGTTTAATCAGTTATTAATTACAGAATTGTATAGTATTTATAAGAATAAAATCTATATAATAATTATGTTCAAAATAATTAATTGCACTATAACAATTCAATAAATAAATTAAAAAGGGCTCCATTTGGAGCCTTTTTAATTTGGTTTGATTCAATCTTAAAAATGATAATTCCGAAAGTCTTCAATTTCAGCCTTGGCTTCAAGGTCTTTCAACCAATTTTCAAATACTTTGTTTTGCTTATAAGTTAATAAAGATGTTTTCATTGATCCTTTCTTTATTTCGAAATCGTCAGAATCAATTTCTGCAACGTTTTTAACAAAGATTATCGCATAACCTCGACTGGTACGTACCGGACCTAATACATCACCAATTGTTGAATTTAACAGCAGCCCATTAGCAAAATTACTTCTTCCAACTGAAGTAAAGCCTTTATTTGGTGTGCTAGTATTATCTCTCACTATCTCATAATCATTTTCAGTAGAAACGATCTCTTCAAAGGTAGCACCGTTATCAACCAATTGACGAACGTTGCTCGCTAATTTCTGAGTGGCTACGATTTCTTTATCATTTTTGATATCATCTTCTAATAGCGTCTTAATTTCTTCGAATGTGGTAAAACCGGCCGGAGTTTCTGTTTGGATTTCAAAAATGGCGTAGTAGTCATCATTCTCAAGGGGTGATGAAATTTCACCAATCTCACCGTAAAAAGCATAGCGAACTGCATTACGGAATTGCCCGATGATTGGGATGAAAATATCATCTTCTTTTATTGTAGCTTGATTTACTTCGACATGATGAGTGTCAACAGCGGTGTCAAATCCGTAGTCTTGAGCATCATAACTGAATAGAGTGGCATCACGACGGATTGCATCGCGGGTTTCGGCACCGATTGAGATTTTCAATAAAATATGAGCAGCATTTACTTGTTCTTTGCCATTGTGAGTTCTTTTGTCAAAAATTTTGATTATATGGTAACCAAACTGAGTCAAAATTGGTCCCACTACTTTGCCTTTACGAGCGTTAAAAGCGGCATCTGAAAATGGTTTAACCATCTGACCTTTTTCGAACCAACCCAAATCGCCACCGCGGGCAGAATCTGCTGAAACGAAATTTCCGGGATCTTCAGAGTACAAATTTGCCATATACGCAAAATCTTCTCCGTCGTTTATCTGTTCGATAATATCGAGTGCATTTTCATAAGTTGATAGTGTATCTCTTGATTGCGCTTCTTTTTTCCAATATACAAAGCGCAAATCCCGAGTTTTGGGCTGTTTAAATTCGTCTTTGCGGTCGTTATAAGCTCTTTTCAATTCATTATCTGTTATCGTTATTTCATCGGTCAAGCTTCTTTCGGTTACATGAATTGCATCTATCTTAAATTGTATATTTTGTTTGATATACTCCTCATATACTTCACTGTCAGAAACTGTTACCGATGATGAAATCATTTTTTGCAATTTATAATTTGGAATGATACTTGTCTTCATGATCTGCTCGACCGGTGCCCATTCATTGCCTTCAGGATTATTAATGGCATCCAGGTATTTTTGCGAATCGAAGGCACCATTGGTTTGGAAAGCAGGCAATGTTCGCAGGAATTGCGGTGGATTGTTCTGTAAATGAAAAATGACTTCTTCATCGGTCGCGGTAATTCCCATTTCATTAATCGCATCAGCAATTAAATTTTCCTGAATGATGTTATCCCAAACTTGCGCCCTGACACTTTCGAGTATTTGATCATTAACAGTTTGTCCGCTTAACCGATATTGTTCCAATTGCTGATTAACGAGCTGATTAAAGAAATCAGGTGGAATTTTTTCACCGTTAATCACACCAATTGCCTCGGCAGGATTAGTCCTTCCTAATAATTGGTCAATAATATTTGCTCCGCCTACCAATCCGCCAATTGCCATACTCAGCAAAAATAAAATTAATACAGCCCACAGAACAATATGCATCCGGGTCCGCATTGAAGTCATTACAGCCATTTTATTCCTTTTTAAATTATGTTAAATATAGGGAGCAAATTTAGACAATTGCCTGTCCTTACGCAAAGTAAGATATTCTTAGAATTATAACTACAATTGATATTGATGTTTAGTTGAAATATTAAAGAGATGAATAGTAACTTTTAAAAAGTATAGAAGGACTTAAAAATGAAGAAATTGAGGTTATCGTTAATTTTAGTATTGTTATCTACTGCTTTTGGTCAATATAAAGATCTGACCTTAGAAGATGTATTTAAGAAATCAGCATTCAAATATGCTTCTCTTGGTAAATGGAAATGGCTGCCTGATCAAGATGTTTATTTGTTTTTCAAAATGGATACCTCAATTAATGCAAAGTCATTATACTCTTATGATTTAGTAAAAGGGGATACAACATTATTTATTTCAGGAGACAAATTCAAATTTGGGGATTATTCATTAGGAGTTGATGATTATACAATCCACCCAAAGGGGCACAAAATTTTGTTAGCCACCGAACGGGAACGCATTTGGCGTCATTCACGCAAAGCAATTTATTATATCTTTGATTTAATAACTGAAGAAATTGTTCGGTTAGCAGGCGGTACTAAATTGAGAAATGTTAAATTTTCTCCAAATGGGAGTAGCCTTGCATATTTGAGAGAGGATAATAATTTATATGTTTATCAAGTTGATAGCGGAAAGGAAATTCAATTGACGGAAGATGGATCATTCAACATTCTAAATGGTCATTTTGGTTGGGTCTATGAAGAAGAATTCAGTTCTTATGATGCCTACCGTTGGTCACCTGACAATAAGTATCTTGCATTCGTAAGAGAGGATCAAACGACTGTTAAACAATTTCCCATGATTGATGAGTTAAAAACCTATCCGGAAGTTAAATATCACCATTATCCGAAAGTTGGGGAAGACAATCCGGTTTTAGATATCGGTATTATCAATATTAAAACTAGGAAAACTAAATGGCTTGATTTGTCATCCAAAGAAGAAATGTATCACCCAAGGATGACCTGGCTGACACCTGAGCAAGGCAGAAGTGGTAAGCAGGAGTTGATCGTAACGCGTGTTAATCGGCATCAAAATAGAATGGAATTCGTTAGATTCAATATTGCCAAAGGGAAAGGTCAAAAATTTTGGGAAGATAGAAGCGAGGCTTGGGTTAGATTAACTAACGATGTATTCTATTTAAATGATGGTAGTTTTATAACATTATCTGAACGATCAGGTTATAATCATATTTATCATTTTGATATTGATGGAAAATTGATTAGACAAGTTACAAAGGGTGACTGGGAAGTATCAGGCATTACTGATCTGGACGAAGAGAATAGTATTATTTATTTTAATGGTAAAAAGGCATCTGTTATAGAATCAAGGCTGTATTCGATTAATTTTGGCGGATCAGATTTAAAGTTATTGACCAAAGAACCCGGATGGCATAGAATATATTTTTCTCCATCAAAGAATTATTATATTGATTCATATTCTTCAGCTAAGCAACCGCTTGGCTATGAATTGTATAAGTCAAATGGAATAAAAATACGTGATTTATCAATAACTGATATTGAGCAATTTGCAGAATATGGTTTCAGAGAAACAAAATTTATCCAAGTTCCAACATCGGATGATGGTACACTTTTGAACGCAATGATAACTCTCCCGCGCGATTTTAATCCTAACAAAAAATATCCGGTAGTAGTATATGGTTATTCAGGACCTGGCAGTCAAGTTGTAGCAAATAGAATGGGCAGAGGATTATGGGATAAGTATATGAATCAAGAAGGATACATTACTTTTTCGATTGATCCGCGGGGCACAGGTGGCCGGGGTACAGAATTCAAATACTTGTCGTATAAGGATATCGGTAAATGGGTGGCAATTGACCAAGTCGAAGGTGCAAAATATCTCAAGTCATTGCCCTATGTAGATGGAGATAGGATTGGTATTTGGGGATGGAGTGGCGGAGGATATATGACGGCATTGTGTATGACGGTGGGAGCCCCGAATTTTAAAGTGGGTGTGTCTGTAGCAGGTAACTATGATCTGAAACTATATGATACAATATGGACTGAAAGATATATGGGATTGCTGAATGAAAATCCGGACGGATATAAAAATGCAAACGTTCTAACTCACGTCAGTAAATTAGAGGGGAAACTGTTGATTATACACGGCACCGGTGACGATAATGTTCATTCGCAGCATGCGACCCAATTGATGGATGAATTAGTAAAATTTGACAAGCATGCTGATTTTCTGACTTATGCGAATCGCAATCATGGTATTTATGGCGGTAATACAACTTTTCATTTGTGGACGAGAATAACTAACTATTTTAAGGAAAATTTATAGGCGATAGTTGTCAGTACCGATTTGAATTATTAAATTTGGCGCACTTTTTTAGTTAAAAAATGGGGCCATAGCTCAGTTGGGAGAGCGCTTGAATGGCATTCAAGAGGTCGTCGGTTCGATCCCGTCTGGCTCCACATTGAAATGTTTTATGTTTAAAAACCATTTAGTATATACCCGATTGGTAAAAGCTATTTTAACATAGCTAAGTTGTAGTAGATCTTTTAATTGTCATGTTATTTTGCTAATACTAATTTTTTAATATCTATAGACTTCCCATCAGATAGCTGAATTATATATATTCCTGAAGTTTGAATTTTACCATTATTACCTAAACCATCCCAAAAGCTTTCATAATTACCTGGGCTAAAACTCTTGTTTAAGATCAAAGTTTTTATCAGATTTCCATTAATATTATAAATTTTCAGACTGACATTTTTGTTTTTGTCAACTGAGAATTTAATATTTACGTTGGAATTAAACGGATTTGGGAAAATTTGTTTTAACTGAAAATTTTTCGGAATTGTCTTAGTGTCAATAGTTGAAACAGTTGTGTCATCAAGTAGTGACTCAATTATATGAATCATGGCTCCCGGGTCATACTCGGTGCTCGCAAACCTAACAATACCATTACTGTCAAGTATAAAATCTCTTGGATATGGTGATTGATTACCCGGGATATTATAATGCCGATATATTTCATTAACATCTTGCAAAACAGTAAACGTGATTCCTTGATCTTCGATGAAATCGTTGATTACCTGAATAGGTTCATTAGATATACCAACAACTTGTAATCCTTTGGATTTATATTCTTCCCAAATTGAAACTTGGATATCCGAAAACTCCGGAGCACAAACCGGTCACCACGCAGTAAAAAAGGCAATTACAGAGGGATTACCCTTTAACGATTTTAGACTAACATAATTTGTTTCTATAGAAATTCCCGGTAGAGTAAAATCCGGTGCTGGATCACCTGGCATAGGTCCATATAGAAAATTTCCCTGAAGTCTAATTGATTCAGCAGATTCATCTTCATCATTAGAATGAATAATTAAATTATCACTCCAACTATAATTTGGTGAGTATGTAACTACAGTTTCAATGGTCTCACCGGGATTTATTATAGTTTTGTCTAAAGCAATGGTAAAATCGGCATTAAGATAATCTATATTTGTTATATTTAAATCCGCAGCCCCGTTATTTGATATAAAAAATGATTGAGTTTTTTCCTCGCCTGATTTAGTTCTGGAAAACTCAATCTTTCTATCAGAAAAATCAATGTCCGGGCCTTGAATTTGGCCATATTTGAAAATATAAAAATCAAACCATTCTGCAGAAAATATAATATCATCTTTAATGGCAATCGCCATGCTTCTGCCTCCGGTGTTTTTAAATCCTTTTAGTTTCAATTCACCGGATGTGAAACCTAAAACTTCAATATCATCCCAATCAGATACGACAACTAAGGAATCATTACTAGATATTCTAGTTGCAAAACCTGTTGTATTGTAATTTGATATTAGTAACGGCTGTTCTGGATCAGAGATATCAAACATATCAACACCTTTTGAACCAACAGCAACAAATAAATAATTATCTTTTATTGCAAGGTCTCTTGCACTACCCGTTGTTAAAGCGGAAGCTACCTCCGATACTGATTGAGGATTACCGATATTGAATATTTTAATGCCCTGACTTCCATCGGCAACATATAAATAATGGGCAAAAGGTAAAACGGCCCAAGCATTGTGCGTGTTAATTACATTAATAGAGTTAGGATAAGCCGGTTCTGCCAAGCTAAAGATTTCAACGCCTGCCTGATGTCTAGCAGTGTATAAATAGTTGTTATGTACCTCGGAATGTTCATATCTAATTCCAGTACTACCAATATTCCAGACAAAATAGGGATTCGATTTGTTCGATATATTTATTATTTCAATGCCGCATTCTCTCCCTGTGCCATAAGCATAATTATCATGCACCGACCATGTATAGAGCCTACCCCAAGCACAATTTGTTGCATAATAATTACCAAGAACACTAACGTCATTTGGATTTGAAATATCCAAAATATTTAAACCGCCCAATCCTCCGGGGATATATGCGTGATCACCATGAATATAAATATCTAAGAGTTCACTATTTAGCATATCTACTTTTTTCAGAATTGAGAGATTTTTAGATGACGCAAATCCATTTAATAAAAATAGAAGAATTAGTATTATCGCTTTATTTTTCATAAAAAATATTATTGACACTAAGTATTGTAATACTGTCTTAAGAATGACAAATCCAATTTTATTTAATTATTTTTATAAGATAATAACATCTTTTAAACCATTATTATTATTGTTTTTATATATAGTATTCTCTATATACATTCGACAAAGAAATATAGCTTTTGCAGGCAACTGAAAGGGGTAGTTAATCGATTGGAGTATTTTAATAAACTAAATTAAAATTAGCTCGTTTAAAATGTAACATTAATTTAATGGAGAAGTGCAATCTGTGGATATAAATACTATTATGCGTACGTTACACGTCGTTTCTGGGACAGCATGGTTTGGACAAGTTGTGGTAATTAATTTTATATTGATTCCTTCTCTACCAAAGTTCGATTCAGTGGTACGCAATAAATTTATCACAACAATATTTCCCAAGATTTTTAAACTGGCGTCGCATTTGTCAATTATTGCCGTATTGACTGGCATCCATCTTGTTATATCTTTGACTGATGCCGATCTGAGCAATTTATTGAATGGAAGGTGGGGGTTGTCAATATTAATTGGTGGAAGTTTAGGACTACTACTAACTACTTTTCATTTTTTCATCGAAAATCGTTTAATTAAGAAAATCAAAATTGGTGAAGAAGGTGATGATACAATGATAGATGATGTTTACCTCAAATTAAAGGTAGTGCCAAGATTTGGACTTGCAGTAATAACCTTGATTTTACTGCTAATGATTAATGCAGCCCGAGGTCTCTTTTAGTTAGAGACTTATCAATCAGAAACTTTCGACAATTTTAATTTATCACCATTGGCACTGGTAAGGTTCATTTTATTGCCCCTTATTTGGACGTTCCAAAGTTGAAGATTAAACTCCCAAACACCTAATATATTAGATTCATCCATAAAAATCAGATCAGAGGAAGACTCATTGGTAAAACCATCTTGTTTAATAACAGAATTTACTTTACCATCTGCTGTAAATTCTAAAGTCAGACTTTTATCATTTGATTCCCAAATTCCAATTATATCTTTTTTAATTTCCGTAGAATAGTTTCCACCGCAGGCAATTAATCCAACTGCAAAAAATAGAGATATTGTTCGTATTCTAATACTCATATTTCCTCCGTATTGATTGAACAATTATACAATTTAATGTTGATATAATATTAGTCAATATTCATATCTCCATGTGTAACTGGTGAGCAACTTGTTCGTAAGCTTATGTCATCATCGCATGAGGATGTTTTAATTGTTAAAGTATTGGTACCCTGTCCCGCACAACTGCTGGTACTTATAGTGACACTAATGGAATAAGTTTCCCCTTCTTCGACAGTAACTACTTCAGTATTCTTTTTATCACCATCACGATATAATTTGAAGGTTGCGTCCCCACTACCACTCGTTACAATGAATTTAACATACCAAGTGCCTCCGGGATTAGATCCGTATCGGTAAGTATACATATTGCCACTCCACGTAACATCTACATTTGATTCTGATGAGGTTGAGTTTTTGCAACTAATAATCAGTAAGAACATTAACATTGGAATTATGCGTTTCATATTAATTTAATTATTTATGTGATATTTGAAGTGCTAGTTAATATAATATCCAATTCCAAAACTAAATTGAATTCCATTTGCCGTCATTTTATCCATACCAATTTTTTCTAATATCAACTCACCAAAATCTGATTCGTCATATTCAAATTCACCAAGAATTAAAACCCTAGCTTCACCATAGAAGAACAGTGGAGAATTTGCTGTTTTCCATTCTGCTCCTCCGAGTACGTGTAATCCGGTTGGATTATTATATGTTACTTCATAATCACCTGCGGATGTATCGTCATGGTATTTTGCCAAGATAACCATTGATAACCCCGCACCAAAATAGGGGGTATAGTTCTTTTCGGTTTGGATTTTATATATAGCTGTAGCTCTAATTAGTGCTTTTTTGAACTGTAATTTATCATCATCTATAATTTCACCGGAGTTCTGAGTACCAATAGATACTTCGAGACTGAGTGCATTAGTTATATCATATCCAATTACCCCCTCAACACCAAATCCGCCACCGGGCATTATCTCTACATCCTCATTCTCCTTATCAGAATCAACATATTCTTTTTCACCGACTTTTATATTTTCAAATCCCTGTCCAAATACAAACGCACCTTTTGCAAATAGTTTCTTATTATGAGATTCGGTTGTTTGTGAAAATAGTAGGACAGATGTGATTAAAAATATGAAAATACTTTTCATTTTCTCCTCCCTGTATTTAAATAGTGATAAAAATACCTATTTATCCACTTAAGCTATTGAATTTATGTGCAAAATTCAATAACTATATAAGCATCGGATTAATTCTATCAGAACAAATTCTTAAATGAATTATTTGTATATTTATTGCAGCTTGAATGTTAGACAATTGGTAGTAAATTCGCCCGATTATTAATTGTTCTAACCAAACCGGAGGGTGTATGATAGATAGCAAAAAAGCCTATCGCAGTTGGGCGCTATACGATTGGGCTAATTCCGCTTTTGCAACAACCGTAATGGCAGGTTTTTTCCCGTTATTCTTTTCCAAGTATTATTCATCGGCAACCGATGCTTCAATCAGTACTTATTATTTAGGAATAGCTAATTCGGTCGCCTCTATTATTGTAGCTGCCTTAGCCCCGTTTTTAGGCGCGATTGCCGATCGGGGAACAGCCAAAAAGAAATTTCTCTTTACTTTTGCATTTTTGGGTATCATAATGACCGGTGGATTGTGGATGGTGGCACAAGGTCAATGGCAATTGGCTGCCCTGTTCTATATTTTAGCAACGGTAGGATTCTCCGGAGGTAATATATTTTATGATTCACTACTTCCCGGAGTTGCCTCCAAAAAGAAGGTTGATTACGTCTCGTCGCTTGGTTTCGGGTTGGGATATATCGGAGGCGGCGTACTTTTCCTGATAAATGTGTTGATGTACCAAATGCCGCACATTTTCGGGATACCCGATGAAGTTACAGCGATTAAATTATCATTCTTGTCGGTGGCAATTTGGTGGGCGGTTTTCTCGGTACCAATTTTCCTTTGGGTGGAAGAACCTAAGATTTATGACAAAAAAGGTATTTTTTCCGCAGTCAAATTAGGATGGCTACAGCTTTTAGGCACATTGAAAGATATCAAACATTTAAAAGTTGTTGGAATATTTCTCTTTGCTTATTGGTTTTATATTGATGGAGTTGATACTATAGTTAGGATGGCAATAAAGGTAGGCGATGAGCTAGGATTTGAAAGCAGTTCATTAATTATTGCTCTATTGATGGTTCAGTTCATTGCATTCCCCTGCACATTATTATATGTGAAATATTCCAATAAAGTTGGTCTTAAAAAAGCCATCATGACAGGGATAGCCGGTTATGCAATAATCACATTCCTCGGATATTTTATGACCCAAACATGGCATTTCTTTGTGCTTGCTGCAATGATTGGCTTATTCCAAGGCGGAATCCAAGCATTGAGCAGAAGTTTATATACGCGATTAATTCCCAAGGAAAAATCTGCCGAATTTTTTGGATTTTACAATATGCTTGGGAAATTTGCTGCTGTACTTGGCCCTCTAATGATGGGTTATATCACAAAAGTTACCGGAAATGTTAGAATAGGTGTATTGTCTATCTTGGTGTTATTCATAATTGGAGGGATTCTTTTGCTAAAAGTTGATATTGAAGAGGGTGAAAGGATGGCAAAAGAATATCTTTCTAAGTAAATAATAAAAGTTCAAATTGACAGATAAAGGGAGAGGTTGCTCTCCCTTTTTTACATGCAATAAAAAACAGGATATTTAAGTCCCTTTTCCTTGAAGTAAATATCTGTCGAGATTAAATTCGACACATAATTTTCACTCAAAAAATTCAAATTAATAATAACACATAATAACTTTACTAAATATTCGGAGGAATAAGTGACAGTAAAAGTATATAATCCAAGTGCAGAATCATCCAAAAATGCCTGGATATCTGACATGGATAAATATCAAGAGATGTATGAAAAATCAGTAAATAATCCCGAAGAATTTTGGGCAGAAATTGCTGAAAGAATTACATGGATAAAAAAATGGGATAATTTCCGGTCATTTGATTTTGTTGATGCAAATATCAAATTTTTTGAAGGCGGACAATTAAATGTAGCCTACAACTGTCTTGATCGGCACGTAGAAGCCGGGCATGGCAACCAAACTGCTTTGATTTGGGAAGGCAATAATCCGCAGGAAGATAAGAAATATACGTTCAGCGAATTAAAGGATGAAGTCTCCAAATTCGCCAATGTTTTGAAGTCCAATGGAATTTCAAAAGGTGACAGAGTTTGTATTTATATGCAAATGATACCGGAACTGACCATAGCAATGTTAGCCTGTGCCCGGATCGGTGCGGTTCATTCGATCGTATTTGGCGCTTTCTCATCAGATGCTTTACGCGATCGTATCAACGACTCATCCTGTAAAGCTCTCATTACTCAAGATACAGGAGTTCGGGGTAAAAAACTGAATATTCCGATGAAAGTTAATGCGGATAAAGCAGTAACTGAAACGCCATCAATTGAGCATGTTTTTGTAGTAAAACGAACCGGCGAAGAAGTTGAAATGGTGGATGGACGTGATCTATGGTGGCATGAAGAAATGACTAAAGTTGATGCCGATTGTCCTCCCGAAGTAATGGATGCTGAAGATCCGCTCTTTATTCTTTACACATCAGGATCAACCGGAAAACCAAAGGGTGTATTGCATACAACCGGCGGTTATTTAGTTTACGCATCTTTCACCCATGAAATGATTTTTGATTATCATGAAGATGACATTTATTGGTGTACGGCTGATATTGGTTGGATCACCGGACATTCCTACATTGTTTACGGACCGCTTGCCAATCGTGCCACGACTGTAATGTTTGAAGGTGTTCCAAATTATCCTGATTTTGGCAGATTTTGGGATATAGTTGACAAACATAAAATTAACATTTTCTATACTGCCCCTACGGCTTTAAGAGCTTTAATGCGCGAAGGCGACGATTGGGTAACCAAACGTGATCTGTCAACATTAAGATTGCTTGGAACCGTCGGCGAACCGATCAAAGAACCGGAATGGAATTGGTATTATAATATAGTTGGAAAAGGCAAATGCCCGATCGTAGATACATGGTGGCAGACTGAAACCGGTGGAATTATGATAACTCCTTTACCCGGTGCAACTCCGTTAAAACCGGGCTCAGCCACCAAACCTTTCTTTGGCGTGGAACCGATAATCTTAAATGAAGAAGGAAAGGAAAAAGACGGCAATGGTATCGAAGGTTTATTAGCAATTAAAGCTGCTTGGCCCGGAATGATGCGCACGCTTTACGGTGACCACGAGCGATTCAAGCAAACCTATTTTGGTCTGTATCCCGGTTATTACTTTACCGGTGACGGTGCCCGCCGCGATGAAGATGGTTATTACTGGATCACCGGTCGCGTAGATGACGTATTGAATGTGTCCGGTCATCGTATCGGCACTGCCGAGGTAGAAGGCGCAATCGGCAAAGCCGATGGTGTTGCCGAGGCTGCCGTAGTCGGTTTTCCGCATGACATCAAAGGTCAGGGCATCTATGCTTATGTTACATTGATGCAGGGTGTTGATTCGAGCGATGAATTGACCAAGGATATTCTTGCTACGGTTACGCGGGAAATCGGACCTCACTCCAAACCCGACAAAATCCAATATACACCGGCTTTGCCTAAGACACGTTCCGGTAAGATCATGCGTAGGATTTTGAGGAAGATCGCTGAAAATGAAGTTGATTCTCTCGGTGATACATCAACTTTGGCAGACCCAAGTGTGGTTGATGCGTTAGTTGAAAATCGGCAATAATATTTGCAAAATGAATAAAAAAGGCTCTTAGTGAGCCTTTTTTATTTTATAGATGGAAGAAGTCAACCTGTGTATATTTGAGAACATATTAAATTAATAATAATAATTATTTGAGGATATTATGGGATATCTAAATACAGTAAAGAATTCTAAGGGTTTTTCAAAAACCAATACAGAATTATTTGCAGTGGGAATTTTTGAAGATCTTAAACTTGGTTCTGTTGGAAAAGAAGTTGATAATTATGTAGATGGACAAATTACTGCTGCTATCAATAATAGTGATATTAAGGGTAAAAAAGGTGAGACTACTCTGTTTTATGGAAAAGAGAAACGTATCGTAGTAGTCGGATTAGGCGAGAAGAAAAAATTTGACGAGCAAATAATTCGTCTTTCAGGAGCTACAGTTGTCCGTACTGCAATTTCCAAGAAACTCAAAAGTGTTGGCATGGAAATATTTGGCGGTAAAGACGATGCCTATTTTAATCAAGCACTAGGGGAAGGAATAATACTTGGCAGCTATCAGTTTACCAAACACCAAACCCAAAATAAAGATTTATTTGAAGTGAAAAGTGCTACGGTATTGGGCGGCAATGTAGCGGCAATTAAAAAAGGTGTTGCTATTGGAACGTCTGTTTGTTTTGCCCGCGATATGGAAAATGATCCGGGCAATGTAACAACACCTACAAAATTGGCAAGCTTGGCAAAAGAGATCGCTAAAGAAGGCGATATGAAAATAACGGTATTTGACCGTAAAAAAATTGTAGAGAAGGGCATGGGTGGCTTAGCCGGAGTAGCATCGGGAACCGGTGAACCGCCACGATTCATTTTGCTTGAATATAAAGGCGGCAAGGCAGGTGAAAAGCCGATTGGTTTGGTTGGCAAAGGATTAACTTTTGATAGTGGTGGAATATCAATTAAACCATCAGCAGGCATGGACGAAATGAAATTTGATATGTGCGGTGGCGGCACGGTTTTGGGTGTGATGAAAGCTATTGCGCAGTTGAAACCAAAAGTAAATGTTGTTGCCGCTGTTCCTTCTACCGAAAACCTGCTTGGCGATAATGCTTATAAACCGGGTGATATTCTTACTGCTTATAACGGCAAAACTATTGAGGTTTTAAATACCGATGCCGAGGGCCGATTGATCCTTGCCGATGCTTTGGCTTATGTTAGCAAGCATCATAAACCGCAGTATATGTTGGATTTTGCTACATTGACCGGCGCCGTTGTGATAGCCTTAGGTCACATCGCTGCCGGCGTAATGGGCACTGACGACAAATTAATGAAGAGAGTTATGGATAGCTCCCAAAAGACCGGTGAGAGAGTTTGGGAATTTCCATTATGGGATGAATACTGCGAACAGATTAAATCGAAAATTGCCGACATCAAAAATATCGGGGAAGCACGACAGGCGGGCACAATTGCGGCCGGGGCATTTCTGAAAGAATTTGTCGGTGAAGGAATTCCATGGATTCATTTCGATATTGCCGGTGTTGCCTATAATCAGAAAGAAAGCCCGCTCAATTATCAACGCGGAGCTTCCGGAATGATTATCCGCTTAGTATTGGATATGATAGTAGGATAAAATAATAATAGATAAAATGGCTTCTATTGAATTGTGGAAGCCATTTTATTTTTTTAAGGATTAGATATGGATAAATCCGATCGCGATAAAGCTTTAGCACTGTTAAAAGAATATACAAAATCCGATTCGCTCTTGAGGCATGCTTACGCTGTTGAACAGACGATGCGAAAGTATGCGGAGAAATTTGGAGAGGATGTTGAGAAATGGGGAATTACCGGTTTACTGCATGATTTTGACTATGAAAAGTACCCAACTGCCGATGAGCATCCTTATGTGGGAAATAAAATTCTCAAGGAACATGGCTATGACGAGGATATTTTGGAAGCAATCATGGGACATGCTGATTATACCGGTGTTCCGCGCAAGTCACTCATGGCGAAAACTCTGTTTGCATGCGACGAATTAACCGGATTTATTTTTGCGGTAACTTATGTGCGACCGTCGAAATCCATACACGAGGTAAAGGTGAAATCGGTTACAAAGAAACTAAAAGATAAAGGTTTTGCCGCAAAAGTCAGTCGTGAAGATATAAATAAAGGGATTGCAGAGTTGGGCGTTGAAAGAACGGAACATATTCAATTTGTGATAAACGCCTTAAAAGAAAAAGCTGATGATTTGGGATTGGCGGGTAGTTAAGATTTTGTAAATTAGTTAAATATTAAAACTCAAATATGGCATATTTAACAGGAATTATACTTTTTGTAATCGGTTTTTTAACCGGAGCTCTTTTGATTTGGTTCTTTCGTCAACGTGAATTTGATTCAATAAAAAAATCTGAAGATGAATTAAAAGATGCGTTTAGCAGTTTATCGCGGGCAGCCTTAGATGAAAATCAAAAATCGTTCTTTGAGATTGCACAGCGTCAATTTGAGAATTTGGCTAAATCTTCCGATCAACAGCTTGATGAAAAGAAAAAATTGATTGATTCATCCATCAAGGATATGAAAAGTCATCTTGAGAATTTGACCAAGCAAACTACCGAATTAAAAGGACAGATGGAAAATTCGCAACAAGGGATCACAAAATTAACCGATACCACAAGTGAATTGCGTCAGATTCTTTCCAGTTCGCAAGCCCGCGGTCAATGGGGTGAAAGGATGGTTGAGGATATTCTCAATTTCATTGGGTTGACCGAAGGTGTCAATTATACAAAACAGAGCATGGAAGGCACTGACCGGCCCGATTATACTTTTTTCCTGCCGCAGGACAAACATGTAAATATGGATGTGAAATTTCCGCTCAATCATTATGAAAAATTTGTTGCTGCTGAAAATGACTCTGAAAAGGAGTCTGAAAAAAAACAATTTATTAATGACGTACGCAATCATGTAAAAACCATCGCTAAGCGGAGTTATATAGATCCGGAAGGTGGAACGGTGGATTACGTTCTGATGTTTATTCCCAATGAGGGAATTTATTCTTTTTTGAACCAAGAAGATCAGGACTTAATTGATTTTTCTTTAGAGAATAAAATTATTCTTTGTTCGCCAATTACTTTGTATGCCGTATTGTCTTTGATCAGGCAGGCAGTCTCGAATTTTATGATGGAAAAACGGGCGGGAGATATGCAAAAACTGATAGGCACATTCGCTAAACAATGGCAGCTATTCGTTGATAAGATGGACGCAATGGGCAAGTCTTTAGGAACGGTGCAAAAACATTATGAGGATTTAGCGACTACCCGAACAAGACAATTGGAAAAACCAATGGAAAAGATCAATGAAATTCAATTGAATCAACCCAAAGAATTAGAGGACTAAAATTGAAATATTTTTTTGTTTTATCATTACTGACAATTCTTTTCATCTCATGTGTTGGTCCTGAAGAACCGTTGGACGGTTTATATAAGAATTCACCGGTAGTCGTTAATACAAACGAATCATTCACATTTTCATTACGCGGTGAGAATTACAGTACCGAAGAGAATTATACTTTAACTTTTTCTACTGATAATGCCATCGAATTGACAACAGTTTTAGTTGTGACTGATTTTGCCGGCAGATCAGGTGATACATCATATTTTGATATTTACAATAACAATGATTCTTTGCTTGCTAATTATGAATTAGTAAGTAATATAAATGTTGCTCCATCGGATGTAGTACCGACCAATGCAATTCCCAATAAAATATTTTTCAAGGCTGATAATTTTACAGGTGTAGTTCAACTCGTACTCGCTATTGGTGACTAAATAAATATTAAAATATTTTACAATAAATCTTTCCTTTTTGCGTCATTATAAACAGAAAGGATATTTCTGAAAATGACAGAGCGCAATAATACTATTAGTTTAATACTCGAAGACATCGGTGAACGATTATACGATTATATTCTATATCGGGTTCCAAATGCCGAAGATGCGGAAGATGTTTTCCAAGATGTTCTTCTGCAATTCACTAATAGTTTTGATTCAATCATTTCCCTTGAAAGAGCTTTAGGATGGTTATATACAGTTTCGAAAAATAAAATTACTGATCTGTTTAGAAGGCAAAATAAATATAGTATAGAAGATGATGTTGAAATGCAGACAGTTATAGATGAGATTGGTATTAATCCGGAAGATGAATTTGAGATGCGTATGTTGGAACAAGAACTTAGAATGGCGATCAATTCTCTGCCCCCAAAGCAAAAAGAAATATTCATTCAAAATGAAATTGAAGGTAAAAGTTTTAAACAAATTGCGAAAGGTAATAATGAGTCAATCAATACTCTATTAGCCCGTAAACACTATGCTATAAAAACTTTACGTCAACAATTAATTAATTCATATCAAGAATTTTTGGAGAATACAAGATGAACAAACATCCGAAAAAAATGGCTAAATATATTCCATTATTCATAATCTTATTTTTTGCTGCTGCCTTTGTTTTTGGTTTTTTTGTGATGGAATTGTGGAATTGGTTAATTCCAACATTGTTTGGTGGTCCGGTGGTCACATTTTGGCAGGCAATAGGAATTTTGATTTTATCTAAGATACTATTTGGCGGCTTAGGTGGTCATGGTAGCGGTAAAGACAGCAAACGGTCAAAGCATTCTAAGGATTGGAAATCAGGCTTCCGTGAAGAATGTAGAAAGTACAAAGAGCACCATGAAGATGACAGCGAAGTCGAATTAGAGCCAAAATCGTAGAAAATAATAATATCTCCCTCAGAAAATGGGGGAGATATTATTTATCAACAATAGTAATTAGGTAAGCTAATCCGTTTCCCATTCGGGGCAAAGTAAATTTTTATAGTCGCACCAATCGCAATGGAATCCTTTGCAGGTCGGAAATTTCTGATCACGAATATTCTTGGCTATGTCAATAATTCGGTCCTGCATTACATCTAATTCATTTTCATTGAAACTATAAGCTTTAACGGGTTCTTCACTCCGCAAAAAATGCAGGATGGCATTTTTAGGAATACCGCTAAATTTATCCTTATCATCTAAGTGGAGATACAAAGAGTAAATCGCTAATTGAACACTTTTTTTGGCCTCGGTGGTATTCTTGCTTGTTTTATAGTCAATCACATTATAACCGCCGGGCACTTTATCAATTCTGTCAATTTTTCCGTTTATTACAACATTTTCAATTTCAAAGGAGAAAGGTAGTTCTCTTTCAGCAACATCAGCAGGGTTATCTTGCAGGAAATCAAAATAATTAGACAATAAATCCTTACCTTGGCGTTTAAAATCCGCTTCCTGTGTTTCGTAGTCAAATCCTAAGGATTCCCAATTAGTATCTAACAGTTTCAAAAGGTATTCCTTGCTTTGCTCGCTATCCGGTTGATGATACTGTTCCAATACGCGATGAATTATATTACCAAAAGTCAATTGCGGTTTGCTGCCGACCTGCGGAATTTTATCAATATTACTTAAGCGATACTTAAAGGGACATTGTTCGTAGGTTTCAATCGAACTTGCGGAAAGATTGATTTTTTCCGGTATTTTCACTTGCAGATCGTTATTTAAATGTGCTTGAAGTTCATCTTCCCAAGCGGTGTTCGACCATTTGATTGAAGAGCCATTCTCCAATTGAGTGATCCGCTCAAGCACATTCAAAATATCTTTGGACAATTGAAATTGGTTTAAACTAAGCGCCTTGGACAGTTTCTTTTCATATTTAGTTCTAAGATCGGAATAGGTTGATAATTTAGTGTTATTTTGTTCGCTGTCCATCTCGGATACCTCTAATAAATTTTGGTTTAATTCTTTAATGAATTTTGATGTGGCTTTTTTTGGGGCATATAAATACAACAAATTTTTGGCTCGGGTTAAACTAACATAAAATAATCTTCTTTCTTCCTCAATATGTTGCTCCTTAGCTGAAGACAATACATTACTTACATAGTTTAACCAATCCATCGGTGGAAAATCCATATAGTCATTTTTTCTGAAATTTAGCGGAAAGCTGCCGGAACGATTAAAGGGAATAAAGACAACCGCGTATTCGCCACCTTTAACGCCGTGGATTGTATTAACTAATACCGATTGCGATAAATATTTCTCCATAGGATATAAGGTTCTTATTCCGTTGGAATCCTGCAATACTTGAATATATTTGGTAAATGCCGATAAGGAATTGGTGCTTTTATGCCGTTCGCTAAATGCGTTTGCCCGCGCAATGAATTGCCCGATGTTCAAAATCGCTAATTGATCCTGATATTCATATTTGTTAATTAATGATCGTAATAGCTTTGATTTGATAAGGATCTCCCAAATCATCTCATGAGCAGTTTTCTTGCGATTTAATTCACGCAGATATAGTATGTTATTAATTAGCTGTCCGAGAATCGGATTATTTTCATATTTAATATATTCCAAACGGCTTGTTCGATCACGTTTAGAAAATTTGCTAAATAATTCGTTAGCATAATTATTATTTATTTTTTGTGAAATTAAGCGGTATAAACTTGTATCCTGATCAGTGGTTTCCGCTATTAAATTACACCAAGCCATTAGATCTCTGATTTCCGGTATCTCAAAAAAATTGACCAAAAATGTTCGGGTCGGAATATTTGATTGGCTTAGTCGCTCGGCGATACTTTTTACCTGAGCTTGAGTCCGGCAAAGCACTGCAATATCCGAATAATTATATTTTTCAACTAATGTTTTGATTTGGTCGGCAATTAATTTGGGATGATACTTATTATCGGAAAAAATTAGTTGCGGTTGCTCGCCATTCTTAGAATCAAACGCTTTCAACTGTTTGTGTTTGCGGTTCTCGGCATTTGCAATGGAATTATTGGCAACATCAAGGATTTGTTGGGTGGAACGAAAATTTTCCGCCAATGATATTTCAGCGTAGTTTTCATGATATTGGTAGGTATTTCTGAAAGCTGAAATATTATATTTACTAGCTCCTCTGAAACTGTAAACTACCTGATCCTCATCCCCAACGACGCTTATCTGTCCTGATTCTCTCACGATTTGTTTTACAACCTCATTCAAGGCAAAATTATTATCCTGAAATTCATCAATGATAATATATTTGAATTGATCCTGAACTTTATTTAAAACGGATTTATCATTTTGTAATAGTTCATGGCACTTCAATATCATATCGCCGAAATCAACAAAATTCTGCTCAATTTTCCATTTTTGGAATAGAGGATATATCCTTCGCAGATCGTTCAATTGAGCATTCATTTCTTCACTGAAATCTTCATTAGGTAACGGATTAGAATGCCGGTTCGGATCAATTAATTCATCCCGCAAACGGTTAATGAACGGAATAAAACTTTTGGTTATTGATTTGACCGGATCAACCACGAATAAACGGGATTCGAAAGGACTTAGTTCATCAAAATTTTGTAAGAACAAATAAATGGCGTCACCTTCTTCCATGAGAATTGGCGCAGAATCAAACGACTTATCATACTCTTTTACAAGATTAAAACAAAAGGCATGAAAGGTGCTGATCAGCATAGCTTCGGCGCTACTGCCAATCTCGTTAACAATGCGGGTTTTCAATTCCGCGGCGGCTTTTTCCGTGTAAGTAATCGTTAGAATATTTTCCGGTTTTAGTTTGAAATGCTCGATCAAATGATATATCCGGTGTAAAAGGGTGGTGGTTTTACCGGTTCCCGCGCCGGCGATAATCATCAGCGGAGCGAGCGGATGAACAATCGCAGCGCTTTGCGAAGCGTTAGCAGTAAATGATCCACGCTTATATATCATATCGGAAATTAAGCTTATTCGAGTGAATATGAGATACAATCTTATTTGAATGGTTCAAGGATCATTATTTAACAAAATATATTTTTTAACATTTTTAGTTAAAGGTGTGTCTATTTAAGCAGGAATGGAAAAAGTGTTTTAATAAATAGAAACAAGGACTAAAGATGAAAAGAAGTATAATAGTGTTAATTGGAATTCTGTTAGTTACAAGTGCATTTGCACAGCCCGGAGCGCGTCGCGGGCAGCGCGAGAATTGTGGACAAAATATGATGATGAATAAAATGGAATCTCAGGAAAATAGAGCTGAATTGGTGGCTTTCAGGTTGACCGAAAGATTAGAGCTAACGCCGGAACAAGCCGACAAATTTTTTCCACGTTTTAGAGAGTACCGTGAAGAAGTAAAAGCAATCCGTGATGAAATTAAAGAAGTTCAGGAAGATATCCGCAAAAAAGTAGAAGACGGAGATGGGATCAGCGATGCCGAATTGGATGCAATGCTCAAAAAGGTAAATACTCTGAATACGAAGAAAGATAAAGCTCGTTGGCAGTTCATTAATAGTTTAGATGATATTTTAGATAATACGCAAATCGCTAAATTTACCTTGAAACCGGAAAAATTCGATCGCAAGAACACGAATAAAAGGGGATACAGATCGTACAACCGTAGTTAAAAGGTTCACTTTCAATCCCATATTTGGATCTCCGGTTGGTTAGAGAAAGCCCCTTGAAAGCAGGGGCTTTCTATTTTATAAACATGGATCCTTGATCAAGTCGGGGCTGACAAAAATAAGTAATGTCAGAAAACTCCTTATCTTGAAAGAAGTAAATTTACCATTTTGATATATACGGTATTATTAATAGATTAACATACAGAGTGATACAATACCACCTGAAGCAGGCATTCTAATCCATTGTGGACTTGTACATTGTTACGCTGCATTCAAACTATTATTACTTTCATTCTTAATTAATTAAGAGGGGCTGTAAATGCCACAAAATGTTAAACTTATTATAACAATTTCATTAATACTTTCAACCATTTTTGCTCAGAATTATTGGACCCAGGTTGGTTCTGATATAGATGGCGAAGCTGCCAATGATGCATCAGGATATGCAGTATCCTTATCTTCGGACGGTACCCGTCTAGCGATTGGCGCTTTTAGAAATGACGGTACCGGGACTGATGCCGGACATGTGCGGGTATATTCCGAGTCCGGTGGCGTATGGACACAAGTTGGTGCTGATATTGACGGAGAAGCTGCCGGTGATTTTTCAGGTTGGTCAGTAGCCTTATCCTCGGACGGTACCCGTTTAGCAATTAGCGCGCGTGAGAATGATGGCGGTGGCGCTAATGCCGGTCATGTACGGGTATATTCCGAGTCCGGCGGCGTATGGACCCAGGTGGGCAGTGATATAGACGGAGAAACTGCCGGTGATCAATTAGGTTGGTCAGTAGCCTTATCCTCGGACGGCACCCGTGTGGCGATTGGAGCACCTTATAATGACGGCACTGGCACTAGTGCCGGTCATGTACGGGTATATGACGAGTCCGGTGGAACATGGACCCAGGTAGGCGCTGATATTGATGGCGAAGCAGCTAGTGACAATTCAGGATATTCAGTCTCCTTATCCTCTGATGGTACCCGCGTAGCGATTGGTGCTTATCTAAATGACGGTACCGGAACTGATGCCGGTCATGTGCGGGTATATTCCGAGTCCGGTGGGGTATGGACGCAGGTTGGCGCTGATATTGACGGAGAAGCTGTCGGTGACCTATCAGGATTATCAGTAGCCTTATCCTCGGATGGGAGGCGTGTGGCAATTGGAGCTTATCTAAATGACGGTACCGACACTAATGCCGGTCATGTGCGGGTATATTCTGAGTCGAGTGGTGCATGGACCCAGGTTGGTTCTGATATAGATGGAGAAGCTGTCTATGATTATTCAGGAATATCAGTATCCTTATCTTCGGACGGTACCCGCGTAGCGATTGGTGCTCAATCCAATGACGGCACCGGAACTGATGCCGGTCATGTGCGCATATATTATGAGTCGAGTGGAACATGGACACAGATTGGTTCTGATATAGATGGTGAGGCTGCCGGTGACAATTCAGGACGTTCAGTAGCCATATCCTCGGACGGTACCCGCGTAGCGATTGGTGCTCAATCCAATGACGGCACCGGAACTGATGCCGGTCATGCCCGCGTATATGGTCTTCCTGAGATCAATTTAAAGCAATCCACCACCGATATAGCCGATGGCGGTAGTTATGATTATGGTAGTAAGGCTTTAGGTACTGATACTGATATAGTATTTACGATCGAGAATACGGGAACGGCAAACTTGACAATTACCACTCCGCTTACGATTGGTGGGACTGATGCAAGTCAGTTCAGTATAACATCGCAGCCTGCTACAGCAACCATATTAGCGAGTAGTAGTACTACGTTTACGGTGCGATTCAGTCCGACCTCAACGGGAGCTAAGACGGCAAGTATAAGTATAGCCAATGATGATAGTGATGAAAATCCATACAATTTAACTTTGAATGGAACAGTAGCTCCTGTAAGCATATCCGGCCATGTAAAAGATGCTGATGATAATGCAATTGAGGGAGTTGGAGTAGCATTCAGTAATGGAGGAGCGACGGTATATACCGATGTTAACGGGATGTATATAACCTCGGTTAGTCCAGGTTGGGGTGGTACAGCAACTCCTACTAAGAGCGGTTGGGTATTTACACCAATCAGTATTGAGTATACAGTGGCCACAACCAATCAGGTTGATCAGAACTACATAGGTACTTTCGTACCGAGTGATCATACCATATCAGGATTTGTTAGAGATGATACGGGTAATGGTTTGGAGGGAGTAGCAGTAGTCTTTGATAATGGAGGAGCGACGGTTTATACAAATCAACATGGTTGGTACATTACTTCAGTATCGCGCGGTTGGAGTGGTACTTGCTCACCATCCATGGAAGGATATGAATTTAGTCCTGACTATATATCATTTACTAATGTTGATGAAGATCTGATTGAGCAAGATTTCTTAGCTCAAAGCCTATTAGGAATAAATGATGTTTTAGATAATCTGCCAACAACATTTACGGTATTACCGGCTCATCCTAATCCATTTAATCCTACGACTACAATAACTTATGGATTAGAGAATAATAGTAAGGTAGAGATACGGATCTATGATATAAGTGGTAAGCTAATTACTACCTTACTTAACACCGAACAAACTCAAGGATGGCATAGTATTGAATGGAATGGGACAGATAGTAACCTTAATCAAGTTCCGGCGGGTATTTACTTAAGTAGAATAACCTCAGATAATACAACAAAAACAGCTAAGTTGTTGCTTCTTCGCTGACGCTACGATGCACAAGTGTTATTACGTTAGCACTACGCAACACAAGTGCTTCTACGCTAAAGCTACGACGTATTAATGTTGCTTAAGTAGAGTCATTTTGAAGGTAGTGAAGAATCCGACAACATTAGATTCTTCTTCCCCCGATAAATCGGGGTCATCAGAATGACAAATAAAATGTAAAAGCCCCGAAATAATCGGGGCTTTTTATTAACTAGCTAAGGTTGATTATGATACTTTAATGTCAATTGACTTTGGTTTTGACTCTTCGGCTTTGGGAATATTAACCGTTAAAACTCCATCTTTAAAAGTGGCTGAAATTTTGTCAGCAACCACTTTATCAGTCAATTGGAAACTGCGTTTGAAAGCACCATAACTTCTTTCCGTGCGGCAATAGTTTTTCTTTTCATCTTTGATCTCGCTTTGCCTTTCACCGCTAATGGTCAACATATTATCTTTAATATTTATGTTGATATCTTTCTTGGTCAATCCGGGTAAATCAGCTGTTACTAAAAATTCATCTTTGTCTTCCACAATGTCAACAGCCGGCGCCCAAGTTGCCAAGCTTGGATCTTCATATTCATCATTATAGAAATCATTCATTAAACGAAACATCGTAGGAAGCATTCTATGTCTTGTTGGATTCCATCTTACTAATGTCATGGTTAAATCTCCTTTTATTTATTTTTAAAAATCAGTTCACTCATATTAAAACAAGGTTTATGCCAAAATAATACTTGTGAATATTTTTCACATTTAATTGTCAAACTGACAGTCTCTATCAAATAAATGAAATAAGTATGCAATTTTTGCAGACTTTAAAAATTTATATCGGCAAATTTGCCGATAATTATAATAATCATTCTTTTTATGAAAGGTTTAAACCACTTAATTTTCATACTTACTTAAGGAATCATTATGCAAACTTTAGCAATTTTTGGTGGTAAGCCGGTCCGCACTAAACCATTTCCGCAGTGGCCTAAATTCAATGCTAATTTGAAGAAAGAATTGCTTAATACAATGGAAAATGATGGTTGGGGCGTAGGCAGCAGTATCATCAAAAAATTTGAAGAAAAATTTGCCGAATATCATGACGCTAAATTCGGTCTAAGTACCAGTTCCGGCACAACCGCTTTATGGGTAACCTTAAAAGCCGCCGGTGTCAAAGCGGGTGATGAAGTAATTTTACCGCCTTATACTTTTATCGCAACCGGTTCGTCAATATTAATGGCTAATGCAATACCGGTTTTTGCAGATGTTGATCCGGATACATTCAATCTTGATCCCGCTAAAATTGAAGCTGCGATAACCGATAAAACGAAGGTTATCATGCCGGTGCATATTGCCGGCAATCCAGCCGATTTGGATCGCATTTTAGCGATTGCTGAAAAACATAATTTAATCGTTATCGAGGATGCGGCACAAGCGCACGGCTCGGAATGGGATGGAAAGAAAGTTGGAGCGATTGGTTTAGGCGGAATATTCAGTTTCCAAACTTCTAAAAATCTCTCAGCCGGTGAAGGCGGTGCGATCATTTCAAACGATAAAGATTTTATAGACGCCTGTTTTTCTTATGCTAATTGCGGACGAATTAGAGGCGGTGAATGGTATGAGCATCAATTCTTAGGCGGAAATTTTCGCCTAAATTCAATGGCAGCGAGTCTGCTGTTGGCGCAGCTTGAAACCATCGAAGCTGATATGCAGCTGCGTGATAAAAATAAACAAAAATTGGATGAGGCGATCGAACAAATAGAAGGACTGACAGTTACTAAGATGTATCCTAAAGCTACGCGCTCTGCCAACCACCTATATTTATTAAGATATGATAAGGAAAAATTTAACGGTATTCATCGTGACAAATTTTTCAAAGCAATGCAGGCAGAGGGCGTTTTCACTTATGGTGGTTATACACCATTATACCGTGAACAGCTTTTTACAATTGATTCAAACGAATATCCGTGGTTGGAAGGCATCAATTATAAGGATATGAATTATCCGGTGACTGAAAAACTGTGCACGGAAGAAGCGGTATGGCTTAGACAGACCCATTTATTGGGCGATGAGCAAGATATCCAGGATATTATTGATGCGTTTGTGAAGGTCACAACAGTATTAAAAGAACAACCTAAATTATTTTCAGAATAAAAAGGAAAAGCCACGAATGCACGATTAGACGCATAAGGTACAAAGGTCACAAGGAAAATTATTATTTCATACTTAGTTTTCATTGTGATCTTAGGTGTTAATATTTTTTGTGAAATTCGTGCAATTAGTGGTTAAAATTAACATGACACAACACTTACAAAAATTATTAAACGGAATTGATGTTAAAGCCGATTGGGTAGGTTTGCGTGAAGTTGACGAACGAACAACAGTTCGATTTATTCGCGATGGAAACCCGCAAACCAACGCCAGAGCAAAGACCCACGGGATCATGGTTGAAGTCCTTGCTGACGGTCAATTTGGTTATGTGGGAACTAATGATATGAGTTCCGCAGGCATTCAAACTGCCGCAGAAGAAGCCTTTAAGCAGGCAAAAATGGCAGCCAAATATGCAGTATTTGCCTTTACTGATCAGGCTCGTCCGAAAACAGTCGGTACCTATGTTTCACCGCATAAGCAAGTCTTCGGTAATTCAGCACCCGGTGAATTAAACGACTTATTGGTAAAAGGTTGCAAAGCGTTAAAAGTTTCGGATAAAGTTATCAGTACCAATGCCTTTGCTCAGATCGTTGAATCCAAACACGGTTTTGTCAGTACGAATGGCAGCGACATTTTTCAAGACTTCCTACTTGTAACATTTGATTTAGTCGCCACCGCACAGGATGGTAAAAATATTAATACCCGTTCAGCCGGAGGATTGCGAGGTCTCTCACGCCAAATTGGCGCCGAATTATTTGAGGAAGAATGGATATTGAATAAAGCTGTGGAGATTGGTGAACAGGCGGACGAGCTGACAACTGCCATGGAATGCCCAACCGGTGATATGGATTTGGTATTAGCTCCCGATCAGATGATGTTGCAGATCCATGAGAGTGTTGGTCATGCACTTGAGATTGATCGCATCCTTGGCGATGAACGCAATTATGCCGGTTGGAGTTTTGTAAAATTAGAGGATTTCGGCAAACTGCAATACGGCTCAAAGTTGATGAATGCCACCTACGATCCAACTTATCCCGGACAATTTGCCTCGTTTAATTTTGATGACGGCGGATTGAAAGCCGACAAAGAATATTTGATAAAGGAAGGTATTCTTGTGCGTGGTCTTGGTGGAAAAGAAAGTCAAATTCGCTCGGGCGTTCCCGGCGTTGCTAATTTCCGTGCCAGTTCATGGAATCGGGCACCGATTGATAGAATGGGCAATATAAATTTGGAACCGGGTGACTCAACCTTTGAAGAAATTATCTCAGCCGTTGAGAAAGGTGTTTACATGGAAGCTAATCGTTCATGGTCAATTGATGATTATCGCAACAAGTTCCAATTTGGCTGCGAGTATGGAAAATTGATCGAGAACGGTAAACTTACTAAAACGGTTCGTAATCCCAATTACCGAGCTATCAGTAATCCGTTTTGGAACAAATTGGCAATGGTTGGCAATCAAGATACATTTGAGATGTACGGAACACCGTATTGTGGAAAGGGCGAGCCAAATCAGGCAATCCGTGTCGGGCACGCCTCACCGGTTTGTTTATTTAAAGATATTGCCGTTTTCGGCGGAGCTTAATAGGAAAAAATTATGGAACAAATATTCAACAAAATCAGCGAACAACTTTATAATGATTTAGCGGAAAAGGAATATCTCACATTATCACTGAGTGGCGAGAACAGTCAATTTATTCGAATTAATAATGCCAAGGTTCGACAAACCGGCATTGTAAATAATGTTGATTTGATATTCGATTTTATCTTTGATAATCGTAATGCGAAAGGCTCAATCACACTGAGCGGCGATTATGATAATGATTTCAAAAAGGCTCAGGAGGAATTAGATCGCTTGCGAAAGGAAATTGTTCAATTGCCGGAAGATCCATTTATTGTTTTACCGAAAAATACCGGTTCAACTAAGGAGAGTAAGACCGCAAAAGGCTTGACTACCGATAATGCCGTTGATGCTTTATTGCCGGTAATGGCAGGAGTTGATTTGGTTGGGATTTGGGCAGCCGGTAAAATATTCAGTGGAAATAGCAATTCTCTCGGACAAAAACATTGGTTCGAGACCGAAACTTTCTCTTTGGATTTTTCTTTGGTCAATAAAGACCACAAAATGGTCAAAGGCAATTTTGCCGGTAGTGATTGGGATCAAGCTGGATACGAAAAATATATTGATTCTGCCAAGCAAAAATTAGAGATCATGAACAAGCCGCCGGTCAAGCTCAAAACTGGTAAATATCGAACATGGTTTGAATCAAAAGCCGTTGCCGATTTTCTAACTATGTTCTCGTGGCAGGGCGTGAGTGAAGCAAGCGTACGTCAAGGCGCCAGTGCTTTTATCAAAATGCGTGAAGAGGGTGAAAAACTATCACCCTTATTTTCATTGGACGAGGATTTCCGGCCGGGATTAGTGCCGCGCTTCAGCGAAGGCGGGGAGGTTGCACCTGAGCTGATCTCAATAATTGATAAGGGTGAACTAAAAAATACTTTAGTCAGTTCACGGACTGCAAAAGAGTACAATGTGGGATCGAATAACGCTTCCGGTAATGAAGTCTTGCGGGCACCCAAAATGGCGATCGGCAATTTAACCGATGCTGATGTTCTAAAAGAACTCGGAACCGGACTATTCCTCTCAAATCTACATTACCTTAATTGGAGTGATAATATCGGCGGTAGAATTACCGGTTTGACACGGTATGCCTGTTTTTGGGTAGAAAATAGTGAAATTGTCGGTCCGATTGAAACCATGCGTTTTGACGACACCATCTACAATTTATTTGGCGATGAATTGGAAGCTGTCGGGGATAATATTCAGATCAATCCGGAGGTGGAAACCTATGAAGGACGTCAATATGGAAATATTACCTGTCCGGGGATGCTTGTTAAATCTTTTGAATTGACTTTGTAATATAGTGAGATGATTACAAGAATTTGGCACGGTATCACGAAAGCTGAGTACGCAGATACTTACCTGAAGTATTTAGAACAAACGGGTCTTAGTGATTACCGTAAAACAAAAGGAAATATTTCCGCAAAAGTATTAAGAAGGATAGAAGGTGATATTTGTCATTTTTTGACAGTAACAGAATGGGACTCCTATGATAGTATCATAAAATTTGCCGGGAAAAACTATCATAAAGCACGTTATTATCCCGAAGACAAAAAATACCTCTTAGAGTTTGAGGAGCATGTTTCCCATTACGAAACATTTGAATAATTACTATTCAATACTATTATAGTCTGTGAATTGAATTATGAGAACTCTCACACTGATAAGACACGGCAAATCATCTTGGGATGATTCATCTTTGTCCGATTGGGAAAGACCTCTGAAAAATCGTGGTAAAAAAGATGCCTTGTTAATCGGAAACAAGCTAAAGGAAGAAAGTATATTCCCTGATAAAATTGCCTCAAGTTCTGCAAAGCGAGCCTATGATTCTGCAAAACGTATAGCCGAGTGTTTGGAGTATCCTGAGAGTGAAATCGCCATAACCGATGATATTTATTTTGCCACGATGGATCAATTAATCGGTATCATTAAGAATCTGAATAATGATTGGGAGCATGTATTTATATTTGGACACAATCCCTATTTCACTGATCTGTCCAATAATTTCGGCAAAAAATTGATCGCCAATTTGCCAACCACCGGTGTGTATCAGATAACTTTTGAGTGTGAAAAATGGAATGACATTTCAACGGAAAACGGCAAATGCAGTTATTATTTAACGCCGAAGGAATTTAAGCAGTAATACCAATGATTAATGTTTCCTTCTAAATAATTGTAACATATTTTGGATATCAATTCGTGCCCATATTCATTCCAATGTCCATCAATCTCTGAATTGAATTTTTTACCATTAATTAAAAATTTCTTTCTCATTGGTTCGGTTAAATCAATTAATTCAAAATTGTACTTTAGGGTTAAAATTTTAACCATTTTATGCATCCACATTACTTTACTTGTTTCTAATTCATTATTATAAATTTTACCTCGTGGTGCATCAAAAATAAATATAACTCTTTTATTTTTATTTTCTTGTTTAATCTTATCAAATAAAAAATCTATTCCATTATATATTTCTAATTGTTTTTTTTCATTAATAATAATTGTATTTGATTCATATCTATCTTCTACACCACCATAATTGATACCTCTAATTTTAGCAAATACGAATAGATTTCGATGTAAATATCTAAAAGTTGCTGATTTATAGAGTATTTTTTTATATAAAGAGGATGTTGGTTTAAAATCTATTAAACTAGGAGGCCTAAATTGGTATTTGTCTCCTAGTTTTTCAATTTGCCACCAAATACTATTATGAGATTTATGCCAAAATGATTGATCAAAATCATTGTGAATTAGTTGAAATATAATAATTTCTGGATCAAAATATTTATTTATGTAAGTATTTAAATGGTAATAGTGTGATAATGGAGCCCCACTGATTCCAATGCCATATACCTCATAATTAGGGTATATCATATTTCGAAGTAGATATGGATAAGATTTATCTGAATCAACTTGAAAAGCCTCAATATAAGAATCACCTATAATAGCAATTAACGGTATACTGTCACGTTCTCCCAAATTTTCAAAATTAATTGGATAATTAAATCCTTCATTATTGATAGTCCATTTCGTTCTAATTTCAGCAAATTTTCCAATCGTATATTGACCCGTTCTAATTTTGTTAGAATAGCGAAGAAATTGATGTTTTTCGCTGAATTCATTTAGTGGAGGATTATTAGCAGGAATAATTATTCTGAAGAATATTTCAAAAAATAATATTAGTATTATAATAGTAGGAATGGAAATAATAAAAAAATTATTGAAAGAGCGAGCATTTGTTTCACTATCAATGTTATTCTTATAAATAATCAAAATTATTTATGAATTAGTATTACAAAATGAAAAAATTAATATAGTTTCGCAATATTATGACAGATATTCTTTAATTCTTACTTTTTCTTCCAAAGCGCAGCATCAAGAATAGACCACAAATGGATTACCCATCCTAATAAGAATATCCATAATACGGCTGCCAAAACGAATTGGATTATGGCAATAAGTAATCTGCCTTGTAATAATTGCCCCAATCCGGGAATAAAAAAACTTGCTAAGGCTGCAATTACGTTGCCGGTTGATCCTTGTCCGCTCATATAAACCTCGCTAATTATTATGTTCAACAAAAATTAAATTGTCAGTATTAAAACCAAATTCTTCAGCCTTTGATTTGAATCGCTCTAATAACTTATCGCTGACCTGCGGAGTTCGGGCTAATAGCCACAAGTATTTGGTATTAGGCCCTGCTACGAAAGCATAAGAATAATTTTCAATATCCAAATCAAAAATAATGTAGGCTCCGTAAAACGGACCAAAAAAGGATACTTTTAAAAATCCAATATCATTTTTCGTGGCAAATTTTGCCTTTCCGACAGACTTTTGCCATTTGCCTTCTTTAAAGCCACTATTCACAACCTTTACTTTGCCATCCGGTCGCAGCGAGTATTCGGCGGTAACTTGCTCCATACCACGCTCAAAGCGATGGTCCAAGCGTGCAATCTCATACCATTTACCAAGATATTTTTGGAGCTCAAACCCTTCAATCGGTTGAACCGGATAATCTTTAGCGCTTATAAACAATATAGGAAATAATGAAGCTAATAATATTTTCATACTTCGATTGTCCCTTCTAAAAATTTGGCTGCTTTACCGGCTATCAGCACACGGTTATTAAACAATTCGCAAATCAATTCACCGCCGCGCTGCGATACTTGTTTGGCATGGAATAAGTCTTTGCCCAATTTGGTTGCCCAATAGGGTGCTAATTGTGTATAAGCTGAGCCGGTTACCGGATCCTCTTCAATTCCGATACCCGGGAAAAAGCAGCGTGCGACAAAATCATATTCTTCCGATTGGGCGGTAACAATAACGCCCCTCAAATCGAATTTTTTCAATTCCAAGAAATCGGGATCGAGATTCTTAACGTCGTTTTCATCATTGAGAACAACGATCAAATCCATTGATTCCAAGCATTCAACCGGCTCTATATTCAAACCATTGATGATCTCCTGCGGTGTCTCGCAAGGCATCGCCTGATGGGCGGGAAAATCCAAAATCAGATTATCTTCATGCTTAATAACTTTTAATAAACCTGCTTTGGAATCAAACTCAATTATATTGTGTTCAAATCCAAGCTCGTTAAAAATTACATAAGCCGATGCCAAAGTGGCATGCCCGCACAGGCCAACCTCATTGGTTGGTGAAAACCACCGGATATGAAATCCATTATCATTATAAACAAAAAATGCCGTTTCCGATAAGTTATTTTCAAAGGCAATCTTTTGCATCATTTCATCCGGTAACCATTCTTTTAAAGGACATACTGCCGCCGGATTACCTTTGAATACTTCCGGTGTGAATGCGTCTATTTGATAAATTGGTATTTTCATACTAATCATTTCAAATTAAAATTGGTTTCTAAATCTTCGATTATTTCTTTATCTTTACCAGAAGCAGTTGGTATTATTGGGAAATTATAGTTATCCCTAATGAAGATTAATTTTTTATATATACCTTTTAGTTTCTTCTTATCAATCTTATAACTCTTTGGTAAAAATTCTTTGTCGTAGTGTAAAACTTCACTTAGATATTTGTAATCATTATTGGGTAATTCTGTATCAATATAACAAGTTTTTCCTATACTTTTTAGCGGCGCATTTCCGTATGCTTCTGAAAAATTAGTGACTACTCTACCATTAGCAATTTGTACATAATCAGGTACAAATTTTTTTAACATTTTATACATTTTTGATATACTTTGTGATTGTACATTTAAGATGAAATCAAAAAAATTATATTGAGTTTTATAAGTAACAATATCAAAAAATGCATCTTTAAATTGAGACCACACAATAAATTCAATTGCTTTTCTTAATTCTAAAGCACAATAGCAGATTGAGTGTTCATCTCTAAAATCAAGTAAATTTTGTGCACGAGCTAAATAACTATTTAATATTTCACGTTTCATTTTTGCTACATATCACATAAATAAGCTAACAATTAACAACGCTAAATTACCTATGGTTGAAATCATATTTATAAATGTTAACCAATCAGGTACTATATATAAGTCGTCTTCTTCAATATCATAAAATTTACCAGAATAATTTCGTCTTCTTGTTGCTTCTTTTACAGCATAGTTATGCATGATTCCCCAAGACCAAAAACAAATAATTGTTACGATAATTGCTACAATTAAAAGAAAAATATTTTCTTTAATATAAAATAAATATAAAGCAATTATACCTAATAAGGGACCTAACCAACCCATAATAAAACCTATTTATATTTTTAAGTTTTTCAAATATTCAATCCTCAATATTAAATAATCAATTTATCCTTACCTCGGCATAGAACCGGGCTTTAACAAATTATCTTCCATCAATTTAATTTCATCAATTCCGGAAATAACGATCTTTGGATCAGGCACTAATTCCTTATTATTGATCTTCCCTTTATATTGCGAGTTTAATAGAATGTATTTGATACAGGCAAGCCGGGCTGATTTTTTGTGATCGGAACGGATGATCGTCCACGGCGCAATCGTCCGGTTGGTTTCGGTCAACATTTGAAATTTGCGGATTGTATATTGATCCCACAACTCCTGCGCTGAAACATCCACGGGCGAGAGTTTATACTGTTTCAAAGGATCGGTCTTGCGGGCTTCAAAGCGTTTTTTCTGAATTTTTTTCGAAACGGAAAAATAAAATTTGAACAGGATGATCCCTTCTTTAACGATCATTCTTTCAAAGGACGGAGCGTACTTTAAGAAACGTTTGTTTTGTTCGTCGGTGCAAAAACCCATTACCGGTTCGACCATCGCACGGTTATACCATGAACGATCGAAGAAAACTATCTCGTCCTCGGTGGGAAGATGCTCAGCGTAGCGTTGAAAGTACCATTGCGTTGATTCGCGGTCACTTGGTTTTTCCAATGCAACAACGCGCGCACCGCGCGGATTCATGTGCTCGGTGATCCGTTTTATCGTTCCGCCTTTTCCGGCGGCATCGCGTCCTTCAAAAAGCATTACTATGCGCAATCCCTTATCCTTTACATGATTTTGCAGCTTCAGCAATTCAATCTGTAATTTTTTTAACTCAAGTTCGTATTCGATCGTAGATTTTTTTACATAAACCGGAATGCGCTCCTTGCTCGGTTTCTTATCAAGATTCTTTCCGGCGGTACTTTCCGATAATATTTTAGGACTGATCTTTTCAGGGATTGTAGTCATTAATTACTCCCGTTCTAACGGATAAATTTACCATATTTATTACGATCCTTTTTCATGATCTCTATTTCGCGTTCGGCAGGAATCACAATTTTCGGATCAATTTTAAAATTCAATTTATCATTTCGGTTACGATAGTTAATTGAATTGAGAATGAGTTTTAAAGTTTGTCGGCGGGCTTGGTGTTTATCGTCCGAACGGATAACATACCATGGCGCAAATTTGGTGCTTGTCTTTTTTAACATTTTGTATTTTTTCTCGGTAAACTCATCCCATAATTCCTGTGCCTGCAAATCAACCTCGCTTAATTTCCATTGCCGTAATGGATCGTTATTCCGGCGGTCAAATCTACTTTGCTGTTCTTCCTTGGAAACTGAATAATATAATTTTAATAGTGTGGTTTTCCCATCATCAACAAATGTTTCTTCATAAATGTTAACGGTTTTGAGGAAATTTTTATATTGCCGCTCGGTACAAAAACCAAATATCGGTTCGACCATTGCCCGATTATACCAACTTCGATCGAAAAGAACTATTTCGCCCGCTTTCGGAAAATGTTCGATGTAGCGCTTGATATGCAATTCCGTTTTTTGCCGTTGTGACGGTTTACCCAACGCAATAACGCGATAATGTTTCTCGTTCATATAGCGGGTAACTCTTCTTATTGTGCCGCCTTTGCCCGAGGCATCACGTCCGTCAAAAAGAATAATTAATTTTTTATCGTAGCGTTCGATGTGTTTTTGCAGTTTTATCAGTTCTGCCTGATAGGGCATGAGTTCAACTTTTTCTATATAACGCTTTAAACTATGGCTATGGATTTTCTTTAAGAAAGCCTCGTTAGTCTTATAGTCGCGCGGTAATTTTTTTAAATTGATATAAAAATCATCCATAATTCAACATTGATTAAATATTAATTGCCTAAGTTATTTATAATTATGAATATTCCGCTATTATTTTATATAAACCGTCTTAATGTTTACAAACTCACGGATTCCAAAATCCGATAATTCTCGGCCGTAACCGCTTTGTTTAATTCCACCGAACGGTAAGCGCGGATCTGATTTGACAAAGTCGTTTACAAAGCAATTTCCGGCTTCCAGTTGAAAAGTGGCAATCTGTTCCCCGCGTTTTACATCTTTAGTAAACACTGCTGCGCCCAACCCGAAAACCGAATTGTTCGCTAAAGCGATGGCTTCTGCTGCGTCTTTGGCAGAGATTATTGCAGCAACCGGACCAAATAATTCTTCGTCAAAAGCCGGCATCCCCGGTTTTACATCGGTTAAAATTGTCGGCGGATAAAATGCTCCTTTTCCTTTTGGGGTCTTGCCTCCCAAAACTAATTTTGCTCCTAATTCAATACTACGTTTTACCTGTTCATGTAATTCATCACGGAGATCAAGTCGTGCCATCGGGCCAATAGTATTTTTCTCCTTCAAAGGATTGCCCATTTTTGCTTTTTTCATATTTTGTACAAGTAATTTCTCAAATTCAGGTACAATTGGTTCTACTGCGATAAAGCGTTTAGCGGCAATGCAGCTCTGTCCGGTATTTATCAAGCGACTGATGGCGCAAGTTTGGGCAGCCTTCTTTAGATCGGCATCTTCCAAAATTAGATAAGGATCACTGCCACCAAGTTCCAACACGGTTTTCTTAAGCGCTTCGCCGGCTTTTGCAGCAATGGCTTTCCCCGCCGGAGTGCTACCGGTCAGTGTTACCGCTTTGATTTCAGGATTATCAATAATATCAGCCACTTTGTCGCTGCCAATTAATAAAGTTTGAAATACATTTTTGGGGAAGCCGGCAGCGTGAAATATTTCTTCAATCATTAAAGCACAACCTGAAACATTTGATGAATGTTTTAATAAACCGGTATTTCCGGCAAGTAAAGCCGGAATGGCAAATCTGAAGACCTGCCAAAACGGAAAATTCCACGGCATAACGGCAAGGATTGTCCCCAAGGGTTGAAAAGTGACAAAGCTCTTTGTGGCATCCGTGGAAATTATATTTTGCTTCAGAAAATTTTGTCCGTTCTCAGCATAGTATTCGCATAGCCAAGCGCATTTTTCAATTTCCGCACGACTTTCATTGATCGGTTTGCCCATTTCTAAAGTCATCAGTTTGGCATACTTGGCTATGTTCTTTTTCAAGTTATGGGATATGTTTAATAATAAGAATTCCCGTTCCCTGAAACTTGTGCGACTCCACTTTTTGAATGCTTTGGCAGAATCCTCGATCTTTACTTGGATATCTTCCTGAGAAAGTTCAACATACTCATGAATGAGTTTTTGATTAAAAGGATTTATAGATTGCAGCATAGTTTTTAAATGAAATTATGTTTTAAATTGATATTATTGCTAAGGGCTAACTTAGTTAAAAATAAATCTTGCTGTGTAGCGATTATTTCATTGTAGTAATAATAAGTATGCTTTTAATTTTTATGCTTAACGTGTTCAAAGAAAAAACAAGTGAATCACATAGCAAAAAATATCATAGCTGAAATCGGAGACCTGATTTTTCCTAACAATTGTATGGTATGTAATTGTGAAGTTGGTGATTCGGATAATTCTGTCTGTCAAAAATGTTTTGCCAAATTTGAACCGACTTGGTTGGAAGATTGGATAGATAAATTGGCTTTTTTCGAAGGAATAGATGAGGTCTATTCGGCTTGGTACACTACCGGTTCAATCAACGATCTGATTCACAATGTCAAATATCACGATCAACCTAAATTAGGGATGGAGCTCGGCAAGCGTATGGCGCAAGAATTTCCAATTGATGAATTAGAAAAAATAGATATTATAACGGCAGTGCCGCTCAATTCCGCGCGGGTAAGAGAACGGGGATATAATCAATCGGAATGGATAGCAAAAGGTTTGTCAATCGCATGGGAAGTGCCATTTGATTTTAGTCTATTAAAAAGGATTAAGCACACCCATACGCAAACGGATTTATCAACGGATGAAAGAAAGGTGAATGTCCAGGATGCCTTTATTTCAAAAGGAAGTATTGAACCATTATCAATTGCTATCGTTGATGATGTAATTACCACGGGAGCGACTACATCGGAGTGCGCTAAAAAGTTAAAAGCAGGTGGTGCTGTTAAAGTAACCGCAGTGTCATGCTGTACACCGGCATTTGATTATTAAGAAGGAGAAAATATTTTGTTAAAGACAATTAATAATTTTGATCTCAAGAATAAAAGAGTACTGATAAGAGTTGATTTTAATGTGCCGTTGGAAGATGGTGTCGTAACCGATGATTTTCGCATTCGGATGGCTTTACCCACGATCAATAAATGTTTGGACTCCGGTGCATCAGTTGTTATCATGTCACATCTTGGAAGACCAAAAGGACAAGTAAAGCCGGAATTGAGTTTAATACCGGTCGGTGAAAAGTTAGCAGAATTGGTGGAATTGCCGGTCAAGTTTTCCGATGATTGTGTTTCGGAAGATGCGCGGGATGTATCGCTCGGACTGATGCCGGGCGAGATCCATTTATTGGAAAATTTGCGCTTCTACAATGAAGAAACCGATAATGATCCCAAATTCAGTGAGCTATTGGCGAAACATGGTGAAATATTTATTAATGATGCCTTTGGGACTGCCCACCGCCCACATGCCTCTAATGTCGGTGTATCCAAGTATTTTCTGTATAAAGGAATCGGATATTTATTCGAAAAAGAGTTACAATATCTAAGTACGGTCATAAAAAAACCCGAGCGACCAATGACAATTGTGTTAGGTGGAGCAAAAATTGATACAAAATTAAAGCTTATTAATAAGTTTATTGATGAAGCGGATAATATTATCATCGGAGGTGGAATGGCGTTCACTTTCTTAAAAGCTATGGGAATGGATGTCGGTGGATCATTAGTAGAGGAATCAATGTTAAAAACAGCAAAAACGATAATTGAAAAAAGTGAAAAGATGCGGAAAAAAATTAATTTCCCAATTGATGTCGTTGCTGCAAAGAGCATCGATGATAAAGACAATGTAAAAGAATATAAAATGGAAGCAATTCCCAAAGATTTAGCAGGATTTGATATTGGCGAAGATACCATCACGCAATTTTCAAAAGTATTAATGAATTCAAAAACTATCATTTGGAACGGACCGATGGGTGTTTTTGAAAAAGAGGTTTTCAATGCCGGAACTTTAGCAATTGCTAAAGTAATGAGTGAAGCAAAAGAGAATGGCAGCGTGGTTATTGTCGGCGGTGGCGATACGGCTGCTGCGGTAAAAAAATATAGTATGATAGACAAAATGTCGCATGTGTCAACCGGCGGCGGTGCATCGTTGGAATTGCTTTCGGGAAATAGATTACCATCAGTTGAAGCATTGGAGGGATAAATGAATAAAAAAGGAATAGTTGCCGGAAATTGGAAAATGTATAAAACACCCGGTGAAGGGCGCAAATTCATTGAGGAATTCAATAATTTGATGTTGAAAATAGACGATGTGGAAGTTATATTTTGTCCGCCTTTTCCGGCGTTATTTAACATTGATGTTATTTTGCGAAATTCTCCATATAAATTGGGTGCTCAAAATTGCCATTGGGAGAGCGAAGGTGCTTATACCGGTGAAATATCAGGTCCTATGTTAGCTGAAACGGGAGTTGATTATATAATAGTAGGACATTCGGAAAGAAGACATATTTTCGGTGAAACCGATGAATGGATTAATCAAAAAGTATCCGCTGTTTTGGATGGCGAATTGAAGCCAATCCTTTGTATCGGTGAGACTTTGGAACAGCGTAAACGGAATGAGACCAAAAAGGTTCTAGAAACCCAATTGCAGAAGGGGCTAAATAATATCGATAATATTAGTAATGTTATGATAGCTTATGAACCGGTTTGGGCGATTGGTACCGGTGAAACTGCTAATACGGTGCAGGTCAAAGAGGCGCATAATTGGGTGAGAGAAATTTTAGCTGATTTGTACACTAGGGATGTGGCTGATCAAACAGCGATTTTATATGGAGGTTCGGTAAAACCGAATAATGCGGCGGAATTATTTGAAATTAAGGATGTAAATGGATTTTTAATTGGTGGAGCAAGTTTGAACATTGATTCATTTAAAGAAATTATTTTAGAAGTTAAAGGAATATTAGAAGGTTAAGTCGTGCAAGCATTTTTAATAATTATACACACAATCATTAGTGTATTATTGATTGTAGTCATATTGATGCAAGCCAGTCAGGGGGGTGGCTTGTCCGGTACTTTTGGCAGTAATACCACAAGTGCTCTTTTGGGTGGGCGTGGTGCCGGTACTTTTTTGAGTAAACTAACAACTTATTTAGCTGTTATATTTTTAGGATTAGCTTTAGTAATCAGTTTGATAAGCGCGCCGCCATCGAGCGAGCCTGAATCAATATTGAAACAAGAGGCTGATAGCCAAAGTATAACACCGGGGGCTGATCTTTCTTTGCCGGCGTCATTACCGTTGGATGAAGATGAAAATGAATAATTATTAAGCCGAAGTGGTGGAACTGGTAGACACGCTATCTTGAGGGGGTAGTCTCCTATGGAGGTGCGGGTTCGAGTCCCGCCTTCGGCACAGAATTGATGAAAGGAGAGTTTGATAAATGAAAACTATTAAATCACTATTAGTATTTTGCCTATTTGTCGGATTACTATATCCACAGAGTGATGATTTAAATAAACTGTACGAAAGCGGTGTTGAAGCCCTTGAAAATGGTGAGTGGGAAGAAGCCGAAGAATTACTAACGAATGCGATTGCAATTCAGGCTGATTTTGCTCCTGCTTTAGTACAGTTAGCTCATATCAGTGTCAGAAATGGCGAAATGGACAAAACTAAAGAGTTATTGCGTCAGGCAATTGATATTGAACCTGAAAATGAAGAATATCGAAAGGAATATAACGAATTAAATGAGATTAACAAATTTATGTCTCAAGGAGCTCGTGAACTCGATGCCGGTGAATATGAAAATTCAGTTAATTCCTATTCTCAAGTTATCGAAAGATATCCTTATATGACCGAAGCCATTTACAGTATTGGAATCGTAAAACTTCGTCAAGAAGATTATGATTCTGCCGTCCAATATTTTAATAATGCTTTGGATGTAAATCCGAATCACGACAAGAGCCAACAGTCATTAAAAAGTGTGGCCGGAAGAATGTTTAATGAAGGCAATAATAACTATCGCCGTCGCGATTATTCTACAGCTCTTGATTTCTACAATAAGGTAGTAGCAATTGATGATTCATTTTATCAAGCTCATTATCAACTTGGAGTTGTACAGACACGACTCAAGAATTTAAGAGGAGCTATATCATCTTATGACAAATCAGTTGAGGCTAAACCTGATTTTTATCAGGGTTGGTACGGATTAGGTATTGCCAAGCGCAGCAATGGTGATGATAACGGTGCCTTAGCTGCTTTCCAAAAGTCGGTCGAGATAAATCCCGGTTATGCCAAAGCCTTTTGTGCTATGGGCGATATTTACTATAAATCCAATCAAATTGAAAAGGCGAAATCTTCGTGTCAGCAGGCGATTCAAGCCGATCCATCCTATGCCAAACCATATATTACTTTGGCTGCAATAAATATTGACCGACAAGAATACGAACAAGCCTTGGTTAATTTGGAATTAGCAACTGCATTAGATCGTAGTGATTCGAAAGCATGGTACAGAATTGCTCAGGTAAATAATATTTTAGGTAATTGCGAAGAAGCAAAGGTAGCAGCCCGTAAATCGTTAGACCTGTCTGACAAATTTGGCGGTGCCTGGGTTGAATTAGGTATTGCTGAATATTGTACCGGTTCCGGTAATAAAACCGCTGCACTAAACGCTTTGGATAAAGCTCGTTCGGACCGCACATGGAAAACTTTTGCTGAACATGAGATGGATAAAATTCGTAATCCTCACAGATACGAGAATTAACCAAATATGTTAATATGATCAAGGCGGTAATATTTGACCTTGACAACACCCTGCTCGACTTTCAAAAAATGAAGGAGCAGGGTGTTCGTGCTTCAATAGGTGCGATGATTGAAGCCGGCCTTGATTATGATGAGGAAAAAGCCTATCAAGACATATTTGAAATTTATCGCGAAAAGGGTTGGGAGTATCGTTTAGTATTTGATGATTTTATCAAGAATACAATTGGACAATCTGATAATAAACTTTTGGCAGCTGCTATTGTCGCCTATCGCCGAGCGAAAGAAGCTACTTTGTCGGTGTATCCTAATGTACGTCGAACATTAATCTATCTGATAAAGCACGGCATTAAAATTGCTGTGGTATCAGATGCGCCAAGTCGTGAAGCGTGGATGCGGATTTACTATTTGAATTTACATCACGTATTTGATGTGGTTTTGACCTACGATGATACAAAAGTACGAAAACCATCGCCCATACCTTTTAAAATGGCTTTGGAAAAACTTAGTGTCAAGCCTGAAGAAACTCTTATGATCGGCGATTGGCCGGAACGGGATGTTGTTGGGGCAAGTCAGGTTGGAATAAAAACTATTTTCGCCCGTTACGGCGATACGTTTGAAATAGAAAATTCCGGCGCTGATTGGGAAGTTGATGACATATACGAGATCATAAATATTATCAATGAGTTAAATAGTGCCTGATATATTTATTGGGGCGGACATTGTTTCCGTTCCAAGAATAAAGAAAAGTATTGATGCAGATACGGGCAAAGGATTCATTGATCGCATTTTTACAGTCCACGAAATAGAATATTGTTCCGCTAAAAAATATCCGTTGATCCATTACGCCGGTCGTTTTGCGGCGAAAGAAGCTGTTACAAAAGCATTATTGTCCTCGGAATTTGTAGAATCAGTACCAATGCAATCCATCGAAATAATATCGGGCAAAAATCGTTGCCCGGAAGTAAATTTAAATATGCAGTTAGATTTTAAATATAATTGTAAAGTATCTATTTCGCACACCGATGATAATGCCGTTGCATTTGCCCTATTGGAGATATTAACGTGAAATTATTGACAGTAAAACAATCACGGGAATTAGACAATATTGCAATTAACAAAATGGGAATTCCCGGAATTGATCTGATGGGTAAAGCAGGTGAGATCGTCGCTGAATATGCTAATAATATGATTTCCAATGTAAAAAATCCTCGCATTGCAATTATTTGTGGTAAAGGAAATAATGCCGGCGATGGTTATAAAGCAGCTGTAGATTTAAATGACAAAGGTTTTTTAATCGATATTTTTGTGATCTTTGATGAAAAATCAATTAGTGGTGATGCGAAGCACTTTTATGACCAATGTTTAGCTAAAAAAATTCCTGTAAAAAATGTATCGAATTTCCAAAACAATAAATATGATCTAATTATAGATGCTATACTTGGCACCGGTTTCAGCGGTGAATTAAACGATCCGATTTCTAAAATTACTAAATTAATAAAGAATCAAAATGCTTTGGTACTTGCAATTGATGTACCAAGCGGAGTTAACGCAAACAATGGTTTGGTCTCGCCATCTGCGATTAAAGCGGATTTAACAGTTACGATGGGATACACAAAAGTTGGTTTGCTCATACAGCCGGCACATTTGCATTGCGGTGAAATAATCTGTGCTGATATTGGGTTTCCTGATATCTATGATGACCTACCTAATGCTAAATACCGTACCACTGGTGAGGAATTGGCATTTCAATATTTGAAAGCGCCGAATGTTTCAACATATAAACATCAGCAAGGTAAAGTATTGGTCATCGCCGGATCAAGGGGTATGACCGGTGCGGCAATATTAGCGAGTAATGCCGCTATTCGAAGCGGAGCTGGATTAGTCGCAACAGTTGCGCCAAAATCAATCAGCACTGTTTACGAATCAAATATAATCGAAGGTTTAACAATAGCAGTGGAAGACAATGATTCGGGATGTTTAACTGCCAATAATTATAAGGATATCGAAAAATATTTCGATTGGGCTGATGTATTGCTGATTGGTCCCGGCTTGGGGAATTATGGTTCTACACTTAAATTGGTCGAGAAAATTATTACCTCTTTCAATAAACCGTTGGTAATTGATGCCGATGCACTCAATATCTTTACTGACAATTTGGATTTATTAAATGCCATCAAATCCGATTTAATTATTACACCACATTTTGGTGAATTCGGGCGATTAATAAAAAAGGATTTAGGCGGGATAAAAACCAATCTTTTAGAGAATATTGAGATATTTTCGAATGAATATAGTTGTACATTGGTCGCAAAAAATGCTCCAACTTTTATTGCCAATAAAAATGAAATTATTGTTAATACAACCGGCAATCAAGGTATGGCAACCGGTGGTACCGGTGATGTATTATCAGGAATTATTGCAAGCTTTGCAGCGCAGGGAATACCTCCGCAAATTGCTGCCGAGTTGGGAGTTTATGTGCATGGTAAAGCAGCCGATCTTGTTAGTGAGGATAAAGGATTGCGGGGATTAATCGCATCGGATATTACCGAGTATCTGCCAATGGTTCTAAAGGAATATGAATAGAAAGCACTTTGTATATTTATTGGTTATTTACGCAACTTTAATGGTAATAGTACATCTGTTGCGCGGAGCAAGATTTCCGATTGATAACATTATCGGAATGGATAAGTTTTTGCATTTTACCGAATATGTAATATTTGCTTTTTTATTTATAAATGCAATTAAGGCACCAAACCTTGCTAAGATATTTTTAATAGTAATTATTGGTACAACATTTGGAGCATTAATTGAGTTCCTGCAATGTTATGTTGCCGGTCGGTATGCCAGTGTGTATGATGCAATTGCAAATACGGCTGGACTGATCACAGGTAGTTTTTTGTCCTATAAATATTTAATTATATCCGATGATAAAAAATCTGTTCATTAAAGATTTTGCAATATTAGATGAAATTAATCTTGCTCTAAAAGATGGTTTCACGGTTATTACCGGCGAAACCGGTGCGGGAAAATCACTCCTATTGCAGGCTTTGAACATTTCGTTGGGAGGGAAAACCTCTAAAACAATGGTAAGAAGTAGATCGGATAAGGCAATAGTTGAGACTGAGATCAATAACAAATATTATCGTCGCATTATAAATAAAAGCGGTCGAACAAAATCCTTTGTTGATGACGAGCCGCTTACCGAAAGTAATTTTCGTCTTGCTTGTAATTTATTGGTGGATTTCCATGGTCAACACGAACAACAATTTATCATGAATGAAGAATCGCACATAGATTATTTGGATGCTTATTGCGGATTGGAAGAAAAGGTAAAAAATTGTACGAGTATCTTTAACTCAATTAAGTCAAAAGAAAAAGAATTAGAAAGGTTAATTGAAAAAAAACAGATTGCTGAACAACAGATTGAGTTGATGAATTTTCAATTGACTGAAATTCAAGCAATTAATCCGATTCTTAATGAAGATGTTGAATTGGAAAATGAACTGAGCAAACTGAAACATCTTGATGAAATTGCGGAAACCATTCAACGAGTAACGCGGGATCTGACTGATGATGATGAGGCAATTTATAATCGCGGTTCGATGGCATTGAAAGAATTGGAAAGATTGGAACAAATTGACGAACAGATCAAAGAATATGCTGAGTTACTAAGAACATCAATTGTAAACATGCAGGAAACATCAATTAGTCTAAATGAATATTTAAATGGTCTTGATCATGATAAGGCACGTCTAACTGAAGTTCAGGATCGCTTAGGAGCGATTGACAGTTTAAAAAGAAAATATGGTGGTTCGATCGAATCCATACTTGATACTGAATTAGACATCTCCGATAAACTGAAAGGTTATAGTTCGATTGACACTGAAATAATAGAATTGGAAAAAATTATTAATGCTGAAAAAGATTCTTATAATCAAACGGCTGTAGATATTCATAACGTTAGGGTTACCAAGGCAGGTGGTTTATCGGAATCTATTGTTGAGGAGATGCGTAAACTAAATATGCCCGGTGCCCGATTCGAGATAATGATCTCGCAAAAAGAAGTTGATGATTCGATGACTGAGTTCAGTGATAAAAAAGTTTTAGGTACAGAAAAAGGGATTGATAATATTCAATTCTTATTAAGTGCTAATCCGGGAGAAAAATTAAAACCGTTAGTTGAAATTGCTTCGGGTGGCGAAATATCAAGAATTATGCTCGCAATAAAAACCGTGTTTCAAAAAGATGATCCGGTTGCTACACTGATATTTGATGAAATTGATAGTGGAATATCGGGCAATGCCGCTGAAAAAGTTGGCCAAAGCTTGCATAATCTTGCTAAAACAAAACAAGTAATTTGCATCACACATCTTCCGCAGATAGCACGACTGTCAACTAATCATCTGCATGTTGAAAAATTAGTGGATAGCCAAAATACTTATGTAAAAGTAAATTACCTTGACGATGAGAGTAAAAGAAAAGTAATAAATGAGCTAACTTCAAGTATTACAAATTAAAATATAATGCAAAAATTAATTATAGATGGGGGACATCATCTTAATGGTGAAGTCAAAATAAGCGGGGCAAAAAATGCGGTATTGCCGGTTATGGCGGCATCGTTGCTTGTCGATGGTACAGTAAAGATTAAGCAAGTTCCTGACCTCCGTGACACGAGGACAATGGCAGAATTGATGGAAGTGATCGGAGCAAAAATCCTATTTGCCAATAATGAAATGATAGTTGATTCCGGATTTGTAAAAAATCCGATAGCCCCTTATGATTTAGTTAATAAAATGCGGGCTTCCTTCTACGTACTTGGTCCCTTGGTAGCTCGATTTGGAAAAGCGGTAGTATCGCTGCCGGGAGGTTGCGCTTGGGGACCACGTCCTGTTGACTACCATTTAAATGGATTAAAGAAGCTCGGCGCTAAAATCGAGTTAGAAGGCGGGGATATAATTGCGAAAGCGAAAAAATTGATCGGTAACAAGGTCCGATTTGACTTTCCTTCTGTCGGGGCAACCGGTAATATCGTTATGGCAGCGGTTACCGCCAAAGGCGAGACTTTAGTTGAGAATGCTGCCAAGGAGCCTGAGATTGTTCAACTTTGTGAATTTTTAGTTTCAATGGGCGCTAAAATTGACGGTATCGGAACTACAGAGATAACAGTTGAAGGTGTTGATAATTTGCATCCAGTCGATATAACGATTATTCCGGATAGAATTGAAGCGGGCACTTTTTTAATAGCGGGAGCAGCGTTGGGCAAAATAACGCTTACGAATACAATTCCGGAACATTTAGGTACGGTAATTGAAAAATTAACGGAAGTTGGCTGTGATATCAATATTGACGATAGTAAAATAAGTGTGAAGCAAGCCAAAAAGTTAGATGCCATTGATGTTACAACTGCGGTTTATCCGGGTTTCCCGACTGACCTGCAGGCACAATGGATTGCCTTAATGACCAAATCACGCGGTTCTTCAATCATTACTGATACAATTTATAATGATCGTTTTAGTCATGTTCCTGAATTGAATCGCTTGGGAGCCAATATAACTGTAGAGGGTAATTCGGCAATTGTGCGCGGTGTCGGGAATTTAATAGGAGCTCCTGTACGCTCAACCGATATTCGGGCAAGCGCTTCTTTAATCCTTGCCGGCCTAATGGCAAAGGGCACTACGGAAGTCAGTCATATTCACCATATTGACAGGGGTTATGAAAAAATTGAAGAAAAGTTTGTACAGCTTGGCGCAAAAATAAAACGTGTAGAAACTGATGAATGATATTTTGGATTATAAATTATTCCGTTTAACTTATAAGTCTAATCTCTGAGGGAAATGCAATGAGGATAGTAATTATTGGAGCCGGCGAAGTTGGTTTTCACGTTGCCAAGGCATTAAGCCTTGAGGATTTTGACATAACAGTTATTGATCTTGATCCTGAGAAGTGCCGCCGGGCATCAGAGCATTTAGACGTTATAGTTGTTCAGGGGAATGGTGCCAGTCCTAAAAATTTAGTCAAAGCTGATGTTGCCAAAGCAGATTATGTTTTCGCTTTGACGCGAATTGATGAAGTCAATCTTATTGCATCGCAACAGGCACGCCAATTAGGTGCTAACAAAGTAATTGCCCGTTTAAGAAACCAACAATATAGTGATACCAATTCCATCATCAAACCTGAGAAATTTGGGATTGATCATGTGATTCATCCCGAGAAGGAAGCTTGCAAAGAAATTGTACGTTTGGTTGAACATCCGTATGCAACGAAAGTCATGGATTTTGAAGGCGGCAGATTAAAAATGGTGGGGATTAGGATTGCTTTAAATAGCAAAATTGTTGGGAAAACAGTTAGAGAATTGAATGAGTTGACGCAAGAAATCAAGTTTGGTATTGTTGCTGTAAATAGAGGAAGTGATTCAATCGTTCCGTGGGGTGATTTTGAGTTTGAACCGAACGATATGACCTATTTCATTGTAAAAACCAAAAATCTCGATAGGTTATTACAACTGTTGGACATCAACGGTAATAAATCCACTCGTGTAATGATTTTTGGTGGAGAAAAAATAGGGTATTCCGTTGCTGAAGTATTGCAGGAAACCAAATCAGTACGATTGATTGATAAGCGACGCGACAAATCAGAAGAAATTGCTGCCGGATTGTCTGATACAATGGTAATCAATGCTGACGCAACCGATTTGGAATTTTTAGCATCGGAAAATATAAGCGAAGTCTGCAGTTTTATAGCTGTTACCAAAGATGAAAAGGAGAATATTTTAGCCGGAATGCTTGCTCATCAAATGGGTGCAAAACAGACTATTATACATATTAATACCACAGAATATATACCGCTATTACAGAATTTAGGAATCGGTTTAGTAGTTAGCAAAAACATGTCAACGGTAAATGGTATCACTCGTAAAATATATAGTGATAAGACGGAAACTGATCTGATCGCATTCGAGGATATTGATGTTGACGTAATTGAACTTCAACCGCAAACCGGTAGCATTGTAACCCAAAAGCCACTTGAACGTATTGATTTCCCGCAGGACAGCATCGTTGGCGTTATTAATCATCACGGTAACTTAAGTATAGCAAGAGGAAGTTCCCGAATAACTGATGAAGATACTGTTTTAGTATTTTCTAAAACAAAAGGAATTCCTAAAATCCGAGAGATCTTTGGATTAGATGAATAAAAAAACCATCGCCAATATAATTGGCGCATTGATTACAATTCTTGGAATTGCGCTAATTATTCCAACTTTAATTTCAACTTTCTATGGGGAGAGCGACCGTAATGGTTTTATAACCTCAGTCCTGATAGCATTATTGATCGGTTTGCCGCTGTGGTTTTTTACTCGCAAAAGCAAGTCAATTTCAAATAAAGATGGTTTCCTGATTGTTGCACTTGCATGGTTGATAACTGCGATTATTGGTGCGCTACCATTTTACTTGAGCGGCGCGATTCCTAATATTACCGATGCGTTCTTTGAATCAATGTCCGGAGTTACCACTACCGGAGCAACCATCATCGGAAATCCGATCACCCTACCGAATTTACCCAATGGGATCGAAAGTTTACCGCACGGCATTTTGTTTTGGAGATCATTTATCCAATGGATCGGTGGTATGGGTATTATTGTATTCGCAATTGCGATCCTACCACTGTTGGGGATTGGTGGTGTTCAGATGTTTAAAGCTGAAGTCCCGGGACCGGTATCCGACAAACTCAGACCACGCGTAAAAGAAACCGCTAAGCTGCTATGGGCGGTTTATGTCGGTTTTACCGTTGTTGAAGCTTTTTTATTAGGTTTAGCCGGAATGAGTTGGTTTGATGCGGTATGTCATGCCTTTACAACTATGCCGACCGGTGGATTTTCCACTCAAAATGCTAGTATAGCAGGATATCAAAACTCGGCAATACACTATATTATAATATTTTTTATGTTGATGGCGGGTATCAATTTTTCACTGCACTTTAAGGCGGTCACGGGAAATCTAAAAGTATATTTTAGAGACACTGAATTTAAAATATTTCTAACTATCATAGTTTTGATAACCGTAGGAATTTTTGTATTGGTCAGTATTGATAATGGTAAAGTATCGCACATCCAATTCAGAGATTCATTATTTCAGACTGTTTCAATAATTACTACCACCGGATATGGCACTTACGATTATGAAAAATGGAGTTATCTAATTCAATTTACTTTGTTTAGCTTAATGTTTTTGGGAGCAATGGGTGGATCAACAGGTGGTGGTATAAAAGTAATTCGCATTTTTTTGATCATTAAACATGGCTTAATGGAAACAAGAAGGTTGCTGCACGCTCGGGCTATAATTCCGATTAGAATAGGAAATAGATATATTGATGAAAGTATCATCCGCAATACATTAGGCTTTTTTCTATTCTATGTAGCGATTTTTGGATTAACTGCCGCAGCCTTGACCGCAATGGGAATTGATATTACATCGGCAATCGGAGCGGCGGCTTCAGCGGTCGGGAATATTGGTCCGGCGCTTGGCGCATTTGGACCTACCGATAACTATGCTTTGCTTCCCGATTTGGGTAAATGGATTTTATCCTTTGCCATGCTTTTGGGCCGTTTGGAAATATTTACAATATTAATTTTATTCAGCAGAACCTATTGGAGATAATTTGATGAAATATATAGATATTGAAGTAAATGATTACATTGGCTTAATCACTATTAATCGCGCTGAAGCGATGAACGCTATGAATTCTGAGGTAATTGGTGAGTTAAATTCGGCTGTTAAAAAACGTGTTGACGATGACAAGGTTGGAGTGATTATTATAACGGGAGCAGGAGAAAAGGCTTTTGTCGCCGGAGCCGATATTAAAGCAATGCAGCAAATGTCCAGTCGGCAAGCGCTTGAATTTAGCCGTGAGGGGCAAGAAATGACTATGACGATCGAAAACTCGCCTAAACCGGTTATTGCTGCAATCAATGGATTCGCACTTGGCGGCGGTTGTGAAATCGCTTTAGCCTGCGACATCCGGATCGCGGCGGAAAATGCAAAGTTTTCGCAGCCGGAAGTTGCCTTAGGAATTATTCCGGGCTGGGGCGGTACCCAACGTTTACCGCGCTTGATCGGTAAAGGAAGATCAATTGAATTAATTGCCGGCGGACAAATGATTGATGCCGAAGAAGCATTGAGAATTGGATTGGTCAATCACGTTGTCCCGCAGGATCAGTTAATGGATAAAGCAAGATCACTTGCACAAACCATTTTAAGAAATGGTCCCGCTGCGGTTGGTGCTGCAATCAGATGTATTCACAAAGGTTTCGATCAAACGTTGGAAAATGCTTTGGATATTGAACTAAATGAATTCTCAGAATTATTTGAAACCGATGAGCAACGTGAAGGAACAACAGCATTTGTTGAGAAACGTAAACCGAATTTCCGATAGGTATTAACTGATCAATGGTATTGAAATATGCTACTTATCGTCTAAAATGCATTCACCCGTTTAAAATATCCCGCAGTTCCAATAGTTATTACGATCGAATTTTTGTTTACTTAGAACAAGATGGTTTGGTAGGCAGGGGCGAGGCAGCACCATCTGAAAGATACAATGAGTCAGTTCCCCAAATTCTTGATCTCCTCCGTAACGAAATTATTCTTCCCAAGAATGTCATTGATATTGAGGAATTGGTCATATTATTTACTGATTATTCACAGGGAATTAAAGCATTGCGTTCAGCACTTATTTCCGCTCTATATGATTGGTGGGCGCAAAAGAATGAAATCGCAGTCACAGACTATTTTCAGTTGGAAAAGACATCCGAAAAACCGACTTCTTTCACAATTGCAATCAGTGAGGAAACGGAACTTGAAAAGAAAATTAAAGAGGCAGAGCAGTTTCAAATACTAAAAATAAAATTAGGAACTGATCGTGATAAAGAAATTATAAATGCAATAAGAGTCATTACCGATAAACCGATCAGAATTGATGCAAATGAAGGATGGAATCTTGATGTAGCAATGGAGATGTGTAAGTGGTTAGCTGATAAAAATGTGGAATTAATTGAGCAGCCTATGAGCGTGAAAAATATCGAACAGATGTCTGAATTGATTAAAGTATCAACCGTACCTTTGATTGCCGATGAGAATTGTAAAACTTCTGACGATATTGAAAATATAATCGGAAAATTTGATGGTATTAATATTAAATTAGCAAAATGTGGCGGACTTGATGAGGCACTGAAAATGGTTAAGCTTGCCAAAGCAAACAGATTAAAGATTATGTTGGGCTGTATGATTGAATCATCAATCGGTATTACAACCATCGGGCAGCTAATTCCGCAGGCGGATTATATTGATTTAGATGGGAATTTATTGATAGACAATGATCCGTATTCCGGATTAGAAATAAAGGGTGGAGTGCTAAAATTAGCTGTCGGAAAAGGGTTGGGATTAAGCTTAAGAAATAATTATATTGATCAGAATAATAAATTGATATGAAGATACTTGGAATAGAACATGTCGGCATAGCTGTAGATGATTTGACCAGTGCAACGCCTTTTTGGGAATTATTGTTAAAAGACTGCAATAAATATTCTGAGAAAGTTGAAGATCAAAAAGTCAATACAAAGATATTTGATACAGAACAAGGAAAAATCGAATTATTGGAAGCTACAACGGATGATTCACCGATCGCTAAGTTTATCACTAAAAAAGGTAGAGGAATTCACCATATTTGCCTACAAGTAGAAAATATTGATGAAGTAATCTCCGAATTGGCACAAGCCGGTATCTTAATGATTGATCAGCAACCACGGATTGGAACCGAGGGTTATAAAATTGCTTTTGTGCATCCCAAAAGTACCGGTGGTGTATTAGTTGAATTGGCGGAGAAACAGTAATCTTAATTATTCAAATTTTAATTGATCGAATGCTAAAATAAAAAATGTCAGTCAGATATTTATTAAATAGGGATTAGGAAAACTATATACATGAGTAGAGTAAAACTAGGAATAATTATAGCTTCAATTTTGCTTACCGTTAGTTATGTTTACTCGCAGAAAGGTGGAATGCCAGCAAATGTAAAAAAAGAGAAAGTTATAATATCTGGTTATCCCAAAGTGACTAATGACCCCGATTCTCTAAAAATATTGATCTATATGCAAATACCATACACATCAATGCAATATGTTAAGATTGATTCAAAGTTTGTTGCCAGGTACGAAGCAACGATTGCATTACAGTCAAATAAAGGTACACAACTATTTAGAGAAGTGTGGCAAGATTCAATAGTATTATATGACTATCAACATACTAGGTCTAACCTTTTAAGTAGAACACTCATGGTCACTTATCCCCTGGATGAGGGAAAATATAAAATAGTTGGGGATCTTTTGGATCTTGATACAAAAAAGCATTACAAAAATAGTGTAAAAATTGATGTTTCAGATTTTGATGATCAAATTTTCATTAACAAGCCAATTTTGTTAGAAAAATTTGATGGGGATTGGGGTTTTGGTAATAATTTGATTCCGGCTATTAAAAATTCAGCATTTAATGTTGATGACGGTTTACTATTTTATCTTTCTGGAAAAGTATCGCCTGGGAAGTATAAATTGAAAAATACTTTTTCAAATAAAAGTAATGAATTGTTTTATGAAAGTACAATTATTGATTCTTCTATAAATGGTCTCTTTGAACATATAATAAAACTACCTAAGGATACTATTCAAGGTATTAATTTCAAAATAGAATCCGAGTTAATACAAAGTAAGTATTCTACTAATAAGTCAACTGAAGTTATGCTTAAAAGAGTTGGTATATCTCATATGATCCAAAACATTGAAGAAGCACTAAAACAAATGAACTACATTCTTGAACCAAGAGAAAAGAGGAGAATAAGGAAGACACCTAATTCTAAGAAAGAAAAGCTGTTTAAAGAATTATGGGATAAAAGAGATCCAACCCCTGGCACAGTCAAGAATGAGTTAATGGATACATATTACAGTAGGGTGGAATTTGCAAACAGTCAATTTGAATCTCATATTGAAGGTTGGAAGACAGATATGGGAATGATCTATATACTATTTGGTCCCCCTGATGATATCCAAAAATATGTTGATCAATATCAAGGGATATATGAAACCTGGCACTATTATCGTATAAGCAAATCTTATACATTTGTAGGTGATATGTTTGGAAATTATTCACTACTTAATCCGTATTTTGATTATTAAAAGGAACATTTATTAGTTTAATTAAACGTTATTCCCATAGCAGTATTGAATCATATCGTAAATGTCCTGCCCAATTCAAGTTTCGCTATGTTGATAAAATTCGCAAACGCGATGAGAGTATCGAAGCGTTTATGGGTAAACGTATTCATGAAGCGTTAGAATATTTATATAATGAGGTCTTAGAAGGCAGGATACCCTTCTTTGATCATGTGTTAGATAAGTATATTTCTAACTGGCAAGAAAAATGGCATAATCGTATCGGAATAGTTTACAGTAGCACAACTCCCGATCATTACAGATCAATAGGTGAATCTTGTATTGCTAAGTATTATCGGAGATATACACCCTTTGAGCAACATATTGTAGGCAATGAAATCCAATTAGAATTTGCATTAGGTGAGAAAGGTAGATATCCTATTAAAGCCGTAATTGACCGACTTGACCATGACGGCAATGGCAACTGGGAAATCCATGATTATAAGTCAGGTAAAAAAGCCTACACTCAAGTACAAGCCGATCAGGATACCCAATTAGCATTATATCAGATCGGTTTAATGTTAGAAGAACATGATGTTAAATCTGTAAAGCTTATCTGGCATTTTTTGCGACATGGTATCGAAGTAACATCGGTACGGAATATGAAACAGTTAGAAGAATTATCGCTTAGGATTAAGCGCAGAATTAATAAAATTGAGGCAAATATTGAAAAAGAAGCTGATTTTATTGCCAAAAAATCAGTATTGTGCAATTGGTGTTATTATTGGGAAGAATGCCCTGTGCAGAACAGACCCAATCCCTATATCAGTTAATGTCCCTTTACAATTTCAATAAATATATTTTACCTTTAAATTCATTATCGTGAATATAAAACTATCCGATTCAGAACTCAGGGAACTGAACAAACTGCTCAGTTCTTCTCAAATAAAAAATATTGAAGCTGTTGATCTAACAATATTAGATAATCTCAAGAAACGTTTAAACCGGCAAGGAAATATATCGTTATATGTTGACGGTGCGGCTGACCTGCATTCAAATAGAGCAGGAATTGGCGGAATCATATATAAGGATGATAAGGAAATTTTTACTTTTTCTGAATATATCGGGAAAGCCACAAATAATGAAGCAGAGTATCGCGCACTTATCAGAGGACTTAAAGAGGTAATTAATTTAAAGACATTAAGCGTTGATATTTATGCAGATAGCGAATTGATTGTAAAGCAGATAAACGGTAAATATAAAGTAAAAAATGAACGAATGTTAGCTTTGCATACAAAGGTAATGGAAATAATTAACGAGTTAAATAAATGGACTATAACACATATTCCAAGAGAGAAAAATGCTGTTGCTGACAAACTGTCAAAAGAAGGAATGAGGAATAACCAATGAAAGCAATCATTACAGCGGGAGGGCATGGTACAAGACTACGTCCGATTACCCACACACAGAATAAGCACCTTATTCCCATTGCTAACAAGTTTATGTTAGATTATGCAATCGAATATGTACGCGATTCCGGCATCAGTGATATTGGTATTATAATAAATGCTAATGATGAATCAATCAAAAATGAATTTAAGGATGGATCAAGTCGGGGAGTAAATATAGCATATATTCCTCAGGAAGCGCCTTTGGGATTAGCACATGTAATCAAAATATCCGAAAAATTCATCAATGATGAACCGTTCATTTTTTATCTTGGCGATAATATTTTAGTTGGCGGAGTTGCAAAATTTATTAAGGAATTCAAGCGAGAAAATTCTAATTGTCATTTGGCATTAAGTAAAGTTCCTGATCCTAACCGTTTTGGCGTGGCTGAGGTAGCCAACAACAAAATTATCAGTATTGAAGAAAAACCGAAAAATCCCAAAAGCGATTTAGCAGTTACCGGAATTTATTTATATGACCCTGCCATATTCGAAGCGGTAAATAATATAAAACCATCGGCTCGAGGTGAATTAGAAATATCCGATGCTCATCAATATTTGCTTGATCACGGTTTAGACATAAGTTATTCGGTGATCACCGGATGGTGGAAGGATACCGGAAAACCATCGGACTTATTGTCCGCCAATCAGTTAGTATTGGATAATATTGAGAATGATATAAAAGGTGAGATCGTAAATACAACAATAAACGGTAAGGCTGTCATTAGTGAAAATGTGCGAGTAAGCAATTCTAAAATAGATGGACCGGTTATTATAAATGAAGATACAATAATTGAAAACGCTCACGTTACACCGCATACTGCGATAGGTAAAAGATGTAAGGTGACCAACAGTACAGTTGGCTATTCGATCATTATGAGCGATAGCGTAGTTCGGGATGTCTCGGATAAAGTGACCAATTCTTTGTTGGGTATTGATGTAGAAATTATTGGAAATCATAAAGACCAATCTGCTCATCGCTTTATCTTAGGCGATCAAAGCAGGGTCGAGGTTGATTGAGCCTTGCTCATTAATTGATAACCTTTTCCGCAATATTGGCATTAAATTACATTTCTATATTTTAATGCAATTTTATACTTTTAATAAAATCTATGGGCATATTTGATATTATCAGCAAATCTTTTAATTGGGTGTCGGGTGATATTGCAATTGATCTTGGGACTGCCAACACTCTTATATATTTAAGTGGTAAAGGCATTGTAATAAATGAACCGTCTATTGTGGCACGATCTGTTCATGATAATAAAGTAATCGCAGTTGGAAATGATGCGAAAGCAATGATGGGCAAAACCCATCGCGGATTGGAAACAATCAGACCTTTGCAAGATGGTGTTATCGCCAATTTCAATATGACCGACGAAATGCTGCAAGGGTTTATCAAAAAAATAAATTTTAATCGTTTAGCACGGCCAAAAATGGTTATTTGCGTACCGTCAGGTGTAACTGAAGTTGAGCGAAGGGCATTTAAGGATTCCGGAGAAAGAGCCAATGCCAAGACAGTTCATTTGATAGAAGAGCCTATGGCAGCAGCAATTGGCATCGGTCTTGATATTAGCAAACCGATCGGTAATATAATTGTTGATATTGGCGGAGGAACGACTGAGGTAGCCGTCATCGCTCTCAATGGTGTCGTTTCAAAGGAAACGATTAAAATTGCAGGTGATGAAATGGACGAGGCGATCGTTCAATGGTTCAGGAATGAACATAAATTAGATATTGGGATTCCTACCGGAGAGGCGATCAAAAAAACTGTTGGTTCGGCAATGCGTATGAAAGCTGAAACCATTTCTGTGAAAGGTCGCGATCTTGTATCGGGGATACCGAAAGTAGTTGATGTATCTTCCGATGAAATTCGACAGGCTTTAAAAGATCCGGTTAATAGTATTGTTGAGGTAGTCAGACGAGCATTGGAACAAACACCGCCTGAATTATCAGCGGATATTATTGATAGCGGAATAATTTTGACCGGTGGCGGATCTCTTTTAAGAGGCTTGGATCAAATTTTAAGAGAAAGAACCAAGGTGCCGGTCAATGTCGCTGAAGAAGCGTTATTATCTGTGGTCAAGGGAACCGGAATGGTTTTAGATAATTTGGAAAAATATGAGGCGGTTTTAATGTAAATGTTATTTCGATTATTAGTCACTTTACAAAAGAACAAACATCATATAGCTTTCCTTCTATCAGTTATTTTATCACTTACCTTTATTTATTATAGTCCATCCTCGGAATACAGTTATTTCCAACATAGTATAAATTCAGTTACCAATTATATTAAATCACCTTTCACGCGGTTCTCTGAGCTATCAAAAGCAAGATTAGAGAATGAAATGTTGCGGGAGCAATTATTATTAAAAACCTTAGAGAAAGAAGCCTTAGTTGCACAAGGAGCAGAAAATATAAAGTTAAAAGAAATGTTGGAATTCAGGGACACTCAAAAACTAAATATCATTGCTGCAAAAATAATTAATAAAGGATTGACGACTAGTATTAATACAGTAACCATTGATATTGGTTCTTTAAATGGTGTAAAAGCAAATGATCCCGTAATTACACCGAATGGAGTTATTGGTAAAATCTACTCCGTTGAAAGTGAGACGGCTGTTGTGCATCTGATCAATGATCCTGATTTTAGAATTGGTGTCAGATTTTTGCCAAGTGCTGAAACAGGAATTCTAAGATGGAAAGCTAATAATATTTGCGAAGTTCGGGAGGTATATAAAAATTCCGAGATCAATGTTGGTGATAACGTAATAACATCCGGACTTGGTGATATTTTTCCACCCGGATTACCGATTGGTCCAGTTACAAGTGTGGCTGATACAAGAGATGAATTTCAAAAGATTGTTTCAGTTAAAATCAAAGAGAATCTGAATGCTTTGTATTATCTGTTTGTAATAATTGATTAATAAATATAAATGAAGAATTATATTATACCTTTGATTATTGCTTTGTTGGCTCAACTGTTTTTATCTAATATCTTATCTATTAGAGGAGTCAAACCGGATTTCATTATAATATTTATAATCTATTTTGCTCTTAATCAGGGAAGTTTTAGAGGGGTGGTGATCGGATTTACTTTAGGATTGGTAATTAGCATATTTGACAGTAGCCCTGAGATTGGAGTATTACCTTTGACATATTCAATTCTTGGATACGGTTTTGGTTTGTTGAGTAATTATAAACAACAATTGGCATCACTAAAATTCAACATCTATTGTTATTTTCTACTATTTTTTAGTTTTTTTGTTTATAATTATTTCTTGTTCGATTCTATTTTCTATAATGACTTCTCACTTTTTATCATATATTGGTTAAAGAATATGATTTACACGATTACGTTAATTGTGATATTCCAATTAATTTTTCCATTTAGAAAATAATCCGATGTTAAAAACAATAAATGATGCTGATCTTAGAAGATACTTCTCTTTAATAATTTTAGCATTCTTGGTATTCGGGTTATTAGGGGTAAAATTTTTCCAATTGCAAGTAGCGCAGCATAAAAAATATAAAGAAAAAGCTAATATTAATAGCATTAGGATTGAAAGACTCAGTGCTCCGCGGGGTTCGATCTTTGATCGAAATGGTAAAACTATAGTAGATAATGCACCTACTTATGTTTTAAACGTAATTCCCAACCAAATTGACAATTTGAATAGTACTTTTACTATAATAAGTAATTTATTGAACATTGATACATCAGTATTCAATACTAATTACCGGAAGAATTACCGGGGTTACTTTAGTCCGGTGCGAATCGTAAAAGATTTATCTTTGGAACAGATTTTATTAGTTGAAGAGCATCGCTTGGATATTCCGGGGATTGAATACGATCAAATCCAAGAAAGAAATTACCCCGGTGATATAAATGGAGCTCACTTTCTTGGTTATGTAAAAGAAGTTGATAGCCGGAGCATTCAGAATGTGGATAATCCGGAACAGTACAGGCACGGCGACTTAGTCGGATGGCAGGGGTTAGAACGGGTATATGAAGATAAATTAAAAGATAAGAAGGGGATTGAGTATAAAGCTGTTGATGCCTATGGTAGAACAATGGGCGCTTTTATTCAAAGAGATAAAATTCATCCCGAACCAGGCGAAGAACTGAGGATCGCAATTGATGTGGACTTGCAACAATACATTGAAAATTTGTTATCCGGCAGGAGAGGATGCGTTATCGTTGGTGATCCAAATACCGGTGAAATTATCAGCTATGTAAATTCACCGACATATCCACCCGATTTGTTTACAGGGACAACCCAACCTGATACTTGGAATAAAATTTTGAATGACCCTGATAAACCTCTGTTAGATAGAAATGCAAAAGGCTTATATCCGCCCGCTTCAACTTTTAAAATGATTATACTTGCCTATTTGCTTGAAAATAAATTGATAAATCCGAACCGCCAAATTTATTGTTCGGGCGAATACAGATATGGTAACCGGACCTTTGGATGTTGGGAAGAAACCGGACATGGTGGCGTAAATTTTGATAGATCGCTCATCGAGTCATGTGATGTTTATTTCTATCAAGTAATTCAAGACATACCTTTAAAGGAATGGTCCAAAATTTGCTCACAATTTGGTTTTGGATCAAAAACAGGTATTGACCTTCCATCAGAAAGTAGGGGTGTTGTACCGGACAAAGAATATTTGGATAAATTATATGGTAAACGTGGTTGGACCTCGGGAGTGAAGCTTAATCTTTCTATCGGACAGGGAGAAACATTAGTAACTCCTTTACAGTTATTTACCTATATCAACCTTTTTTATACGCATGGTAAAACCTATCAACCACATTTTAGTTTGAAAACTGAAACGAATGAAGTAGCGCTGCCGAATATTTCTGAATCTACCTGGAGAAGACTAAACCGATTATTGTACAGGGTCGTGTCGGACAGAAAAGGAACAGGGAAGCTGGCTGATCCGAAAATTGATGGATTGAAGGTTGCCGGCAAAACAGGAACAGCAGAAAATCCGCATGGTGAGCCCCACGCTTGGTTCATTGGTTTTGCCGAAAAAGATGATCAAGTTAGATCTTTTGTCGTGTTATTGGAAAATGCCGGACATGGTGGAGAAGAAGCCGCACCGATCACACGGCAATTTTTACGATTTATTTACGATTCCAAATTAAAAGAACAAGCTGATGAAGTTGCTGACCTGGAGTCATAATAGGAATCCATTTATTATATTAATTCCGATTAGCATTTTGCTGATTATTAGTTTTTTGGCGTTGTACAGCATATCAGTGCACCAAAACATTGCATTTTATAAATCGGCATTTTTCCGGCAATTGGTTTTCCTTGTAATTGGAATCATCGCAATGATTGCGATGTACAGCTTGCCGCTCAGATTATACCATAAATATAGTATATTGATTTACGCGGTAGCAGTTGTTTCAATATTAATACCCTATTTCATGAATAACCCAACCGGCGCAAATAGATGGATTTATTTTGGCACAGTTGGCGTTCAACCATCGGAATACGCAAAGTGGATATCAATAATTCTGTTAGCAAGATATTTATCTGATCGAAAAAAAAGAATGGACAAATTAAGTTCATTCTTTATTCCAATTGCCATAATTGCATTTCCGGCATTGATTGTATTTGGACAGCCTGATTTGGGTACTGCAACAATTATGATGGCTCCTATCATCGCAATTCTTTACTGGGTAAATGCAAGACAATATCATTTATTTTTAATTATAGCTCCGATTATCAGCATAATTACCGCCTTTCATACAATTTCTTTTACAATATGGGCAATTGTACTTACTATTGTAATTATTCTGTCTGAAAAGAAGCTATGGAATGGTGTTGTTGTCTTTTTTGGAAATATTTTTCTTGGCTTATTAGCACCGGTCCTATGGAATGTATTACAACCGTATCAGCAAAAAAGAATATTGACTTTGTTTAATCCCGAGTTAGATCCACTTGGCGCAGCATACCAAATTATTCAAAGTCAAACCGCAATCGGTTCCGGCGGATTATTTGGTAAAGGATGGATGCAGGGCACGCAAACGCATTTGAAATTTTTACCGGTACAAGAATCTGATTTCATTCTGTCAGTTATAGGAGAAGAATTTGGGTTTTTTACGGTATTGTTAGTATTTATAATGTACGCCTTCATAATATATAAGATGCTTCAATTTGCATATATTACTAGAGAAAAGTTTACCAGTATAATACTTGTCGGTGTAGCAACAATATTTTTAGCACAAATATTTGTCAATTCAGCGATGACAGTCGGGCTGATACCGGTAAAAGGACTACCACTGCCATTTTTGTCAGCGGGGGGTTCGTTTTTAGTATCATCATTCATGATGATCGGAATGGTCCTAAATTTTGCTTCACACTGGTCGGACTGATTTAATTTTTGTAGTTGGAAATATAAAATCGTAAATTTCACCCTCTCATTTGATGTATATATTTCAATTTGACTATAAGGAATATTGCTTTTAAATAAGAAATGAGATAATTAATAATTATTATAGAAGAATTTTATGTCCAAGAAAATTTATTATGCTACAACCGAGATGACTCCTTTTGCCAGTGTTTCCCCATTAGGTGATTTTTCAGTTGAAGTACCTTTAAAACTGCAAGAGATGGAGCATGATATCCGCACCGTTGTTCCTAAATATGGTTTTATTAGTGAGCGTAAATATATATTACGTGAAGTAATCAGATTACGCGACATACCGCTCGAATTTGACGGTAAACAAATTAGTACTTCCGCTAAGAGTGCTTTCATACCTAAGACTCGTGTTCAAGTTTATTTTTTAGAACATGATGAATGGTTCAAACCATTGTCCACATTATTGTACAAAGCCAAGAATGGACGCATCCTTAGCGATAATGATATTAGGTCAGCCTTCTTCAGTAATTCGGTGCTTGCTACTTTACCTCATCTATTCTGGAGCCCCGACGTTATGCTGTGCAATGGTTGGCAATCGGCTTTAATTCCTGCATTATACAAACAGCATTACGAAGGTAAGGAGTTTTATAAGGATATAAAAACGGTTCAACTAATTCATTGGTTGGATGATTATCCAAATTTTAATCAGGATACGTTTAATAAAGTAAATATTAAATTGCCAAAGGGCTTAAAAGGAAAAACTATCAATAGCTACAGTGTTTCGTCTGAGTTTGTTGATGCAATAATTCTTATCAATCAACCCGGTCGTGATATGATTTCCGAATTGTTGAAAATTGATAACCTGCAGAAGAATAAGTCCAAGATACATACAATCGAAATTGACTATTCCGAATCACCAAATTATCAGGATGTATCTGAAAAGATTAATGAAGTTATAGAGAAACTTTTTAGTTAATCATTCGTATTATTTTCAATTAATAATATGAAAAAAACCTATTCTTTAAAATCCTTAATTATAATTACATCCGTAGCGACATTACTGTTTCAATGTCAGAAAAATCCGATTCCGTATGATTTGTCTGATTCAATTCTAAAAGTTGACACAATTTCTGTGAGTAATATAAAAGGAAGTACGTATTTATCACCACCATTGATGGGCGATACAGATGCAATCTATTTTGGTAATAAAAATGGATTCGTAAATAAATATTCACTGCTTAAATATTCGCCGATTTCAGTCAGCGAAGCATTTTGGACATACGATTTGCCTGATACAAATTTAACTGTTGACAGTTTAATTTTTGCTTTCTCAGCAATGGATACAATTATTCCAACCGATGCAAGGTTCGAATTATTTTATTTTCCGGCAGGAGGAGATTCTGTATTTAGCGAAGATGAAAGTAATTATTTGAATTTTACTGATGCTGAAGCAGAAAGTGGAGTAAGTATTGGACTGACATCATTTATAATAGATAAATCTGATTCTGCACAATCTGAATATCCGCAACTCAGATTTAAAGTAGATGAAAGAGTAATGATTGATGATCTGGTAACGTTTATTTCTGACACGAATGATGTCGAAAATAGATCATTCCTTTTAAAAAATATTGATGCAATTGAAGATAACTTTATTTCAATTAGATCTCGAGAATCACAAGATTATCCAGTAATGTTAGTTTATTATACAATTGAAGATGACCAATTCTATAGCGTATTTTTTCCTTTGCAGGATGTTACAATTGTCGAACCAAGGCCAATATCAGACATTGATAAAACTCACATTTCCGTTTGTAGGGCTGCAGGATTAAAGGCTTTAATCCACTTAGACCTTAGTCAAGTTCCCCAAGATTCCAACACTATGGTAATAAGAGAGGCTGAATTATTTTTTAACTCTATCTCGGTTGATTCGTTAGATGATTTTCAAATCAGATCTACGGTCCTTGTTGACTCAGTAGGAATACTATCGTATCATGAAATGCCGTTGGATGAATATGAAATTGAAAATGATATTTATATGACAGGGAGCTTTGAGTATAATCAAATGGAAATGGAGTTAAGACAATTCATTCAAGGTTTATTGACCGGAAGCTATGATAACTATGGTCTAAAATTGTATTCACCTGATTACAATGATCCGTTCAAAACAGTAAATCTCATAATTGACTCGGATGTCCAGAATCAAAATCCAATGATAAAAATAACTTATGTTACTCTATAATAGATTCATCATACTACTTCTTTTATTGAGCTCGGTAATAAATGGTCAAAGCATTTTAAACGGATACGGATTTGGATTAAAAACTGAATATTATGATGCTTCATCTATGGCTCTTTCGTCCTATGGATTAACACCATCATTTAATCAAAATGTGTCAATACAGAATCCATCAACTTGGCATCATCTTCGATATACTTATTTTTCAAGTTCTTTTAGTCTAAATCAGACAGCAATATTAAATGATTTTATAAATAGTGATTTCAGTCTTGGTAATCTATTTTTTATTGTTCCAATCAAAGGTAAGTATTCTTTTGGGTTAGGTGTATCACCTTATACGGATCAATATTATTTGTTGGAGGGTGAAGATGCCACTGATTTTGTTGCTTATGGCGATACATTGACTAATGTTCATCACTTTGAAAGTTTTGGAGGTATTTCTGCATTAAATGTTGCAGGGTCAATGAACATTTTTGATCAATTAGATATTGGTTTAGAAGCTAATTTCTTATATGGATCTACAAGACAACAAACTATTAATTCACTGAACTCTCTCAATTATTATTCTCAACAAAGATATCTGTATGCCGGAATATTGGGGAATATTTACTTAAGTAGCAATATTCTAAATAGTTGGGACATACCATTAATGGTATATGCTAGCCTTGGATTTACAATTGAGCCTGTTTCAACCGAAGCATATTATTTTAAACCTTTTGAAGATACAAACGATTCCGGTGCCCAAGATTCATTTGATTTTCCCTCCTCTAATAATGCTGTGGATCCTGATGTGATAAATATTGAGAATATACTTGAGCCATTTGAATATCAATTTGGGGTGAATTATTATTTGTCGAAAAATACTTGCCTAATTGGAGAATACTCTGTTTGGAAGGACAATTCTGATTTGGGAGCAGAATATTCTAGATTAGCTGGGCAGATCAAATCTCGGAATCATTTTAATTTTGGTATCGCAAAATATTCTTTAGCAAGACCTGATAATCTGTTTGACAGGATGAGCTTTAGGCTATCAAGCTATACAACTGATATTGATTTGACAAACAATGATAAAAATATAAAAGAGTATGGCGTTTCAACGGGACTTAGTTATAATTTCGGCATCACTAAAAATCAGATAGATTTCGCTTATTCGTATGGAAAAAGACAAAATTTAGTTGGGATCGGTGATGAAGTTATTCAAAAATTTAGTATTGGAATTACAGTTGGAGATATTTGGTTTGTTAAAAGGAGATCACGATAATGGATAGAAAAGGATTATCATTCAGTTTATTTTTAATCTTTTTGGGAGTATTGATATTAGTAATGTGTGCTCCTCCGGGACCATCGGCTGATGATATAGCCGAGAGAGCCCGTCAGGATTCGTTAAGAAATGTTCGCTGTCCGCGTTTAATGAGCAGTGCCGCCGAGTATTATCATGCACGCGATTGGAACGCCACGGTAAGAGTTTATAGTGAAGTGGTTGAACTTGGCTGTGATGAATGGGACCCAACCTACGCACCGCCGGAAGAAATATATCAGTATTATGCAATCGCTTATGAGCAGTTAGGTAAGTTTGACAGCTCGGAATATGTTTTGTTATTAGGTGTTGATGAAATTCCTAACAATTTAGACCTTCGGGAAAGATTAGCTTATGCCTACGAAAGGCAGGGAAAAACCGAACAGGAAATTGTTGAATATGAACGGATCCTGGACGAGTTAGATCCCAATAATATTCGTGTTATGGAGAAATTGGCTAAGCTCTATCGAAAAGATCGTAGATACGAAGAAGAAGTTCGCATCCTGCAAAAATTGATTGCGGTTGATCCAAAAAATGAAGGAGCGATTGCTGACCTTGCTACTGCTTTGGAAAAGACCGGTAAAGATCCTTTAGAAGTCTATCAAAATAAATTTGACAATAATCCAACCGGAACAAATGCTATTCAATTAGCAGACGCCTATCTTGATAATGATCGCGTGGATGAAGCAATTGATGTACTGAAATCGGTTTACCGCAAAGAACCGGATAATAAACTGATATTTAATAAACTTGGAACGGCATATATTTTAAATGATGATTTTAAAAATGCTTCATGGGCTTATGAGCAAGTATTTGCTATAGACCCTCGTGATAATGAAGCCGCTATTAAAGTTGCCGATGCCAACGCTGAAATCGGGGAATTCGGTAAAGCAATTACTTGGTCTGACAAGGCAATTCGCGGGACCAAATCATCTGCGGAGGCTGTGGCAGCCAAAGGCAATGTTTATTATTCAGCTTTCCATACCTGCCGCACACCCGATATATCAAGTGATGATCGCGTAATCGCCCGATTGGCATATAAATATTTTACGCAAGCCAAAAGTAAAGGAAATCGTGATGTGGTTGGTTCGATGAATTGGTTAAAGGATAATGAAGTACTTTTTAATAAAAGTGATTGGTTTATGCTTGATGCAAGTCAAAAAGCCACCGGATATGTTACAGTTAAATCAGCATGTTACAATTGGGTAACAGAAAAATTATATAAAGATTCAAGTTGGTAAGGACGAGCTAATATTGTCATATTTAAAACAAACAGATCCACAATTATATGAAATCTTAACACGGGAAGAGCAACGCGAAGATAGTACGCTTGAATTAATCGCCTCCGAAAATTTTGTTAGCTATTCGGTTTTAGAAACCGCCGGCGGTGTAATGACCAATAAGTATGCCGAGGGTTATCCCGGGAAGCGCTATTATGGTGGCTGTGAGCATGTTGACGAAGCCGAAGATTTAGCACGCGATCGCGCCAAAGAATTATTTAGCGCCGAATATGCCAATGTTCAGCCGCATTCCGGCTCGCAGGCTAATATGGCAGCCTTAATGACTTTTGTGAATGTCGGCGATACGATCATGGGTTTGGATTTGGCGCATGGCGGTCATTTAACCCACGGTAGTCCGGTAAATTTTTCAGGCAGATTGTACAATGTAATATCATATCAAGTTGATAAAGAAACCGGCCGGGTCAATTTTGATAATTTATTAAAATTAGCAAAGGAACATAAGCCCAAGCTGATCATTTGTGGCGGCAGTGCCTATCCGCGGTTTATTGAGTTTGAACAATTTAGAGAAGTAGCTGATTCGGTTGGAGCATTCCTCATGGCTGACATTGCTCATCCCTCTGGATTAGTAGCTGCCGGAATTCACCCATCACCAATGCCATATTGTGATGTGGTAACTACAACAACTCACAAAACCTTGCGCGGTCCGCGTGGCGGTATGATAATGATGGGCAAGGATTCGGAGAATCCCTGGGGTAAAGTTGCTCCAAAATCCGGTCGCGTTAAAAATATTTCCGAGTTGATTGATTCGATGGTTATGCCCGGAATCCAAGGCGGTCCGCTAATGCACATCATCGCTGCTAAAGCGGTAGCATTTGGCGAAGCGTTAAAACCTGAATTTAAAGATTATGCTAAGTCAATCGTACAGAATGCAAAGACGATGGCTGAGGAATTCTTATCACTCGATTATCAGGTCATATCAGGCGGAACTGACACTCACGTCATGTTGATAGACTTAACAAATAAAGATATAACGGGCAAAGCGGCTGAAAAGGCTTTGGAAAAGGCGGGAATTACGGTTAACAAAAATATGGTTCCATTCGATCAGCGTAGTCCCTTTATTACGAGTGGAATTCGCATCGGAACTCCGGCTGTAACGACGCGCGGCATGGGAACTGATGAAATGAAATTAATTACAAAATTAATTAATGATGTGATAACCGATCATGAGAACGAAACGGTGCTCGCAAATGTTAAGAGTGCGGTTACTGAATTATGCGGAAAATTCCCATTGTATGATGAATTAAAACATTAAATTCCATACGATGTTAAGTCGTGAAAATATATTAAAAATGGCCATTCTTGGTGGGATGGTCATTTTTATTTGTAGCTGTTCACCAAAGAAAATTATTTTTAATCAATTTGATGGTGTATTTGATTCAATTGAAACCGTGTATTTGACCGATGATGATCCACAGCTCGTTAAAGAATCATTTCCTTTTAATCTGAAAATTATTGAGATATTACTTGATCAAAATCCGGATGACCGTGCTGTGTTATTAACCGCAATGTCAAGTTTTACAATGTACAGTTTTGGTTTCATTATGGAGGATGCGGAAAGGATCAGTTTAGAGGATTATCGAGCGGGAATCGAGATGTATGATCGAGCTAACAAATTATTTAATCGGGCATTGAAATATGGAATGTATGGCATGGAATTAAAGTATCCTGAAATTCATGCTTGGTTAGATAAAAGAGATGATGTCAATCCTTTTGAATTGGAAGATATATCTTATTTATATTGGCTCTCCGCTACAATCGGGGGTACTGTTTCATCTAGTCAGGGAAATCCAAAGTATGTTGTAGATTTACCCAAAGTAGGATGGTTGTTGGAAAAATGCCTTGAATTAGATGAAGGTTGGAATGATGGAGCTTTGTATAGTGCAATGATCTCTTACACTATGAGCAGACCGGATGCGGTTGAAAACCGCGAGCAAACTGCGCGTGATTATTTTGCAAAAGCACTCAAAGTATCAAATAATGAAGATTGCAGTTTATATGTTACTCTTGCTGAATCGGTCTGTATTAAAAATCAGTATAAGAAGGAATTTAGTGATCTATTAGATTTTGTCATCAAGTTTGATATCGAAAGTGCGCCCAAGAAAAAATTAACGAATGCAATGGCACAGACAAGAGCCGAATGGTTAATGAGCAGAATTGATGAATTATTTTATTAGACGGAGAGATAATGTATAAAAGATTTATATATGTTTTATTGGTTGTTGCTTTGTCCACACAATTATTTGGAAAAAAGACTATTATTAAAATGGCAACCCTCGCACCGGAAGGCACCAAGTGGCATGGAATGCTTGTCGAGATGGGGCAAAAATGGTCTGAGGCAACTAACGGAGAAATTGTACTAAGGATTTATCCAAGCGGAGTAGTTGGTGATGAACGGGATATGATCCGTAAAATCAGGATAGGTCAGATCCATGCCGCCGCGGTTACCACAGAAGGATTGTCCGAATTAAACCAAGACATATATTCTTTGATAATTCCATTATTATTTGACGATTGGGATGATGTTGATTGGATACGTGAAAGGTTAGAGAATGATCTGATACAAGGTATTGAAGAAAGTGGTTTTAAATTACTTTCTTGGACAGACGTTGGTTGGGTAAAATGGTTTACTAAAGATCCACTTAAATATCCCGAAGATCTAAAAGGAATGAAAATATTTAATTGGGCGGGAGAATACCGGACTCTGCAGTTGTGGAAAAAAGGAGGATTTAATGCAGTCCAACTTGCCTCCATTGATATTTTATCGGGACTACAGACCGGATTAATTAATGCTATCGGAACTAATCCGATGGTAGCGCTTGCCAGCCAATGGTTTGGGCTCGCTAATCACATGTTGGACATGCGGTGGGGATTATTAACCGGTGGCATCGTGATTGATAAAAAGATTTGGGACAGAATTGATCCGGAATATCAGGATAAAATGATGGCTGCTATTGCTGAAATTGATCAGGTGCAACGCGAAAAAGGGCGGTATCTTGATTCCGAGTCAATCGAAGTGATGCAGGAATATGGACTAAAAGTGCAAGAATTAAATGATGAAGAATTGCAATATTGGAAAGATTATGTCGAAGAGTGGTATCCTGATATTCGAGGTTCCTACGTACCTGCTGAAATATTTGATAAGATTGTTGCCTTAAAAAAGGAAAAGGATTTATTAGACGCAGCCAATGGCGGGAATTAGGGATAAATATTTAATTCTAAGAATGCTCGAAAAGGGCGAATCATTACTCGCCCTTTTAGTTTATGCTGCGATTGTCTTGGTGCCGGCAATTGAAGCATTGACCCGCTTATTTAATGTGTCAATTATCCCCGGGGCTCCGATATGGACTCAGCACCTAACGCTTTGGATTGCATTTATCGGTGCTATGATCGCTTCGCAGAATAACAAATTATTGGCACTAACCAACAAACCGCTCTTTGCGCATGACCGGTCATATAATCTTGGAAAATTTATAGCTCGATTTTTGTCGGTATTGATTGTTACCTCTTTGACTATTGCAAGCATCAAGTTGGTTATGATCGAGTTTCAATATTCGTCAAATGTGGTTGTACCGGGTGTTCCGATCTGGATAGCTGAGTTAATTATGCCGATCGGATTTGCGGTGATGGCTTTTCAATTATTATATCAGAGTAGTAATTCAAAATTCTACCGCGGTATTATCTTTATTATGATAATATTTTGGTTCATCATCAGCTATTCAGGATTTTTGCAAGAACTCGGTTGGCCGATTTGGGTATTTGGAACGATGATCGTTGTATCTTTGGTCTATGGTATGCCGATCTTTATCGGTTTGGGAGGCTTGGCGGTACTGTTATTTTGGAAGGATTATACGCCAATATCGGCGATTCCAGCCGAAACCTATCGGATTGTTGTATCACCATCTTTACCAACGATACCTTTATTTACTTTAGCCGGTTTCATACTTGCCGAAAGTGGTGCTTCCCGTAGAATGATGAATTTGTTTCAATCGGCTTTTGCCTGGATACCGGGTGGAACCCCGATCATCGTGGTGATATTATGCGGATTCTTCACTGCCATGACCGGTGGTTCGGGAGTTACCATCCTTGCGCTTGGCGGTTTGTTGTACCCGCTCTTAAGAAAGGAAGGCTATTCCGAATTATTTTCCTTAGGGTTGATCACGGTGGCTGGTTCACTTGGTTTGTTATTCCCGCCAAGTTTACCATTAATAATATATAGTGTTTCAGCCGGTGTTTCAGTTAAAGATACTTTTATAGCCGGTTTTTTACCGGGAACCTTGCTGATATTATTAATTGGAATTTGGGCTGTATATCAAGGCAAATTGCAGAAAGTTGCCCGAGTTCCATTCAGCTTAAAGAAATTATTTACAGCTATTAAAGAAACGATGTGGGAAATACTGATCCCAATTTTTATCTTATTCGGTATTTTTACCGGCTATATGACATTAGTGGAAACGGCAGCGGCATTAGTTGTCTATACCTTAATTATTGAGATTTATTTTTATAAAGATCTGTCATGGAGAAATATTCCTAAAATTATAATTGATTGCACTGCCTTAATTGGTGGTGTGCTAATAATTTTGGGAGTGGCGATGGGTTTAACAAGTTATCTGGTAGATGCCCAAATACCGGCAACTTTGCTGACGTGGGTAAAAACTGCTATCTCTTCAAAATACGCATTTCTATTAATGTTGAATATTTTGTTATTGTTAGTCGGGTGCCTGATGGATATTTTCTCCGCCATAATCGTATTTGTTCCATTACTTGCTCCATTGGGAGAGTATTTTGGCATCCACCCGGTTCACATGGCAATTATATTCATAGCTAATTTGGAATTAGGATTTATTACTCCACCGGTTGGAATGAATCTGTTCCTTTCAGCCTATCGGTTTGAAAAACCGATGTCTAAGGTCTATCGCTCGACCTTACCATTTTTTATTGTAAGATTATTGGCAGTTTTAGCAATAACCTATATCCCGATAATATCTTTGGGCTTTATCAAATAATTATTTCTTTTTAGCGATATAAATATCGGCTTCGAGCATTACACCATTATCATAGAAATGATGTACAAAATATATATTACCATCCAAATCGAGAGTAGGTTCTCCTGCAAATTGTGAGATTATTAATTCCGGTTCACTCCACGAATCATTGGTTTTAATTGAACGGTAGATTGCCGGAGTACCTTGGTAGGTTCTTGTGAACCATAGTTCACTGCCATCGGCCTTAATAAACGGATATCCATCTAATTCTGTTGTGTTAATAGTGGTAATATTTACCGGTGATAACCAATTACCGTTTATCATTTTACTTTGCCAGATATCATAACTGCCCATTCCGCCGTTTCGTAAAGAATGATAGTACAGCATATCATTATGTATATGAAATTCTCCTACAGCATAATCTGATTTAAAATCAGCTAATTGCCAATTAGTCCATCCGTCATCCACTTTTTCAGCTTTGAACCAATGTAACCCCGTATAGCCTTCACGAGCGGAGCAAAACCAAATTGTATCGCCTCGCACAAACGGACAACCATCTAAGGCAAGTTTGTCATCATCCTGTAAAACGATCCTCTTAACATTGAAAGTTTCTGCATTGATTAAATCGGCTTGGTATATTCCTGTTGCGCCATCGGCAACCTGCTCCTCGGCCGGAACTGAGACATCAGGAGTGAAGAAAAAATAGAATGTATTATCATCAATCGGAATGAACGGAGAATCTTCGCCGCCGGCTGTGTTAACATCTCCCGCTAAGGGGACTGGATCAAACCAATCGTTGGAATGTAAAATGGGTGGGAAAAGGTCAGTGTCCGGTGTTATTTTTACGGCATCGTCAGGAATAGCATCTTCACGGGATATATACTTAATATCGGAATTATCTTCACATGATAAAAAAACGAAGAATATTAAATAAAAAATAATGAAATATCTAATCATACTAGTTGTTTTTGATACAATAAATATTAAATACTATTATGGAAAAAGTCCTATTACATTATTTGAAACAATTCTTGCTACCGATTATTATAACTATATATATTTGTTCAACTAAAAAGGACATATCTATACTTAAAACGCTATTATTTTTTAAACGAAATATTTAGATAATTTATTAAGGAGTTCAGCATGAAGCGTTTTATTGTCATAATCTTAACAATAATCATGTCCTTTAGTACGTTAGGTTTTGCACAAAGTGAAGCCGGATCAATCTTTCTGCTAATTGCCCCGAGTGCCCGTGCCGGTGGTATGGGTGAGGCGCATGTCGGTTTAGCCGATGACGCCTATGCAAGTTATTGGAATCCGGCCGGTCTCGGATTTCTTGAAGGTACCGAACTTGCATTGATGCACGTAAATTGGTTGCCAAACCTTGCTGATGATATGGCTTATGATTTTTTTGCTGCAAGAAGATCAATCCCAAATATTGGCACTGTTGGGGGTCATTTAATATATTTGAATTTAGGTGAGCAAACTAGAACGGATGAAGTTGGTACACCGCTTGGCGAATTTTCAAGTTATATGTTTGCGTTTAATCTTTCTTACAGTACAAAATTAAATGAGCGATCCGCTTTTGGTATTAATGCCAAAGTATTCCATCAGCATTTGACCGATCAGGGCGCCGGTAGTGAGGAAGGTAAAGGAAGCTCAACGGATTTTGGATTTGACCTCGGTTATATGAAAAAAGAGTTTATTTTGCCGCGCATGACTATGGGCTTGACCATTACCAATATTGGTCCCAAAGTTTCGTTTATTGACGCCGCCCAAGCCGATCCACAGCCCACTAATTTTACATTAGGATTGAATTATAATGTCGTTAATACCGAATACAACAAGTTAACCTTAGTATGGGATGTCAATAAATTATTGGTTGCTTCCTATCCGGATATGGATTGGGACGGTGATGGTATTATTGGTGGATACGATGAGGATGGTAATGCAACAAACGGCGGTTATAATAAAGACGGTAAACAAGAGACCGCGCATACCGATCCGCTATGGAAAGCTATATTTACTTCTTGGTTTGACGATTGGACATTGGGAGGTGACATTGATAGAGCACCGTCCGGTAATCTATCCGATGGTATTATCGGAGGATATGATTGGATTGATAATAACGGTAACGGAAAAATTGATGCCGATGAAGGTGAGATGGTGGAATCGGAAGGCGGAAAATATAATGAGTATGGACAAAAGGAAGTTGGCAGCGGTGATGAGCGCACAATTAAAAATGAACTGAGACAGTTTGAACATAATTTCGGATTAGAATACTGGTATGCCAATGTGTTCGCAATTCGCTTAGGTTATATTTACGATTATGAAGGTAAAATACACAATCCAACAATGGGAATCGGATTAAGGTACGGCGGTTACGGTTTTGATTTCAGTTATACTTTCGGAGAAGCGGGACATCCCTTGGAAAATACCATGCGCTTTTCTCTGAATTGGGCTTTTTAATACAAGATTTATAAAATAGACATTTCAAATTGATGTACGGTCGTACTTACAGGATAATTATTGCTATCTTGTTATGCACCGTTTCCTTGCTCGTCAGTGCTGTCCCAACTGAATTAAAAATATTGGCAATCAGAGTAGAGTTTCCGGTTGATGATAATGAGGGTACTTCCGGTGATGGCAGTTTTTTATTAAATATTTTAGATGAGCATTGCGGCAAATATACAATTGATCCACCACCGCATGATCGAAATTATTTTGAATCTCAGATCAAAGCGGTTGATAATTATTACCGTACTATCTCGGAACAAAATTTTGGTATTGATCTGACTAATTCCATTGTATATCCATTAGAATTAAATCAGGCTTATCAAATGCCGAATGAAATGGGTTATTATCATCCTCTATCTGCCGACCTCGAAGATGACGAAAAAACTAAACTACATGAAGAAAGAATTGTTGAACTACTTGTAGATGCTGTTAATGCAGCATACCGGATTGATAATATTGATTTTGACAAATATGATATTGTTGTTGTGTTTCATGCCGGGATAAGTCAGGATTTTAAGATTGATCTCGATATTACACCCGAAGATATTCCTTCGACATTTATTGATAATTCCATGATTCAGAAATCTACCGGTAGCACCGGAATAGTGGTTGGGAATAATGTAATAGAACAGGGCATTATTCTGCCGGAAACACAGAATCATATTTTTTATCCGGAATTTGTTGAGAATTATCAGCGTAACGGAACTCAAAATATTTGTCAATACCAATATGGATTAACCGGGACCTTCGCTATGCTGATTGGACAGGCAATCGGTTTACCGCCATTATGGAATACAGAAAATGGATTGAGTGGTGTCGGTGTATTTGGATTACTCGATCAAGGTTCAAATAATGGGCATGGTGTAATTCCCGCTTTGCCAACCGCCTGGAGCAGAATTTTGATGGATTGGGAGAAAGTTGAAGTTATTATACCGGATGAAGAGGTGATAGTGGAATCACAACCGGCAGGTAAAGTTCTTAGAATTGACATAAATGAAAACGAATATTTCCTAATTGAGAATCGGACGAATTGGTTCAGAAACAATGTTAATCTTGATTCCGCTCAATTAGCTGTTTATAATAGAGTGGATACTATCCCAAACGTCATAAATTTCATTTTTGATTCGATTGGTGTTGAAGTTGATCATAACGGTGTAATTTTATCGGTTCCCGATTACGATATCGGATTACCCGGTTCAGGCTTGTTGATTTGGCATATTGACGACAATGTAATCACTGACAATATTGGCACAAAGTCTATAAATAATGATCTCAAGTACAAGGGCGTTGATTTAGAGGAAGCCGGCGGATCTCAGGACATCGGATACGTGAGCACGGCACTTTTCCGAGATCCTTCGCGTGGTGAGATTTTCGACCTGTGGTATTCGGGCAATTTGGAATATGAAGCAGCCAATAAAAATAATAATGATGCAATCGAGTTTAGTCCATTTACTTTTCCCAATACCAATTCTAATCGAGGATCAAATTCCAACTTGAGCATTAGTAATATCGGAATTGCTTCCGATACAGTACTAATCAGCATTTCCAATAATTTAACATTGGATGGTTTTCCTGATAATGCTTTGTCTATCATTTATCAAGTAGATTTGGATGCGGATGGCGAAAGTGAAATTATTGGTGGCAAAGACACATTGTGGTGGTCACGGTCGGATGCAAAGATCAGGCATAATTTTTATCATTTACCGTCTGAGAAAAATTATTTTACGTTCACAAAAGAGAACGATCAAAATAAGTTAGTGGTTTTATCTGAAGTCGGTGATTCGCTCAAAATAGCATGGTTTGAATTAAATGATCAGATGGATTTGAGTAGAACCGAGCAAATACAAAATGACTATCATGCAATTTCACATATTAGCGGAAATGAGAGCGATTCAGGAATTAAAATAATTGAAAAATTTGACAGTATTTATTTGGTGAAAGATAAGACAGGTAAAAATGTTGAGGTAGTTGTCTTTGCTGATGGCGGATTGAAGATTGGGGATCAGCCGATTTATCTCAATGAAGTAAAATTTCAATATATATCTGCAATTGATATTGATCTTGACGGAGAGATTGAAGTATTGGCAACTGATGATGATGGCAAACTTTACGCATTTAATCAGAACTACACGCCTGCTACCGGATTTCCAATTGATTACGAAGCAGTTGCGCCGATATTAGCCAAAGATATTTTTGGAGACGATTATCCTGAAATCATATTTAAGAATGCCGTCGGTAACCTAATAATCTTGAATAATAAAGGTGAACGACAATATTATTTAAGTGGCAACAAAAATAGCGAATTGATTATGTTGGGTAATTATGATGGTAAAAATACCGTCGTAACCGAAACAAATATTTGGGTATTTGATAAATTAAACGAGAATAATGGCAATGAATGGACTACTTATTTCGGAGATGAATATAACTCGATAACAATCAGGATCAATTATTCTGCTGAAATAAATGAGCAGAATAAATTAATTGATAAAAAGAAAACATATATATATCCTAATCCGGTCAGAAATAATAAGGCAAAAATACGAGTGTACAATTATTCGGCTTCTAAGGTTGAAATTAAAATATATGATGCGGCCGGTTATTTTGTAGATGAAATCATTGAAGATATTGATATAGTTAATGGTGTATGGGAAGTGGAATGGGATGTTTCCAAGATTAATGCCGGTGTATATTTGTTGAAATTACAAGCGATAAAAAATGGAATAGAAGAATCAATAATATTAAAAGTTGGGGTAATCCATTGAGGTATTACTTAATATTATTTTTAGTGCCATTTTGTTTAAATGCACAAGGTTTATATAACCATCCTGAAATTGACTGGCAGACTATCGAAACCGAGCATTTTAAGATTCATTTTTACGATGATACTGAAATACTAGCACGCGAAGCATCCGGTATTTTGGAAGAGATTTATCCGCCGGTAACTGAATTATATCAATTTGAGCCAACTGAAAAAACGCATATAATTTTTACTGATACTGAGGATGTTGCCAATGGAATAGCCTATTATTATGATAATAAGATTGTGATTTGGGCTTCACCGTTGGACATCGCTTTGCGCGGATCACGCAAGTGGTTAGAGAATGTATTGACCCATGAATTTGTTCATATCATATCAATTCAAAAGGCAATGAAAGCCGGCCGAACCTTCCCCGGAGCCTATTTTCAATGGATCGGATATGAGGAGGAAACGCGTCAAAATGTATTGTATGGCTATCCCAACTCGGTGGTGAGTTATCCTGTCCCCGGTGTAGCTGTTCCACCGTGGTTGGCTGAAGGAACCGCCCAATTCATGTATCAAGATGCTAACTGGGATAATTGGGATTCGCATCGCGACATGTTGCTGAGGGACCGCGTTCTACATGACAATATGCTGACCATTGCAGAGCTGAACACCTTTGGAAAATGCGGTATCGGGAATGAATCGGTTTACAATACCGGCTATGCTTTTGTTAATTTTATCGTTGATCAATTTGGTGCTGAAGTGCTAAGCAAAATAATGAGCGAACTGTCAAAACCCCTCAATTACTCAATTGATAAAATACTTGAAAAAATTACCGGATTGAACGGCAAAGAATTATATGAACAATTTTACCATGATATTAAAATAATCTATGAAGAACAGATTGATACTTTGCAAGCAAATCAAGATAATATTGATATTTTAAGTAATAGTGGCACAGCAAACCTATATCCCAAATGGTCGAATGACGGAAAAAAAATTGCTTATATTTCCAATAAGGATAATGATTTTTTTTCTCAAACCGATCTATTTATTTATGATATTGATTCCGGGCAGGAAGAAAAAATTGCTCACAATATCAGTTATGCCGCAACTTGGGGGCACCAAGATGGTGTAATTTATTATAGTAAAAAACCGCTAAGGCCCGATGTCAACGGGTATAGGTACTTTGACTTGTATAGTTATAATTTTGTAGATCAGGAAGAAATACGGCTCACAAGAGCAGCTCGCGTGACATCGCCGATCTTTATCGAAACTAAAAATTGTATTGCTTATGTAGCGATGCAACGCGGCAAGCAAAGTATTTTTTTATATTCGATTGAAAATGACAATATTGAAAAGCTGATTGATTTTCCGGATAGTAGAATCCTGCATAATTTGTATTATGATAGAACCAATGAACTAATTTTATTCGATTATACACAACATCATTTCAGAAATATTGCCGGCATTGATTTAAGTAGTTTTGAGTATTATGATATAGCTGCTTCAGCTAATATTGATGAACGTGATATATGCATTACCAACGACGGGTCAATAATTTATTCGAACGATAAAAATGGTATTTTCAACCTTTTTAGCGAAAGTGAGCAGGTATATTTGACCAATGTTAGCGGCGGTGCCTTCATGCCCGACGTAAACGATAGCGGACAAATCGTATTTTCGCTCTACGATGATGGCGGATATAAAATTGCACTGCTTGACTCAGCTTATGCAATAACTGCTGACAGCGTTGATGTAGAACATCGGGATTTTGATAAACCGGTCAATAGAATAAATAGCGATCCCGCTATAAAATATCGCGATAATTTCGCGCAGATGTTCATTATACCGCGCATTATGATTGATTATGGGACAATCAAGCCCGGACTTTATTTTTATTCAAGTGAAATATTGGATAAACTATCATTGAGCGGCGGTATGACAATTAATTTTGATAAAGATACGGACTTTGGATTTAATCTAACGTACCGAAAATTATATCCTACTATTTATACCGGTTTCATGTATTCAACGCGTAATACTATTGATCAAAGTAAGTATTCGGTTTATGAAATTGATGATAAATTGAAATTCCGGTTTGTCCTGATGCAGTTTGGATTGCAATTTCCGATCTTCGGTTCAGAACCGCTTGAGTTTTACAGCAAATGGCAAAGGTATCGTGCTTTCATAAAACAAAATGTTGATGCTGTAAATCTGCAGTCCGGGTATGCCTATGATTATTTTCGTGGGTTCTCAACCGGAATAAAATATGGAATTGATTTCACCAAGATTACCTTTGACCGGAATATCAATCCGTCGGAGGGATTCAAATTATTTACCGAAATTAATTATGAAAAGAATGATTTCATTGAAGGATTAAATTTATCGGATTCCGGTACTTTGGTGGAAGATTTTGAACCGAATAATTATCTTTCGATCAATATGAACGGTGCTTATTATTTTAATATCTATCCTGCCAAGCGATGGACATTAGGCATTTCTGCTAAAGGCGGTTGGATATCCAACAAAGATGTTGATTCCTTTTTCTATTATTTTGGAGGGGGGATGGATGGAATACAAGGCTATCCCTATTATAGCTTCGAGGGGACAAATACAATTTATTCTGAAATCTCATTCAGAATTCCTGTGTTAAGATTAAATCACATTCCCATCGGTTGGACAATCTGGCAAAATGCGACAATTGGATTAGAATATCAAGCAGGTGATACCTGGACGGATAATTTTGATCTTAAACAATCCATGGGGCTGCAATTCAGGTTAAACGGATTTTCGTTTTATAATTACCCAACAGCGATCGGATTAGAAGTACACCGCGGACTTACCGAATTTGAATTGGAGACAGAAGACGAAATTTTGGAATATGGCGGTGAAAACAGATATTATTTTTCAATATTATTTGGATTTTAAAGTGCAAAAATATTTGTTCACAACTTTATTCCTTTTTTCTTTTGTCCTTGGTGAAGACAATTATATTGAACGATTTGCCGTGAAAATCAATTTGAATTCATTATCCAACGAATCTCATGAATCGGTTGTCGTAAATGATAAAAATATTAACTTAAAACCGATGTTGGCATCGTTAGCAATCCCGGGACTCGGACAGATAATGAACAATTCACCAATTTGGAAAACAGCATTATTCGCAACTGTAGAAGTTGCCGGAATTGCCGGATATTTAGCTTGGACAAAGCAAGCGGACGACATCACTAAAGAATATAAGCGTTGGGCTGACGATCGTTGGGAAATGAACCGTTGGGTAAACACTTCCGCCACATTATTGAGCACAATTCAGTCTAATGGCTATCCGAGTGTTGATGATATTATAATTGACGGATCACACCATATTACCATAATTGTCAATGGCAAATATGAATCATCGGATATATTAGACGACAATCCGAATACGGAATATGTTGAAGTTCGCGATTGGGATTTTTACGAGGGAATTGGTAAATATGACCAATTTGTTGCCGGTTGGGATGATGCCCTGACTGATTGGCGAATTGAAAAGAAGGATATCGCCGGAGGCGGTACAGAATTAATTGTGATGACACCAAATAAAAAGCACTATCTTGATTTACGTAATGATAGTAATATTCTTTATAGAAATGCTAAGTTTGCCATCACAGTAGTGGTATTTAACCACATTTTCAGTGCTTTGGATGCTTTGTGGAACACGAATAATAAAAAAGAACTATCTTATAGATTGGACGTTACACAACAGATAAATCAAAAATATGTAATAAAAGGATTAGTAGTTGAATGGGAATTGTAAGGCGATTAGCTAAACTCGGAATATTAATTTCTATAAGTATGATTATTTTTACAGGATGTGCCGGGAAAAAACCGCAATTGAACCTGCCGTTACAGGAACGCTTTGACCGCGGTTTGGAATATATGGAAAAAGGAAAGTATTATAATGCGCAACAGGAATTTCAGATTGTTATCCTGAGTGGCTCACACACCGAGCTTGGCGATGATGCGCAGTTTCATTTGGCAGAAGCATTTTTTGAGAATAAAGAATATTTGCTTGCTATTTCCGAGTATGAAAGATTGACAAGAAGCATGAAATACAGTGAATATGTAGAGAAGGCAAGATGGAGAATATGTGAAGCATACGTAGCCGAATCACCGAAATATTATCATGATCAGGCTAGTACCGATAAAGCATTACAAAAATTGCAGGAATTTATTGACGAATATCCTAATTCCGAATATAATGATGACGCAAAAGAAACAATCAAAAATCTGAGAAATAAATTAGCTTTAAAATTATATAATTCCGGGCAACTCTATTTAAAGCTATTAGTTTATGATTCGGCAATTATTACCTTTGAAGATCTGTTGGCAAGATATTATGATACCGATTATGCCGAGCAGGCACATATAGGAATCATACGATCGCATATATTTATGAAAAACTATACCGATGCGCAAAATCATTACGATGAAAATTCTTATAAAATAGTTTCCGCAGATGTTAAAAAAATGGTTGAACAATTGTTAGAATCCATAAAAAGTGAGAACAAGTGAAGAAATGTATTTTTGGCGGAACATTTGATCCGCCGCATATTGGACATCTATTAATTGCGCAAACGATTTGTGAAGAAGAAAATTTTGATAAAATCATATTTGTTCCTGCTTACCAAAATCCGCATAAAGCCAAAGGTGTTACCTCATCAGTTGAGCATCGTATTAAAATGTTAGAAAGTGCTGTGGCCGGTAATCCGCATTTTGAGATTTCCGATGTTGAGATAAAAAGAGGCGGTATATCTTACTCGATTGATACCATAAGATATTTAAAAGAAAAACAGCAATTAAGCAGAGATGAATTATATTTTTTAATCGGTAGTGATATTCTTAGGACTTTCCCGAAATGGCATGAACCGGAAGCAATTCTTGATGAAAGCCGTGTAATAATCGCGGTGCGACCGGGATTCAATCCAAGCTCGGTTCCGAATTGGATATTAAGCAAAATTCAGTTTGCGAGTATTCCGAGATTTGAACTTTCGTCAACCAAGATCCGCAAACGTTGGCGCGAAAATAAAACAATTCGTTATATGGTAACTCAGCCGGTTTGGGAATTTATAAACGATAATTCTCTTTATTTATAATGCTCATGAGCCTTTTATATTTATTTTTCGGTTCAATTTTCTTGTTCCTTGGTGCTGATTGGCTTGTTAAAAGTGCTGTTTATTTTGCTCAGCGCTTAAAAATTTCCTCATTGGTAATTGGTCTGACCGTAGTCGCTTTTGGAACTTCATTGCCTGAACTTGTTATTAGTGTGAATGCTGTTCTGTCCGATTCCGCATCAATTGCGATTGGTAACGTGATCGGTTCCAATATAGCCAATGTCGGTTTGGTGCTTGGGCTCAGTTCATTGATTTTTCCGATTTCAATTCATTATCAGCGCGTTAAACGCGATTTATATTATTATTTGGTCGTAAGTGTGTTTTTTATCGGTTTCTTAACTGATGGTGTAATCAATCGGTTGGAAGGATTAATATTATTTTCGGGAATTGTTATATATTTAATATCGTTAATAAAATTTAAACGCATTGTGGAAATTGAAACTGATTCCCCTTTAAAAAATATAAGCATGGGAATTATTTTGTTTACTATCGGCGTGATTGGATTGTATTATGGATCGGGAATGTTCGTTGACGGAGCCGTGGAACTGGCAAGAATTATCGGAGTGAGTGAGATGGTAATTGGGATGTCGGTCGTGGCGTTAGGAACATCTTTACCGGAATTATCAACTTGTATTGTAGCTTCCTTTAAGAAGCAGCACGCAATATCAGTCGGGAATATTATCGGTTCAAATCTATTTAATGTATTATCGGTGGTTGGAATAGTTGGAATGATCAAACCGATTGTCAGTTCGGGTGCAATATTCTCACTCGAAATTCCGGTTATGATGGTGTTCGGAATCGTGCTGATCCCGCTTGGTTTAGTCAAACAACCTCTCTCAAGAATCTATTCGTTGCTTTTAGTACTCGGATATTTTACCTTTATTTACAGTTTATTCTCTATATAGTATCTACTTAAATTGTTAATATGATTAGTTTTGATAATGTAACCTACACCTACCCGAACGGAATGGGTGTATTCAATGTACATATTCGTATTCTGCCGGGGGAATTTTCGTTTCTAATTGGACCTTCGGGAGCCGGCAAAACAACATTGATAAAACTAATCTATATGGATTTATTTCCTGATAAAGGTGAGGTTCATGTAAATAGGTTTGCTTCAAACAAAATCAAGAAACGAAAAATCCCGCATTTACGCCGCGATATTGGCATGATCTTCCAAAATTTCAACTTATTATATGATCGCAATTTATTTGAAAATGTCGCTCTACCGTTGCATGTTGTCGGTTGTGACCGAAAAGAAATTCATGATCGTGTAATGGCACTGTTAATCGAAGTTGGATTGGACGACAAAGCTGAGTTTTTTCCACACGAATTATCCGGTGGTGAGCAGCAGAGAGGCTGTATTGCAAGAGGCTTGGTGAAAGATCCTGATATTATTTTAGCTGATGAACCGACGGGCAACCTTGACCCTTCAACAGCAATGCAGATCATTCAATTGTTGGAGCGCATTAATAAAAAAGGTACGGCTGTATTGATGACCACTCATAATTATAGATTAATTAAAGAATTAGGGCATCGCTTTATCGAGATAAAAGACGGAATTATTCAACATCAATGAGCAAATTATTATTCTTATTTCATGAAGGATTTCGGAATGTTTGGCGGCATAAATTAACCGCCGTAACAGCTATAATGTCTGTATTCTTAGTGCTACTGGTCATCGGGATATTTATAGTGATTCAGCAAAATTCTCACCACCTGATAGATCGCATCAGATCGGAATACAAAATAGAGGTATTTTTTGAAAATGAGGCAACCGATTCCGAAGCTCAGGAATCAATTGAATTAATGAAATCATTGGATGGAATACAATCCGTCAAATTAATAACCAAGCAAGATGCCTTGAATATTTATCAAAATGAATTTGGGGAAGACCTTAATGAGATGTTAGGATTTAATCCGTTGCCGGCAAGCGCTGTGATCATGCTTGAGAAAAGTGGTAATACAGAAGTTAATGTTGAACCGTTAATAAGAGAGCTTAATCAATTGCCTAACGTGGGTGAAGTAGTATATGAAGGTACCTTAATTCGTAGAGTTGAATATTTTTATAATACAAGCTTAAGAATTATTACTTACATAGCGATCGGATTGCTGATAATAACAATAATAGTAATATCAAATACGGTAAAATTATCGGTCTATGCCAAACAGGATTTGATCCATGACCTCAGATCAATTGGTGCCACAAAACTGTTTATAAAAACTCCTTTTATTATTGAAGGAATGTTGGAAGGGATGATCGGAGCGTTGCTTGCTATTATATCCATTTTATTGGTCGTTCATGGCAGCAATGCCTATTTTAATGATTTAGTTACTTTTAATATTGAATTTAATCTAATTGGTATTGCCTGGATACTTATTATAGCTGTAATTATTGGTTTTATAGGTAGTTACCGCGGTATAAGAGTACTGCTCAAATGAACTGTTCGTTGACTGCGGTTTACAAGAATAAATAATTTCAAAGTTATGGAGAAGCTAAAATATACATATTTAGATGAACGCAAAAGCGATATTTTGCGTCTTGTAATCGAGGAATATATCTCTGAGAATAAACCGATCGCTTCAAATTATATCAAACTAAAATATAATTTACCATTTAGCTCGGCAACCATAAGAAATATATTTGCTAAGTTGGAGGAATTAGGATTTTTGCAACAAACGCATACGTCTTCGGGGCGGATCCCAACCGACATCGGATATCGTTATTATGTTGATAATTTTATTGATACAAAAAAACTTAAGCTCACATTCAATAAAGATATCGAAGAAAAATTACTTAGTATTTCATCAAATGTTGATGAGCTTATGCAGGAAACGGTATTGATGCTATCCAAATTAAGCGGCTTATTTGGTGTGGTTATGATTTCAGGCATTCGGCACAGCATTTTAACGGAGATTGAACTTATTTCTTTGGCATCAAATAAGATCATGATGGTTATTGCTCTAAAGTCCGGAATGATCAAATCGCTCGTTTTAAATCTTGATATAATTGTCGAACCGCGCGATTTGGATATTGTTAACCGGTTGTTAAGAGAACGATTAATTGGAAAAAGTATTGAAGATGTGCAATCTTCAATTTCCGAACTACTAAGAAATAGTATCGTGCCAAAGCACGAAATAATTCAGATCATATTTCAGCATCCATTACTTGTGACGCAATTTGCTCGAAATAATCAGATATACACTTCTAGTTACAAGAATCTTTTGGAACAGCCGGAATTTCACGATTTCGATTTGTTCCATAAAACTATTTCAGGTATTGATCAAGACTATATAAAACAAATTTTATCTGCTTATAGTGTTGATCAGAATCTGATCACTATAATTGGCAATGAAACCGAAAATGAGTTATTGAGCCATTGTTCCATCGTTGCATCAGAATTTGAGAGCGATTTTATAAAAGGTAAAATCGGCTTATTAGGACCTACAAGGATTCCATATAAGAATGTTATTAAAATTTTAAAAGAGTTTACGGAGATTATGACTAATGTCTGTTGATAAGAAAAAAACACCAAAAAACGGATCGCCGGCAACAGAAACTGCCAAGAGAAAAACTGCTAAACCAAAAATATCCAATGATAAAAAGAAAATTGCAGAATTAAAGAAGCAGATTGCTGAATTGGAAGATAATCGCCTTAGGCTTAAGGCGGAATTTGAAAACTTTCGCAAAAGGCGCGATAAAGAAATGTTGCGCTTAATGGAATATGACGGTGAAGCAATCTTAAAAGATCTTTTACCGATTGTTGATGATTTGGAGCGAGTGGTCGGTGCGGTAAAGAGTAAGACAAAAAAGGACGATGCCCAAATCAAGGATGGTATCAAGTTGATTATTTCAAAAATTGATAAGAATTTTAAGAATTGGCAAGTGAAAGCATTTGGTGAGCCCGGAGAGATACTTGATATTGATTTACACGACGCAATGATGGTCAAGAATGAGGAAGGTAAAAAAGATAATGAAATATTGGAAGTGTTTGAAAAAGGTTATAAGTACAAAGATCATGTGCTGCGCCACGCTAAAGTTATTGTGAATAAAGAATGAAAGATTTATATGAAATATTAGGTGTTGATAAAAATGTCAGCAAGGATGAGCTAAAACGCGCCTACCGCAAAATTGCAATGAAATATCATCCGGATCGAAATCCTGATAACAAGGAAGCCGAACAAAAATTCAAGGAAGCTGCAGAAGCCTACGCTGTTCTTAGCGATGACAACAAACGTACCAAGTATGACCAATTTGGTCATGCCGGGGTTGGAATGGGTGAAATGGGTGGACAAGGATTCGACATGAATTTTTCAATGGAAGATATATTTAGTCAATTTGGCAATATCTTTGGAGGTCGGCATCCTTTTGAAGATATTTTTGGTATGGGCAGTAGCAGTTCCGGCAGAAGTGGCTATCGTAAAGCAAGGGATTTGCGGGTATCGCTGAAACTTGAATTGGAAGAAATCTTAAACGGCGTTGAGAAAACTATCAAGATTAAACGTGATGAACATTGTTCGACTTGTGATGGAAGTGGTGCCAAGCCGGGGACATCGCCGACGCGCTGTAAACAATGCGGAGGCAGCGGTCAAGTTCGGCAAGTCCGTCAATCATTTTTTGGGCAATCGGTTGTGGTTTCCGATTGCCCGCTTTGTCATGGAACCGGCGAATTTATTGAAAATCCCTGTAGTTCATGTAATGGGAGTGGGATCACTCGTGAAACAGCCTCAATCAAAGTTAAAGTACCTAAAGGTGTTGAAAGTGGTAATTATATGACTTTGGACGGGCAGGGCAACAAAGGTGGAAAGGGGGTACAATCCGGCGATTTGTTGGTGTTCTTCGAGGAGAAACAGCATGAATACTTTATCAGAAATGGCAACGATATATTGTTAGAAACACATATTGCTGTTCATCAGGCTGTACTTGGTGATACCATTAAGGTTCCTACGATTGAAGGACATGCCGGTTTAAAGATACCAAAAGGAATACAGTCGGGTCATTTGTTAAGAATGAGGGGAAAAGGATTACCGCGATTGCGAAGCAGTCAGCGTGGCGATCAACTAATAAAAATTGTAGTTGATATTCCCGATGATTTATCCAAACAGGAAAAAAATCTTTATCAGGAATTGGAGAAAATCAGAGGGTCAAAAAAGCCAATTTTTAAAAGAATGGAATTATAGTGCCAATTCTAAATCAGCAGGAAAAAATCATTCTGATATTTCTGTTATGTACTGCAACCATCGGAGCAATAATTGGGTTGTTCAGGCATAATTGGATCGGCAATCCCGAAATCCTTTTGTCACCGCAAAATCTACCGGAAGTTAAAATACGTGCAACAGAAAGCAAGATAATTACGGAGCATGCACAAAAAATCAATGAACGTGATATAGTTGATCAAAAGCATACTGATAACACGATTGATGATAATTCAAGTGTAGTTGTAGAAGGAAACCACAGATTAATTGAAAATACTAATGTTGCTCAGACTGAATCAAATAAAAAAAATGTTACGAAAAATACATCAGGATTAATTAATATTAACAGTGCCAGTAAAGAAGATTTTATGGCGCTGCCTTATATTGGTGAAGTTAAAGCTGAACTGATTATTCAGCTAAGAAATGAAATGGGAGTTTTTACTTCAATAAAAGATTTAGAGCAGGTCAAAGGAATAGGACCAAAAACACTTGATAAAATTGAACCGTTCATAACAATTTAATAGGAAATAATTATAATGGAAAAAAATATTCAACGCAAATCCGATTGGATTGAAGTATTAATTGTACTCGCAATTGTATTTTTAATATTCGCTATTTATGTGCCGGTAGCAATTTGGGCTGATGAAGACTATTATGAAGAATTGAGTCATAGTAGAATGACAAACATTTATAACGTGGAACGCTTCTATACACAGTTAACTAATGAGTATAATAAGAACGGTTTTGAAGCAATGCACATTATCAATGCCGTTGCTGACTCAGCCACGGCCGATTCAAATTTTGTAGGTGCACAAAAATTAAATTTATTGGGGCAGACAATTGAAGTAACCGTACCGGAAGGATTTGAGATTGAATTTGACACAACTTTCGGATTCCAAAAATTTCGAAGGGATACAACCATTGATACGACTTCAGTAATCGTAATGTTCTCTGAAGAACTGCAAAGAAATGATACATTATTTGTACAAAAGAAGGAAGTTGCTAATCTAAGTGAAGATCCGGCTTTTAGAAGTGTATTAAGAGAAGAACCGTTGGAAATTGTTTCCGTCCAATCCTATTATGACTTGTATCAACCTGATTCAAGCCAGTTTTTCTGTCCGGTTACCGCCAAGCCATATATCCTATCTTTTGAAGAAGGCTTTAGAGTTGACAGCCCGATTGAGAATCAATATAAGGAACGACGATATTTGATTTTCGCTTTTGAAGCTGAGAACCATGGTTATATCGAAGACGGGTTTGCCAGTTGGGAATAGTCTGTATCGGTAATCTCTTATGATCGGATTAATATTATCTGATACTCACATTCTATTTGGCGAATGGCTTTCAGCTAAAGAAAAATATACCTTAGAAGAATTAAAATATATACCGCTAAAAAAGCCGATAAAAGAGCTAATTAAAACTCAAAAAGAATTGAATGCGGTTTTAGGTACAGCTCTAAAAGATTTTAATTTAAATGGTAGAGAAGTTGTTATTGCGATTGATGATGATTTACTTTTTCATGATAAATTCGCGACGGATGAATCCATTTCCAATAAAGAAATTTGGGATTATATACAGTGGGAAACTAAACAGAAGTGGGGAGAATTAGGAGATTATTACACTACTTTTGCTGAGAAGGATTCGCCAACAACTTCCGTACTGCATTGTGTAACCTGCCCGTCTTTACTGATCTCTGAAATGAAAGCAATTGTATCTTCCAAAAAGGGTAATCCGTTGTGGTTAGGTCCGGTAAGCGCAATCTATTTGGAAAATAATGAGATCACCAATGCCGTCTATATGTTGGATGATGATTCCTTTATTAGATTTTATTTTCGAGGAAGAGATGGCTATAGCGAGGGGAAATTAAGATTTGTCGGTGGTCAGCCCAATATCTCCGTTATAGTTGGCGATAAAGAAGAACAATCGAAATTATTCAATACCAAAAATGATGTATTCAAATTCGTAACAATTGATCTGATCTCAGAAAATAAGAATTCAAACCTGAGACAATATCGCCCTCAGCGGATGATACCGTTTGAAGAGGTTGATGTCAAGGTTGAAGATATACCTGAAGATGTGTCATTTAAATTGCTCAATGTATTATCAATTCTTGTTAAAGATTTCTCTTACAAATATTTGATAAACTTTTTTAATCCTACTCAGATTCAGGAAAAGTCGTACGAAGGTCTCGGCGAATTAAATTTCGATATTGACGGGGAACGGATTGATAAAGTTGAAAAACCAAAAAATAGATTTGCAAAAAGTGATTCAGCAGAAGTTAAAAAGATCAAAAAACCGGAAAAGAAGCCAAAATTAAAGATTGAAAAGAAACCTACCGCCGATGACAAAAGCAAATCAGATAGCCATAAGAAGCCGGAACCGCAGGATAAAAAACGTAGTTCATTATTACCCTATTTGTTGATAGTCTTAATCGGTGCTGTCTGTTTCTATTTGTTTTTCACAGACCCGGGTAAAAATATTTTATCAAATATTAAAGAGAAAATCGGAATCCAAAGCACCAATGAAAATTCTGAAGCGCTGAAAATCTTTGATACCTATTTGAATCAATCTACAGCTATACTTGATGTGTATAATAATTTGACGGAAATAATTTCCCCTGATAGTATCATTTCGTTGACCTTAATCGGTAATTCCGGTAACATTGAGTTTGTCGGAACTGATTCTTTAGATATTTCAAATTTGATTCCAAGCAATTATTTATTAGAACCGATCGAATGCTGTGGCGGTATTAAGCAATATATAGAATTTGATATAAGATATCTTGAAGGGATAAAAAATAATATTTGGGTTAATTCTGAAGACGTAATCAATCAACTACAGAATACATTTCAGATTAGTCAAATAAGAGTATTAGAGGATGTAATTGAGAACGATATAGCTTATAAACCTGTCATTTTCGCCGTCAATTCGGCGGATTTATTGGAAAAGATGGTAAAGTATCTTGAATTAATCGGCGACAATGTTATTGTACGGAAAATTTCGTATACCAATACACCTCCGGAAACTGATCTTAGCGCTACCTTTTATATATCTATCTTTGAAGATTTATAAAATATAATGCAAATATTAGCAGGTAGATATAAGGGTATCAATATCCGGACCACTGCTAAAAATAAATATAGACCCACGCAATCAAAGGTTAGAAAAAGTCTTTTCGATATTTTAGGTGATTTGTCGGGAAAAACAGTTGCCGATCTTTTTGCAGGTTCCGGTATATTGGGATTTGAGGCAATTAGCAGGGGAGCCGAAGCGGTAACTTTTGTAGAAAGCGATCATCAAATAATCAAGTATCTATATGATAATATTAAAAAGGTAGATGCTAATAGTTGTACGGTTAGAAAAGTCAATGTTTTTAAATTTATTAATGAAAAACAAACTTTTGATCTAATATTGAGCGATCCTCCGTACGGTCAGAAGAATTTAGATTTATTAATTGATAATTGTAAAAATATGTTAAATCCAAACGGTATATTTGTTTTAGAAAGCGCTAAAATTGATCAACATGTAAAGGCAGATGAAGAAAGGATTTATGGCAGTACACGTCTGTCATTTTGGAGAAAATAATGAAAACAATTGTATATCCCGGAACCTTTGATCCGATTCACAATGGTCATTTGGACATCGCACAGCGCGCGGCAAGTTTATTTGACAAGTTGATTTTTGTGGTCGCCGAAAACAGGGACAAATCACCCATGTTTTCGGTAAAAGAAAGAGTAGAAATGATCGAACAGTCAACACGCAATATTAATAATATCGTAGTTGCGTCAAGCAGTGATCTAATAGTCAATTATGCAAGAGAAGAGCAAGCGGTGGCTTTAATTAGAGGTTTGCGACATGTGAGTGATTTTGAATTTGAATTTCAGTTGGCTATGATGAATTATCATCTTAATCCTGAGATCATTACTATCTTTATGATGCCGGATGAAAAATATATACATATTAATTCTACGGTAATCAAGGATGTATCTAAGCGGAAAGGCGATATTACACCTTATGTGCCCAAAAATGTTGAAGAATGCCTTAATAGAAAAAGACAAGCTCCTTAAATGCCAACTTATGACTATACTTGTTCCGCGTGCGGTTATGAATTTGAACATTTCCAATCAATGTCGGAGGAACCAATTAGAATTTGTCCGAGTTGCGATGGGAGGGTAAGGAGAAAAATTGGCGGCGGCACAGGATTAATATTTAAAGGCAGCGGTTATTATTTAACCGACTATGTAAAAAAAACCAATTTATCATAGAAAGAAACAACTAAGAAATCTGAAAATAATAAAAATACTAAGGTTAAAAATGGCAAAGTATAAATATGCGAAAATTCCTGATAATGGTGAAGCAATTGAAGTAATTGACGGTCAAATTAAAGTGCCGGATAACCCGATCATACCGTTTATCACCGGTGACGGAATCGGTTCCGATATTTGGAATGCAGCAGTCAGAGTCTTCGATGCGGCAGTAGCTCGAGCTTACGATGGTAAAAAGAAAATCAGTTGGATGGAAATATATGCCGGAGAAAAAGTGCATGAAATGTCCGGTGAGTGGCTTCCTGAGGAAACTCCGCAAATTATCAAAAAATTCGCAGTTGCGATTAAAGGTCCTTTAACGACACCGGTTGGTGGTGGAATACGTAGTTTAAATGTAGCGTTGCGGCAGATATTGGATTTGTTTGCCTGTGTCAGACCGGTACGATATTTTGAAGGTGTGCCAAGTCCGGTAAAAGAGCCACAAAAATTAAATGTCATAATATTTAGAGAAAACACCGAAGATGTTTATGCCGGTATTGAGTGGAAAAGTGATTCAACCGAAGCAAAGAAACTGATTGAATTCATCAAAGACAATCTTGGCAAATCAATTAGAGATCAATCAGGGATCGGAATAAAACCGATCAGTCCATTTGGCAGTAAACGATTGGTCAAAAAGGCAATCCAATACTCCGTTGATCATAATAGATCATCCGTTACTTTGGTCCATAAAGGCAATATTCAAAAATACACCGAAGGAGCATTCTGTGATTGGGGTTATGAACTTGCCGAACAGGATTTTGGTTCAAGTACCGTAAGTGAAGCCGAATTGTGGGATAAATTAAACGGTGATCCAAAAGGCAGAATCGTAATTAAAGATAGAATCGCCGATTCAATGTTTCAACAGATTTTATTAAGACCTGCCGAGTATGATGTGATTGCGACAACTAACCTTAACGGTGATTATTTTTCAGATGCTTGTGCCGCTCAGGTTGGTGGATTGGGTTTAGCTCCGGGCGCGAATATGTCCAATGAAATAGCACTTTTTGAGGCAACACACGGAACCGCACCAAAATATACCGGACAGGACAAAGTTAACCCCGGCTCAGTTATCCTTTCGGGTGTAATGATGTTGGAACATCTAGGTTGGCAGGTAGCGGCAGATTTAATTATAAATGGAATCCAACAGGCCATTTTGCAAAAAACCGTAACTTATGATTTAGAGCGGCAAATGGAAGGTGCAACCAAAGTATCAACTTCCGGTTTTGCCGATGCGATCATAAAGAATTTGTAAATATTATTTAGGCGTTAAAACGCCATCTATAACATGTTCATTGATCAAACCAAAGTTACCTGTATTGCAGGAAAAGGAGGTGCCGGCAGGGTTTCATTCCGTCGAGAAAAATTCGTTCCTAAAGGTGGACCGGATGGCGGTGACGGGGGCAGGGGCGGATCTATTCTATTTTTGGTTGATGCAAACCTATATACGCTACAAGATGTGAGATATAATAGAATTTACCAAGCTGAAGATGGGGAAGCCGGAGATAAAAGTGAGAAAACCGGTAAAAATGGCAAAGATCAGATAATTCGTGTTCCGCCGGGAACTATAATCAGAGATTCAGAAACTGACGAGTTAATTGCTGATCTAATAAATGACGGACAAGAATTCATCGCCTGTAAAGGCGGGATAGGTGGTAGGGGTAATGTGCATTATAAAACAGCTACTAATCAGACTCCGCGCAAGGCTCAACCGGGATTACCGGGCGAAAAGGGGATATTTAACCTTGAATTGAAAGTGTTGGCTGATGTCGGATTAGTTGGATTGCCCAATGCAGGTAAATCAACTTTACTGTCAAGGATCACAGCAGCCAAGCCGAAGATTGCCGATTACCCGTTTACTACAATTCAACCGTATTTGGGCATCATCAAGGTCGGTAGTTACCGCTCATTTGTGATGGCTGATATTCCCGGAATAATTGAAGGTGCGAGCAAGGGGAAAGGGCTTGGGCATCAATTTCTAAAACATATTGAGAGAAATAAACTACTATTGTTCTTAATTGATTCGCAGGAAGAAGGACCGGCTGAAACATTAAAAATTCTCAGAAAAGAAGTTCTTGCCTTCAACCCTGCCTTGAAAGAGAAATCCTATTTAATTGTCAGAACTAAATGCGATTTGATCTCCAATGATTTTGATGAGGAAAAGTGGAAGGTAATCAGCCATGAAATACTGGATATATCGGCCGTAACCGGAAAAGGAATTGATGAATTGATAAGGAAGATTGATAAAAAATTACATGGATCATAACCGACTGATACAAATCGTAAATCTGCTTAATGTTCCTAAAATAGGACCGCAAAAAGTATTATCACTATTGTCAAAATTCGGCAATTCTGATAATCTGTTCAATATGTTCGAAAAAGAACTTTGTTCGGCAGAAGGAATTGATCAGAAATCAGCAAAGGCAATTAAAGCTTACACAGATTTTGATTATGGTAAACGCATTGTTGATAATACACTATCTTCAGGTATTGAAATAATAGCTTTTTGGAGCGAAGAATATCCAACATTACTTAAAAAGATTTATGATCCGCCTGTATTATTATATACTAAAGGAAATGCTCTTGCAAAGCAGGAAGACGCCATAGCGATTGTAGGAACTCGTTCCGCCACACAATACGGTAAACGTGTAACAAAGGAATTGGCTACTAAGCTATCAAATAACAATATGGTTATTGTTAGCGGTTTGGCTCATGGCATTGATACCGTAGCTCATGCTGCAACCGTACAAAGTAATAATAGAACAATTGCAGTATTAGGTTGCGGGATAGATAAAATTTATCCATCTGAAAATAAGAAATTGGCGGAAAGAATTTTAGCTAAGGGTACCATTATCAGCGAATTTCCAATTGGTGTTAAACCGGAAGCAGGAAACTTTCCGAGAAGGAATCGCATTATAAGCGGTATAAGTCATGCAACGATTGTTGTGGAAGCCGGAAACAAAAGCGGTGCGATTCTGACCGCCTTAAATGCGATTGATCAGAATCGGGAAGTCTTTGCCGTTCCGGGCAGAATTGATGACAAGCAAAGTTTAGGTTGTAACCGCTTGATCCGCAATGGCGCCATTCCCGTTAAAAATGGTAAAGATGTTATTGAAAATATTAAAAGTAGATTGTTTACTCCGATAGCTGTGAAGCAAGAATCAATCAATTTGGAATTATCCGATGAAGAACGGGAAGTTTACAAGTTGCTATCGAATGAGCCGATCCACATTGATTCATTAAGGGAAGTATCAGAGAAAAGTGTTACGCAATTATTGAATATTTTATTGTCCTTAGAATTGAAAGGCGCCATTGTGCAAATTGGCGGAAAACAATTTGTTAGAAACTAAATACATATTTTTTGGACTTCCTATTTTTGAGAAGTAATTTTGCGCCTTAGATTTTTATAGATAATTATTTGGAGAGGTGGCCGAGCTGGCTTAAGGCGCTCGCCTGCTAAGTGAGTGTTCCGCTTAAACGGGACCGAGGGTTCGAATCCCTCCCTCTCCGCAATATTTGAATTTAATTATTTAGTTTTTAAATTCAATATATCATGGGGTGCTGTCTAAAATGAAGTTTGGACGGCTGAGAACAAACCCTTTGAACCTGATATGGATAATGCCAACGAAGGGAGATAATATGTTAGATACATTCATACGAATATTTTCGTTCAGAAAATATTTCAGATTCACAATCCTTAATATTATACTGTTCAGTTTACTGTTCGGTGAAACTATTATAATTAAAGGTCATGTATATGATAAGGTAAGTGGGAAGCCAATCCAAGGTGCCAACATTATTGTAGGTAATAATGGTACGTATTCAGATGAATTTGGATCATTCAAAATACTAACTGATACTCCGAGAGACATCCAAGTTGTAGTAATAGGCTATAAAACTGAAAAGCTTGACTTTACAGAAAATGAGCTCAACATTTATTTAGAAAGAGAAGCCCTACAATCTGCCCCAATTGAAGTCACGGCTAATAAAATAATAACCGGTATTACACCGGTAGCCTACTCGAACCTTAATGTTGAAGAAATCAATAATCAATATGTGGTTGAAGATGTTCCTATGATCCTGAGCACCGAAGCCGGTATTCATGCTTATAGCGAATCAGGAAACGGAACCGGCTATTCCTACGTTTCGATTCGTGGTTTTGATCAAAGCCGGATATCGGTAATGCTTGATAACATTCCCTTAAACGATAATGAAAGTCATCAAGTATATTGGGTAGATCATGGCGATATTCTGGCTGATGCTGACAATGTGGAAATACAACGGGGAATCGGGAACAGTTTGTACGGTTCATCGGCCTTTGGCGGATCAATAAACGTACAGACCAAGATTTCCTCTCCGATCGAAAAACTGACTTTTACCGGTTCGGTTGGATCATATAATACTAGAAAAGGAAGTATAAAATATTATTCCGGTGAACGATTTAAGAGTTTGAGCCTGACAGCACGTTTATCATCAATAAATTCTGACGGTTATCGGGATGATTCGGAATCGGAACAGACAGCCTTTAGTTTCGGACTTGAGCACAACAAAGCTAATCTGAATAATCAATTCAGGGTTTTGATAGGTAAAGAAATTAGCGTTTTGCAATGGGATGGGATCAGTCAGGAAATGCTGAATGATCGCAGTTTGCGAACCGGAAAAATGGATTGGACCATACCATTTACCGATGATTTTTTACAACAGATATATTCATTGAACACAAGGTATGTTTTGTCGCAAAAAGTTATACTACGCAATGTTGCTTATTTGGTTAAAGGATCAGGATTCTATGAAGTAGAAAAATTCGGTCAGGATTATTATTCATATAATTTGGATGTTGGAAATGAATATACCGATGAGGAAGAACAAGATTTAACAGTCGATTTCACCCGTAGAAAATGGATCCAAAACAATTACTATGGTATTGTACCTACTCTGACATATAATCCGGGCAATCTGCGATTGGATGTTGGATTTGAATCAAGGGTATATAGCGGAGACCATTTTGGCGAAGTATTTCATGTTTTTGATCCGGTGTTGCGTGCCAAACTACCGAACAAATATCGCTATTATGAATATACAGGAAATAAGTTCACGTTGTCAGCCTTTGGTCATCTTTTATACTCATTTCCGTTCGGATTACATTTGGTCGGCGATATTCAATTACAAAAGCATGATTGGGAATTAGATCAGAAAAAAATCGGACATGCTGCCGGACATAATCTCAAGGCTGATTGGGAATTCATCAATCCACGGTTCGGTTTTACCTACGAGCTAAATGATAATATCGCCTTCTTTGGGAATTATGGAATAGCCCAAAAAGAACCGTCCGATGCGCAAATTATTGAAGCTGATGATGTTTGGTCGGAACCAAAGGAAGCTGCGGCTGAGAAGATCAAAGATACAGAGTTTGGCTTGAATATATCATTAAATGCTCTATATCTTAAACTTAACGGTTACAGAATAGATTATTTCAATGAGATACTTTCTGATATTTATGATTTTGCCGAAGGTGAATTCGATGTTGAATCTGCCGATAAAACGCGGCATGAAGGAATTGAAATAGAAGGGGGAGTGAAGGTAACCGATAATTTGTCTGTTAGAGTTAATGGAGCTTGGAGCAGAAATAAATTCATCAGTGGAGAATACGATGGTAAAACTTTAACAAATGTCCCGAATAAATTAGCTAACATAACGGTTGATTATGAATCGAATAAAAATTATGGAATATTTGTATATGGCAAATATGTCGGTAAACAATTTATTGATAAGAATAATACATCTGATCTTGTCATAGATCCGTATTTCTTGGTTAATCTAAATGGCTGGATCAAATTCAATCAGGTCAAGATTACCGCCCGAATTAATAATTTGTTCGACACACTATATGCCACTTATGGTTATGAATATTATGGTGGATATTATTGGCCGGGAGCAACGCGGAACTATAATATTTCGCTGCAGCTTGATATAAAATAAAAATGGTGATAATTATTGTTTGATTCTGCATTATACTAATCGTATATTTACGATATACGATGGAATAATATATGGCATTTTCAAAAGCAAATGAATTTGACAAGGATTATATCGAATTGGCACAATTCGCTAAAGCTATCGCCCATCCGGCGCGGATACAAATATTAGAGCATTTAGCATTAAGGAACACCTGCATCTGCGGGGATATTGTTGATGAATTGCCCCTTTCGCAATCAACGGTATCGCAACATTTAAAAGCGCTGAAAGAAGCCGGTTTGATCAAAGGAAGGGTTGATGGTCCTTCGATTTGTTATTGTATAGACGAAGAAAAAATGAAAACATTCAATAAAGAATTAGAAAAATTATTATCAAAAATATGTAATTGTTAGAAGGAGAGATGATGCAAAATCAAACAAGCATTAAAGATGTAGTAAAAGAAAAATATGGCGCTATTGCAGAACAGTCCAAAACTGAACAAACCGGTTGTGGCTGTGGTTGCGGCCCTAACAAAAAAATAGTTGATTATACAGTAGTAGCTGATGATTATAGTAACCTTGAAGGATATGAAAAAGATGCCGACTTGGGCTTAGGCTGTGGCTTGCCAACTGAATTTGCGAACATCAACAAGGGTGATACCGTTGTTGATTTGGGAGCCGGTGCCGGAAATGATGTTTTTGTTGCAAGCAAATTAGTAGGTGATAGCGGTCAGGTAATCGGAATAGATATGACCGATGAAATGATTGAACTTGCTAATGAGAACAAAAGTAAATTAAATATTAAAAATGTAGATTTCAAGTTAGGTGAAATTGAAGATTTACCTATAGATGATAATAGTACTAACGTTGTCATCAGCAACTGTGTTTTAAATCTTGTTCCGGATAAGAACAAGTCCTTTGCCGAGATTTATCGAATATTAAAAAAAGATGGCCATTTGTGTGTTTCAGATATTGTTTTAGTTGGGGATTTGCCTGCTGATTTGAAAAAATCTGCTGAAATGTATGCCGGTTGTGTCGCCGGTGCTTTACAAAAAGATGAGTATCTTGGGATAATTAAAGAAAATGGATTTAGAAATGTTGAAATCAAACAATCAAAAACTATTTCAATCCCCGATGAAATTCTAAAACAGTATTTGGATGAGCAGCAATTGTCGAATTATAAAAATAGTAATATTGGGATTTTTAGTATCACCGTAGTAGGAGAGAAACACTAATTATCATTTTCTATTAATGCAAGAGTTTTGTTGGTGGTAAAATCAACAAGCTTATCGCATAGTTCATATACTTCATTGATATGGTATTGCTCTTGACCGTCGTCTGTCCCAAGATCACAGTCAGTGAGTTCATAGCACTTTGTTGAGCCAAATTGCTTTTTGAAGGATGAAATCAATTCTTGGACTTTGCTTTCAGAGTCAGCTCGATTATCATCAGGTTTGCTCCGACCATGGACCATATCAATGGCAATTATACCTCCGGATATTGCTCCGCAAATTCCGTCTGTGTGGGACATGCCACCGCAGAATCCGGTAGCAATTTTAGGGATCAAGTCGGATTTTATACCTTTGCTCTCTGACACGGAAAGCAGAACGCTTTCCGCTCAGCAGAAACCATTATTGAAATAATGTACAGCTCTTTTTGATTCTTTGCTCATGTTAAGAAAAAGCCCCCAAAATAAAATGGGGCTTAATATTTCGATCTGATTTTTACTTCTTCAAATAATAATTAACAAATAACTGAATTCCAAAGTTCTTCACAGTATAATCTTCATCAATTGATGTTAATCCAATACTTAATCGGGGTTCAAGTCCAATATTTTCTGTTAATAAATATGTGCCGCCAAACAACAATCCGAATCCAAGTGAATTTACATCTTCACCTTCTATATCCTCAGTGTCCTCTTCAGATTCCGAATTTGATACCCCTTCGTATGAATATTTGGCAGTTATATCGGTTTTGGCTTTTCCACTGAGATACAATTCAATATAGGGGCCGGCAAAAATGCTAATTGCATCGGTTAAAGAATATACACCAAGCATTGGAATTTCTAACCAATTCATTTTCACTTTTACATCACCGTCAATTGAAAATGTTACACCGCTTTCTGACTCACTATAATCTATTTTATATTTGCTACCTTTTTGAGCAAATAATAGTTCAGCTCTTGCCGATAATGCATCAGTGAGTTGGTATGTAACAAATCCGCCTAATGTCGGACCGAATATGAAACCCGGATCAGAATCAATTATTCCCTCCCAAAATAATTCAGCATCATCACCGGAGAATTTAGCCATATTCATACCGGCTTTAGCACCAAATCCAAGCCCTTCAGCAAATAAACTGCCCGAGAGCATTATTGCTAATATAACAAACAGTAACATTGTCTTTTTCATATTAATCACTCCTTGATTTTATGTTAGTTATTAAGCGTATCTCTATAAATTAGATAAAACAACGCTATATAGCAATTTAAATATCTAACATGGTTTTATTACTTTATCAGCAGTCAGCATGATGTTTACGGTATCTTCCATATTTCCAACACTGCCAATTAATAGATCATCACGTACCTCATGGTAGTCCAAGCAGGTCCCGCATGTAGCAATTTTAGCACCCTTGGATTCAAGCAATTTAAGCGAATCAAATACTTCGCTGCCTTCGATAGTTAACTGAATACCGGAGTTAACACATCCGATGAAATCTATTTTGTGATCCGATTCAGCCAATTTCTTCAAAAATGCTTTTAATAGTTTCTTACCAAGTTCCGGCTCACCGCTACCCATCGTATTTGAATTAAGATATAAAAATGTCAATTGTTACCTCTTTTTATTTTAAACTAAATGGTGGGTATTCATCGGTTGTGAGCAATATTGCGTAAGCTTCCACGCGTAAACTCCAACGCATTACGCCAACAATATATTCATGAATTCCCTGCGGATGCGTTCCGGTGAAGAGTATCGCAAACCATGCGATAATTACCGCAACGATCGCACCGATCCACAAGAAACATAAAACGATAACGTGGGGGATCGCTAATAACCACTTGACTAAGGGCATCCAATTAACCAAATCTTTTTCTACATTAGGATAGGGGATATTTAAATGCACAGCTTGTTCTTCATCTGTTGACGGATATTCATCGCGCAGCAGCAAAAGATATGCACCAACACGCGTAGCAAACTTGGTTAATTCAACATTAAAATTGAACCACCACTTGGGATATTTTTGCCGAAACAAAATCATCAGTAATGTAGGTATTACCAAGATACCACCTGAGGCTACGCCCCAATTAACGGCATCATTGGATTCATGATCAGCAGAGGTGCCACCTGAAATTAGAAGCAGAATTATAAAAATTGGAATAATTAATATTAATCTGAAAGCCGCTGTAAGTCTATCGGATTTATCAGAATAATCTATATCCAATGTGACAGGATATTTTTTTTCTTGAGTCATGATTTCCTCCTTGGTTTATGATTTAATTAATTTAAATAAAATAGCAATTGCGAAGTACTTTTATAGTATGTTTCAGTGATTTATTATCGTATGGGCAATTCATATTTCTTATAATACCTCCCCTCAATCCCCTCCTATATTAGGAGGGGACGAAAGGGGTGGTAAGACATTATTCATTTAAGTAATCAATACTTATTTTAATCATTTGATCGGTAAATAAATCAATTTTTTGCGTTGCTTGTTCGGCGTTAGTCCGATACAATTTTGTAATATTCTTATCAAATTTTTCAAATTTGTCAAAAATTTGTTTCTGAACTTTATTTTTTTTATCAATTACATTTGGCATTAATTCATAATAATTACTATTAATGCTATCGGCAAAATCAACATATAACCAAAAGTTATGATTTGCAGTCATAGATTTGATGTCATCATACTTAATAAAATGATTGGCGAGGGCTGAGTTATGATTATCTTGATAAAAATTTATCGGCATCTCTGATAAGCCGTAATACCACGGCACAAATACTTGTGAACAGGGGCGATGCGGTGCAAGCCACAATACATTGCCTATGTCACTTGGCAACCAATCCCTTAATTGTGCGATCATTCCATACTGAGTATCTTTACGGCAAATCGGCAAAGTTTGATAATCATGTGGTGAATTTATATTTTTATCTTCCAACATCGTATCTTCATAATGATATTCCAATATATCCATCAAATCTTGAATTGATACTTTTTCTGCCGGTTTGAAGGAGAACGGAAATTCATCATATAATTCATATTTATCAGGCATCAATAAATTAAAAGCTCCCCAATGCCGGGCAATATTTCTGATGTTGTTTTGAGAAGTAGAATCACCATAAACTATCCTAAAGATGAATTCTTCTTCAGTTTCAGGATCGAACCAACCGCGTTCGATGGCATAATCAATTATGTCTTCCGAACCCAAGAAATTCAGTGTATCGGCAAGATCAATTTGAGCGATCGTATAATAATTAGGGATAATGGCTATATGATCGTCCGGCACTCTTTGGGCTACCCAGTGTTTACCCTTAACAATGCTCATCATCCAAGCTTCTTTGGGGTCGGCAATGCTGTAAGTGCGCCCTGAGCTTGCATAGCCAATGCTGTCAACAATTGCACCGGCGATCTTCACGGCTTCCTTAGCCGATTTTGCCCGTTCAGCCATAATTCTTCTTAAATGATAGCCGATTCCTCCATCCACAAGTTCAGCCGAATCTTCTTTGGAGCGGCACGCATCAGATGCGATAGTTACACCGTATTCATTCATATAAGAATCTGAGAAATGCATCCCCGGTATTTCCAGCCATAGAAATTCATTTGTACTTGATGCTTGAGATAATTCGCCGCCGGCAAAAAGTTCAATCACATCATTTTCTTCATGATTTAATGCAGGTACTTTGTACCAGTTTACAAGATTTACGCCGTAATCATCTTCATTGTGCGCAAATAGGACTGCGCCATCTACACTGGCATTTTTACCAACCAAAATTGCATAGCAGTTATTATCTGCTGATTGAGAGTAAAGTATTTGGATTAATAATATGATAGATGCAACAATGTACTGCCGGACATTATTCATTTCAATTTTTCACACTGCCGGATAATTCTTCCAACACTTCCTCAGCATTAAATACTGCATTTTTGTGTTTTTCTTCAATATCTGAAAGAAATTTAATATATAGAACAGCAGTGTAATTAGTACTGCTCGTTGAATTTTGCAGATCGGGATTAGCATATACCTTTAGTCCGCCTGACATGCTGCCTCTCCTTACCCATGGTTGGTTTACGTCCTTTTTAGCAACATACTCATCAAAATGATGTTCTTCATTTATTGCAGTAAAATAATCATAACCATATTCCTTAGTCAGTTCTGCACAGCGATACAAAAGATAATTTTGAACCTTTTCAGGTTTGGTATGCTGATTGCCTTGAAATTTAACTACATACATATTTGAGGTTATTTTTTCTTCAGAATAGCCGCCTAATGTTCCTTTTGGCTGATAGGGCGTGGAGCAATTAAATAATAAAAGAATTAAAATTAGAATTGATGACATTTTAATAGTTTTCATAGTGGATCCTTATGTTTTTGCTTCTGACCCCGAACCAAGCAATATTGCAGCTCCTTTGGTGCTTTCGCTACTTTCAAGAATAATTTTAATTATCATGGTTAGCGGAACTGAAAGCAACATTCCGATCGGTCCTAAAACCCAACCCCAAAATATTAAGGATACGAAAACAACTAAGGTTGAAAGCCCAAGTCCTTTCCCAAAAATTTTCACTTCGAGAATTGATCCAAAAATTGTATTGGCAGCTAAAAAGCCAATCGCAGTTAATACTGCTTTCCCCAAACCAAATTGAATTAATGCGAGTATTATCGGCGGAACCGATGCCAACAACGAACCGATATTCGGAACAAAATTTAGGAAGAATGCAAGCAATCCCCACAAAATTGGAAAATCAATTCCCAAAATAACCAACCATAAAAATATGGTGAATCCGGTACCGAGACTGATCAACGTTTTGATCCCGAGATATTTATTAACATTTTTAATGACATCGTTGTACTGTGAAAGCGGTGAGTCCGGTTTGCCGATGGCTGCCCTGAGTTTGGCCGGCAGGCTTGCTGCCTCTAACAGGATAAAAATTACTAATAATACAATTAGGAATGAATTGGTGAATAAATTGCCGATACTTGCTATGGTATTACTGACGATATCCATTGCAGTTGATGGATCAAGATATTGTGTTGCTACATTATCAGGTGTTTCGATCGGTAAAGTTTTGATCCATTCCTCAGCCTGTACTGCTAATTCGGTTAGTTTATCCTGATAAAAAGGCAATTTTTCCGATAGGTCGCTCATGGCTCCTGTTACCATGGCGGCAAATACCCATCCAAGTACCAAAATTCCAACTATTACTATTATTACCGATAAGAACTGCGGCACCTTTTTGCTTTGTAACCACATTAAGGGAGGGATACAAATAATGGCGATAAAAGCTGCTAAAAGGAATGGGACAATCAGGGGTGCCGCCGCCCGCATTCCGGCGACAATAATGATAAAACTTGCTAATCCGACTAAAACCTTTAACGCAACCGATGTTTTTGGATTTGACTTCATCAATCAATTTTAGGGGAAGAATGGTGAAGTATTCAAGCGGTATAAATAAGAAATTATACTACGGAATATTGTTATATTTTCAAATAAAATGACAATTATAGGCAATTCACTTATTTCCATATATTTGTATTAATCCCTCAATATCTCCGTTTTGGAGTGTTTCAATACCAAGAGTATAAAAGTCGGGATTCATTATATTATATGAGTTAACGTGTCCAAGCCCAAGCACATGGCCAATTTCGTGCAATGCAAAGAGATAAAAAGTATTACATTCATCAACATTTAAATCTGATTGCAAAATAACGTCTCCGCTTAAAATATTACACGGTTCTTCCGTGAAATTAGGGAAGCCAACACCACTTTGCTTGATGTCCGCAACAAAGAATTGTATATCTGCATTGCTATTTTCAGGTTGTTCTTGAAATTCAATATTTGCTACAGTGGACCATTCATTCAAAGCTTTGCGAATCTCTGATTTTGCGCAACTTATCAGGTTATTAAATGATAGACTTGGTAAATTGGCTTGAGCATGGGTATTTACAATTCCGTTATTTTCCTGAAAGCTAAAAGTTACCGTACCTCCCGGTTCATGGGGTCCGGTTGCATCGTATCCGGTATTTGAGAAGGTATTTACAGTTCCCCATTTATAACCGAATAAACAATATTCTCCGTCACCGGCAACGCAGGAATCCATTAATTGATTGCAAATCTCATATTCATCTGATCGGTTAGGAATATCGTCATTTAAATCTTCATTCTTACACGAATAAAGTAATAGAGCAACTACTAATAATATCCGATATTTCATTTATATTTGCTAAATCTATATATACTGCTATATGATCCTAATCATCTTGACAACGCTCATGTTCATTAACTCTAACTGCATCGGTACCGTAATTAATTTTATTCCTTTGAAACAGGAATTCTACAATTTCATCAAATGTATAGATTTGGTTTGTACAATTCGTAAACCTGACATCACCAAAGTGTTTTTTAAATTCGATCTTAACTTCATCCATTGTGGTTAATTGCGGATTTGCCTGCATAAAATCCATTAGGGCATGGGCGTGTATTACATTAGTCATTTGCTTCACTCCAACCGAATATTTTTAGATTAACAATATTTTTATCGCTGAATCTAACACCTTCTTTGATTAATAATGAATATTGAATTTTGAATGCATCGCTGCCTTGCGGAAAGCTGATCTTCCCCCGGCTGTTAATTACTCTGAACCACGGTACAGTTGTATCATCCTTTAAAGAAGCTAACGCATATCCGACAAGTCTTGGATTTTGTGTGCCGACCATTGTTGCGATTTGTCCGTAAGTAGCTACTTTACCCTTAGGAATTTGACGAACAATATTCAGGATTGATTCAAATAATGTATTCTTTCGATTGTGGTTCAATTAACAAATTATTGGATAAAATAATTAATAATTTCAATTGTTGCGCTTTGAATTATAACCGGTTCCTTGGGTGTGTGGAAAGCGATACTCTGATTATCTCCGACATATTGTTCGATGATCTCAGTGTTGCCAATTGATTCCAAAATATTGTAACCGTCAACTAACTGACCAAATACCGTATATTTTCCATCTAAATGTGGTCTCGGAACTAAACATATATAAAATTCAGTGCTACCGCTATTAGGGTCTGCACTGCGAGCTAATCCCACCGTACCAACCACATGCGGATGCTCGTTAAATTCAGCTACTACGGTCGGGATATCGTTTTCGCCACCATCTCCGGCTTGGATGACATGTCCTTCAACAACCCGGTAAAAAGTTAGATTGTCGTAAAATCCTTTATTTACTAATCTTTTAAATTTTTCGACAGTCAGTGGAGCTGCATCTTCAAAGAATCTGAAGGTCAGTGTACCGTAATTAGTTTCCAATTTGCAAATTTCCAGTGATGCAATTGAATCGGGTTCGCATTGTGCGTATATATGTGATGATAGTAATAGGCACAGTATAGAGCAAAATATTATTTTCATTTATATACCTGTATTATTTAGCTGATGTATCATCTTCCATCAATCCAAAAGTATTGCCTTCAGTATCTTTAAAATAAACCGAATAGCCGACTCCCGGTACAGCCATTTTTTCCGTTAAAATTTCTCCACCTGCGTCTTTTATTTCATTAATATATTTATCAATATCAGGGACATCAATTATATTTATTACGGAAGTAGATTGCTCATCTCTTAGCATTAATGCCCCGTTAATTCCTTCTGATTTTCCATCCTCGGTTGAGATTAGCCAGTAATCAATAGGTCCGTCCCACTTATTTATCTTCCATCCGAAGACTTTCGTATAAAATTCGCTTGCTCGATCAGTATCATCGGCGGGAATTTCAAAATGCATGACTCTTGGCATGTTTCCTCCATTGAAATAATTTGTTGATTCTACACATAAATCAATCTCAATTCCAATAAAATCAATCTTGAGATAAGGTCAATCTTCTTGTAACTTACAAACTATGACAAATCAAAATCCCAATCGCGAAAGATTATTTTTAATTGATGGCTATGCCATGCTGTATCGCGCGCATTTTGCGTTTATTCGCAATCCGTTAATGACAAGTTATGGTTTGCCGACAAGCGCTTTATTCGGCTTCAGTAATCAATTATTAAATCTGATTAAGAATGAGAATCCCGATTACATTGCCGCTGTCTTTGACACCGATAAAAAAACGTTTCGCCATCATAAATATCCTGAGTATAAGGCAACCCGCGAAAAAATGCCGGATGAATTACAGCAGCAGTTACCACATCTTTGGAATTTGTTAAATGCCTTTCAGATAACTACACTCTCAAAGGTCGGCTTTGAAGCCGATGATATTATCGGCACTTTAGCAAAATGGGGGAAGGAGCATAATATGGATGCGTATATTGTAAGCGGCGATAAGGATTTTATGCAGTTGGTGGATGATCATATTTATATGTACTCGGCAACCGGTCGCAACATGGATGTACAGATAATTGACCGTGAAGCCGTGATCGAAAAGTGGGGAGTGCCGCCCGAAAAAATAATTGATCTATTCGGACTGATGGGCGATTCATCCGATAATATCCCCGGCGTAGCCGGAGTGGGCAAAGTGTCGGCTAAGAAATTAATTCAAGAATATGGATCATTAGAAGAAGCGTTAAAAAATGCTGATAATATTAGCAATAAACGTGTGCGTGAAGGGTTGCAGAATTATCAAGAGAATGCCCTGCTCAGCAAGGAATTAGTTACCATTGATACTGATGTTGAATTAGATCTGAATATTGCGGATTTGAAGAAGAAAGAATTTGATATTGAAGCGCTAAGTGAATTGTTCAGAGAATTTGAATTTGCCGGATTAATGAAGCAATTATCGGAACATACGATTGAGGAAAAATCAAAAGATAATGATTCTGAAAAAAACTATATAGATGTACTTAACGAAGATGATTTAAAGTTATTTATTAATGAAATTGAAAAGTCTGCCGCATTTTCAATTGATTTAGAAACCACTTCAACTGAACCGATGCAGGCTGAAATTGTCGGGCTTAGTTTTTCATTGGAAAAAGATTCAGGCTATTACATTCCGATCAAATATAAAGATAAAGTAAAGAATAATTTTGGCGATGATGACCTTGATACAGTTTTGGAATTACTTAAACCGGTATTAGAAAATGATAAAATCAGCAAGATCGGACAAAATATAAAATATGATGCTTTAGTATTGAAACGTTTTGGCGTTGATTTAAAAGGCATCGGATTTGATACAATGATTGCCGCTCATCTGCTCAATCCGGAAGCACGCTCATATAAAATTGATAATTTGGCTCTTGAACATTTGAATTACCGGATGGTACCAATCGAAGATTTGATCGGTACCGGTAAGAATCAACTGACAATGGATCAGGTTGAATTGGAAAAGACATCTTTTTATGCGATCGAAGATGCTGATATTGCTTGGCAATTATATCTGATTTTCAAAGATGCGCTTGATGAGAAAAAACTCGCAAAATATTTTGAAGAGATAGAATTGCCGCTGCTCGATGTGCTGATCGAGATGGAATTTCAAGGCTCATTTGTTGATCGAGAAATGTTAAATGCGATGTCGGAAGATTTGGGAAAAAAATTGGATCAACTTATTAAAGATATATATAAAGAAGCCGGAACTGAATTTAATATTAATTCCACACAGCAACTTGCTACCGTATTATTTGATGTAAAAAGATTACCGCAGATCAGAAAGCGTTCGACCGCCGAGGAGGTTTTGAAGCAGCTTGTGAACGATGACCCTTTGCCCGGTTTAATGTTGGAATATCGTCAATATAATAAACTTAAAAGCACCTACTTAAATCCGTTTCCTGAATTAATCAATCCGACCACTCAGCGGATTCATTCAAGTTTTAGTCAAACCGTGGCTTCAACCGGCAGGTTGTCCAGTCAAAATCCGAATTTCCAAAATATTCCGATCAGAACTGATGTCGGACGTGAAATGCGCAAAGCCTTTCGACCTCAGAAAGACGGATGGAAAATACTAAGCGCCGATTATTCCCAAATTGAATTAAGGATCATGGCGCACCTCAGCAAAGATTCTGAACTCATTCAAGCCTTTGCCAAGAATGAGGATATTCATTCTCGAACCGCATCGTTGGTATTCGGTGTCCCGATCGAAGATGTGCTGCCGGAAATGCGTCGCACTGCGAAAGTAGTTAATTTCGGGATCATGTATGGAGCCGGTCCTTTCCGTATGAGTCAGGAATTAAGCATACCGCGCAATGAAGCACGAGCGATTATTGAAACCTATTTCAAGAGATACGCCGGCATTCAGAACTATATTGATGAGACAATCGCATTTGCCCAAGAGAATAAATACGTACAAACGATATTAGGTCGGAGGCGACCTGTTTGGGATATTGACGGTGATAATCATATTCGTAAAGAAGCCGCCAAGCGAATGGCGATAAACATGCCAATTCAGGGAACGGCAGCCGAGATGATCAAAAAAGCGATGATTGAGATTCATAAAAAAATAAAAGCCAACGATTTGGAATCAAAAATGATTTTGCAGGTTCATGACGAATTATTATTTGAAGTACCTGATAGTGAAGTAGAAATCTTACAAAAATTTGTGGTTGAAGAAATGGAAAATGCTTTACCATTATCTGTGCCAATTGTTGTAGATTGCGGTGTTGGTAGCTCTTGGTTTGAAGCACATTAGCTGAATTTTATATTTTTTACCGAGGTCAACATCATGAAAAAAATATTACTTATAGCAGTTCTAATATTACTGATCGCCTGTTCATTAGATACCTTCAATTCTGATAACTTGGCGTCTTGGTCAATCAATTTTGATTTTCCATTATTCAAGACTAACTACACAATTCGTGAGCTATTGGACGATCAGGACGGACTTGATATTGAACTGTACGAAAACGGACCTGATTCAATATATGTTTTCAATAATGTAACCTCACATACAATTGATGTTACTTTTAATATTGAAAAAGATGATGATGATGTGTTACCGGAAGTTATTCCGGTTGAACCTTATGCTATTGAAATTGCTACCTTGCCTGAAGAATTAGATGGTATCAATTTTGTTGATATTGATCTATTTTTGGAAATTGATTTAACCCAGTTTGATACATCATTAGCCGATTCGGTAATTATTGATCACATCACGTTGACAGGCGTAAATGATGATGGAGTAGTCGAAACAGCGACTATAACCAATCAGGATATACTTGTGGTTGGTATGGTTGAGGTGGAAGATCCGGAAGATTTGGTTAATATCAGACCAACAGAGGTTACGCTTGACGGACAGATTACTGTTTACCCCAGTGACAAGGAAGAACCCTTTATTGGTGAAAAAATAATATTAAACTCAATATTGCACGCTCCGCTCATTCTTGAAGTAACCGAAGCAGCAACATTCAGCGGTAACCCTGAAAAAATAGACGGAATTGTGGATGAAGACCTTTTTGAGGAACTCTACTTGTACGTTGATGTCCGAAATGGCCTTGAATTAGGTGGTAATTTGCAACTTCTGGTAGCGCCTGACACATTAATGTTTGAGGAAAATTACTTTATTTCGCCCGACACATTATTTACACTCGATTTAATACCGGAGGACGAATTTATAGATACTATCAGAATTGATGATGACAAGTTAGCCTTGCTTGCCGATTCAACCTATCTGAAAACCAATCTAAATTTTATCGGTCCCACTGATGCTCAGGACAACATCCGACCTACGAGACTTTTTGCGGATGATTCAATTAGTATTCTTATTTATAGTAGCGCTCAACTCCTGATTGATCCACAGAATGGGGAGGAGGATTAACATGAAAAAAGTATTGTTTTCATTATTATTGATGAGTTTTGTTTTTTGTCAAACAATCATGATTCCGTCTTCAGTAGGAACGGCCGGCACAATTGCGACAATTGCCCGCGGAGATGATGTGATCGGCTACAATCCGGCTAATTTGGGTTTTAGAGATAATCCTGATTTTTCTATGAGTTTTGGGGTTATACCAATAGTACCAATACCAAGCTTGAATTTAGTTAACAACGCTGTTTCAATGGATTGGTTCGCCGATTATTTATTCAGTGGCGAGTATTTAGACGATGTAAAAAAAGATAAAATGTTTGACGCTTTTGGTGATGAAGGGTGGGAGTTGAATCCGGTAGCCTATGCTAAAATAATCGGAATCTCTTCCGGTGATTTTGCCTTCTCGATTGGAGCTGAAATCAATTCTGATGTTACTTTGCCAACTTCAATACTTAGATTAGCGTTTTATGGTAATCAATTTGAGGAAGAGATTTCTTTAGATCAGGTTGGCGGCTCCGCACAGTTTGTCATACCTTTCTCGTTATCTTACGGATCCCCTTTGAGATTATCTAATGTGGATTTGGGCTTTGACAATTACTTGGGTTTTGGAATCAAGCTGCTGTGGGGAGTAGGACATGGCGAAGTGGTCGATTTTGAGGGAGGACTAACAACATTTAAAGATAGAATCGTGGGTGTGGGAACGGGCAAATATAGGTACTCGTATGACGGCTTTGGTTTAGCTTTTGATATTGGTTGGGCTGCAAAATTTAGTGATAAAATGACGGTAAATCTGTCACTTCAAAATTTGTTCGGATATATTAATTGGTCTGATAAAAATACAGAAATTTCAGAAATTAATTTTGATGCCGATTTGGAAGTGTCCGATGATTTTGAAGATATAGAAGAGCTTTTCTCCGATTCAGATACAACCTATGTAGGAGAAGGTTATCAATCGGATTACCCGACCTATTTAGTACTTGGGTTTCAGTACGATGTAATTCCGAGCGTTGAGCTTCTTTTTAATTACAGACAATATTTCAATGAGGAATATCAATTCTCCACTAGTCCAAGGATTTCGGTTGGAAGTCAATTATATCCAGCCAAATGGTTTCCGGTTAGAGCAGGTTTATCTTTCGGCGGTTTTGAGAAGTTCCAAGTCGGTGTAGGATTCGGCTTTCATGGAAAGCATTATCAGATTGATTTCGGTATAACTCAAACCGGTGGATTTTTCAACTCGGCGCGTGGCATCGGATTTGCAATCGGACAAAAATTGCTGTTCTAATTATAGATTTTTATACGCTCGAATTATTATTCGGTTTTAATTTTTCTGCCATAATTCTTTGGTGAATTTTATTAATGGAAGCAAGTATTACATTTAAAAAGGTTGGACAATTGGTGAATGGTAAAACCGTTCTTGCCGGGCTTTCCTTTGGAATTGAGCGAAATTCCACCGTTGCTATAATCGGTGATAATGAAGATTCCGGCATTACCGAATTTTTAAGAATTATTGCCGGTTTGGTGCCTCCACAATACGGATCGTTATTTATTAACGGTCTGGACAGTATTAAGCGGAATCTTGATATCCGTAAGTATTTGGGGTATGTTCCATTCCAAAATGATATGGATCCCTGGTTAACCGCTGAGCAGAATATTAAATTTATCAATGGTCTGTATCGAAATGAAATTGAATCCACTGATTCAAATTATGCTGAATATGTTGATGCCTTGGATGTAAAGGAAAAAATAAAAAAACCGGTCAATCAGCTATCGCCGGGAGTCTTGAGAAAACTAACTTTATTACGGGAATTATTACGGAATCCCGAAATATTAGTTATTGACCATCCGACAGCGTTTATGAATGCCAAAGACAAAGTTCTGACTTTAGAGCTACTGAAATCTTTAAAAGGTAAAAAAACCATTATTTACAGTAGTTCGTCATTAAATACTATTGAGAATTTTCATGATCGGATTTTGGTATTTCATAATGGCGGTATCAATCTTGATGACAAAGTTGAGAATATGCTCAACAATTGGATCGGAAAATATCAGTATTCAATCAAATTTGAAAAATTGATGGCGACGGTAGTTCGAGAAGTTGAACAGATTCCCGATGTCCTTTCTCTGCAAAAGGAAAATAATACATTAATATTTAATTGTGAAAAACGCAGTGTATTTTTGGAGGTATTGTCGAAGTTGGCAGGTGTTACTATCATTGACATTAAATTCAAGAAGTTCAATTTAAAAGATTTACTTGCCGCCCGTTTCTCAGAGGAGCGCATTGTATGATTAAAGCAATTCTCACACGGCGAGTTTGGATTATAAAAAATAGATTATTCTCAACTTTAGGATTATTATTCTTATTACCGGTATTTCTGCATACAATAATCAATTTGCCGCTCAAGCGCATGGTTGTCAATCCATTATGGAATATCTCACATGAACAATGGATATTTCCGGGATTGGTTATAATTGTTGCCTTTGTCATGATGATGCCCATCATTTATCGGGATTTCTTTGATCTGCGGCTTCACAAAAAACTACTGCCTTCTTTGGCTTTGGCGCCTATATCTAAAACAAAATTTTTATACAGTTTCTTGGTAGCGGTTATCATTGAATCGGCTGTTTATATTGTTGTAATTATATGGATATTTTCACTTATCATGTTTCCGCAACTAAGCGTTCTAAATTATTTGATAATGTTTCCATTCATTTTACTTTTCATTGGAATTGGCGCCAATATTTTTGTTACACTTTCCTTGCTCATTGACCGAACAACCCTGTTCAGCATCTTAATGTTAACCTTCTTCATATTTATTATATTCGGTTCCGGTTTAATTGTTGAGTTTGAATTTTTTCCCGCCTTAATCGGCGATATCCTTCGTTATTTGCCGACCGGTCAGATCATGCAATCGTTAAGAATGGCAATATTTAGCAGTACTTACAATTGGCCGATCATCGGGCTATCTATATTATCGATTATCGTTTGGGCTTATATCAACGGAATTTTATTTGCTAAGAAGGTCTATAAATGATAGCATATTTATCGGGTGCAATGGAATATGCCGAAAATGAAGGTCAGGATTGGCGTATCAAAATGACTGAATGGCTGCAAAATGAGTTAGATCACACAGCGATTAATCCTGTTGAAGATACCTCAGAATTAGTTGCGGCTAACAATGCGCAGGATTATCGAGATTGGAAAAATTCTGATCCAAACAGGTTTGTAGAATTTGTTAGAAAGGCAATTGACAATGATCTTAATTCTGTTGTTAACAGAGCTGACTATTTAATTTGTCTTTGGAATAATGCAGTACTCAAAGGCGGCGGTACACATGGCGAGGTTACTATGGCATATTATTACAATAAACCGGTTTATTTAATCAACCAACTTGATAATATTGGGTTAAGTGGTTGGATTATGTCCTGTGCAACAGAAATATTTGTTGATTTTGATGGCTTGCAGGCACGATTACTTAATTTATACAGAGATGAAAAGTGATCGGACCTAAGGCAATTATACATCTTGATAATTTAGTTCATAATTACCGTCAGATTAAAAAGCGTGTTGGTGATGTTCCGATCATGGCGGTGGCAAAAGCCAATGGTTACGGACATGGTGCAGTTCCCATTGCCAAAACTTTGCAAGATGAGGGAGTTGAATTTTTTGCCGTATTTACCATGGAAGAAGCTCAAGAGTTGCGCGCTAATAGAATTGACAGTAATATTCTTATTTTCAGCCGATTGAATGCTGAATTTGCGGAAGCGGCAAATGATCTTGATGTAACCTTAATATTATCCCAAAAAGATGATATCGAGATATTGATTGATCTGTATAACAGAACCGGCAAAAAACCCAAAATACATTTAAAAATTGATACCGGAATGACCCGTTTAGGGATCGCCTACAAGGATGCGCGAAGTGTCTTAGAATTAATCAAGAATTCGCAGGAAATAAATTGCGAAGGAATTTATTCCCATTTTGCGACTGCGGATGAGGGCGATCCGTCCTATGCAAAATGGCAATTGAAGCAATTCAATAATGTTTTGAATATTGTTGAAGAATTGGAGTTGGACATTAAATATCGGCATTTCTCAAATAGCGGCGCCATTCTGAATTTACCGGAATCGAATTTTGATCTCGTTCGCGTGGGAATGCTGTTGTATGGCGCTTTTCCATCTGACGAGGTCCCGCAAATTTTGGATCTAAAACCGGTCATGCAATATATTGCTCCCATCGTTACCGTCCGGCAGGTTGAAAAAGATGTTTATGTGAGTTATGGTGGTAAATATAAAACCGATAGAAGAACCCATATCGGCGTTGTGCAGTGCGGCTTTGCCGATGGTCTATCGCGTCCGTGGCATGAGAATGGCTATGTAATGTATAATAAGCAAAAATATAAAATAGCCGGCCGGATATGTATGGACCAAATGAGCGTCGATTTTGGCGATACGGTGCCAAATATCGGTGATGAAGTATTGCTAATGGGACAAAATGATCATGGTGCCATTCTTGCTGAAGAAATCAGTCAGACCATCAGTACAACGCCGTATGTACTATTTACAGCCATCGGTGGACGCACCGAAAGAATTTTTGTTAAGGAATAAATATAGGAAATATATAATGGATCAATTATTGAAAGATAAAGTCGCCATAATTACGGGTGGCGCCAACGGACTTGGAAAAGCAACTGCCTATTTATTTAGTGAACATGGCGCCAAAGTTGTGATTGTAGATGTAAATCAGGAAGCCGGGGATCAAGTTGTGCAAGAAATTAAAAATAGCGGCGGTGCAGCATCGTTTATTAAAACGGATATTAGCAACTCAAACGCTGTCAATGAAATGGTTGATAGTGTAGTCGAAGAACACGGCAGAATTGATATTTTGATCAACAATGCCGGCATTTTAGCCGATGCGCAATTAGTAAAAATGACCGAAGAACAATGGGACAGAGTTATTGGCATTAATTTGAAAGGCGTATTCTTAGTCGGACAAGCGGTCGCTCAAGTAATGAAGGAAAAGGAAAATGGTGGGGTAATCGTAAATACGTCTTCGGTGGTTGGATTATATGGTAATTTCGGTCAATCAAATTATGTGGCATCCAAAGCCGGTGTGATCGGCATGACCAAAACATGGGCACGCGAACTTGGTAAATCCGGCATCAGAGTAAATGCCGTAGCTCCCGGATTTATGAAAACCGAAATATTAAGCAGTATGCCGCAAAAAGTAATTGATTATATGGTTGACAAAACATTGCTTAAACGCATGGGCGAACCGGAAGATATTGCTAATGCCTTCTTATATTTATCCTCAGACATGGGCAAATATGTCACCGGAGCGGTTTTATCAGTTGACGGGGGAGTGATTAGTTAACGGTATGGCGGTATAAAATCGTTGCACATTTTGAAACCACAAACATATCTACTTGTAAACCGTTGATTAAATGTTGTTTTGTTCATATATAGCACTATCTGCGCAATGTTTTATGACCGCATGTTGTAGATAGTGTTTTAATTGTATGTATAAAATCTTTTAAATATTTTACATATAGCAAGACTTATCCAAAGCTGCACTTCAAAGGTTCTGTCATTCTTATGATTCTTATGAATCTTTGAGTATGAATTATCCCATAATCCGGATTCCAATTGATTGTTTATTAACCAGTTTAAAGCGGTTCTTATATCTTTATCATCTTTAGATATCCCGATCAACGACAGCGAATCCAGAACTGATATCAAATCTGTCCAGAAAAAAGGATATTTAAAATTGATCCAATTATCCGGGTGTTGATATGAAGACGAATTGTCCTTAAGAAAAAATTTCTGTTTAATCAGATTTGCAGCAGTTAGCGATTCTTCAGTTTTACGATAATTTGGATGCACAGCAAAAGCTCTTAGTACCATTCCTGTACCACTATGTGTAAATGGTTTAGAAAAATCAAAATCCCTTTTTGTGCCAATATAATGAGTTGTTAATCGGTGTAGATCATCTTTCGAATAATCGCCGTAGCAACCAGGGCTACCAATTACCCAACCACCGTCATTTTGTCGCATTTTTAATAACCAATCAAATCCCCTTTTTATTCGGATGTCATTTTCATAGCCAGCCTTGCTCAATAAAGACATGATTAAGCCTGTGTAATATGGCGCATATTGTTCCCCGATAATTCCTCGTATATCGCCTTCGTTTGTTTGGCAAGAGAATAAATACTCAGCAGCTTTTTCTACTTGGATATTTGATATGTTGAATTCGTACTTATCAATTAGAATTGAAAAGACTTTAAACGTTTCAAATAAATCGTAGTTGACAGCAGGCGCTTTAATTCTATTCCTCGTATTTGATTTCCAAAAACCGTCATTTGTTTGTTTTTTTAATTTTGATTGTGGTTCTTTGAGTACCCAAATATCCTCTATGCCGCCTTCATTTAATTGAAGCAAGTCTCTCTTAACAAAATATTGTATTGCTATATCACCAGCATTAAGTAAAGGCTCAATAGGATCATATTTGAAAAGATTTAACCAGTCTGTCATGGTTTATCAAACAATATGTGCAACTTTAGGGATATGCGAAGTTTTGTGTAGTGAAACGGAGCCTAATTTGGGCGGAGGGCGAGCCGAGCCCCGAACCGTATATCCCTTTAAGATCCGATGACTGAAAGGAGGAAAGCGCGGCGTAGCACGGAGCGTAGCAGAGTGAGTTCAAAAAATATTTTTCGTTCTTACTCATTATGATAGGCTTTCAGGAAACTATACAAGTTTGGCGATTTTCTTTGCAAATGCTTGAATGTTATTTTTTGCATCATCAAAAAGTTTTTCGCAATCATCGTAGTTCACTTTATCGAACAATTTATCTTTTAAGATGTAATCAAATCTATTTGGATCTGGAGACATTGTGTATGTGTGTTTTGTTCTACTTAATCTATCATGATAGCTAATTTGTATCTTGCGATTCATTCCTGATAGCCAAATTTCGTACTCAAATTTATTATGCGTAAAAGCGATAACAAACTTCAAACCTTTTGATTGCAGTTCATCATTAGTAAATTGGAAATAAGAATAATCCATGTTGTTTTCAACAATATTTCCCGTGAACTTATATTCAGATAAGTTACCTGCTAAATAAGTTCTAAGACTTCTAAAAAACTTAACAAATTCCTGATAACCTTTTTGCAGATTTGTAGATTGGATAATTTTTTTATATTCGTTAATGTAATTCGAATTAATTTTCATAATATTACTTTAAAATTAAAAATTTATAGTTACTATTCAAAAAAATCATCAATTGGATTTATAATTTTATCAATTGTTTTTTTATGTTTGTTGTCAGACATGAGTAAATATGTTACCGGAGCAGTCTTATCAGTTGATGGGGGAGAGATTTCTTAGATATTTAGATTAAATACTTCGTTTATTAATTGTACTTTTTGCTCGTCTTCAATGTCAGGTAATACTTTATTAATTGTTTTTTTACCGATATTGAAATTTTGTTTTAGATCTCTTAACATAATGGTTAATTCACTGCGCTCTGTTTCAATAATATAAAAATATGTTAATAAAACTCTTGCATAGGGGAAACCGTTGGGAAACTTTTTAATTGTATTTTTACATTTATTGATTGCTTCGGTGTATCTATTTTGTAATCTGAATTGTTTTATTAGGTCAGATATTTTAACATCTATTGAATTTGTCTGAATAGTATTTTTTGATTGTTTTTTTGCAAGTTTATATTGAGACTCCGCGTTTTTAGGATTATTCTGCTGATACCAGTAATCACCTAAACATTTATAATAGTGAAAATTATATTCATTGCAATCGTCTAGATATTTCTTTGCTACTAATGGTTCATCATTATCAACAAAATATTGAGCAATCCCTATTTTAATAAAATTTTCTTTAGTGATATTTGATGAGAGGTTAGTAATTATCTCTTTAACTATTTCAAGTTGTATCATTTTAATTGAACGAAAGAATAATATAGGGTTAAAGACTATTATTTCATCAAGAATGTATTTCAATTTGCTTTTGTTATCAACTATATGAATGACTTTTACAAATGTAGAGGCTAGTTCAGCATTTGGCACATTATTTGATTTGACAAAATCATCAGTCCATTTAACTAAATCTAACTCTTCCTTAATTAATTTAAGAATTGTTGTATAAGTGACAATATCAGGTTGAATCCCTTTTTCAATCATTTCATTTTTTAAATCGGAAGCTTGTTTGAAATCATTGGAAAGGTTCATCAAGGTATTATAAGTGACAATA
>JANQGY010000016.1 GCA_028282845.1 bacterium | reverse complement strand
GCTGTTTCTACTTCCATGTAATTTGTTTGAATTAACCAATGTCCTCCATCTAACTGTAGAAAGTTATAATCGCCTTTCATATACTTATGATTATTTTCAGCAGCCACCCTACCCACGGCTAAATCGTTTTTACCCCAAATAAATAACGTAGGTCTGATAATGTCTCCAATTGGTTGTTTTTTCCCTCTTCCAAGATTTGCCCGATAATAATTCAGAGCAGCTGTTAAAGTTTGTTTTTTTCTAAAGACAGAAAGGTAATCATTCAGTTCTTCAGGTGAACTATTTTTCCATAATCTTCTAAATTTTTCAAAATTGTTTTTCCTTAACGTGATTTCAGGAAGAATAGGCAATAGAAACCAACCTATGTAACGACTCTTCTTTCTTTGTTGTTTATCCGTTTTAATTGCTTTCCTAAATCCTCTCGAATGAGGTATTGATAAAGCTGTCCAGCTAATTATTCTTTCAGGATTTTGATAGACAACATTCCATCCGATTTCAGCTCCCCAATCGTGTCCTATTAGATGAAATTTGTTTTTATTGATTGCATCAGCAATATTTAAAATGTCGAGTGTTAGTTTTTGAGTTTTATAGTGTTTCACTCCTTTAGGACAAGCATTTTTACTATAACCTCTCATATTAGGTGCAATACAAAAAAATCCAATAGAAGATAGTTTTTCCATTAAATTAATCCACATAAAGGATGTTTCCGGGAATCCATGGAGAAGAATTATCGCTTCATTTTCCTGATTGCCTGAAACTCTACAGTCAAATTCAAATTCTCCAGTTTTAATTTTTCTAATTTTCATGGTTTCTTGTAATTGTATCTAACGGTAAATTGCATAAGTAGTTGCAGATTGCGTGGCAGTTTCCTTTCAAACCTCTAAGATGTCTGAGTGGGTTACAAACCTTGAAATTTACCACGTTGCCTGCCACTACTTATACAAAATGTTGGCGGTAGTAACTTATTTCGTTCTTCCTTCTAATAATTTTTCATACTCAACATCGTTAGGCTCCCAAAGTTCAATTTTGTTCCCTTCATTATCGAGTATGTGAACGAACTTTCCATATTCAAAAGTTTCGATACTATCTAAAATCGTTACTCCATTTTTCTTTAATTGCTCCAAAAGCTTCTCTAAGTGGGCTACTCTGTAGTTTATCATAAAGTCATTCTTAGCTGGCTCGAAGTATTTCGTATTTTTAGAAAAAGGGCTCCATTGTGTAAAACCCTTTTTAGAGGAATCTCTTCCCTGAAACCATTCAAAATTAGTACCCCATTGGTCTGTATTTAGTCCCAAATTTTCTTGATACCATGTTTTCATTTCATCAGGATTTTTAGACTTAAAGAAGATTCCGCCTACTCCTGTTACTCTCGGTTTTTCTTCATCCATATTTTGTTCGATTTTGTAATTTTCTTCAATTTGGCTCTTTTTTTTTTCAACCACATGATATTTTATGTCACATAATGTCTCAATAAACGCAATGTGCATATCCATAAAATATGCGCATAAAGCGCACCACATTTGTAGCAAATTATAAATAATCTAATTAAAACGTAAACTCACCCTGTATTTGAATTGATTTAAAAATTGCATCCATAATGCGTTCGGAAAGTTCGCCGTACCTTAGTTGTTGCTTCTGCGACCACTTGGTGACTTTTTTGAGTTCCTCTGCGCTTTCTTCCATTTCCGTAATTGTTTTATTCATTTCATCCGAGTCATCTTCAGTAAATTCACCGTCAGCAATAGCAGCTTCCCATTTTTCAACCACTTGTTCATATTCATCAAGAAAATTATCAACTTTTTTTAAACCGGATGTACTGCAACTCATAAAAACTATCAACAGTAACAATATGGCACTTTGTATTAACGTTTTCATTAGAACCTTTATTATTTTTAGTGTGGAGCAGGCAGCGATGTTGTAATCACTGCCTGCTTTTTAAGAGATTTATTCAGCCGGTTTTTTGTAGATCAACGCAGTTACCGCCCCAAGGATCACAAATTCAATCAATCCATATACGATCCATTTCCATGTCAAACCATAAGGAATCGGGTACACTACAAATTGATTAAATGAACTGACAAATACCACCAACAGTCCAATTATGAATCCGTATTTTACACCTTCCATTACTCCTTTGCCTTCTTGTCCTTTGGAAAATATATAGACAAATAATAATGAGAAGACAATTCCGGTAATATACATCACCCACATTTTATCCATCATGTCGGGTCGCCATACGGCTACTAAAGCCTCATAATCTGCAGCTAATATGAGGTTGTGAATCACAAAATCAAGTATTTGTAAAGTAACAAATACCGCCAGACTGGCTAATAAGAACTTTTTGGTGTTCATTATTCCTCCTTTTATTTTGTCCCCGCCGATTTTTCTTTAAACAACTTGGTGGTTATCCATTCGGTCAGGAAGCCATATACGGCACCCATGACGAACGTACCTACAGCAATTCCGGGGTCGTTGAACACAGGAATTGCCATCGGAATACTTCCGATCAAACCGATCACCAATCCATGCAGCCACCAGTTAAGTCGGATTGCGCTAATACCGATGGTAAAACCCATCAAGCCTCGACTGAATAGAATAACCGTTTTGGTAGCATTATCAATGGGATTTGGTCCTGAACTGGCCATGTACATACACACTAGACCGAAAATGAAACCGCAAATAGTTGCGATCAAAACTCGTTTAGTTGTTAGCATAGCATCCTCCTTTTGCTTTGGTGAATTAAAATTACAAAAAGAAGGTTATAAATGGGAGATTTTTAATTTTTTAGATAATATAAAACATTGCCAACAATTAATATTGGCGACTACGGTTAAACGGCTAAAAAGGAATAGGATTTATTCGACTAAATTTTCAAACGAAATATTGGAAATTCGAATTATATGATCTAAAGTGGTTTTCTTGACCGGTCTGTGAGTCGGAACAGTAATTTTAAATATTTCGGTATTTTTTCGTTTGTGCAATCGTAATTGATTGCCTTTTCTTCCGACAATAATCCAACCATCCATGCGCAGTTTTGCGACGATTCTGTCATATCCAACACTTGGTAGATGTTTCATATCTTCACCTCCTGTGTCTCTTCGTTAGGAGTGAAATCGGAATCATCTTCTACCGGTTCAATATATAATAAGACAGCTTCCTGGATATTTGCCAGAGCTTCTTCTTTGGTTTCCCCCTCGGAAATACAACCGGGAAGTGAGGGTGCAATAGCGGTAAATCCGCCTTCTGAACTGGGTTCTAATATTACTTTCAACTTCATATCAGAATACCAATACTGGTTTGATTAACATTCTACTCACCTTTCTCTCCCCATACTTAGTGCAAATATAGCTCCCCCAAGCTGTCTAAAATATATTATCAATTATTATTAAATGGCAATATTATTAACAAGCAATAACCAAATTTAAGTTCTTAACTTGTAAAATATATTTTGCAGAATACCATATATTATATAGATGAAAGCAACCGCCAATATCGTAAACTTTCCGCTCGCAAAATAAAAAGCTATTATCGGGTAAATTTCAGCTTGCGAACCCAATAATAGTTTTATCAATGCGAAATTTTCTATTGCATCAAATACACCGGCTAAGAGCAGCAAGTATGATAGAACCATACCAATTTTATATATTAGAGGACTACGGTTTTCATTCTTTATGGCAATAAAGAAACAGATTGCAGAAAAGAAGATCGAGTAAGCGAGAAGAAATAAATAGTCAATTCCTAAACTAAGTCCGGCATTTATTTTTGCCTGATTGCCCCATGAATTCATTATTTGATTGGAGGCGTCAATATTTTTAGCAAATTCAAATGAAATAATTCCCTTTGGTGCGACAGAAGTATGCAATGGAATGTCGAAATGCCTCAACACAAAGAAAACCATTATTGTGATTACAGCCGATAGAATTACAAGGTTTTTGCTATATATTTTTGATAAAATATTCATCTATTAATTCCCGATTATAATGATCAATAACAATAGGTTAATCATCTAAATGCCAATAGGAAGGAATATTTCCACGCCATTCCTTTAAACGAAGCGTGATGGCAATATACTCAATTAACACGCAAACTTGGATAAATACTGCAATGCGGAATAGGATTGCCATTTCAGTAATGAACCAAATGATTGTCGCTACACTGATAAATGTCGTTGATATTTTGGCTAACCAAGTGTGGTAACTGGGCATTCTACCGAATTTGATAAATCCGGCAATCATTGGAACGACAAATGCAATCATTACTATGATAATATAGATGATTTCCTTCATGATCAACTCCGGCCATAGTAACCAACCGCAGAACGGAATAGTAATATACATCACCATGTCGCCCACGCTGTCTAAAGTAGTACCGAGTTTAGTAATTTGATTCAATTTACGTGCCAAATAACCGTCAATTGCATCCGTTGAAAGCGCGAATACTGCCAAAACTAAAAATAAGTTAGGCTGATTGGTATAAGCCGCGTAAAGAAGGATCGGAACCATCACAATACGAATCATGCTGAAAATATTCGGTAATGTGAATAACTTGTTCATTTATTATAATTCTATTTTGGTTCCGATGTTCATTTCAACGGCTTTATCGTAAACGAGTTTGGCAGTGGCAGCATCTTGAATAGCCAAACCGTTGGACTTGAAGATGGTGATCTCATCTTTTGTTTCGCGTCCGGTTTTTACTCCGGCGACAATTTGGCCTAAATCGGCATAAAAATGTGATTCGGTTATTTCGCCAGCTTTTAGCGGGATCATAATATCACCGGCTTCATTAAAACAGGCTTCGCGCGAATCACCGATAAATTTGCTTCGTTTGACGATAACGGTATCGAGCTCGCGGGCATAGGGCGTATGTGAACCAATTCCGTTAATATGTGTGCCCGGCTTGACGTCATTGCCATTAAAAAGCGGGGTGGCAGACGAAGTTGCAGTGCAAATTATAGACGCTTGCAAAATCTCATTCACAGTTTTACCCGCGATTATTTCGATATCCAATTTACCTTTTAAGCTTTCAATAAAATTATTAATCGCGTTTTCAGAAATATCATAAACAATTGCTTTTTGGATATCGCGAACAGCACACATTGCGGCAAGCTGCATCTGTGCTTGAACACCTGCTCCAAATATCCCGACCGTCATCTTTGGCTCATCGTTAGCGAGATATTTGGTAGCAACACCACTCGCTGCACCGGTTCGTACCGCCGTTAAATAACCGCCATCCATTATACAAATAACTTCACCGCTGTCCGGATTCTGCAATAAGACTTTTCCGATCGTAACCGGTAAATTCTGCTTTTTTGGATTATCTTTATAAACTGTTACCACTTTGCAGGCTAAGGCTCCCATATTTTTGAGAAAAGCCGGCATGTACAGTGAAATACCATCTTCAGGCGTGATCGCAGTTCGCAAAGGCAAAACAGCAGTGCCTTGGTCCGATTCTAAAAATGCTTGTTCAACAACAGCAATGCAGTCTTTCATGGTCAAAACTTGCATAACATCTTGGCGGGTGAGAATTAAAGCCATTATTATATCCTTAATAAATATACTAAAATTTAATATTAAGGATAGGTTTGTTCCGACTAAAGAATATGCAGATTTTGCTTAAAGTTTGCCCAAGTTCTAATAATGTCATGATGAACTGACCATGCTTGCCAGGCTTCTTTTACCCAAGCTCGAACAATTTTCTTATGTTCATCTGTGTTTTTAGTTTTATGCACATCCGCAACAGTAATGCTTCCAAGCGATTCGGGTGGCTTTAACCAAATATAGTTGTGTTTATGTTTGGCAGCTTTCAACATTGCATCATTTGCTTTTTCAGGTGCTAGATTATGTTCTAAGAACAAACATAGCCTGATCAAGTGTACACCAACGGATTGGATGCTTTGTCGATCTTTTCCTCCCGGATGTTGAACTGCATAAGCATCTACTGATAATCTATGAACCTCCATCAATTCAGGGCTTTCATATTCGCGTGCCAAAACTTCTCCATAGATTGCCCAACAGCCCGGTGAAGATTTCATATAGCGATGCGTAGGTCCTTCAATATCAGGATATTCGCCGCCACAGCTAAAACATTTAATCATCTTCATATTGATTCTGAAGTTCAATAAATATTTCTTTACATAATGTTATAGCATTTTTGCACTTAGAATCGATTTGACCATCAAGTTGCCAATCCATATTATTTGAACTCCATCCAAGGAATTCAATAATTTCTAAACAATCTATACAAATTTTAGGTAAACCAGAAACCTCAATAAGCCATCCTCTTGGGATAAAATGTATGAAATCGTTCCTTAATGAATTTAGTTTCTTTACACTTCTATCATGATCATTGCTTGACTCAAATTTCTTACTATGAACAAAGCGTAACATTATATCGCTTTTGATTTTATCATATAAATTTAGAAATGAGTCCAATATTTCAACTGGATAAGGCTCATCATTCCTATAAGCTTCCAACCACTTATTTGCTATTTTATCTCTTAAAATATTTAATCCAGCACTATCCCTCAACGCAATTATCATAAATCCTTGAAGTGCAGAATGCAGTGTTAAAATAACCCATTTCCAATTATATATATCATCTAATTTTTTAGATTGGGATAGAAGTAATTCTATAAGCTTCGAAATTTCATTATACTCATCGGTTTTTAGAAAATTATTCATATCATTTTTAAATATAGTTCGAAAAAATTTACAAATCTTCAGTTTTACTATTATCAAACCTATTTTCATCTGATAAATTTCTATTTATAAATACCTCTCAGGTATTTTCAAATCTTCAGTCTGATTATTCCACACAATCGATGATATTTTCCACTCACCATCAATTTTTATATATTGAATGCTGTTGATACCGATATTGAAAGGTTCGTCTTTTGTAAGATCAAACTTGGTTTCATAAGTACTGAAACGGTGGGCGATTTTACCGAAAATTTCAGTGATCTCATGCAGCTCACCCTCGTAAAAAGATTTTATGGTTCCATCATCGATCCGAGATTTATACGATGAAATGAATTCATCAACGGCCATAATCTCAGGTTGTTCACCATCATTACGAATCATACGTGCAGTGGGTAAAAATAAGCCTTTTAAATTATCAACGGGCGGGTAGCCGCCAACCTCAAAACAAATGCAATTATATAGTTTGGCTGTTAATTGATCAATTGCAATACTATCTGCTTCTTGCATCAATTCTCAACCGGTATTTTTTCAAGTTTGTTTTTATAAGTCCTGTATTCCAGAATAAAGAATAAATAAAAGGAACTCACCGCCAATACAATTAGCAAGATGGGAAAGAATACATCGCTATGGTTATAGATAAAGTACGAATAGGCTCGAACCTGTCTGATAATCAAAATATTATTAATAATTGCCAAATAACTCACACTGATTGATAATGTCATCAGGATGAATCCATTATATGCCAAAACCCTTTCCAGGCTGCGCCGATTGAAATCCAGCCATTTTTTCTTGGATGTTCGTTTTTTATTGTGGAAATAATAATAGATGTATTCTTTAAAGCTCAGGTCATGTGGCGGATTCGATAGTGGTTTTTTATAGAAATAGAATGACATGACAAAAATAATGAAGCTGATCAGCAATATTTGAGTTACAAGCATTCCCATCCAGGAGTAGCCAAAAACCGAAACAACCGGATTCCATTCATAATGCAACTCGGGAGTATAGAAAAAGGTCAGTCCTAAATCTAATAAACGTAGCAGGATAATATATCCGGCAGTCGTAATGTAGGTTCTATTATTCATTAAACGGTTGTATTATTTTGTAAGCGCCTTAAGGGCGATAAATCACTGAACCAATTTCATAATTTTGTAGTAGTGATCTGATTAATCGCTTATGTCCAACCGATTTTTGGCATTGAACATTAATTTGATAATCTTGTGCGGTTGGGACAAACCCTGATTATTTTTAGAATCACTTACTTTTACGATCGCTTGATCATCAGTCCGCTCAAAAAATAACTGATAAATCAGGCTTGCATCGGTAACGCTACCTTCGTCCAATCCGAAATTTGCTTCAATAAGAGTATATAACTCATCACAGGAGAAGGAATCATCATCATCGCCGTCATCTGCAAGATCGCAAACCGGGATCGTTTGCGAAATTATAAATTGGTTACCGGTATTTACATAATTAAAAGACCAAGTCGTATCTACATAAGTAATTTCCCCGGTGTCTATATCTTCTACTTCTTGAGCAGTAGTAATTCGCAAGGTATCACCGATTACTATCCATGTTCCGGTAGAATCACCAAGTCCTGTATCTTCGGACGAAAGGAAAGAACCGTCTTCATTAAAAGTGGTGATTGTACTGCCAAAATTGTAGTATTGGCTTGCATTAAAACTCAACGTCGTCGGCGTGTTTGCCGGTATATTAACTGTCGGGTTAGAAATATTTCCGGCAACTGTTGTAGTAAGTTGGGTTGCATGACTTTGAAGGGTAGAAGCGGTTACATTTAATGTTGAGTTGCTATAAGTATAAGTAACGTTACCGGTTAAATCATCGGAATATTCGGAATCATCGTTAGCGTTTACGATCAGTGCACCTTGTATATCATTTCCGGTAGGATCAAGCGAAAACATATAAGAAGTATCGGCAAAACCTAACAACCCGTTCGGATTTGTCAAAATCAAAAATGTTTCTCCGTCTTCATTCTCCGGAGTTTCGTATAATAATGTTAATTTAGCCTGATAGTCGCCCGATAAAGCAAGTTTACCGGTGCTATTTAAAAAATTAGTGGCTGTTTGATTTGAATTGGTTGTTAAGGCAAGGCTTATAGTTGCATCGCTTTCTAACCAGGCACCGACAATTGAGCCGCCGCCTTCGGGATCGTCCGATTCAAATAATTCTTCAAAAACATCGCATGAGAAAGCGAGAAAGATTAGAGCTAATGGTATTATAATTTTGACAAAGTTCATTTAATTAACCTCAATTGATTATTTTAAAAGATGACGAAAGTTAATAAAATATATTTATAACTCAATAGTTATACCACCAATCGGTAAAGTTTTAAAATGCCAAACGGTTTCCTGAGTTCCATTACGATTAAATAGTACATCGAGCACATTGTCCCGATTGAGAATATTAATGAAGTTTACATAAATCACAATGTTCATTTTTTCAAAACTGTTGCGTTTCAGAAACATCAGGTCAAACCTTTGGTAACCAGGATAGCTTGCTCCATTCCAATCTACATCATCGGAATATTTCCAATCATATAGATTTGGATAATAGGTTCGTTTAGTATAAGGTCGGCCATTGGAATAAGAATACTGAAAACTTAATTCAATTTCATCACCAACGGGGATGATCGGATTCAATATTTTATAAAACCCTTTAGAGCGCAAATTTTGATACCATTTTTTGTTACTTAATTTCTTCTTCCAACCGCCATTTATCAATAATTTGTGACGTATTTCGTAATCCCAGGGATACCATTCTCCGTCATTTAAATAGGTGTCAACCTCCGGCACCGCCTTGATTGTTCTTATATCGCGGGCGGTCGCATGATTCCATGAATAGCTCAAAATCCCGAACCAATTCTTGGAAAGTTTTTTATGTAATAACAGTTCGGCGCCGTAACTGAGCATTGCGCCGTTATTTTCCCAATCAAGCATGTGTGCTAATTTATTCGGGAACTGTTCCGGTTCCTGCGACCAGTAATAATGTGTATAAACATCATCATATTTTTTATAGTAAAATTCAAGTGTTCCTCTGAAATCAGTATCAAACAAATGTTCATAACCGATTACAATTTGATCGGAATATTTTGTTTGCAGATTGGTATTAAAATCACTCTTCAAAACCATGTAGTATTCCGGATATTGATAATGACGCCCCAAAGCGATATGCGCCGAGTTAAATTGATTGAATGAATATTCAAAATTTATACGCGGGGAAACTACAAATTGTTCGGTACCGGTAAAGTAATCGAACCGGATTCCACTACTCAATTCTAATTTGTTTCCAATATTACTTTTGTGTTGTAAGTAATAGGCAAATTTTTGATAATCGGTAATTATGTCGTGTAGCAAAGTCGGTTGATAGTAAATTGGGCGCAGCTCATCCGGTTCGGTTATACCCGGCGGGAAATTCCAATTATTACCATCCCAAAAGTAAGTATCATATTCAAAGGTCAGATTGGCATTCAACCATTCATTATGATCGTAATTAATTCTCTTAAATGCCAATCCGGTATTTATTTCACCGATCGGGCTTTGCAGGAACCAATCGGTTTTAACCGCTATATCTCCGAGCGTATTATCACGAGTGAACCAAGAAAAGTCATCGGAACCGAAATCAAATACATTTTGCTTGATCCTTTGATAAGTGGATGACAAAGTGATCAGACCATAACCAAATTGCCCGAGTAAAGTTTTCAGAGTGATTCCGCCAACTAAAATGCTGCTCTCGTGGTTAAATGATGACACACCATAATAGCTTTCGTTGATCCGGTCGGTCTTAGTGGCAATGTCATTATTGGCGAAAATGCCATTAAGGATTAGTTTGTTTCTATGATTTAAATCATAAATTAATTTGAGTTGGTGGTTATTGAAATGCGGAACCGCCGTGAATCCGACATTGGTTATAATATTGTCAAAATAACTATAGATTGAACCAAGTATGAAAGATCCTTTTCCATTGTTGATCGGACCTTCGGCTTTTAATCCGGCTCCTCCCATAGAAATATCAATATCAAATTCAAAATTATTTCTTGATCCTTCAATAATTGAGATGTTCATGCTGCTGCTCGCTTTATCACCAAAGCGAGCGGGAAATGCTCCAGGTGTGAACTCAACATTTTTTACAAATAATGGATTAATTATACTGAAGCCGCCGCCGCCGTTACCTTCAATGCCAAAATGATTGGGATTTTGTATTTCAATATTATCCATTAAGAATAGATTCTCGCCCGGGCTGCCGCCGCGGATAATTATCTCATTCACATGATCCCCTATTTGAATAACCGATGGTGCAGACTGAACTGTGCGCTGAATGTCCCAGGCGCTGCCCGGATTACTTCTGAATTCAAAATTGGTAATATTCAGAGTGCTTAGAATTGATTCCGCCGATTTCGAAAAAGTATTGCCCGGTACTTCAATTGCTCCTAATTCTATAGGTGCTATTTGCAATGCAACATTCAAATTTAGCGGGCGTACGGTTGTAATCGGTAAATTCAGAAAAACCTTTTTTTCATAGCCGATCATTGAAAATGATATGTGCCGTGTACCAATTGGTATATTGGGGAGGTTAAAATACCCGTCTTCATCGGTGGTCGTACCGAGCTCAAGATCAGTGATTTGGATATTCACGCCAACAAGCGGTTGCTGCGTATTACTGTCAACAACCCGTCCGTTTATTGTGCCGGTTAATTGAGCATAGCAAATCCCCGTGATAACGATTATAATGGTGAATATCTTCAAAGTAATTAAATTGTAAAAAATACAGCGGTAAATTATTACCGCTGTATTAAAAATTCTGATATTTTTATGAAATTGGTCTAATTCACCAACTATTCCAATTCTTTACCAAATAATGTTAGATAAGCTAACCGGTAAATATCGGTATTATCCACATTGTGCGGTAATTTATCGGCGTTCAGTCCGTGTGCTTTAGCGATAACCGCTCCCATCACGTCATAGCTTGTTGACCAAGTAATAACAAAGGGTAATTCCGTGCCGAATTGATCCGGCTTTGCGACAAATGGTAAAGTAGCCGTGCCGCCAAGTCCGTCATACGGTGAACCGTTTTTTGAACGTTCCGGAACCGGAACATTAAACATAGTGGAATCACGCAAACCGATGACCTGCATGGCGCCGGCATCACTGTCGGCAGCGGTAATTAATAAGGTATTAGGATTATCAGAAATAAACTCCATAGCATGACCAATTGCATCGTCGGCGCGATTTAATGCTTCGATAGCGCCATTGGCATTATTATGATTTCCAAAATTATCCGAACCTTCTTCTTCGATGACAATGAAGAAGTCCTCATTTTTGGCTTTCAAGATATCAAGTGCGATTTTGGTCATTTCAAGTAAGGTCGGTGCATTTTCATTATAGTTTTGCAAATCTTTTTCAGCCTGCAATTCTTCCGGCATAGCATTAAAAGTGTGGCGGGCTGCAAAAATCCCCAAAACCTTATAGGTTGAAGCGGGCAAACTGAGCAGCTCCTCACGCGTTAGGATAACTTTATAACCTAATTGTTTGGCTTCATCTAACAGATTGCGACCATCTTTTCTGATTCCCGCTTCACCATGAAAACCCATTACACCTTCCGGCAGCAACATTACTTCACCACCGGCAAAAATAATATCGGCTCCGCTATGAATTAATTGAGCCGCTATAGTATCTTCCAAAGCACGTGAAGGAGAATTTGCTAAATAAACTGCTGTTCCTGGCTCACATAGATGTCCGCTATTGATTAGAGCTACCGATTTTCCCGATAGTTTAGCCTCAGTCATAATACTATGATCTTTGCCGGATAACGATTTGATCGGTGCGTTTGGATTGATGCCAAATGCTATATAATCGGCTTTGACACCAAACGCATGTACGGTGGCACCGCCGTTAGAGCTGCTATTGGCGGAATCGGTGAGATGACCGCGATATATTCCGAGGTTGTCCATTTTGTCCCAGTTTATTTCTCCGTCGGGGCCCGCTTTAACGAGTCGCAAGGCACCCCACATGCTTAATCCGCTTCCATCAGGATGAATAAAAATTACACTACCGGTTTTCGTTGCGTCCTTAGTTGTTTGACATTTACACCCCATAAACAATAAAGCGGTAACTATTAATATTATAAAAATATTTTTCATTATCCATTATCTCCGATTTGTCATTATAAGAACAACAAAATTACCACTAATACGGCATAGTAATTAATTAGAAAAAAGTTAGATTTACAGTAATTTTAATATAATCAGTAATTATAATTACGCAGCAAATAATGAAGTTAGAAATCGAAAGAAAATTCTTAGTTCTGAATGATGATTTCAAAAAAGACGCCGTTCAGAAAAATAGGATAGTCCAAAGATATCTTTCATCAGTGCCCCAAAGAACGGTGCGAATTAGAATCAAGGATGAGATCGGTTTTATAACTATCAAGGGGATCGGTGACAAAACCGGTGTTGCGCGCTTTGAGTGGGAACGGGAAATACCGTTCGAGGAAGCCCAAGAATTATTAGATATTTGCGAGCCGGGTGAAATTGACAAATATCGTTATATAGTACGCTATGGCGATCACGCTTTTGAAGTTGACGAATATTTGGGTGACAATAAAGGCTTAGTTGTTGTGGAAATCGAGCTGTCAAGAATAGATGAAGATTTTGAAAAACCCGATTGGCTCGGCGATGAAATTACCGGTATAAAAAAATATTATAATTCCATGTTGATGAAAGCTCCTTTTTCAACCTGGCAGTAAAAAATCGGGAATTAATGTATAAACTCCTATTATTAATGATTATTTTGTCGAATACCTGCTTGGCAGCCGTCGGTGGAGACAATCTAATAAATTGGACAGCAATGACCATGACCCTCTTTGGCGGCTTAGCGCTGTTTTTGTATGGTATGTCCAAGATGAGTGCCGGAATGAAAAAAGCTGCCGGCGACAAAATGCGCAGCATTTTATCAGCAATTACCAAGAACAGAATATTAGGCTTGGCAACCGGTGCGTTTGTAACGATGGTTATCCAGAGCAGCAGCGCCACGACCGTTATGCTTGTCAGTTTTGTACAGGCTAAACTGATGAATTTTGTTCAAACCATTTCGGTTATCCTCGGCGCCAATATTGGCACGACTGTTACCGCACAGTTAATCGCATTTAAACTAACGGATTATGCTTTAGCGATGATCGCAATCGGATTTGCCATTACCATTTTTGCCAAGAAGGAATCGTTTAAATATTTTGGCGAAGCTTTGCTCGGCTTCGGGATATTGTTTTTCGGTATGAAATTAATGTCTGATGCGATGAAACCTTTACGAACATTTGAACCGTTCATAAATACAATGCGAGGTTTGGAAAATCCAATTTATGGGCTATTGGTGGGGACAGTTTTTACCGCATTAATTCAGAGTAGCAGCGCGTTTACCGGAATTGTGATAGTATTGGCACAACAGGGATTATTATCGCTTGAGGCGGGAATCCCGATGATCCTTGGGGCGAATATCGGGACTTGTGTTACAGCAGGTTTAGCAAGCTTTGGCGCTTCCCGTGCCGCCAAAAGAGTTGCGCTTGCCCATATTTTAACGAATATATTCGGAGTTTTATTATTTGTTTGGTTTACGCCCTATCTTGCTGATTTGGTAAGAAATATTTCGCCGTCAAGCGAGGAAGTCGGCATTGCAAAAATGGCGATGGAAACGCCCCGACAAATTGCTAATGCTCACACCATTTTTAATGTCGGGATTGCGTTGGTATTTTTACCATTCACTCAAATTTTGTCAAAGATAATTCTAAGAATACTTCCTCCACGAGCAGTGGAAAAAGGCGTGGTTCCGGTAACCTGGCACTTAGATGACTCGGCTATTTCAACGCCCGCAATAGCTATCGGTCTGGCACAGACCGAACTGCTCCGTATGGTAAAGATCCTTAAAAGGATGTTAAGTGCTGTGATCGAACCGTTCATTTCCAATGAAGAAAAACACGACATGGTCTATCCGGAATTGACGTTACGGCAAGGCATTGATATGCGGGAGGAGAAAATTGATTATTTGGAAGAGAAAGTCACCAAATATTTGTTTAAAATTTCCAAGCAGAATTTATCTGATCATCAAGCCAGTGAAGTGTACGCCATGATGGCGATAGTTAAGGATATGGAGAATATCGGTGATATTGTACATCGTGAATTAGTGCCGTTGACCGATAAGAAGTTAAAGCTAAAAAAAGATTTTACAGGCAAAGGCAAAAAAGAAATTCGCGACTATCATATTAGTGTCATGAAGCAAATGAGCCGACTGGAAATAGCTCTCGAAGATTTAGATTTTAAAAAGGCGAAAAAAATACTGATCAAACAAGAGAAATATGTTGATGTGGAATATGAACATCGCATGGCGCATATCAAACGGGTGCAGGCGGAGAAATCAAAATCTATTATTACCCATGAAATTCATATGGATCTGATGGACACGTTGAAGCAAATCCACAATTATTTACGGAATATGGCAAAGGAAATTATGGAAGTGGAGAAGCATTATACCAAACAGATCAATATACCTTATCAGCGACCTCAGTGAGATATTTTTCATCAATCGTATCAAAACTATTTAATTCAAGAGAATCAATATCTAATACTGCTTCTAATTGTCCTGATTTATCGAATACCGGTAATACTATTTCTGATTTCGTATCAGTTGAACAGGCAATATGGTGTGGTAGTTTTGTAACATCGTTTTCGATTTGTACTTTCTGTTCGCGGGCACATTTGCCGCAAACGCCTTGATTAATATCAATAGTCAGACAGCCATGCGTTCCCTGATACGGTCCGACTTTCAATGTTTTTTCATCTACAAGGCGATAAAATCCAACCCAATTCCATTGTTCAAATGCTTGATATAATTCACAGGATATAGTGGACATTATTGATATTGTATCTGCTTCACCCTCAATTAGAGATTCAATATTCTTGAGAATATTTTGATATTTTATTTCTTTTTCCATTATCTGTCAAAAATTACTGCATTGTTTGTGAATTGCCAAGGTTCGGTAGTTGATGTATCTTGCATTTCTACTTTTAAATGCGTTTCATCTAACATTTGAATTAATAATCGCATGTGCCCATAGGGATTGTTGCTTAAATACCATGAATTGTATACATAAATGTTTCCATCGGGTTTAACGTCATAAAATGCCCGATCAATCAATCCTGTTTCTTTCACTGAATAAGTATATGGACCGGATACCAATCCGGGAATGGAAATGCCAACTGAAAAAAGTGGAATGTCGGGATCAGCATTATGATATACAAGAGCTATGTGAGGATCCTCCGGTGAGATTGGTTCACCTTCTTTAAACCAAATACCTTGTGCAGTACCTTCTACATCATAATTGATTGTACCGCCAATGGGAGGTTTTGTTCGTACAAAGGGAGACCCATGGAGATAACCACCGCAAATTAGCGCAAGATAATCGACTATTTCATCAGTAAAATAATCTAATGGAGAAACTGAATAGGGATAACCGTAATCATCAAATCTATCTGTAGCTAGCTCATTTGGTTTAGATTTATCGTAAACACCAAAATCTAATCCAAACTGACCCGGATTACCACCAACCATACCGAGTGTATCGCCTGCGAAAACGGGAATTTCTGTCCATTGCAGACAAAGTCTATAATCATCACCTGATGTTGAGTATTGTTCACAATCTTCATCACTTAAATCACCTACTTGATTTAGAATTGAATGATGAATTTGAGACATGTGTCCAAGCTTAATTGAGAATTCAAAATCATTCACCGAAAGATTCAAACCATAATCTGTATATCCATGATTTATATGTTCAAGTGAAGTGATAGCGGTAACTACAATATCAGCAGGAGAATAGACCGGTACCGGATTCATGTGATCAGTAAGCACAAAACCGCCATGACCGGATGGAAAGGTGTGCCCTGGTTGTGACAGATGCCCTAGATTGACAAAAAAATTAAAATTCTCTTTATCAATCGGTAAAGCAGAAAAATAACCTTTACCTACTTCCACTTTTGGTTCATCGGAGCTCGAAGTAGACTTACAAGAATATGCTAATAAAGCAATAATAACAAATATTGTCAACAGTTTAGACATATAACTTTTGAATAAGTATGTTTTGATATTATTATAACCAAATATTATGATTAATTTAAGTAAATGAAGGATAAAATCTTAACAATAATTGGTCCGACGGCTGTTGGTAAAACTTCAATATCAATTGAATTAGCCAAACAGTTAAATGGTGAAATAATCGGATTAGATTCCCGCCAAATATATTTTGATATGGAGATCGGCACGGCACAGCCAAGTTTGGAAGAACGAGATGGAATTCGTCATCATTTGATTGGGATCCGGGCGCCTGATCAAGTTATTACGGCGGGGGAATACGTCAAGTTAGTTAGTGCGGTTATAGTTGATGTGCAACAAAGAGAAAAAACTCCCATAATTTGCGGCGGCGCCGGACTTTATTTCCGGGCTTTGCGGGAAGGAATATTTGAGGGCAGTTCATCGGATTTGAGTATTAGGGAGAAACTGGAAAGTCAATATGATACTAATTCCGAAAAGTTATTAAAAAGATTGAAAAAAATTGATCCGGTCTATGCTGAAATAGTTCATGTCAATAATAAGAAACGTTTAGTCAGGGCTTTGGAAATATTTGAATTGACCGGAAAAACCCCGACCGATCATTTTGATGAACAGAAAAGGAATCAACTTTTAAAATTGAATTTATTTGCGGTTTTATTAACGATGGATAAAGAATTATTATTCAAACGAATTAGTCAACGCACCGAACAAATGTTTGAGCAGGGATTTATCGAAGAGGTTAAAGCTTTACTGTCTAATTATGCGGAAAGTACCGTTCATCCGCTTGATTCAATCGGTTACAAGCAGGTTAGATCATATCTAAATAATAAGATCAGTAAAAATGAAATGATCGAAGATATTAACCTTCGAACGCGGCAATATGCCAAAAAACAAATGACTTGGTTCAAGAGTGAAGCGCTTGACCTCAAGCTTGATGTTAGCGACGATTCAAAAATTTCAGAAATCGTTGAAAAAATAATTTTAAAGTATAAATCTAACACTTAACTTCCCGACTGAAAATACCCTTTAATCCGATCCGGAGAGACGGGAAGGGCAGAGAACTGAACCTTCGTTCAGAAGGATTTACAGAACGTGAATCATTCTGCCCGGAGGTTTTTTTCTATAAAATTGGGAGGAATTATGACTACTCAGGTAGTTACACAGATCATGGATTCGAATTCGGTGAACAGATCAATTACTCGAATTTACCATGAGATCATTGAGAAAAATGATGGTGCTGAAAATATTGCGGTGATTGGCATCATAACACGCGGTGAACCACTTGCCAAGCGTCTCAAAAAACTAATTGATGATAACACTAAATCAGATATACCGATGGGACTTGTTGATATAACTTTTCACCGCGATGATTTTCGCGAGCGATTGGTCGTTCCGCAGGTGCAAAATACCGACATCCCGTTTTCACTTGATGATAAAACGGTAATACTCGTTGATGATGTACTTTATACGGGCAGGACGATCCGGGCGGCGATCGAAGTCATCTTATCATTTGGCAGACCTGCAAAGATACAATTGGCGGTGCTTGTGGATCGCGGTCATCGCGAGATGCCGATCCGAGCCGATTTTGTGGGGAAGAATATCCCCACCCACGACGGTGAGCATGTCAAAGTTATGTTAAATGAAATAGACGGAAAAGATTCCGTTCAGTTGCTGCACAACAACGGGGGTGCCAAATGATGACAGAAAAACACTTGCTTGGGCTTGAAGGTTATCCGGCTGAAAATATTGAAACTATCATTGATACTGCTTTCGGTTTTCGCGAAGTGCTTGAACGACCAATCAAAAAAGTGCCCTCCTTGCAAGGCAAAACTATCGTTAATCTGTTCTATGAAAATTCTACTAGGACAAGGATAAGTTTTGAGTTGGCGCAAAAACGATTGAGCGCTGACACGATAAATTTTTCGGCATCGTCGAGCAGTGTCAATAAAGGAGAAAGTTTTAAGGACACCGTGCAGAATATTGAAGCCATGAAAATTGATGCAATCGTAATGCGCCATCCGCATCCGGGCGCACCATTGCATCTGACAAAATTTGTTGATGCAGTTGTTATTAATGCCGGTGATGGAACACATGAACACCCCACACAAGCCATTTTAGACTTGATGAGTCTCAAAGAGCATTTTGGCAAGATCAAAGGATTGAAAGTGGGAATTATCGGCGATATTTCACATAGTCGGGTTGCCTTAAGTAATATTCACGGATTAATCAATTTGGGTGCCAAGGTTACCTTATGTGGTCCTCCCACGCTGATACCAAAATATATTGAAAAATTAGGTGTTAATATTTCTTATAATGTGGATGAAGTCATGGATTGGGCTGATGCAATAAACGTATTGCGAATTCAGATGGAGCGCATGGGTGTCGGATTATTTCCCTCAACTCGCGAATATCGCAATCTGTTTGGTATCACCCATGAAAGGCTTAATAAACATAATAAAAAATTAGTGATAATGCATCCGGGCCCGATGAACCGCGGAGTTGAAATTGACAGCAATGTTGCCGACAGCGAACAAGCAATTATTTTAGATCAGGTATTGAATGGTGTTGCCAGTAGAATGGCAATCTTGTACTTGTTGTTAGGTGGAAAACAAGAGGAGAATTAGATAAATTATGAAAATAACAAAATTGAATAAGAATACTATTTTTAAGAACGGAACGATATATGATCCGTATAATCAGAAAAAATTTAAAGGCGATTTATTAGTATCGAATGGTAAAATTAAACAGATTGGTAAAGTTGATTATCCTAAAGATGCAAAAATAATTAATTGCGAGGGATTGATTGTCACGCATGGTTTTTGCGACATCCATGTTCATTTTCGTGAGCCGGGCAGGGAGGATAAGGAAACGTTGGTAACCGGTGCCAAGGCGGCACTCGCCGGCGGTTTTACAAGAGTTTGTGTGATGCCCAACACTGACCCTCCGCTTGACGATCCGGAATCAATTAGATTTATTGTTGAAAAAGCAGCCGAGACACCTGTACATATTCATCCCATCGGCGCCATTTCCAAAGGACAGAAAGGGAGCGAGATCACTGAAATGGGAGCGATGAAAGATGAGGGTGCCATCGCTTTTAGCGATGACGGCATACCGGTGCAGAATGCCTATGTTATGCGCCTTGCTTTAGAATATGGCAAGATGATCGGTGTCCCGATAATTAATCATGCGGAGGATATTCCGCTCAGAAATGAGGGGGTTATGAATGAGAGTGAAGTCTCGACCCGCTTGGGATTAGTGGGAAATCCGGATATGGCTGAAGCAATTATGATACAACGCGATTTGGATATTGCTGAAACCGTTAGCTCAAAATTGCACGTACCACATGTGAGTACCAAGAAAGCGGTAAATCTAATAGAGAAAATGAAAGCACAATATTCATATATAACTGCAGAAGTTACACCACATCACTTGTATTTTAATGATTCAGCCTTAACAACTTATGATACAAATTTAAAAGTGGCTCCACCGATCAGATCGGAAAAAGACCGGAAATCATTGATTAGCGCTCTTAAGAATGGAATAATTGACTGCATCGTAACCGACCACGCACCGCATACGATTGAGGAGAAGGAGGCGCCTTTTGAATTAGCACCATTTGGTATGATCGGTCTTGAAAGTTGTTTTGGAGCAGTGAACAAAATATTGGTTAAAAATAATGGTTTTAAAATAGAAAAACTGATTGATCTTTTAACCATTAATCCACGTCAAATCATGGGATTTGATTCAAATCTTTTCAATATAGGTTGTGAGGCCGAAATCACCGTAATTGATCCGCAGGAAGAGTGGACCTTCTCCAAAAATGATATTTATTCAAGATCAATTAACTCTCCTTTCCTAAGTGAAAAGTTAAAAGGAAAAGTTAAGTTTACGATAGTTAAGGGAATGTTGGCGGAAGTATGATAAAACTATCATTTTGTAATTTTTGATATAATATTTCTATTTCATTATAGATTTCCTAATTGTTTGAAATTAAATAATATGCGTAGCTTTACAGTCTGCATTTTATGAGAAATTTATGATTAAAAGTTTAACCGGATTTGGAAGTGTCGAAGTAAGTACTAAATCCAACCAATTAACAGTAGTGATTCGATCAATTAACGCGCGGTTCTTGGATATTAAATTTCGCGGGATTGATCTTGATCCACAGTTCGAATTGGAAATCCGCAAGGAAGTCGAAAAAAAATTGGTACGTGGTAATGTACATGTGCAACTTTATTTCAACAATCAAGTCAGAACGGGAAATCCAATCAAATTTGACAAAGAACGTTTTGAACTGATTGAAGAAATTGTTGGAAAAGTACAAACGGATTATGGAAAGCATCTTAACATGAGTGAATTGATTTCAATCAATGATCTGTTAATTAGTAGTGAAACTGAAGATCTTGATCATTCCTCAATATTGAAGGGCGTGAAAGAAGCATTATCAAGTTTGGATGCAATGCGGAGAAATGAAGGGGCAATCATAGATAAAGACCTTACCAAAAGGATCAATACAATTCAAAAAACTCTAAATGAGCTTAATCAAAAATCAAAAAATTTTGTAGAACAACTCAGCCGGGAGTATAAAGATAAAATACTATCATTATTGAACGATGTAACTGTTGATGATGATCGGCTTGCGCAAGAGATCGTGATCCAAGTGGATAAATTTGATTATACCGAAGAAATAGTTAGAGGTCTAGGTCATTGCGAGCAGTTTTCAAAATATATGAAGAACAACGAACCGGTTGGTAAAAAATTAAATTTTTTATTGCAAGAACTCTCAAGAGAGATAAATACGATTGGATCGAAAAGCCCTACAGGTGAAATATCCAATAAAGTTGTGGAAATTAAAAGTGAAGTTGAGAAAATACGGGAACAAGTACAGAACATATTATGAGGAATTTGATTGTAATATCGGCACCGTCCGGTGCCGGAAAATCAACTCTATGCAGAAGATTGCAGGAAAAATATCCTGACATTGAGTTTTCATTATCGAGCACTACAAGGCAAAAAAGAGATTATGAAAAAGATGGATATGATTATGATTTTTTGACTGAACAAGAATTTTTTAAAAACGTACAAGATAATAAATTTATTGAATTTGAGACTGTTCATGGTTACTATTATGGCACTCCAAAAGCAAATATTGACAGAGCTATTGAACAGGACAAATATTTATTATTGGAAGTTGATGTTAAGGGTGCCTTGAAAATTAAGGCTGCTTATCCGGAGCAGGCTGTTACTATTTTCATCACACTTCCAAGTATTGACGATATTTTGAATCGTTTAAGAAAACGCGGAACCGAGTCAGAGGAACGGATCGCAAAACGTATGGAAAGAATTGAGATGGAGATAAAATATAAAACTCAATTTGATCATACAGTTGTGAATGATGATTTCGACCGAGCTTTAGCAGAATTAATAGAAATTATTGGAATATAAGGAGAAACAATGGCTATCAAACCACTTTCGATTAGAGATATGGAAGAGCGTACAAAAGACGTTTACGAGGCAGTGGCAGTAATGACCAAAAGGGCAAAACAGATCATTCATGAGCGTTTAGTAGAGAAAGCACTCAATATGGAAGGTGAAGAGGAATTCGCAACGCTTGATCCGGTGCCCGAAGAGAAAAATCCTGAAGACTACATTGAATTGGAAAAACCCACCTCGGTTGCGATCAATGATTTTTTGAGCGACAAAATCAAATGGCATTATGATACTAAAACAGAGGAATAGTTTTCGGTAGATGAATCTAAATAAAATGGTCGCAAATTATTTAAGACAGACCGAAGAATTGTTCGGTGATGAATTATATTTAGATTCAAAACTTGAATCTACGTCAAAAAGTGAAAACCCCGGTGATGAACTTGAAAAATTCCATCAAGAAATAAAGGATTGTCAAAAATGTTCATTAGGCGCGACTAGAAATAAGTTTGTTTTTGGCGTTGGCGATCCAAATGCTAACTTGATGCTGGTCGGTGAAGCTCCGGGAGCCGAAGAGGATCGCTTGGGCGAACCGTTTGTCGGTCGTGCCGGTAAATTATTAGATAAGATTTTAGCTGCCATAAGCCGCAGTAGAAATAAGGACGTTTACATTTGTAACGTGTTAAAATGCCGTCCGCCTAATAACCGTGATCCGCTTGCTCAGGAAGTAGTTGAATGCGAACCATATCTATTAAAACAGATAAGAATCATGCAACCCAAATTATTGGTAGCCCTCGGTCGTGTTGCAGGTAAGACATTGCTAAAATTGGAAGCCCCGTTAAAAGACATGCGTGGGAAATTGCATGATTACTACGGTACTCCGCTGATAGTAACTTATCATCCGGCGGCACTCTTACGGAATGCGGGATTGAAACCGGCGGCATGGGAAGATTTTAAATGGATCAGATCAATTTTGGATAATTAATATGGCAGATAAAAAAGACAGCAATGTATTAAATGTACAACCGCAATCTATTGAGGGTGAACAAGCCGTATTAGGTGCAATGTTGACCAATAAGGAAGCCGTCGCAAAGGCGATACAATGGCTCAGCCCTGAACATTTTTATAAGGATGCACATAATAAAATTTACTCGGTGATGACGGGTTTATTTCAGGAAAGCGAACCGATAGATACGGTATCTGTTGTAGATAAACTGAAGAAAAACAAAGAATTGGAAGCGGTCGGCGGAGCCTACTATATTACCGGACTTGTTGAATCGGTACCAACAACCGCCAACGTAGAAAGTTACGCCAAAATTGTTCTTGAAAAAGCATTATTGAGGCAATTGATCCTTTTATCGCATGATTTGGCAAGCAAGGCTTATGACGATCGCGAAGGTGTTGATGATATCCTTGATGCTGCCGAACAATCAATTTTCAAAATTACACAAAGAAGATTGAAAGGCGGTTTTGTTCATCTTGATCCAATCCTGCATGAATCGTTTGAATCTTTGGATGCCAAAAGTGCCAAGGGTGGTTTGATTACCGGAGTTCCGTCAGGATTAGTTGATTTGGATAATTTGACAGCAGGCTTCCATCCCGGTGAATTAATTGTGATCGCCGGCAGACCATCCATGGGAAAGACGGCTTTAGCTTTAACAATAGCAAGGAATGCTGCTGTTGACAATAAACATGGTGTTGGTATTTTCAGTTTGGAAATGGCTAATCAGGAGCTCGCAATGCGGATGCTCTGTGCCGAAGCGCGGGTAAATAGTCATTTGGTCAGAACGGGTAATTTACCGCAGAAGCAGTGGAAAAATTTAAGTATTCATGTCGGCACCTTAGCTGAAGCTCCGATCTATATTGACGATACCCCTGCTATATCGGTTTTGGAGGTGCGGTCTAAAGCCCGACGGATTATGGCTGAGCACAATATTGAATTGATAATTGTTGATTATTTACAATTGATGCAGGGACCGCGCAATGTAGAAAACCGTCAACAGGAAATTTCCGTTATTACACGATCATTAAAAGCCCTTGCTAAGGAATTGAACATTCCGGTCATTGCTTTGTCGCAGTTATCGAGAGCGGTTGAGCAGAGAACTGATAAACGACCGATCTTATCGGATTTGAGAGAAAGTGGTGCGATTGAGCAGGACTCGGATGTTGTTATGTTTCTATACCGTGATTGGTTCTATAAGAAATTCCAACAATCTGACGACAGCATGGACGATTTCGATAATGATCCCGACAAAAAAGCTGCCGAAATAATTATTGCCAAACAAAGAAATGGTCCGACTGGCAAAATCAAAACAGCATTTATCGAGCAATATGCACGTTTCGACAATTTAGCACGTTATACTGAAGATATTCCTTATTCGGAATCAAATAACGAAGAAACACCTTTCTAATGCAGAATCCGCTTGCCAAATTTATGCCGCAATTTGGCGGTGAATATCCGAAACCGTTTGTTTCATTATTTGATGAAATGACCTTGCCGATCAATACCGATAAGGATCAACTTAAAACAAAAGTTTGGCTTGCCTATGATTATGCGATGCACCACCACGAAGGGCAAACGCGCAGTTCGGGAAAACCATATTTTGAGCATTGTTTAGCGGTTGGACAGATATTAGCATCATGGGGGATGGATCATAATACTGTGATTGCCGGTCTGTTACATGACACGATCGAGGATACCGAAGCCACTTTTCAAGATTTGGAACAGCGATTCGGCAAGGACATAGCCGAGCTTGTAGATGGTGTTACCAAGTTAGGCGGTATTCAATTTTCGACTAAACAAGCCAAACAAGCCGGTAATTTTATGAAGCTGTTACTGTCTGTGGCTAAAGACTTAAGAGTTATCATAATCAAATTTGCTGACCGTATGCACAATATGCGTACTATCAAATATCTTCCCGAAGACAAACAAAAACGCATAGCCGAAGAAACATCCGAGATTTATGTTCCTTTAGCGCATCGTTTGGGAATGGCGGCTATCAAATGGGAACTGGAGGATTTGGTACTGAAAATTCTGCATAAAGAAGCCCATCAGCAAATTGAAAAGAAATTGAAAGCTTCGCAGAAAGAACGCGACAAGATTATTCTGAATGTAATAACTCCGGTTAAACGTGAATTAAAAAACTATAATTTGGATGCTGATATTAATGGTAGAATTAAATCGCATTCTTCCATTTATGGCAAGATGGAAAAGCGTGGTAAAGACTTTGAGGAAATATTCGATATCTATGCTATTAGAATTGTCGTAGATAAAGTGGAGGAATGCTATCTGGCATTAGGCATTATTCATCAAATGTATTCTCCGATACAAGATAGATTTAAAGATTTTATTGCAACACCAAAATCGAACGGTTATCAGTCAATTCACACTACAATTGTGGATTCCAAAGGCCAATTGACAGAAATTCAGATCAGGACCAAAGAAATGGATGAGACGGCTGAAATTGGTGTCGCAGCTCATTGGCGGTATAAAGAGAACCAAACTAAAACGTCTGATCTTGACAGCAATATCAAATGGCTAAGGGAATTGGTTAACATATTAAAAGATGAGTCGGCTGATCCGGCGGAGTTCATGAATCTGCTTAAGATTGATATGTTTGATGACGAAATATTTGTATTTACGCCAAAAGGTGATTTACAGAAATTGCCGGTTAATTCGACCCCGATTGATTTTGCATTCCAAATCCATACGGAAGTGGGACTGCATTGTTTAGGTTGTAAGATAAATCATAAGATTCAACCCTTGAACACGCAATTAAAAAATGGTGATATAGTTGAAATAATCACAAGCGCAACTCAGGAACCGAGTTTTGGCTGGCTAAAATTTGTAGCTACGTCTAAAGCGCGCAACTTAATTAATCGTTATCTGCGGGATCAGCAAAGTAAAAAGAGCATTAAAATGGGAAAGGATATACTCGAAAAAACACTGCGCCGTTTGAAGCGCACACAGGATCTTGAGGAGATTAAAGGCTCTTACGAGAAGTTTGGTTTGAACTCTTTGGATAAATTATATGAATCACTTGGTAACGGCAATTTATTGGTTCGCGACATATTTAGAAAACTCAGACCAAAAGAAGATGTTGTTGATGATGAAGGAGATCAGGAGAAACAGAGAAGATTCTTAGACATTGCACGATCGTCATCAAAGGGAATCAAGCTGCAGGGGATTAAGGATCTGATGGTCAATTTTGGGAAGTGCTGTAATCCAATACCGGGTGACGAGATGGTCGGTTTCATAACAAGAGGACGCGGATTGACTGTTCATCGCACCAATTGTAACAGTTTACCGATTCTTAATGAGGACTCGGATCGGCTAATACCGGTTGAATGGGATGTTTCCAAAACGGAATTATTCAGTGCCCGGGTTAAAGTCATCAGTCAAGATTCACCGGGAATTCTTAAAAAGATCAGTGAGTGCATATCATCACTAAATATCAATATTTCAAGTGTTGATTTAAAAGTCACCGACAATTTTGCAACAGCATTTTTCATAGTTCGAGTAAATAATGTAAAACAATTAGATAGAATGATTAAAAAATTAATAACAATAAAAGAGATAGATTTTGTAGAAAGGACAGATAAAGAATGAGTAATAGAACTTATACCAAAAAGGATATTGTCAGGAAAGTCGCAAGAAACATAAACGCTTCTTATGAACAGACAGCTCCGTTTGTGGATCAGATATTTACTACAATGCGCGAAATGATGAGTACTGATTATGACAATATTAGAATCGAAGTTCGCAATTTTGGCGTGTTTGAGGTAAAACCAACTAAAGCAAAACCACGGGCACGTAATCCTCGCACCAATGAGGAAGTTTACGTTCCGGCACATAAGAAATCCCATTTCAAACCCGGCAAAATTTTAAAACAACAGTTAAAGAAACCCATTTAAATAAATATTATTTAAGTGGGGAGACTGCTTGGCATTGATCATGGTGACAGGCGGATAGGATTAGCCCTATCCGATCCCATTCCTTTGATCGCTTCGCCGCTTAAAACAATTGTTGTTAGCAATCAAACAGAAGCAATTAGGGCAATATCAAGTATTATCGAGGAGTTCGATATTACCTTGGTGGTGATCGGTTTACCGATCGGAATGAAAGGCAATTCTACTGCTCAGACGGAACATGTAATCAAATTTGCGGAAGAATTAAAAAAGACAGGAATTGAAGTTGCATTTCAAGATGAAAGACTAACTTCACAGTCGGCTAAAAAATTATATCAGGAAGATGGAGTTAACCTTAAGGGCAAGAAGGAACTCATTGATGAAACTGCCGCTGCGATTTTATTACAACAATACATTGATAAAAATTACGGCAGTTAAATGTTAAACCGACCATATTGGCAATTAGCAATTCTTTCCGGAATATTAATCGGTATAGCATATCCGCCGTTGCACAGCGGTTTTTTCATTTTTATCGGATTTATTCCGTTAATCCATATTTTGTTAAAAGTAACACCAAAACTTGCAGCAAGATACGCTTTTCTTGCCTCAATCACCGCCAATCTTATTTCACTGTATTGGATCGGAATGAACAGCGGAGCAAGTTTTTTGGTCGTATTTGCATCGTTGATCGGAGCGGTATTATATCTAAGCATATTTTGGGTATTGTTCGGTATTTTCGTCGCTTATGCCGAAAAGAAATTTTCATCGGGATTATTAGTGTTACCATTTGCCTGGGTGGCAATGGAATATCTCCGTAGCTTTGGGGCATTAGGATTTCCCTGGATCAATATTGCCTTGACGCAGACCGCATATCTACCTCTGATACAAATCGCCGATTACAGCGGAACTTATGGCATTGCATTGTGGATAATATTAATAAATGTTGCCTTGTATTTAGGAATGGTGTCATTGAAAAAATTGAAGTATTTACTCGTGGTCGGAGCGTTGTTTTTGATAATGTTATTATATGGTATTGTCAGGATAAATTCATTTGAGAGTCCGCAGTCACCAACAATTTCAATTGCGGTAACTCAACCAAATATAAATCCGGATGAGAAATGGGAGCCCGAATCACGTGACGCAATTTTTGAACTAATGCACGGCTTACTTGACAGTGCTCTGATCCTTGAACCCGATTTAGTGTTGTGGCCGGAATCGGCGGTACCCGCTTATTTACGATTGTCAAATTATCGCCGGCAGCCGATCGCTCATAAGCTGATTGAAGCCAAAACTCCATTATTATCGGGCACCGTTGATCGCATTATTGATGATGATGGGAATAAACAATATTTTAATAGCAGTATCTTTATTGATGCGCTCGGCAATACTAAAATGTATCATAAAAAACATTTAGTACCGTTTGCTGAATATATTCCGCTCTCAGGAAAATTCCCGATGCTAAAAAAATTAAATTTCGGCCAAGCTAATTTTTTACAAGGGGCCGAGTACACGGTTTTTGAAGTTGATTCCGTAAAATTCTCAAACGTTATATGTTATGAATCAAGTATTCCAAGCCTGTTGCGTAAGTTTGTTCAGAATGGCGCGCAGTTTTTGACGATTGAAGCCAACGACGGGTGGTTAGGTAAATCGTCAGGTCCGTATCAACATTTTGAGTTGGCAAAACTGCGTGCGGTGGAGAATCGAGTTCCTATTGTAAGGTGCGCCAACACCGGTATTTCAGGCGTTATTAATCCAACAGGAATTGTGGAAAACAAAGTGCCTTTGGGTGCAAAGAAAATATTCAAAGCTGAAATAGTTCCGTCTCAACAGTTAACTTTTTATACGAAATACGGTGATGTTTTCGCAATAATTTGTGTATTATTGACAATATTAATAATGTTAGCAGGATGGTTAAGAAGTTCAAGATCATAGTTATAGTCATTATCTTTTCTATTAATGCGCATTATGCGCAAAATATAGAAAAGGATAAAGTGAAATTCTCTCCGGTCTTTAAATCAATTATTCTTCCCGGTTGGGGTCAATACGCTTTGGATCATCCAAAACGCGGTAATTTTTTTATCAGTGGCGAAGTCCTCGGCGTGTCATTGTCCGCTTTCAGTTTTATAAAATCTAACAATGTGAAAGATACTTATATAGCAATGGCAGCGGAACATGCCGGGACTAAAGACAGCGGTAAGGGACATCAATATTGGGTGGATATTGGTAATTATAACTCGAGCGAAGATTATAATGACGAACATTTACGCTGGCGTGAATATGATGCTCTATATCCTGATGATGAAATGTGGCGTTGGCAATGGGATTCAGAAAAGAATCGGGAGAGATTTGAAGACCTGCGAATTGAGAGCGACAATTATGAGCTAATTGGAAAATTTATAATTGGCGGTATAATAATCAATCATATTATTTCGGCCATAGACGCTTTCTACCTAAAAAATATTTCCATCAATGATACTGTTGAAGTGTTATCGTTTTACAATCCGCAACGGAAAGACCTAAGCTATTCATTGCAAATTTCATTTTAAAACAGTGCTAAATCCCATAGTAACATTTACCTTTTATTTTGGTCTGGCAATTACAATTATTCTCAGTGAAACTTGGACAGGATTAGGACTATTTTTTGTTCTAATAGTCATATTATTATTTATTAACAGAGGCCAAATAGGAATAATATTCAAACAGATCAAACCGTTTATTCTATTTTTGCCCTTCTTCATTTTTATCTATGTAATTATCTCATTTGTTTTCACAAATTCAACCTGGCTTCAAATAATCGCCGAAGCCGGCATTGCAATTTCCAAATTACTTTTGTTGGTTACTGTAATGTCCGTATATATCATATCTTCAAAAGATCAGGATTTAATTCGCGCTTTACGATCAATCTGGTCAAAATCTAAGCTTAAATGGAAATGGATTGACGATATCTTCATCTTTCTGGAATTAACTCTGCGGTTTTATCCGTCATTTCAACAAGAATGGGACGCGATCAATCGTTCCAAACGAGCTTTGGGACTGAAAAATGAAAATAGAAAATGGGGCAAGGTAAAATCAATTGCCAACGATATTCCGGGACTGATAATACAGAGCTATCTGAAAGCGGAAAATACAGCCAATGTCATGAAGCAAAGAGGATACGGCAATGTTGTGCCGCGCGGGATTGCGCAGACAATTGCCTTTAAAATCACAGATTTGATGTTGCTGATAGCTTTAATAATAGGAATTATTTTAACGAACTACCGTGCCGCGTTATAAAATCAATATAAAATATGGTGGTTCAAAATTTTTTGGTTGGCAGAGCCAATCTGACAAACCGACTATTCAGGGAGCAATCGAAGAAGCACTAAAACCACTCAATACGAATAATAGAGTTGCAGTTACCGGAGCCGGTCGAACAGACACTGGCGTGCATGCCCTTGGACAAGTTGCACATTTTGATATAAGCACTAAATTGACGGATGCTGACTTACTTAAAGCGCTTAATGCCCGTTTACCTCAGAGCATACGAGTATCGGATTTAAAAATTACCGCAGATGATTTTCATGCACGGTTCTCCGCTAAAAGACGTCATTATAATTATCAATGCTATACCGGTGAAAATTTATTGTTCAATAATCAGGCATGGTTGACCGAACCGATGGATTTGGCGGTGTTGAATCAATATGCCAAACTATTATTAGGAAAACATGATTTTTTGTCGTTCTCAAAATTGAATAAAAATTTGGATAATACAATCTGTGAAATATATCAATCAGAGTGGATTGAGAATCAAGAAATGATTACATTCAAAATTTGCGGGAACAGATTTTTACATCACATGGTTAGATATTTGGTTGGTACAATGATTGCGAGCGTTATTGGTAAAATATCAATTGAACAATTTTTAAATTTATTGGACAAGCCTCAAAAAGATGCAAAAGTGTTTATGGCGCCCCCGCAAGGATTAATTTTAATGGGAATAGATTATGAAAACTAAAAATTTCTTTTTATTTATACTTATTTCAGGATTGACATATGCGCAAAGTTCGGTCTTAGAGTCGCGCACTAATGCGATTACTAATGCGATCCAAAAAGTTAGTCCGGCAGTAGCGAGTATAAATGTTGTGCAATTGCGAGAATATCGTACTAATTCATTATTTGATGATCCGTTTTTTAGAAACCTTTTCCCTTATGAGCTACACCGCGAACGGGTTAAAAGTACCGGTTCAGGAGTTGTGATTAGTCCGGATGGTTATGTAATTAGCAATCATCACGTTATCGAAAATGCGCTTGAGATTGTCGTAACATTACCCGGTGGTAACGAATATCCTGCTGTGATAATCGGTTCCGATCCGTTAACCGATCTATCATTATTGAAACTCGAAGGCAGTGATTTTCCATACGCTGAGATTGGTGATTCGGATAATTTGATAATCGGTGAGTGGGCAATCGCACTTGGTAATCCGTTCGGTTTGTTCGATGTAAATGATGAGCCAACCGCCACGGCGGGAATCATCAGTGCGGTGGATATGGATTTCGGAACTATCGAATCTACCGGCCGAGTATATCAAGATATGATCCAAACCGATGCGGCAATAAATCCGGGTAACAGTGGTGGTCCTTTAGTGAATACTTTGGGAGAAGTAATTGCCATCAATACTTTTATATTTTCCGGATCAAATTATTCGGAAGGTTCAATTGGAATCGGATTTGCGATTCCGATAAATAAAGCCATCACAATAGCGGCTGAATTACAGGAATTTGGTGAAATTGATCGCAATTTCTATACCGGAATTCAGGTTCAACCGAACAATGCTAGAATTGCCAGTTATTTAGATATACCGTTTGATGACGGTGCAATAGTAATTGAAATAGATCGTAATAGTGCAGCTGAAAATGCGGGTATCGAAGTTGCCGATATTATTGTTTCGGTGAATAATATTGCGGTCAATTCTGCTTCGGATATTATTGATATTATAAACACCAATGATCTAAGACCCGGAGATAAATTAAGATTACGAATTTACCGTGATGGTAAATATAGCAATGTAATCTTAAAACTCGGTCGTTTGAGGAGGACATAAATTTTGGCACCGGAAGGACGTAAACTATTAAGTATTTTGTTAATTCTAACATCGGGATTGTTTCTTATCGGAATTTTCATCAGACTTCCGATTTTTCAAATTCTCGGCGGGATCAGTTCTTTTTTATTGGCATTTAGTCTGAATTTTTTTCGTGATCCCGAGCGCAAAATTCCGGATGAGAAAAATATCGTAATTGCTCCGGCTGATGGAAAAATCACCAATATTCAAACTATTGATGATCCTGAGGTGGGGGAAAATTGTACCTTGGTCTCAATTTTCCTGAATGTGTTCAATGTTCATGTAAACCGTGTTCCGATTGACGGAGAAGTAATTTCAACAGAACGAAACTCAGGTCAGTTTATATCGGCCTATCGGCATGATGCTGCTGATGTTAACGAGCAAGTTACTACAGTTTTTCGAACCGAATTAGGTATGGTAAAAGTTAAGCAGATTGCCGGAATATTAGCCCGTCGTATTCATTGCTATGCGAAGACAGGCGAAAAAATGGTGCAGGGCGGACGGTTCGGATTTATTATGTTTGGTTCACGTACTGATGTTATATTACCCCCCGCCGTAAATGTGCTTGTAGAAACAGGACAACGTATTAAAGGTAATGAGACCGTAATTGGGAAATATAAATGAGTGAAAAAAATAGATTCCGTAAAAGAATAAACAAACGTTTCATACCGAACATTTTTACGGTACTCAACATGTATTTGGGATTCTCCGCAATAGTTTTGCTAATAAACGGAAATCCTATTCAGGCGGCGTGGTTTATATTTAGTGCGGCTATCCTTGATGCTTTTGACGGTAAATTAGCAAGAATACTTGGAATTGAGTCAACATTCGGTACTGAGTTTGATTCATTTGCCGATACAATATCATTTTGTGTTACGAGTTCTCTTTTGATCTATACAACATGGACCACCGGCTTGCATCCGATTCTGGCAATTATTTTTAGCTTCATACCTATTCTGTTGGGGACCATACGATTGGCGAAATTCAACGTAAACAGTGAGGAATTATCATTTAGTTATACCGGTCTTACTACTCCATTATATGCAAATCTACTATTTGGCTATGTACTATTTTCAAATTATTTATTTGGAAATTTAGGTGATCCTCGCATCGGCTTGGCGCTTACTTTGATAATGGGAATGTTAATGGTAATGCGTTTTGAACTTGGAGTAATGCCATATTTATCATTCAAAAAGGGCAGGAAAAATAATATACGATTAATATCCGGCATATTACTATTAGTTAGTATAATTTTATGGGAAGGTCTGTTGATTTTTCCCGTCTTAATTTGTTATATATTGTTGAGCGTTTTGAAATCATTACTGCGTAGTGAAAAATTGGCAATAGCAGGAAGAATTAAACCTGACAGGAATTGACATGAAGAAAAAGTCATGGGGGTATATAACTTTAGGATTATTTGTCGGAGCCGTGTTAGGATCACTATTTGGAAGCATGCTTGGTTGGATATTGCCGGAAGGTGTAGTAAAAGATTTCTTCAATTTAGGAGTCAGTTTTGATATTGCCGGATTAGTAGGCAACGAAACCGGAGTGATTGTAATTGATTTGTTAATAATAACCTTAAAATTCGGTTTATCAATTACTTTCAATATTGCCAGTCTAATTGGATTAGCCGCAGCCTATTATTTTTTAAGATTTTTTAGATAATTGAATATTATTAAAGTTAATTTCTATAGATTTGTAGGAGAATAAAATGCACAGTAGCGAAATTGTATATGCTGTTTTCAACTTGGGGCCGATGGAAATAATATTAATCGTTTTTGTCCTGCTTTTATTGTTTGGCGCTAAACGGTTACCGGGTCTTGCAAAAGGCTTAGGTCAGGGAATCCGTGAATTTAAAGGAGCCGTTGATGGGGCAAAAAAAGAACTTGAAGATGTCGGCGATTCCATTACCAAGGAAGAAAAAAAAGAAGAAAAGAAATCGGCTTAGCCTAAATTTTATCTAAAATAAATTATAACAAAATTACCGATTCTTCTTCTGGCAAAATCTATTTATATATAAGAAACAAATCTATTTATCGTTAGTAAAGTAATTAAATAATTTTTATAAATATGATAGAATTTGCTAACCCATATTATATATTACTTTTATTTCTGATACCGCTTCTAATTCTGTGGTACGTGATAGCCGGCCGGAAGAAAGAAGGCACTATTCAATTTTCGGCTGCCAAGTTAATCGGTGATAATTTTAAAAAACGTGGTAAGTTCCGCACGATATTAATTCAAATCCTGTTTTTTATTATTTTATCTTTAACAATACTTGGCTTAACCCGACCACAATTAGTTGATAATCTTGAAGAAACCAAAATTGAGGTTGTTGACATTGTTATGGTGCTTGACATTAGCAGCAGTATGCTTGCTGAAGATTTCAAACCGAATCGTTTGGAAGCTGCAAAATCCACCGCTAAAACCTTTATTGAGAATCGCCAAGGCGATCGGATCGGTTTGTTAGTATTCGCCGGCGAGACGTTTATTCAGTGTCCGCTTACAATTGACACAAATGTTTTGATTGATTTATTAGATGATGTCAGTGTAGCCGAGCGTGAATATGACGGAACCGCAATCGGGATGGCAATCGCAAATGCAACTAACCGACTGCGCTCAAGCGATGCTAAAAGTAAAGTAATGATTTTATTATCGGATGGCAGCAATAATGCCGGCGAGTTATATCCGTTAACGGCAGCCGAAATGGCTAATGAGTTCGACATTAAAATATATACGATCGGTGCCGGTACAAATCAATCGGTAACCTATGTTCCGAATCGCGGTTATATCAGGAATGAAGTTGACGAGGGAACCTTGAAAGAAGTTGCTCAAGTAACCAACGGTATCTATTTTAGAGCGAATAATGTAAATCGTCTTAAAAGTATCTATGAAGAAATTGACCAATTGGAGCGTTCTGAGATTGAAGTTAAAACTTATACAAGATATCAGGATTTGTATGGTTGGTTGTTGATCCCGGCTGCGATCCTTGGCATTTTTTATGAAGTGCTTACGCGTGGAATTTTAAGGAGAAAAATGTAATGGATTGGCGCTATCCATTTATTTTATTATTATTGCTTATATTTATCTTCATTTGGATTGTATGGCAGATTCGTCTAAAACTAAAAAATGGTAATGGATCAAATTTGTTGAGTAAGCGCCTTACTGCGCGGTTAGATCTAAAGAAACAATCCTGGAAACGAAGATTTCGTGTGTATGCCTTGATTTTACTAATCATTGCTGCTGCGGGACCGTTGATCGGAACCAAAGTAAAACCAGTGGAAAGGAAAGGAATTGATCTGATATTTGCTGTGGATGTTTCGGTAAGCATGAATGCCGAAGATGTAAAACCGACGCGCCTTGAGAAAGCAAAATTTGAAATCTCACAAGTTATACAAAGATTAAAAGGTGATAGAGTCGGTATCATCGTGTTTGCGGGCTTGGCACATTATTATTTACCATTAACCGGTGATTATGAAGCAGCGCGCTTATTCCTTGATGCAATCGAAACAAACATGATCAAAAATCAGGGAACGGCATTGAGCGCAGCTTTGAGAACAAGCATTTCTGCCTTTCCTGATGAAAGTGAAAAATATAAGGTTTTGGTGGTGGTTTCTGATGGAGAAGACCACGAAGGCGAAGCAATTTTGATTGCACAAAAAGCTGCTAAGACAGGTATAGTAATCAATACTATGGGAGTAGGTTCGATCTCCGGATCCTTGATCCCGATCAGCAATGATGGAGTAATTACCGAATATAAGAAAGATAAAAAAGGCGAATTGGTTACCACTACTTTGAACGAACAAATGTTGACCGAATTAGCTGAAGCCGGGCAGGGCGTTTTTATACGTATTGATAATCAGAGCAATGATAAAAATAATTTGAATGCTGTGATTGATAATATGGAGAAAAAAACATTTGAAGCACACGAGTATGCGGAATTTGAAGACAGATATCAGATTTTTGCAGTTTTTTCCTTAATTTTTGCCGTAATTGCTTTTATAATTCCAACCTATCGGAAAAGGGCTGAATGAAAATTATTTTAAATATAATATTAACTTTTTTAATACCTATTTCGTTTATAGCAGCTGATGATGAAGGTCTGACAAATTATAAAAATCAAAAATATGCAGAGGCGAAAGCGTATTATGAAGAATTGATTACCGCTACCAAAGAAAATCCGGCAGCCATTTTGGGATTGGGAGCAAGTCAATATCAGTTAGGGGATATACCCAATGCTGCCAAATCATTTGAAGAAGCACTTAAATCAGATGATACTAATATTCGGGAACGAGCTTTTTATAATTTAGGTAACTCGATCTACAGTCAACAGAGTCCGCAAGAAAGCGTAGCATTCTATCGCAAGGCGCTTGAGCTCAATCCCAATGATGATGATGCTAAATTTAATTATGAGTTGGCAAAATATTTATCGGATCAGCAGCAACAAGATCAGGATCAACAACAGCAGGAGCAGAATCAGCAGTCTAACAATCAAAATGATCAAAATGATCAGAATAATCAAGATAACCAATCGCAGAACACTGATAAAGACGAGCCGGATAAGCAGGAAGATCAGGAATCTGAAACCAGTGAAGATGAACAGCGTGAAGCACCAAAATCTCAGCAACAGATCAATGCCGAAGCAATTTTAGATGCCCTAAAAGATGAAGAAAAAATACATCAAAAGGTAAAAATGGCTCAGCGATCCGGCCGTAAACATGAGAAAGATTGGTAGTTTGAATGCGTAATTTAATTTCCATAATTCTAATTTTTGCTTTTTCATGGCTGAATGCGCAGGAAGTTCGGGCTACTGTGAGTTCCAATAATATTCAGGTCAGCGATGTCTTCACCTTTAAGATAGAAGCGCTTAACTCAAGTAAAAATCCTGAGGTGGAATTAGCGCCACTACTGAATGACTTTTCGGTAATAAGCGGACCGGCACAACAAACAAGCATGCAATGGATAAATGGGAAATCCAGTAGCAGTCGCAGCTTGTCTTGGTCGTTAGTTGCTAAAAAAGAAGGACAATTCACTATCCCATCTCTTAACGTGACAGTAGGAAAAGATGTCTTCAAAACTGATCCGATCAATATGACCGTATCGGATTCCGACCGCGACTACCAAACCAACGAATTATTCTTAGGGATGGATATTGATAAAACTAACGCGTTTGTGGGAGAGCAGATCACTGTGACATACAAGTTATATACGCGTGTGAATATGTCAATCCAAAATGTTGAATTCCCTAAGCATTCCGGCTTTTGGACCGAAGAATTATTCGTGCCTGAGCAGGTACAATTTCAAGATGTGGTTCTGGAGGGTGTAGGCTATAAGAGCGCTACGATTTACCGTATCGCATTATTCCCCACCAAATCCGGTCAATTGGAATTAACGCCTATGCTCATGAACTGCAATGTAGTAGTGAAATCAAACAATAATCTATTTAATGATCCATTTTTCGGTTCATTTGGAAATCAAACAGTTCCCAAAGTGCTTAGAACTAAGCAAACTACCATTAATGTTAAGGAATTCCCCGGGGAGATCCCCGATGGTTTTAGCGGAGCAGTCGGTGATTTTAAAATTAGTAGTACTATTAGTCCTCATGATGTAAAAGCAAATAACGCCACCACACTAAAGATTGAACTGAAGGGAACCGGAAACATTGAAGTTCTTAGTATTCCCGAAATACAATTTCCGCAGAATATTGAAGTATTTCCGCCGACGATTGAGACTAAAAAAGAGCCGTTCCGGGATAAAATTTCCGGTACAGTTACCAAAGAATACATTTTAATACCTCGCAAAACCGGACGTTATACGATACCGCAGATCGAAATAACTTACTTTAATCCTAATGTAAGGGAGTGGAGGCGTACTTCAACAAGTGTATTGGAAATATCGGTGGAACCGGATAACAATGTTGCCACCGCCGGAAATGGATTTACCAAGGAGGAGGTTGAGCTACTAGGAGAGGATATCAGGTTTATTCGCACTAGCGAGATAAAATGGCAAAAAAGCAATAACCCCTATTTATTAATTGGCATTTATACTCTCTCGCTCCTGTTGTTTGTATTACCATCAATGGTATTTAAAATACAGGAAACACGGCTGTCTAATGAACAGTTGCGGCGCTCCAAAAAGGCTATGAGAACTGCTAAGAAGCAATTAAATAAATCTGACGGCGACCAATTCACTAATTCTTCAAATGCAGTTTATGGCTATTTACGAGATAAACTTCAACTGTCTTCCGACAAATTGGATCCGTTTAAGGTAAAATCAATATTAGCCGAAAGAATTGAGGATACTGAATTAGTATCGGGCACCGTGGAATTGTTGAAGATATGCGACGCCGGACGATATGGACCAAGCGGTGACGTAACCCGTGAGAAATTAGTCAAGAGAACGAAATCATTATTAAAACAATTAAATGCAAAATTATAAGTCGAAAATATTTCTGTTATTCCTGATCAGTTTTGCTACAGCGCAAATTGTTTCTGATCGGGACTCGCTTTATACTGCCGGTAATGAAGGAATGTTGAGGGAGGACTTTACTTCCGCTATTCAGATTTATGAGAGTTTATTGGCACAGGGTAACGAGCATATTGATTTGTATTATAATCTTGGAAATGCTTACTATCGTATCAATCAATTAGGTAATGCGATTTGGGCTTTTGAAAAAGGTTTGCAGTTAGCACCGCGCGACAAAGATTTGAAATTCAATTTGTCATTGGCAAATACGCGTGTTCGAGATAGGATAAAAATGCCGGAAACGATTATATTTTTAGAACAATACCGCGCTGTCAAACAGTCAGCCACTTTGATGGATATAATTCTATTGGGGGCAACCTTGTTAATGATCGGGACATTTATATATTTTCTTAAAAAATATAATCGCTGGCAAAGTTTATGGCTGTCAAGATTAATAATTGCGTTATTGGTATTTTCATTACTTGTCCATTTGATCGCTTTAGATAAATATTTTGAAGTATCGGATAAGCGGCAAGCAATTATTGTTCAATCCGAAGTGGAAGTTTATTCCGCTCCTTTCGATCGAAAGGAGACGATATTGTTCCGGCTGCATGAAGGTGTAAAAGCCGAGATCACTCAGGATCAGGATTTTTGGTTAGAGATCGAGTTGATTGATGGTAAGAAAGGCTGGATAAAATCCCAATATGTACGTTCGTTAGAAAATGAAAAATCCGATTATTTTTAGTCTAATAATTCCGATTGTTGTATTTGCTCAGGAATGGATATTTCACCCTGACTCACTCATAGATCATGGACTGACTACACCGATGGTGCTAAATCCATTTATTGAAGGTTATACACCGATAATTGACTATGACAAGGATGATCTTGAAATGGAAAGTGGTAAAGTATATAATGGATTTCAGGTGCAGGTAATTGAAGTGAATAACTTAATCGAGGCGGAAATAGTGCGCGACACTATAATGACCATGATCGAAGATAAAGTGGAAGTGGTTTTTGATGCGCCTAATTATAAAGTCCGGGCCGGGGCTTTTATTGATCGTTTGGATGCTGAGGAATTACGTCAAAAATTATATCGGCTTGGTTATCGCCGTTCATGGATTGTGCGAGCAAGACTAACTTATTGATATGTCCGACAAAATTACTTACCGTTCTCCGAAATCTGCTCAAGATTTTGAAAAATATTATGATCTGCGTTGGCGTATTTTGCGTAAACCTTGGAACCAACCTAAAGGATCAGAAATAGTCAAGGAAGATTCTGAGGCTTTTCACATTATGGCTGAAATTGATGGGATAGTAGTAGGTATTGGCTGCATCCATGAAATTGATGGAAATATAGGAAGAATCAGGTTTGTGGGAGTAGATGAAGAATATCAAAAACGCGGTATTGCTAAACAAATAATGCAGATCTTAGAAGACTATGCCTGTGATCAAGGTTGGAAAAAAATAAGATTGTGGGCGCGCGAAATAGCCTGGGATTTCTACTTAAAACTAGACTACGTTATGATCGCTAATGGCGAGCTATTATTCGGTGTAATTAAGCACAAAATAATGGAAAAAGAATTATAATCGGTTCGAACGCCGATTATAAAAATGGATCGGCAGGTACCACAAAACCATTATAACAGTTGTTAAACTAAAACAGCCAACCAAATACAATAAATATCCCCTCCCTTCAAAAACTGAGAAAGGCGTCTCTTCCGGATATAATAGAAACATATAGTTGACATCAAAAATATTATTGATCGGAATTATTACTAATAATACAAGAGTAAGCAGTATAAGATAGCTCTTTTTGAACGATCTAAAAGTCAATTTGAAATTCAAAACGAACAGCATATACATGTACATATAGAAAAATAGTATATGGTATGCCATAAAGTGGTAGTATCGGAACCGGTCAGGACCGTGAAATATATCAGGAAAAATTATGCTTACCACGCCGCCCAAACTCCAAAAATAGGCAACTTCAAAAATTTTGTAACTCTTAGTTAACATCGCAAGAATGCCTAAATAATTGGTAAGCCGGCACATGTGCAGGGGCAGGCTGTCGGCAAAATCCCAAACGCCATGGTGAACCTGCCATGTTTGGAATGCTACTTCCAACAATATCGCAATTATTGCGATGGAATAGCGGATAGTTTTTTCGCTAGAATTGTTGGCTATTTTATTCCGGTAGTAATATATTAAATAGACACCTACAGCAATCAGGATGAGCGGAATTAAGTGGTTTAAGCTAAATGGTGTGAACTGATTATTGGGATTTGGTAAGTAATTAAAGAATTCTGACATTTTTAAATAACACATAAATATGTATATATTTAAATTAGTAGATATTTAATTAATTCAAAAATCTTTGATTAAAATAAACGATTATACAAAGGTAATATTCTTCACCGGTGCGGGAATGTCCGCTGAGAGCGGAGTTCCAACCTATCGCGGGGAAGGTGGAGTTTGGCACAAGTATAATTGGGAAGAATATGCCTGCCAAGCTGCCTTTGATCAGGGTCCTGAGAAAGTGTTGGATTTCCATGAGATCAGACGGAAAACAGTTGGGAAATGTGTTCCGCACAGCGGCCATAATTTTATTTCAAATGCACAGAAAAATAGTGAAAATGTTTCGATCATAACACAAAATATAGATGGGATGCACCAAAAAGCCGGAAGTGATAATGTGATCGAACTGCATGGAAGTTTGTGGCGACTACGTTGTGATAATTGTGAAAAACATATAGATGATATCGGCGTACAATTCAAAAGTAAAATTTGCGATTGCGGTAATTATTTAAGACCCGATATTGTATGGTTTGGTGACATGCTAATAATGGATGTCGTCAATTCAGCAATTGAAAACTGTGATCTGTTTATTAGCATTGGTACTTCCGGGGTGGTTTGGCCGGCAGCCGGTTTCCCACAATCAGCGAAAGAGAATGGTGCTCATTGTGTGGAGATAAATCCCGAACCAACAGAATTATCGTATTTATTTGATGAAGTAATTAACTGTAAAGCAAGTGAAATAGGTAAATTCTTAAAAGTATAAAAAACGGGAGCAGCACTCCCGTTTTTTATTATATTTTGCGGAGTATTACCAAATTTTTGCTCGTTTCTCTTCGGGCAAATAGTGACCATCACCTTCTTTAACATCAAAAGCTTCATAGAATTCGGGCATATTGTTCATAACGCCCAAAACTCTATATTTTGCCGGAGAGTGAGGTCCTCTAACAATTTGATTTCTCAATGCATCATCGCGATAGATACTTCTCCAATTCTGCGCCCAACCAATAAATACACGTTGCTCACCTGTAAATCCATTCAGTACTTTTGATTCCTTTCCATCCAATGACATTTTGTAAGCATTATAGGATACGGTCAATCCACCAATATCTGCAATATTTTCTCCAAGTGATAATCTACCATTGATACGCATTGTATCTATTGGAACAAATTTATTGTAGTGATCCACTACAACTTGGGCACGTTCCATAAATCTTTTTTCATCCTCTTCCGTCCACCATTCAACAAGATTGCCATCACCATCTGATTTTCGTCCTTGATCATCGAAACCATGTGTTATTTCGTGACCAATCACTGCACCAATTCCTCCATAATTTACCGCCTCATCTGCTTCAAGATTAAAGAAAGGTGGTTGTAATATCGCTGCAGGGAAAACTATTTCGTTCATTGTAGGGCTATAATATGCATTTACTGTCTGCGGAGTCATAAACCATTCGTTTCGATCGATTGGTTTCCCAAGTTTATCAATTTCTCTTTGATATTCGATTAAACTTGATCTAATAGAATTTTGAATTAATTCATCAGACTTTACTGCAAGGTCTGAGTAGTCTTTCCATTTATTAGGATATCCGATTTTGGCATTGAATTTATCAAGTTTTGCTAAAGCATGAATTTTTGTTTCTTCACCCATCCAATCCAATTTATTGATACGGTCAGCCATTGATAATTTCAAATTATCAACTAGTTTAACCATCCGTTCTTTTGCTTCAGGTTTGAAGTATTTTTCTACATAAATTTTTCCCAATACTTCTCCCAAAGATGCATTAGTGGCACTAACTGCCCTCTTCCATCTCGGACGGTTCTTCTCCGTTCCGCGTAATGTTGTACCGTAAAAATCAAAATTGGCATCGACAAAAGCAGATGGCAACATGGTGGCAAACGAACTGATTAATTTCACTTTAGAATAGTTTTTCCAATCTTCGATTGTATAATCAGATAATATATCGCTTAAACCCATAAAGTAACTAGGTTGTCTGATTATAACATTATCAATTAAATCACTTATTCCACTATGGCTAACAAATGAATCCCAGTCAAAGTTTGGTGTTAACTCAGTAAGTTGTTCTACAGAATATTTATTGTAGGTTTTATCTCTATTCCTACTTTCTACTCTGGTCCAATGTTTTTCGGCTATAGATGTCTCCATTGACATAACTTTATCGGCAATACTTCTAGCATCCTCTTCACCGGTCAATGTCAATATCTCTGTTATATAGTCAATATATTTGGATCTAATTTCTCTAAATTTTTCATCCTCATTAAAGTAATAATCTCTGTCCGGAAGTCCGAGTCCTGACTGATAAAAATATACAATATATTCGGTTGAGTTTTTAGCATCTTGACTAATATATCCTGAGAATGGTCTGGAGATGCCTAGCATGTAATGATGAGCGTACAACTCAGCTAAGTCGGAGTAATTTTGGACTTTCTCGATTCTATTAAACTCATCTTGAAGCGGATCGAGACCCAGCTCTTCGATTTTTAATGAATCCATAAAACTATTATAAAAATCTCCAACTTTTTGTGCATCACTCCCCGGTACATTTTCACTATTTGCTGCATTTTCGATTATTTCTTTTAATCTGACCTGATTTTCTTCATAAAGAATATCAAATGTGCCATAGCGAGATTTATCTGGGGGCATTTCAGTTTCTTCAACCCAAGTTCCATTAACATATTGGAAAAAGTCATCTTGAGGTCTTACCGAAGTATCAAATGTGGACTTATCAATACCTGATAGTTCAACTTGGTTTGTACATGATACAAAAATCAGCATCGAAAGTGCTGATAGAAAAATTGTTTTTATCATTTATCCTCCAAAAAATTGCACGAATTTATATTAAATTGAAGTATAAAAAAAGGTTGGCCTTGAGTGTGAATGATAAATGGCCTACAAGCCATCATGCAGGTTTTGGATCATATCAATAGGAGATTCCAAACAAGACCAACCCTTTAAATTTTTTTATCGTATGATGACATCCCCGGAGCCTGTAATGCGGCTACGTACAGATGGATTCCCATAGCAAGTAACATCTCCACTTCCGGTAATTAATGCTTGCAAATCATCTCCGCATCTGAATGTCGCATCGCCTGATCCATATACATTTACGGTAGCTTTATCAGTATTAAGATTGGCTGCGTCAAAATCACCTGATCCTGAGATTGTTAAATCCAGTGCATCAACTTCTCCACCGACTTCAATATCTCCTGAACCATTAATTGTAACACTTAACTCATCCGAGTAAACTTTATTTACTTCTACGTCTCCACTCCCTGAAACAGATATTGTGGTTTTATCTCCTTCAATATCATCTAAACTGATATTACCTGAACCCGATACTTTTACGTAGCATTTGTCGCCATAGAGCTTGTCAGCATTGATGTTCCCGGATCCGGCAATTTTCAGATGATCAATATCCTTAACAATAATTCTGTATTTGATCGGTTCGGTAATCCGGAATTTTTTGTTAAATCCTTTTTTGCGTTTTCCAATTTCTAGTGTACCACCGTCAACTTCTGTTATTAAATATGGTAAAAGTTCAGCTGGCGCAAGTATTGTTACTTCATTTTTATTGCCGTGGACAATCTTAGCATCACCTGATCCTAAGATAGCAACACCATTAACATTTTTAAAAGTACGAACTTTACTAGTTTGTTCGGATGCACTTAATAAGGAACTTCCTAACATAATTATTAAAACAGTTATTAAGATTTTATTCAAATAGTTCATATCTATTCCTTGATTTGTTAAGTATTATAGTCTTAGACAGCGAATGTAGCAGCTAGTTGTCATGATATTATCAATAAATTGGAATTGAAAAATAAGTATTAAAGTGATAATGGTAAATGATATCATGGTATAATACTTTATTTAAGCATTAAATGCCATAAGGAAGAATTAAAAAAAACTAAAATACAAATAATATAAATTATTATTAACTTTCATACAATTATTGTTATATCACACTTGTACATTGACTAGGAGGAATTATGATGTATTCAAATAGGTCATACCTATCTTTAACAATAATTCTTTTAATATTTTTATCTACTTGTGAAAAAAATCCAACCAATCATACGTTCAATCCACTTGTACAGGAAATTCAAGAACAAATTATTATACCACAGGAACTAAATGCTAATTTGTTTACTACACTAACAACTTCAATGGATACATTAGCCGCAATGGACTCTGTACTAAACGTGTTTTTGCAAGACTCATTAGTTGAATGGGGAGAGGTTAGTTCCCAAGGAATTGCAATTCAATATAAGAATGGTATTAGAGGTGGTATATATATTGATCCGCTAGATTTCCCTGAAATAGATGATGAGAATTTTAAGCATAACTATATTAGTAATGTCCAATCTGAAAATAATTTAAATAAGAATGTAATCCCTAGCTCAAAAAAGACTATTTTTCTAAATCCAAGCTACTGGGAGCGAAAAAAATGGGCTGATCCTTTAATAAATAATTATAATCTAAATCTCTCAAAAGTACAATTTGAAAATCCTGACGTGTACACAAATGAACAAGCAACATTAGATATATTTACCAAACTAAGTGGATATGGTATTGTTCATATATATTCCCATGGTTGGTCTTGGCCAAAAAAGGAAAATATTCAGGAAGTTTATTTATTGACAGGTCAGGAATATTCACAATTAATAGTAAATAATTTTTTAGAGGATTGTCAAAATAAGGATATATTAATTACGCATTCAACAAAGAGTAAAAAAAACAAACTATGGATTAGCCCCAATTTTATTGCAAAATATAATGATTTTAGTGCTGATACTTCTTTAGTGTATGGCGGATTTTGCTACAGTAATCTTGGGAGTTGGCCTACGACTATAATTGAAACAACTAAAGCAGGTGGATACTTTGGATTCGATTGGTCGGTGTGGACCTCCAAGAATGCAAAGTGGAACTTTGAGCTTATTAAAAGTATAACTGATACCAGTAATGGACAAGCTAACTCAACAGTGGATTGGTTTACTAATTCTTTCCCAAAATACTATTACGACAATCATTTTTCTCATAGAAATGTAAACATTGTATATACCGGTAATCCAGAACTAGCCTTGATTGAAAATGATGAAACAGAATCAATTTTTACAACTTGTGAAGTATACCTTAAGATAAGAGGCCAAATACGTGAAACAGTTGACTATATTAATCCTAATTACACTGATAAGGACACAATACGTTGGGGATATTATAGCAGAGATTTTGTAGATGATTACTCTGGGGGTAATTTTACAGGAAATACTTTTACTTATGAATATGTTAAAGAATTTGCGGACGGTAAAAAAAAAGATATTCATTTCTCATTAACATTAGCTGATGATCTTTCAAAGATATTAAATATTAGTTATACTAATTTGAGTACAACAAACACAAGTACATTAAATGAAAATTATATTTTAGAGAATATTCCGTTGACACAAATTGATCAGAATAATAATACTGCAACTTATTCATTGAATGGTGTTGAGACTTGTAATTCAATTTCAACTATTTCATGGACAAGTTTATATGAAGTAATTTCTTTGTCTCAGAATTCAAGATCTTTAAATAATTATCAGTGCGATCAGGATAGTTATATTATTGTGACATTGGAATAAGATATACAACATAGAGTTATATTCAAGTAGAATTAAGATACTTATTTCTACTAATTTTCAATATTCTTAATCACTAATTATTATAGGTTACTAATGAAAAAAACATTTATTACAATTATTATATTTTTATTGAGTTTTGCTATTGCTGAGGAGGGAATGTATCCACTTAGCGAGATCCATAAACTCGATTTAAAAGCAAAAGGTTTGCAAATTGAACTAACCGACCTTTACAATCCGAACGGTATTAGTTTGATAGATGGAATTTGTAATGTCAGCGGTTGTTCCGGTTCTTTTGTTTCTGAAAAAGGTCTCATTCTCACAAATCACCATTGTGCTTATCGAGCAATTAAAAATGCCAGTACATCTGAAAATGACTATCTTGAGAATGGATTCCATGCTAAAAGTTTTGAAAATGAGGTGCCGGCACGCGGCTACACGGTGCGAATAACTGAATCTTATCGAGATGTCTCGGAAGAGGTTTTAAGCGCTATCAGCGATGACATGTCGTTAGCGGAACGCACTAAAGCAATCGAGCGGAAATCAAAGGAGATCATAACGCAGGTTGAAGCTGAAAATCCCGGCAAGAGAGCATCGGTTTCCGAAATGTTCATCGGCAAAACTTACGTGTTATTTATTTATAGCTATTTGAAAGATGTAAGGCTTGTTTATGCCCCGCCGCGTTCGATCGGCAATTTTGGCGGTGAAACCGATAACTGGATTTGGCCGCGCCATACCGGCGATTTCTCGGTAATGCGAGCCTATATTGCACCGGATGGCTCACCGGCTGATTATTCACCGGACAATATTCCCTATACGCCGAAGAAAGTGCTTAAAGTGGCACCGGAGGGAGTTAATGAGGAAGACTTCGTGTTTATTCTCGGTTATCCGGGGCGGACCTATCGGCATCGCACCTCACATTTTTTGGATTATGAGTATAATATCAGAATGCCCTATGTTGCCGATTTATATCAGTGGCAGATCAATGCAATGGAAGAGATCAGTGCCGAGGGTAGAGACATTGCTTTAAAACATCTGTCCAAGATAAAAGGACGTTCCAATGTAATGAAGAATTATCGCGGAAAATTGCTCGGGATCGGAAGGCTTGATTTGGTTGAAAAGAAGATGGCTGAAGAAAGAGAATTACAAAAATATATTGAATCTAAGCGGAAATTGAAAAAAGAATATGGGACTGTACTTCAGGAAATAGGAGATATTTATGAAGATATAAAGGCAACTGCCGAGTTTTCTCTGATCTTGGGTTATTTTACTTACAGTTCTGATTTATTATCAACTGCTTACCGGATTTATGAAGGATCAATTGAATTAAAGAAAGAAGACGTAGAGCGTGAATATGCTTACATGAGTCGGAATCTTGAAATGACAAAGAAGAAAATATCTTTAACCTTGCAGGATTTTTATGCTTCTTCAGACAAAATCTTATTTAGAGATATGATCGAGCGGGCGCTTGATCTGCCTGAATCACAAAGATTTCAGGCTGTTGGTGATGTGTTTACCAAAGATAATATTGATACAAAGTTGAACAATTATTATGCTAATACTAATCTGACTGATGATGACTATGTGATGGAATTATTTGGCAAAACGCCGGAAGAAATTGCTGAAATTGATGATCCGTTTCTGCAATTAGCAGTCAAAATATATCCATATTACCAAAAACAGAAAGAAATCAGTAAAGAGCGCAAAGGCGCTTTGGACCAATTATATGCCAAATTGATTGATGTGAAGAAAGAATTTATGGGCGCAGATTTTATTCCTGATGCCAACAGAACCTTAAGATTGACCTACGGAAATATCCGCGGTTATTATCCGAAAGATGCTACCTATTACTATCCGATCACTACGCTTGATGGGGTGGTTGAAAAAACAACCGGCGAATTTCCGTTTGATTCACCGGATAAACTTGTCAAATTGGGCAAGCAAAAAAAGTTTGGTAAGTATGTACATCCTGAGCTTGGCAGTGTTCCGGTTGGGATTTTATATAATATGGATACAACCGGCGGGAATTCCGGCAGTGCCGTGTTGAACGCCAAAGGTGAGTTGGTTGGAATTAATTTTGATCGGGCTTATGAAGCTACAATTAATGACTTTGCCTGGAGCGAAGCTTACAGCCGTTCCATTGCCGTTGATATTCGTTATGTATTGTGGGTATTGGATGTTTATTCCGGTGCGGATGACCTATTGGTTGAAATGGGTGTGAATTAAATCAATAAAAATATAACATATAAAAAGCCCCGAATAATCGGGGCTTTTTTCATCTTTAAATAAATTGACAATATTATCTTTTTTTAAAAAACGAAATAAAATAAATTTACTATTAGTAATTAGTTACTTGATTCATATCAAATACTGCTTTAATGATTAATATTACACATAAATTAATTAATATAGTCTTTGTAGCAGTTCCGTCTCCAAAATTCAAATACAATCGAGAAATACCAAATGATAAAATGTAAATCAGTGCTATTTGTTCTATTAATTCAAATTTTAATAGTGAATTCAGTTGCTCATGCTCAAAATAATGCTCTTGCATTTGATGGCACCAATGATAAAATACTTGTTCCTAGTTCAAATCTAAATGGATACACAGTCATCACAATTGAGGCATGGGTGCATCCCCATTCATTTAATCCATTAGCAGGAGACGACTACATTTCAAATGTAGCCGGCCACCAAGATGCTTCCGCCTTATTGAAAATAGGCGATAATGATGGTAGTCATATAGTAGATGATGATAGACCACAGTTTGTTATTGTTACCGGAAACGGTGTAGATAAAGCTAATGCAACCACACAAATGATTGCTAATAATTGGTATCATATTGCCGGTACTTATGATGGCAGTAACTTAAAAATTTATGTGAATGGCAATTTAGAAGATACCGAACCACACACCGGCACCATTACAACTTCTGAAACCGAAATAATCTTTGGGGGTGCAAGCGCTAATAATCGAATGTTTAATGGAATTATGGACGAAGTGCGAATTTGGAATACAGCGAGAACGCAGACTGAAATAAGGCAAAATATGTATAAGGAGTTAACCGGCAGCGAGACAGGACTTGTATTGTACTATAATTTGAATGAGACTTCCGGCACTACTGCCGATAATGCCGAAGGGACCGCATCTCATGACGGTACTCTTACTAACATGAATGGTGATGAATGGCTAACTTCGAATGCAATTTTTGGTCCTAAGAATTACTTGGATTTTGATGGTTCGAGTAATTATGTGGATATACCGGCTAATACTGCTCTCGACAACACTACATTTAGCATAGAATTTTGGATGAAAATGGATGACACGCCGGCTGCTTGGGATGGTTTTATTGACAAAGGTCGTTATAATGGTACTCAGGATTGGTATTTTTTAGCCATTAATGGTACACTCGGAGCAATGTTTGGCGTACCGGGAATAGGTGAAATATGGTTTGGAATTAATGATAATAATTGGCATCACATTGCCGGCACCTGTGACGGCAGTGAAGCTAAGGTTTATCTCGATGGCAAACTACAGGGAACTATAACAGGAACTTATTCACCCTCTTCAAACGGTATAAGGATTGGTTACACATTAACTCCATGGTACTATCTAAATGGTGGAATTGATGATATTAGAATTTGGTCGGATGTCCGAACCGCCACGGAAATACGTGAAAATATGTGCAAAAATTTGACCGGTACCGAGAGTAATTTAGAGGCATACTATACTTTTGATTATGATTATTCGCCGGGAACAACTTTAGCAGATTTCACCGGTAATGGGCATGATGGCACATTAGTAAATTCACCGACTTGGTCCAGTTCAACTGCTTACAATACATGGCTAAATACTGATGATAATTCTTGGACTGAAACAACTAACTGGGGTTTACATACTGCACCGGTCTCAACGGATAATGTGGCGATTTATGATTATACGGGAGGTACGCCGCCAACTTCCTCTACCGCTGATGTTCAAAATTTATTGGTGAATGATACATTCACCTTAGGGGGAGCAGTTTCAATCAGTAACAATTTAATTTTGCTAAATGACCTCGATCTCAATGGCCAAACAATAACGCTTGGTTCAACCGGTACATTGATTGAAGATAGTGGTTACATTTTCGGAGCCACCGGACAAATTCAAACATCTCGAACTCTTAATAACATTGATGAGGACGTCGCCGGTTTAGGCGCCAAGATAACCACAACAGCAGATATGGGTGGTACGACAATTATTCGTTCCCACCAACCTTTCGGAACTAGTGGAATCGAAAGATATTATCAAATTACGCCCACTACCAATACCGGATTGAACGCAACGCTCGTATTTAATTATCGCGACGCGGAATTGAATGGAAACACAGAATCCTTATTAAAATTATATAAATCATCAGATGGCAACACATGGGTGGAGCAAAGTTCCTCAACCGTTAACATTACTGATAACACTCTTACATTGACCGGTTTGGACGGATTTTCCTATTGGACAGCTAGTGAAACCGGAAACGAATCATCGCTCCCCGTTGAACTGACCTCATTTTTGGTTGAGAATACGCTTGAGGGAGTTCTATGTACTTGGAATACGGAGAGTGAATTTGAGAATTTAGGTTTTATCCTTGAAAGAAGAATCAAAGGCGATCCCTCTACACAAGCAAGTAGTTGGACAGAAATAGCGAGCTATAAGACAGCTGAAGCATTAATGGGTAAAGGAACTACAAGTCTTCCGACTAATTATAAATATATAGACAAACTAGTAGAACCAAACATTACTTATGAGTATAGATTAGCTGATGTAGCTTATGATGGAGTAATTACCTATCATGCTACTAGAACAGTAACAGTAGAACAAAAGCCATTATCATCAACCATAGAATCATTTACGGTACTTCCTGCTTATCCTAATCCATTTAATCCTACGACTACAATTACTTATGGATTAGATAATAATAGTAAGGTTGAGATACAGATCTATGATATAAGTGGTAAACT
>JANQGY010000013.1 GCA_028282845.1 bacterium | reverse complement strand
GCTCTGTCCTAAACTTGTATAGTCTGAGCATAAATCAACAGGTGTTGTAATACAATAACTTGTATCTTGGGTTGTGATTAATAGTGGATCACTGCTTTTAATGGTTGGATTTGTGCTTGCTCTAAAATAGTATTCAGGGTCTCCTGTTACATCTTCTTGCCATTCTGCTGTCCATGTTCCAATTGCCACACCTGAACTAAATATTGCATTGTTTGGCTGTATATTTGCAGGATCATCTCCTAATAAATCATCTTCATAAACTTCAAATGCAACAGTTACTCCATCGCAATTATTTCCATTTACAATTAATTGTACTTGTTCGTTTTCAGTAACACTCTCAGCACTCCATACAGCAAATGTTAACTCGCAATTTACCGGCAGGCAGGTCCCACAATCTGCAGAGCAGGATGAACATGTTTCCCCGTTATTGCAAATTCCATCACCACAATATTCAGGTGCCGGATTTTGAACACAGTTTCCACTTTGGCATGTATAACCTGTTTGACATGTTCCACAAGATTCACCACAAACCGGGTCTGTGCCACATTCTAATCCTGAACAGTCTTTTGTCTGCGGACATCCCGGATCAGGTGTAATACATTGACCACTTGAACATAATTGAGGAGAGTTACATGTTTGAGTATTTCCCCATTCTGTGCAACCATCATTATTATAATCACAAGTTTGAACTGTATTGCCTGAACATTGTTTTTGTCCAGGATTAAAACAAGTGGATTCACATATTCCGATTAAATCACAATTAGAATTACATTCTTCATTAGGTCCAACACCTTGAGTTCCTTCACAATCTTCATAAATTTCTTGCCATTCTCCATCTCCACAATAACCTGCTTCTTTTGTTATCCAACCACCACAATTAGATGCACAATATTTGCATGAAATAATTCCGTTTGAAGTGTCGTAATCATAAGGGGCACTTAATGGGCATTCTTCCCCGGGGTTTGTATCGCAGGTTTCAGGAAAACCATCCCTATTTGGATTTTGAATTATCCCATCATCACAGGTACCACTATTTCCAATATAACCTGAGCAATCTGCTGCACATTCCCAACCATAAGGATTATTAGGATCACAAGCTTCTCCATAATTTTTATCTCCATCACCACAAGGACTACATTTTCCAACACCACTACACATTATAAAAGGGGTTTCTCCATACTCACAACAATCACTATTAGTATCACAATACCCTCCTAAATTAACACATGATGGAGTGGTTTGGATAATAACACATTGTCCATTTAAACATTCATAACCAGAATCACAAGAATAAGTGCTTCCCCACTCTAAGCAACTATCAGAGTCATAATTTCCACAAGTGTGATAACTTGTTGAAGTAAGGCAAACAGTTGTTCCTGAAGTAGAACATTCATTAGTACAACTTGTGCCTCCACCACCACTACAGGAATAATCATCCACACCACAGGCCTGTTCGGCACTATATACAAATTGAGCCACAGCTCCGAAAACTAAAAATGCAATTAATAATAGAAATACGGACCTATGAATATTTTTATTTACCATCATCTCTTTTTTACAAAAACAGCAAGGGAGAGGTATTTATAAAGTTTTTGTGGAGTTGGTGGAAAGGTGAAAAAGTATTTAAGGTTTATTTATCATATCTAATTATGGATATTGACTATTCTAAAGTTGATAAATGTATTAAGGCAATTTTAAAATATAAAAAATCAGGAGAGGTGCTTGATATTGGTGTGGGAAATGGCAGAAATGCCTTATTTTTATCTTCTAAAGGTTTTAAGGTAATTGGAATTGATTCTGATAAAGAAATGGTTAGAAAATTTAAGCAAAATGCAGACAAACTTGGCTTGAAGGTGATAGGTAAACAAGCAGATATAGAAAAATATAATATAGGAAAAAAGTTTGAGATAATTATATCAACTAATGTATTGCATTTTCTTGATAAGAGAGATATTAAAAGAGTAATTGGTAATATAAAGCAACATACTAAAAAAGATGGGATAAATGCATTAATTGTATTTACAGAAGAAAATCCTGATAAAAATTATCCTTATCTTTTCAAGAAAGGTGAATTAAAAAAGTATTATTCTGATTGGGATATAAAAGGTTACAAAGAACTAATAACTCCCTTAGAGACACATCAAGGGAAAATGAAACCGCACAGACATGGAATAGCTATCTTGCTAGCGATTAAGAATAAAAATTAATCACATTTGGAACACTGATTTCCACATCCACTGCACTTATCTGCCCCACACATATCAGCACTACAGTCTTCAGAAACATTCCAAATTTCAGGAATTTCTCCAAAAATTGACCTGTAGTTTTCAAAAAAGTTTAAAGTTCCTTTCTTTTTATCATCTGTACTTGTGCTCGATGTATGCGGAGAATGGTGTAAATACTTTCCCAAAATTTCTTTACAAAAGTCATGATATTGTGGTGTAAACAATATAAATTGATGCCAAATTTCATCAACTATTTCACTTGTCATACCAACTTTACCATCAACCAATTTGCTGATAAAAATAAATTTCTTGAACTCTATAAGGGCCTCTTCATATTCATCCTTATTTTTAAAAAATCCTTTATCTAATAGCCTTTCTTCTAAATATGGGGCTGAAAATGAGTCAAGGTTTTTAAGAAGTGTTATTTGTTCTGAATTAAATTTGTTTCTATTGATTACATTTAATTTACTATTTTGTAACATTGCTTTACTCCTTATTCATTAAGCTGTTTCTGTTGATATTAAATATTCCAAATTATTTAGCAGTTTGTTTTTGTATTTAACCTGAAATATCTTGGTTGCCCATATGAATATAATTATAAACTAGTTTATTGGGAAAAATATTTTATTATTTGTAAATAATTTAGTAATCACCAAACCAACATATATTCCATTCTGTCTATCAGGAGACAATGCTGTTTTATGCATTATTATTAGAGGTGCCTTTGTTCTCCTTCTATATTTTATTCTTACTAGGTTTTTACCAAAGAAAAAATAGATTATTAAATAGATCTTAATAGATGTTCAAAAAATTCACTTAATTTATCAAAGAAATTTGATATTTTTTCGTTTTTAATGAAAAGTGAAACAGCAAGAGCAATTACTGCCAATGATATAAGAATTGAGTAAAGAATTACATCTTCCCTTATCTTTAACATTTTTTATCTAATAGATTTTTCTTTAAATATTTTTGCACAAATCAATTACCAAAAAGTTTAAATAGTTTAATACTTTCAAATTTGAGTAATTGAAAAGTTTCAATTTACCGACGATAAAAAGAGTTTAATTAATGTAACAATTTCTAGTGGAGTGTGGTAACGGCGTTCCTACTTTTTGTTACAAATTAAGAGCTATAAACCCACTGAGATACCACAAACATAATTAAAAGAGGTATAAAGAATATTTTATGAGAAACACTCAAAAGTTGGATATCCATCATCGAGAAAGACAATTCAATACTGCCAAGACTAAATTAGAAAATGGTCAGGATATTATTGAAGATAATAAACTACTTATTCTTCAATTTATAAGAGATTGCAGACTTGGTAAGACTATCAAAAATAGACAGAAAAAATCAATTGGGGTCGCGAGATGTTTAAAGTATATTCATATTCTTAAAAAAATTTCTTACAGATTTAACAAACCGTTTAAAGAAGTTAATCAAGTTGACATGGAGAAATTTATTGAAAGTTTAGAGGATGATACATTTACTTATGAAATTAGAAAAAATGGCAATTCTAAATCTATTATATCCAGAAAGTATGCTAATTCCACAAAACTGGATTATAAAAATGCAATTAGAAAATTTTACAAATGGCTTTTAGGAGATAATAAAACTTATCCTGAACTAGTAGATTGGATTGATACTTACGAAGCAGCAATGGAAGTTCCTGCTTTGGCAAGGGGAGAAGTTGAAAAACTTGCAGATGCTTCAGGTATTCGAGATAAAGCAATTATAATGTTCTTGTTTGATAGTGGGGCGAGAATTGAAGAAGCTTTAAATATTAAGATTAAAGATTTGTCAAAAGATGAAGATAATTATAAAGTTAGAATAGCAGTATCTAAAACAAAACCGAGAACAATCCATTTACCAATTTGCTCTAAATATCTTGATTTGTGGTTACAGGAATATTCTGATAAAACCGATGACAGTTTTCTATTTCCATTAACTTATGATAGTATAAGAATGATGCTACATAGAAAAAGTAAAGCTGTGTTAAAAGGTAAAAGAGTTACACCCCATATTTTAAGACATTCAAGTGCTACTTACTATGCAAATCATCTTAGCCATTTTCAATTATGTTATAGGTATGGTTGGTCTATGGCAAGTAATATGCCAAATAGGTATTTGGATAGGGAAGGGATATTTGAGACAGAAACAACTAATAAAATTCAAACCAATGATGTATCAAATCTTGAAAAACAGAATCAACTATTAAAAGAAGAATTAGCTAATGTTAAAGAGTCTAATAATGAATTAAGTATCGATCTTCAACAACTAAAAGCAAAAATGTCTGATATATCGATTGGAAAGGAATTTCTTATACAATTATGTAGTATTATTAACAGTAAAGTATCTACAATATAATGTTGCCAATTGTTTTATTAATTATAGCTCAGTAATTTGATTCATTAGATTTTAATTATTATAAATTAATCTTTACTAGAAAATTGCCCTGAATGTTTCAAAAGTTCTTAAGAAATCTAGACTAATAAAATAATAACTTTCTTTCTCAGAAGCGTGGAGATTCCAACCGTATCCACCACCAATTGAACGATTGAGTCCATAAATAATGAATCCAACACCTAATTCCAAATTATTCTCGAGCTCAAAGTCAAGCAACGATACATTTATACCAAATGACCAGCCTGTTAGTAGTTGGTTATGTAATCCTACTTTAGGTTTATAAGTCAGCAACATGGATCCCCCTGGAGCTGGTTTGAAATTCGAAGGATTACTTTCATTACTAGAATCCGATTCCGGTTCATCTAATCTTTTTACAAAAAGAATGCTTGGAGGAAATTCCATTTTCCATCCGTATTCTTTGATCACAATATGTTTTACATATTTTCTTTTTATATTGTTATATGTTGTCTCAATCTCAATCTTAATGGCATCACCATCACTCAATTTTTCATTAAAAAGGTCTATTTCTGTGTCAACAATGTCGTCTAAATGGCGGCCATTAGACCATATCCCAAATTTTCTTACTGTAATCGAAGATTTAACTAAGGAATCACCTTGTTGAATAACATTATAATAATTCGGGACTGATAAGCTGTATTTCTTGCCATTTTTCAAAATAACAAATGCTGTAATGCTGAACTTGATTACGTTATTCAATTCCGATCTGGGATTTGTAATTAATCTTTTTATTTGTATCTCACGATTTTTTCTAATTTTTTCTCTCATTGAGTCATTTTTTGCTAGCTTCATTTTTTCATCCCATACCATTGTTAGGCTATCATTCAGATCGTCCAGTATTCCCAATTTTTTTTGTATATATTCAGATGAGTAATCGTAGTCGATAGCCCTGCTAATTTCATCTTTGAGAATATTGATTCTAATATTAGTCCCCGACTTCAAGTATGATACTAGAGGATCAGTTCCTAAGTTTTCAATTTTTTTATCACTGCGTATTTGAAATTGAATAAAATGCAATGGATTGAATTTGTCTTGTCCAAAACAATTATTGTTAACAGCAAAAATAATGAGAATTACTATGGCCTTTGAAATCTTGCTATTGATGATTATCCTCCTATTTATTTGGTTTCTTATTGCATATCGACTCATGCGAAACATTTTTAATTTTTCAACAAATTACATGAAGCCTTAGTCTTGAAGGGTCTGGATTTATTTCTTTATATATCACAGAGTTATTTTTTAAAATTGTACAACAAATTACAGTAACACCAATTTGATATTTAGCAACATCAGCACTAGATAATTTCACATTGTCTATATTTATTGTATAAACACTGTAATCGTTTGGTTTACACTTATCTTCAGCTTCTTTTGCGTAATCATCTAAATCTAATAATGATGAGTCACTTGAATGAAACAAAAGTAGCAATCCATTGGTTGCACTTGCAATTTTCTCTTCAAATTCCTCTTTTGATGTTATTTTAAACCTCATTATATCCTCCTTTCAAATCATAAAATGTTTAATTCTTTTCGATTCGTATAGGTTGCATATTGTAAAAATTAATTCCTTCCATACTCGAATGATCTTAAATCTCTTCTACTAAAGCAATGGGTAGGTTTGTTATCGTTGGTACAAACAACACCAACATCAGCGTCCCTTTCATTCATGATGGAAAATATCTCATTCACACTATCATCCATGCTTACTTTCACAAAAAATTTGTGAAGCCTTCGCTTTTTCTTTACAAATTCAGGACTTTCTATAAATTCGATCACATTATTAACTGTATGTACACCTTTTCTATCATTTTGATATATTTTCCAATAATATCGTCTAAATGTTTCTGTATGAATTATATCTTTCAATTCATCATTCTTTATAACTGGAACAAACCAATAGTTAACATATGTTTCTAATTTTTTCCAGACATCTATAAATTTTGAATCAATAGAAAACGTAAAATCTGGATCAAGTGGTGTTGGTTTAATATCCCTAATTGTTGCATTGTCCCTCCTGTCTCCCCTCTGAATCATCAATGCCTTTTCGGTCGATTCACTGCTCAAACGAAGGTTTTCTCTTCCAAAAAAATAAGCAGCTCCGGCTCCTATCCATGCACCAAAGGCAGCAAGTAGGGCTGTCAGTACCCATTTACTATAATCAATTAGATTAGAATATTTGTCTAAATCAGCACCAAAACAGCCAAACATAACTACCGGGAATAGAATTAGCAAGATTACCAATACGGTAAGAGATGATAACATCCACAATACAAGTCTATATTCAAGTTTGGAATATGAAAGTTTTTTTTGTCTATCGGAATTGTTTTTATCCCACTTTTTATCTTCATTTGCTGTTTGGTTCATTTTTTCCTCGTTTTGTTTAATATTTTATTCAAATTATTTTGTTGTATAAAGGATGAAAAATTGACATTGAGGATCCACTTTGCTATTATTTACATTTTTCATAGTACACTACTCATATGAATTTATGTTATATGTTAACCGTTTACCGGGGGCACTATAAACTACAAGCTACAATCACCTTTGAGATCTCATTGTACAACAAAAAGGATAATTTTTCAACACTAACTTTAAAATATCTGTAAAATACTGGAATTAGTGTATTTTTACCTCTCTTATTTAATAATCCATCAATTATTAATTCAATGAACTATCCGAAAAGATAGCAGAGGCAAGTGTCTTTACAATATCCCTACATTTTTACTGTAAGTAACTGACATACAGGCTGCTTTGTTGCATTCATAAACCATTTAAATTTTGATTAATCATAGAGTATGTATAGAGTAAAAAAATATTGGCTCCTCTGAAAACGCCGGCCTGTCAAGCCGGAGGTCGCGGGTTCAAGTCCCGTCGGTCCCGCTCATCAAATTGCAGTAATCATTTATAATATCAAATTACTTTTCTAAATTCAAATCACATTTTTACAAAAATTTCAGGAGATAAAATGAAAAAATTAGTACTGGCGTGCTTAGCCCTGATCCTTTCTTTCTCTTTTGCGCAGAATGATCCATCAAGTTATTATGTTGATTTATCTAATCCTGAGGATTTGGTAAATCCCAATGACTATTATGAATACATGATAATCAAAGGTGATTATTTATGGTTTATTTCTGATCAGTTTTATGGAGATCCTTTAAAATGGACTAAAATTTACGAGGCTAATCCATATATAATAAATCCTGATTGGATTTATCCAAATAATTGGCTTGTAATTCCACATATATTTGCCGATGAGAACGGCAAACCTGTCGCAGGATCAGCAACTGATAAGGCAAGCATTGAAGAAGAAGAGACGACTTCTGCCCATCCTCAAGAAACAGAAGTTAGCAGTGTCGCTATTAGCGATGTTGAAACAGAAACTACCGAAAAGACTGCAGCAAGCTCTGATACAGAAATGGCAACTACAAGGGATGTAACAAAAATGACCGAAGAAAAAACCAAACGCGGACATAAACAGAAAGATTGTAATTGTCCCGATTCATGTGAGTGCAAACATTCATATTGCGGCAAGCCCGGTTGGTCATTAGGTCTGCATGCCGGATTTCCATTAGGTTCGGCACCGGAAGATGAATCGCTCAATGTAGGTTTATTATTAGGTACTCCATTGGGGGTCAGATTAGGAGCCTTGCAGGTTGGTCTTGGAGCGGGAGTATTTACCTATAATTTCGAAGATGTGTATCTTGGTGGTGGCATGCTTGCGAGTCTATGTCTTAACGATTTATTCAAACTTAAATCACCACTAAGATTGCAACTGCATGGCGCCGGATTCTACGTATTTGGCGAAGAATCAGGCCCCGGCTTTGGTCTAATCGGTTCGGGCAGTCTGCCAATCAGTGATAGTCCTTTCAACATCGGTCTATACGGAGGATTAGGCAAATACTATCCCGGTGATAATGATTATGATTGGGGAAATGTCGGAGCAGTATTATTCTATAAATTTTAAAATAAAGTAACAGCTAAAAAAGGCGGTATTGTGAACCGCCTTTTTTATTTAAAATATATCACTTGCAACGTGATATTGTCCAAACCACCATTTTTTTTGATGTGGTCAATAACCTTAGTAACTGCTGTACTTACAATATTTTTATTGATTATATCCAAAAGAATATCATCCGACATATAGCCCCACACACCATCGCTGCACAAAATAAATTTGTCATTCGATTCAATTTCAATAGTTTTATAACCGGGTGTTGGATTTTTGCGGCTGCCTAAAGCCTTACTCAACACATGCCGTTTCGGATTAAGCTGCGCATTTTCAGGCGCAACCTTGCCTTCATCAATCAAATTTTGGAGATAAGAATGATCTTTGGTTAATTGTATTAAACCGTTCTTCCTGATCAAATAACCGCGGCTATCACCAATATAGGCAATGTGAGCAAGGTTATTTTGAAATATCATTGCTACAGTGGTACAGCCCAACATTGCTTTATCGAATTCGGAAACCTTATGATAATAGATAAATTTGTTGATTTTTCTAAAAGTACTAACAATAAATTTTTTTATATCCTTGGGTGGCTCTGTCGAAAATTCGTCAATAAATATATCAACAGATGAACGGCTGGCAAATATACCACCTTTCTCATGGCCAAATCCGTCACTAACAATGAACAAACTACCCCAATCAAGTTCCGCAACGCGAAAACTATCCTGATTTACATTTCGCTCAGGACCGATGTCGGATTTACCGGAATATTTATAGCTCGTTTGAGGCATATCTTCAAATACTATTATATCTCTGCAAGACAATTTGATAATCTAATGCAGCTCGGTCCCCATCTTGCCAAATATCTAACAAATTATTATAGTTTGATTTAGCTGCGGTCATATTATCCTGAGCTTCATTTACCAAACCCTTCAGTAAAAATGAGCGCGGGTACAAATAAGCTCTTAAATTCGATGGTAAAAAGCTATTGCTCATTTTGTCAACTAAGTCTATAACCTTTTCATAATCACCTAACTCATAATAAGCTATTCCGGCAGAGTAATAAAATCTTTGTGTAATTTGGTCGTCCGGATCCATCTCCTCAAATTTTTCAATAGCTAATTCATAATCCCTTGAAGTATAATAATAATTAAACTGCACTGCTTGATTTATAATTATATGAAAGTCATCTTCTTCATCGGTAAGCAGGGAATCTTCAACGATATTTGTCAGATTTAACAAGCCTGCCAAGTCATTATTTTTTGAAAATATTAAACTTTGAATTAAATAGGATACCAAACCTTCTTTTAAGGACGTTGTTACAGCCAAAGCTTCATCAATGTATTGCTTGGCTTGATCTGAATTACCCGCCAAATAAGCATGATAAGCGAGATTATTTTTAATATCGGCTTGCTTGGTCGAATCAGACTCAGATAATTCGCCAAGCATATCTTGAAATACATTGATTGTGCTTGTGTACATACCGAGTTCGTTATAGATGTTTATCAAAGCATAACGACCGACATTCTTCCATAAATACGGATAATTTTTTTCAAATTCTTCAGAATGTTTAAGAGCAAGCTGATAGTTACCGCTTAGCTGATACAAACGACCAATACTCAACAAGATACCATAATCATCAGGAAACATTTTTATCGCGTTTTCCAAAATATTAATCGCAGTGCCAAATTCCTGTTTGCCGACATGCATTCGGGATAATAATTCATACTTTTCAGGTAAATTGTTAATCGTTGATAGACTATTTATAAATTCTATCCCCTCATCAAACTGACCTAATTCGATAAATACCTTTCCACATAAACTATAAATTATAGGTAATTGATCATCAATCCTGACCGCATCTTCAAGTACAGGTTTAGCCCTCTCGTATTCTTTTTTACCAACTAACATCTGACTGAGAAAGATGTAACCCCAAACACCGTCAAGATCATTATCAATTAATTGAGTTGCTCTGATGATACCGCTATCGTATTCTTTGTTCATAGCATATATATCAAATATATGACGATAGGCTACTGTGAATTCAGGATCAAGTTCAATCGCTCTTTCAAAAGCTTCGGCTGCCCCTTCAAAATCTTGTGGACCGTGAAAATACGCTTCTCCTAATCCATACCATGCTTCCTTTTCATCATCAATGAAATCAATCAACTGTTTATATATTTCTTCGGCTTTCTTAAAATTTTGTTTAGTTAACTCCATAGCACCTTGAGCCAATAGTTTTTCTTTGGTTGTTTTATACCATTGTCCATTCAAAATCTTCTGCAAAGACTCCTGCGCATTTTCGATTGTTTCGTTATTTGATTCGGACTGAGACCACCATTGCGCCATTGCTAATTTGTAATAAGCCGAACTGAAGGTTGAATCAATTTCAACCGCGCGATTAAACTCAGCAATAGCCTCATCGAAATGCGATTGGTTAAAATAATCAACACCGGCAAAATAAAATTGAAAGGCATTTACCGATGACGTGGTTTTATCAGCAACTGCATAGGTAACCGATTCGCCATCTTCGATCGGTATCCGTAAATCTGCTTGAATCAACTCGGTAAGATTATCAACCATTACATAAATATCTGATCCCTCCACCTGATGTGATTTAATAATTGAGCCGTCGCTGATGTTGATTAATTGCGAGGTAAGAATCAACTTAGTTTCGTTTTGTATAATTTTACCTGTCAAAAGTGCTTCCGCGCCGGCCCGACGCGCAATATCAGTTGCAAGATCGGGATCAATGGAATTGCGATTATCTGATCCCAATTGCTTTTGGATATCAAATAATCGTTGACTACTAAATACTTTCAGGTCTTCTATATCAGATAGATCAGCAATTATCAGTTCCTGCAAAATTTGACCAAGTCGTTCTGAATCCTGCGGTTTACTCATGTTTTCAAAATTCAGGACTGCCAATGATTTTACTAATTGGGGGGAAGTATCCAAGATTCCGGTAAATATTAAGGTAGAAATCGCTATCAAAATTGCGATAGAAATAGCTAACCATTTTCCGCTCAAAAATTTATTGTTACGAATGGATTTAGAATCTGATTTGATAAATTTTTGCTGAAAGGTTCCGCCTTTAAGTTCCTGTAGATCGTTCAATAATTCCGAAGCATTCTGATAGCGGTGTTCAGGTTCTTTTTCTAATGTTTTTTCAATGATGGCTACAAGATGTTTATCAGCATTTGGTTCAATTTCTAAAATATTCGGAGGTGGTTCATTAACGATCGAATAAAGTGTTGCGGCTTCATGTTCACCGACAAATGGCAGTCTTCCAGTCAACATTTCGTAAAGTACTACACCAAATGAATATATATCGGACCTCTGATCAACCTTTGATCCCTCAATCTGCTCCGGAGACATATAAGCAACTGTTCCAAGCGTTACACTGACTTTGGTTACATTATCGCGCTCTAAACTGCGCGCAAGACCGAAATCCATAACCTTAATCGCTCCGGATCCAGCCAACATTACATTTTCAGATTTTATATCGCGATGGACAATATTTTTTTCGTGAGCAGCCTTGATACCCTCTAACATCGGAATTGATAAATCTAATATCCTGCTTAGATCAAAGGACTCCTGTTTTATTTTTTCTTTGAGAGTAACGCCTCCCAAATACTCCATCGCTATGAAATGATGTTTTCCACTATGACCTATTTCATAAATAGTCGTTATGTTGGGGTGGTTTAATTTGGAAGCCGATTGGGCTTCAGAATACAATGCCCGGAGGTCTTCTTTATTATCGGCTAAATGAGGGGATATAAATTTTAGAGCTACGGTTCGTTGTAGATTAATATCCTCTGCTTTATAAACCACACCCCTGCCACCTTCTCCAATTTTACCTATGATCTTATAGTGGGATATGGTTTTTCCAATCATACCATCAAGATTTTTTAATTACTACAATAGTAATGTCATCACTTTGAGGCATGTCATTTACAAATGACTTAACCGCTTCAAAAACATTGTCAATTATTTCTGATGCTGATCCATTCAAACCGGTTTTAACAACGTTTAGCAACCTTTCTTCGCCAAATTCCTCATCTTTTTCATTTAATGCTTCGGTAATTCCATCTGAATAGATTATTATTGTATCACCTCTTTCTAAAGAAACCGAATCCTCTTCAAAAGTATAGTCATCTAAGAAACCTAAAACAGTTCCGCCTTTAGATAATCTAATTAATTGCTCATCTTTTTTTATTAGAAATGGCGGATCGTGTCCGGCATTGGAGAAATGGAAAGAATCTGATTTAGCATCCATTATCCCATAAAATAGAGTGGCAAATTTTTGCTCATCAGTACTGCGGTATATAAGTTTATTAGCACGTTCCATACACTCACCGGCCGATGCCGTAAACAACGCCTGACCTCTTAAGGTGGCTTGTAAATTGGACATCAACATTGCCGCCGGCATACCTTTGCCGGAAACATCGCCGACACAAATCACTAACCTACTTTCATCAGTTGTTATGAAATCATAATAGTCGCCCCCCACTTCCATGGCCGGCATACTTTTACCGGCAATATCATAACCTTCGATTTGAGGATTAGATTTTGGCAGTAGATTCAATTGTATGTCAGTAGCAAATTTTAATTCTTCTTCAATCTGTTTTAACGCCTGCTCCTCATCGTACAATCTTGCATTCTCAACAACTTGAGCGGACTGTGTTGCAATTATGGACAGCATCCTTTGATCTTCCATCGTAAAACCCTCATCGCCCATTTTATTGAATACGTTCAATACACCGATCAATTTACCTTTGGTTTTTAATGGCGCACTAAGAATTGAGTTTATCGGAAATTCACCGTCCGATAGATTCGTAAAACGATTATCATTAGAAATATCATTGATTAGTAATGGCTTCTGATTCTTTACCATCCAACCCGATAATTGCACTCCAAAATGATAGGGAACTACGTCAGATTCGGTGTCCACTTCGCGGATTATTGTATGGAACTTATCATCGGTATCCGATTGGTCAAGCAACATGATTGTTCCCTGTTCAACATTCAGATGTTTGACGCATTCCCGAACGATTAATTCAATAACCTGTTGTAGATCGTGGGTTGTACTTACCGCAGTGGCGATGTCATTAAGTACGGAGAGTTCTTTTACAGCAAGCTTAAGCTTGGATATTTCAGAAGTACCATTCACTATTTATAGATATAGCCCTATTTTAATGCCGCGACAGCTTCCTCTACAGTATCGTAATTTTCCAATACTTTTACAATTTGGGTGAACATAAATACACTTCTAATTTTTCTTGTAGCTCGCGCAACTTTAAGATCACCACCACTATCTTTCAGTGAGGTATAAGACGCTAATAATGCCCCTAATCCGGTACTGCCAAACCACGTAATTTTTCCCATATCCATTACTACTTTGGTTTTTCCTTCGGCTATCAGGTTTTTTACATATTCATGCAAACTAATACTTTTGGCATCTAACATCATTTTACCCGATAACGTTAGAACAACAACTCCATCCATTTCAGATTCTTTGATTCGCATTGGAAACTCCTATTGTTTTTTCTTTAATTTTTTAATTATCGTTAATTCATTTAATTCATTTGATTTTCTTTCATATTCAACTGAATCCATAATTGCTTTTATTAATGGAATACCAAGTCCGCCATTTTTATACTGAAGAAAATCTTGTTCTATAGAAAATTCGTTTTTTTCAGCTACATCAAACCTGTTACCGTAATTTTTGACAACAGCTTTAATACTTTGGTTGTCGTATAATAATTTCAATTCACAGATACTATTGTTTTCCCTCTTTTTACCGTGCAGGATTGCATTATGACAAGCTTCTAATATTGACATCTCCAATAAGTCCAATTCATCGGATGTTTTACAATACCTTCCACAAAACTCGATTATTAAATCGCGTGACGATTCCAGATCATCAAAGCTGTTCAAAGATATTTTTAGCCTTGTTTTATTTTCGTCCATTGTATTGAGGTATATTGAATAGTGAAATTTATATTCCACCTGAGGATCTAACAAACAGAATCTCTAAAAAATGTTAGATCAACTTGGACTGATAGATGTCATGCAGTCGTAATAATCCAACGCACTTGTCGTTTTTCTCATCTAAAACCGGTAAAACCGATATTTGCGATTCGCGATCTTCCATCAGCGCAACGGCTTCCTGCAAACGGGCGTTTGAATAAATATAAATAGGATCGGGATTCATAACATCTTTAACGAACATCTCGTTCAAATTCCCGTTTTGAGCAAATCCACGCCTTAGATCACCATCGGTAATGATTCCTTTTAATAACTTTGAATTATCCGAAACAATTGCGGCGCCCTGCGGCATTTTGGTCATTAACAATACGGCTTCTTTTAAACCTAAACCGGGTTCAACAACCGCCACCTTTTCCAAAGGTGTCATTATATCCTTTACGATAAGTTTAAGTCTTCTACCCAAATTACCGCCGGGATGATATTTTGCGAAATCATCTTGGTTGAATTTCTTCGCAGTCATTAAAACCCCCGCTAAAGCATCACCGATTGCCATTGTCACGGTTGTACTATTGGTAGGAACTACACCTAATGGATCTGCTTCAGAAGAGACGGTGCTGTCAAGTACTACATCTACTTTTCCGGAAAGCGAAGACTTCATATTTCCAATTATTCCAATCAACGGTGAATTAAATTCACGAAGTAACGGAATCAAACGGACAAGTTCATCGGTCGCACCGCTTTTTGATATTAAAATTGTAGGATCGCCGGGGCGATATACTCCCAAGTCACCATGCAGTGCGTCGCTTGCGTGAAGAAATACAGCCTGTGTTCCGGTACTACATAATGTAGCCACAATCTTTTGAGCAATTACACCTGATTTGCCAACACCACTCACTACAACCTTGCCATCATGCTCAAGGATGATCTTTGACGCTGCAATGACCTGTTCATCAATTCGTTCGGCAACATTGAGTAATTCGCGGGCTTCGGTTTTTAGAATATCCGAAGCAATACCTTTTAGTTCTTGAATATCTTTAGCCATTTAAGATTGTACAATTTACACAATCATCGTAATTAAGCATAAGAAATACATTAATTGGTGGTTATCTCAAATTGCGGAGGATTTTCAAGGTGCTTTTTAACGGTACATAAACTGGCGGAGTTGATCACAGCTTTTTTATATTTTTCAGGAAAATCTTCCGGTAGATTTATGTTTAATTTGATTTTATCGATCATTCCGGTAAGCGGATTAAAATCCATTTTTTGAATGATCTCCATTCCATCGGTTTCTATTCCGCGTTCCTGACAAAATCCAAGTACATATATCCCGGCACAGGTTCCGATTGACGCTAAGAATAGTGCAAATGGTTCCGGCGCGCTGCCTTCACCTCCGCTTCTAATTGCTTGGTCGGTTTTGTGAATGAAACCGTTAAAATCGGCATTTACCTTTTTTCCGCCCGGGAAAGTTATTTTCATATCCATTTTAACAATCCATGCAATTAAATATTATATAGATGACCAAATTTGAATCAAGTTACATATTCACTGATAAATCAAACTTTTAGGCACTTATACAATATCATTACTAATTTTATTATAATAATATTCTTTTAATAGTGAAGTTAATTAATAGATTCTTAATACTCATCGTTATATTCTTTTACGGTTGTAATATAATTATGGATGATGAGGGGGACAAAAATTATTACGGTAGTATTTCGGGGAAAATAGCTCAAGCAGACAGCAAAGCAAAAATTGTCGCATGCCAAGAAGTAGATATTGATTCAACTGTTATAAATGTAGATGGTACATTTAGGATTGAAAATTTACCGATAGGTAACTATGACCTCACCATCAAATCTTCAACTTATAGAATTTATGAGCTATTAAATGTCAAGGTAAATAATGAGACAACAACGTATATTGGAGAAATTGATTTATCAAATATCCCTGATCTAGTATCACACCATATTCCTGAAAACTATGATAATCTTGGATTACCTGACCATATCAGTAGTATCACAATATCAATCGCTTTTACTCGACAAATGGATAAGCAAAGTGTTGAAGATGCCTTTAGCACATTTCCTGAAACAGAAGGACAATTTTACTGGGGGATAATACGAGACGATCCTTACATTACAGATTATTATGCCGATAATTGGTATGAGTCTTACAATAATACTTATACACAATATGATAATAGTGCTTTCACTTTTAGAATTGCCCAAAAGGATCTATATGCAGATACTACCTATTATGTAACGTTATCTACTAATGCAAAAGATATAAGAGGAAATCAATTACGATTCCCATTAGAATTTTCCTTTACAACACAACAAAATAGTAGTCAATTTGATAGAATTATAACCTATCCAAACAATGGCGATATAATTAAAGATTTGATTATATATGAGGGTATTCAAGTTTTATTTCACAAAGATATAGATCAAATGAAAATTGAGAATTCTATAAATATTAATCTATGCGAGAATCCAATCTTATATTGGCCTAATGATAGAGAATTAATAATTGATATTGGTGGTGTTTTCTTTGCTGATACATTTTATTCCATCTCAATAGATACATTACAAACATTTATTGAAGAACCATTTGACAATGTTCCTTTTACTTTTTCATTCCAGACAGCTTTACCTCAAATAATCAAAACCATACCATATAATGGAAATCTTAACGCACCTATCCGAAGTGAAATTGAATTAGAATTTAATACATTTGTAAATATTGATTCTGTAATTACTAATTTCTCAATCAATCCTAATATACTTGGAGATTTTATATATGGAAGAAGTTTTTACCATACAGGTCATCCATCTTATGTAACCTTTATACCTTCCAATAATCTAGATTCAAATACTGTCTATACAGTTACAATTGGAGGTGGGGCTGAAGATTTATATGGCACCAATATTAAGGAACCATATATTTTCTCATTTAAGACAGGTATTGACTAACTATAAGATTGTATTTCTAATTAGTTCAAACTAAAACTGACACTCAAATTGAATTCGCTAGTTTTCTTGTATCTGTTATAGGTTTTAGCAAATCCTCTACCGATTATTATTCCAAAGCCTGCTCCTATTAGCACATCAGAAAGATAATGCTTATTATGGTGGATTCTGCTAATTCCTGTTATTCCTGCCAGTAAATATGCCACAGCACCCGCTTCTTTTCCATATATTTCGTTTACAACGGCAGCAACTGTAAAGCTGTTGGAGGAATGGCCGGAAGGCATTGAACGATAATCTTCTCCATTCGGTCTTTTTCGACCAATTATCTCCTTTAATAAAATTGTTGTTATTCCGTTGGCAACCAAGGCCGAAACCGAGTAATCCAATTTTTGTAACATTTCTTTATTGGTATCATTTGATGATTTAGATGTTATTATTACTGAAACGGGCAGGATCAAGGCTGACCAGGTACCACCGTAAAGATCGCCGAATTGCGCTAAACGCTCCGGCAACAATCCATTTGTTTGGGCGTAGTCTTGTAGCTCTTCATCAAATTGATGTACCAGTAAAGAACTCAATCCCGCACTTCCGATTACTGCTAAATTTGTTTTATCGGTGAACGCATTTTTCATTCCGTCATAGCCGTATTCCGGTAAAGCATTGAACCAGTTTTGAAATGATTCATAACGATCCTGCGGATAGACTATATTGCTAATTAAGAGGAATAAGAAAAATCTATAGATTATTTTTGACAATTGTTATTAATTATTAATAAATATCCGCTTTTCTATATAATAGTCCAGATCATCATAATACCATGTTAACATTAATTTCCAAGCACCGGATTTTAAGCGGGTAGTTTCTATAAATTGACGACCCTCATTGTCCAAAAGTATATTTATGAATTGGTCTAATTGCGGGTCGGACGGGCGGTACAGTTTAATTTCGCCACTGACCTCAGTAGGCTCAAATAATTCAGGAAAATCTATGCTGATATAATTACCGATCAGTTCAATCTTTACTGCTTCCTGTAATTCACCGGCTCTTTCAATCCGATCAATTTGATCCTGATATTGCAAATCTTTTTCGTAATAATTCTCATCAACCATTCCAAATTTTATTTTGCCCGAAAAAATTATCAGAGCAATTAAACCTATAATTGACAGCACAATTACAGATACAATACCTTGTAAAAATGTTACGGGACTTTTCATTCTTCAAATCGCTTCGGGGCTACAAAAGTTGTTTTGAAATTCTCCAGTACTTCACCGTCGGACAATACATTTATTAAAATTGGTATTTTGGTAGAAGCAATACTTTCATTTGGAATATCAATAAAGAACGCTGATTCAGTCAGGTCATCCGGCATTAAAACTATTTTCTTGATCATTCGTATCCGGCCGGCCTCGGGCTTAACTAACTCTAAGCTTATTTTCCGATCGTCATAGGATTTATTAACTACTTTGATATTATACAGATTAGAAATATAGCCGTCAACCACCTCCTGATAAAGTGAGCCTGGTGTACGCAATATTGTTGTTTCAATCGGTTTACGGTTAAGCAGTAATGTAACTAAAATTCCTGATACTAATAAGAAAAAGACCGTATAACCAATTACTCTTAAATTAAAGAATTTTTTAATTTCACCGGAAATTTTACTAAAAGACGCATAGCGGATCAAACCACGCGGGAGTTTCACTTTATCCATGATCACATTGCAGGCATCAATACAAGCGGTACAGTTGATACACTCTAACTGCGTTCCGTTGCGAATATCAATACCGGTCGGGCAAACATCCACGCAATAATGACAATCAATGCAATCGCCTAACTTGCTTGTGCCGGTCCGTTTTCCTTTACCACGCGGTTCCCCACGACCAAAATCATAATGCACAACAATTGACTTTTCATCCAATAAAACACCTTGTAATCTGCCATAGGGACAAACTAATGTGCATGCTTGTTCTCTAAAAAAGGCAAAATTTGCAAATGTGAGCGCGCTGAAGATTACCATCGCCGTAAAACCGGCGATATGTTCGCTTACCGGCTCAGAAATAATTTTAAACAATTCATCTTTACCGATAATATATGCTAAAAAGGTGTTGCCGATCAGGAATGCAATAGAAAAGTAGATGGCATACTTGAAACCTCGTTTGAAAATTTTACCAAAGCTCCAGGGACCTGCGCTTAACTTTTTTTGAGCTTTCTCATCGCCTTCGATCCAAAAATCAATTCGTCTAAATACCATCTCCATAAATACCGACTGCGGGCAAGCCCAACCGCAAAACAGCCGACCGAATACAGCCGTAAATAGGACTATAAAAACAATTAGCGTAATTAATCCTATCCCGAATAGATGCAAATCCTGAGGCCAAAATGCCACACCGAAAATATAGAATTTTCTTTCAAGGATATTTAACAGTAAAAGAGGATGACCATTTATCTTTAGGAATGGACCGGCAAATAAAAATAATAATAGGAATATAGAAACAATTGTACGGGCGTTATAGAAATTGCCTTTTGGTTTCTTAGGAAAAAGTCTTACCCGTTTACCTGCGCTATCTACAGTGGAGATTTTATCACGGTACACCGATTGACTGCGGGGATCTATATCTTGAGCAGGATTCATTTAAGTAAATATCAGTAATTATTAAAAATATCGGGAGGTTAATTTAAGCACCTCCCGATATAATTAATTCAATTAATTGTTACGGACGTATAACTCACCCTCCGGTGCTTTCTGATTGGGCGGATCCGTTCCCACTAAACTCACAATGTAACTTGAGACTTCTAATATCTGCTGCGGGGTCAAGGTTTTATCCCATGGAATCATACCTTTTGCCGGAACACCGACATTGATTATATGCACAATATCATCCAGTGATCCACCGTGTATCCAATATTCATCGGTGAAATTAGGACCAATCAAACCTTCGCCGTTCGCTCCGTGGCAAACAACACAATTGATAGCAAAAATCTGCTTGCCTTTATCCAAACTTTCATTGTCGCTTAACATTATAATCTCAACCGGCTCAGCCGTAATATCTGATGTTGAACTAACAGTTGCAGCAGCAACACTTGATGATCCTGCATAGGGCGAGCTATATCGGTAACTAGGTCCAACCATCTTCAAATCAGCATGCGACCATTCCGGATTCATCTCTTTATAATATTCAACCGCTTGCGAATCCCCGGTTTTGAATACATGATAATGTAAAATATATGCGACCGAGAATACGATGGTAATAATAAATAACCATGTCCACCATGGTGGTAAAAAGTTATCTAATTCTTGTATTCCATCATAATTATGATCCATTAATTTTTCATTTTCAATTTTAGTCATAATTAATTCTCTCCCTTTTTTGAAATTTGTTTTTCAAAAGGCAAATTACTCATGTGATTGATATATCCTTTATTAGCCAAAAATGCCCAGACAATAACCCCGATAAATATCAGAAAAAATCCGACCAACGGAATCATTGGTATAACTCCAAAATCACGGCTGGGATCTAATACATATTTAAACATGATTAATCAGCGCCTTTAATATCGGTTCCTAATCTTTGCATATAGGCAATCAGAGCCACTAATTTAGAATCCCACTCAGCACTCGGGATACCTTGCGCTTTAAGGTTTTCAACAATTCCCGTAGCCTGAGCCTCTAAATCAGTATTGGCTTGTTCGTCATACCCTTCCGGATAAGGGACTCCGAGCGTTTGCATTACTCGTATCTTCTTTGGAGTAGTTGCAAGATCAATTTTTTGACTCTCCAACCATGGATAAGGTGGCATAATAGATTTTGGAGATGTCAAATGCGGATCAATCATGTGGTTCCAATGCCAGGCATCAGGATATTTTCCGCCAATACGATGCAGATCGGGACCGGTTCGTTTTGAACCCCATTGGAACGGATGATCATAAACAAACTCACCTGATTTTGACACTTCACCATATCTTTCGGTCTCGGACCGGAACGGTCTAACCCACTGCGAATGACATACATAACAGCCCTCGCTTATATAAATATCACGACCTTGAAGCTCCAAAGGTGTATATGGTTTAACACTCTCAATTGTTGGAACATTACTCTTGATTAAATACATCGGTACTATTTCAATAATTCCCCCTATCAGAACTGCAACCAAAGCAAATACCATGAATCGAACCGGGCGACTTTCAATCCAACGATGTTTGTAAACTCCTGCTGCTTTGACCGGTGTTTTGTCTAAAGCCGGAGCTTCGGCAGCTTCCTCGGCAACAAATGAGCCTTGCTTGATAGTTTTAACCAAATTAATAATCATTAATATCGCTCCAACTAAATAAAGTAAACCGCCAAAGGAACGTATAATGTACATCGGAATAATTTGTGTGACGGTCTCTAAAAAGTTGGGATACTGTAGCAATCCGTTAGGATTGAATTGTTTCCACATTAAAGACTGTGTTACGCCACTCCAATACATCGGAATAGCGTAAATGACAATACCTAAGGTACTGAACCAGAAATGGGCATTGGCTAATTTAACGGAATGCAGTTTGGTATTAAACAATCTTGGTACCAACCAATAAAGGATCCCGAATGTTAACAACCCATTCCAACCAAGTGCACCAATATGAACATGACCGATTACCCAATCGGTAAAATGAGTTAACGCATTGACACTTTTAAGCGACATCATCGGACCTTCAAATGTTGATAATCCGTACGCCGTCACGGCCACTACCATCATTTTCAGGATCGGATCTTTACGCACTTTGTCCCAGGCACCTCTCAAAGTCAGCAATCCGTTAAGCATACCACCCCAGGATGGCGCAATTAACATAACTGAAAATGTAACGCCTAAGGTCTGTACCCAATCCGGTGTGGAAGAATAAAGTAAATGATGCGGACCGGCCCAGATATAAATAAAAATGAGTGCCCAGAAATGGACTATAGACAAGCGATATGAGAATATCGGGCGATTTGCAGCCTTGGGTAGAAAGTAATACATCAAACCTAAATAGGGCGTTGTCAGGAAGAAAGCTACAGCATTATGCCCGTACCACCATTGCACCATTGCATCCTGCACACCGGCAAAAATCGGATAACTCTTTAGGAAAGTTACCGGAATCTCAATAGAATTGACAACGTGCAGCAAAGCCACTGTGAAAAATGTAGCAATATAGAACCAGATTGCCACATAAAGATGTTTTTCACGCCGTTTCATAATTGTTCCGATCATATTTATTCCGAATATGATCCAGACAACAGCAATTAAAATATCAATTGGCCATTCTAATTCAGCATACTCTTTACCCATGGTGTAGCCTAAAGGAATTGTTAAAGCTGCACACACGATAATTAACTGCCAGCCCCAGAAATGCAATTTGCCGAGCAGATCACTGAACATGCGGGCTTTTAGCAAACGCTGTAATGAATAATATACGCCCATAAAAATGCCGTTACCAACAAAAGCAAAAATCGCGGCATTTGTATGCAGCGGTCGCAAACGGCCGAAAGTCAACCACGGAATACCCAAATTCAAAGCAGGTGCATATAATTGAATAGCAATTATTAATCCAACTAAAAATGCCACAATTCCCCAAAGGATAGTGGCATACATGAAATTCCTTGCGATTTTATTATCATAATTAAATGATTCAATTGCCATTTTCTTTTTCCTCCTGTTTCTTATCTGACGATTCTGTTCTCTTATCGTCTAAAATAATTCTCATAGATGGCGTATGTGTATCATCATACTGCCCCGATTTTACAGCCCAAATAAAAGCTATTAAAAAACCGATTGCTACAAACAAGGCAGCAATAACTAATATATATAATACACTCATCTATAGTAATTGAATATACCCAAAAAATTTTGTTTCCTACAATTTAAATTATACGAATTTAGTATAATTTTCAATCCAATTTTAATTTTGCAAGTAAGTTGGTACCAACTGATGTGAAAGTAACCACAGTTATCGAACTTAACGGCATTAGAATTGCCGATATTAACGGAGATAAGGTTCCCTGCACAGCAAAACTAAGTCCGATAATATTATATAATAAAGAAATCAGATAACTAATTTTCACAATTACCATACTTGTTTTTGAAAACCTTATCAGGTTGTACAGCCTACTAAAACTATTACTTTCCAAAATTCCATCACAAGCCGGCGAAAAAGCATTGATGTTTTCTGTTATGGAAATACCAAGATCACTTTGTCGCAATGCTCCGGCATCATTCAAACCATCACCAACCATTAAAACTTTTTTATTAGCCGACTGCAATGATTTGATCTTTTCAAGTTTCTGTATTGGCGATTGATTGAAGTATAGCCTTGATCCATCACTAAAATAACTCGATAAAACTTCTTTTTCATTATCATTATCGCCGGAAAGCAACAATGTATCATAGTGCTTATTCAAATCGGATAATACCGTTTTAAATCCGGTACGATAAGTGCCTTGAATAGCAAAGAATCCCGCAAATTTATCATTGATGGAAATCAACACTTTAGACCTTCCATCATTATCCATATTGATATCAGCAACGATAAAATCTTCAGAACCAACCTTCACCAAATCATTTTCTACAATTGCTTGTACTCCTTTGCCCGGCAGTTCTTCCAAATCTTCAACTTCATCGAGAACTTCATAATCCATCAGAAACTGTGTTATTTTCCGGCTTAAAGGATGAGTAGAATGCCAGGTAACTGATCTAATCAGCGAAAATAATTTGGCTTCCGGGTAATTAGTTTGCTCTGCCGGCATGAATTCTGTTCCACTTGAACCTGATTCCGTTAGTGTGCCCGTTTTATCAAATACAATTGTATCAATATTTGAAAGTACTTCGACAACCGCAGTATTTTTAATGTAAAAATTTTTCCTTCCGAAAATTCGCATGGTATTGCCCAATGTAAATGGTGTGGATAGGGCAAGCGCACAGGGGCAGGCAATAATCAATACAGCCGTGAAAGCATTAGCTGCGTAAGTATAGTTAGGCAGCCAATATAATGCCGCACCGCTTGCAATTAACAACACCGCTGCGGTAAAATACTTACTAACCGTATTAGCCAGAACAGTGATCCGGGCATCCTGATGTTTGTTGAAAGCATCATTATTCCACAATTGGGTCAAATAACTCTGTGAAACCTCTTTTACCACTTCCAGTTCGATTGCCCCGCCTTGATGTTTACCTCCGGCATACACCATATCTCCGGACACCTTGCTGTGTACATCGGCTTCGCCGGTAATAAAACTGTAATCAATCAATCCTTTGCCATTGATCAGTATCGAATCAGCCGGAATTATTTCATTATTTCTCACAATATATCTATCGCGTACTTTCAGTTGTGAAAGTGCAATACTACGCTCTTTGCCGGCTTCTAATTTGATAATTGAAACCGGGAAATAGGACTTATAGTCCCGTTCAAAGGAAAGGGCTTGATAGGTTTTTTCCTGAAATAGTTTACCCAATAACAACAAAAATACCAATCCGGCAAACGAGTCCATCCAGCCAACTCCCGACAAAGTACCAACTTCATAAAAACTGCGAATGAATAAAGTAATTATTCCCAAAGAGATCGGTACATCCATATTGATCGCTTTTTTCCTTAGACTGCCCCAAGCCGATTTAAAATAGCCTGATGCACTGTAAAATAAAACAGGCAGAGCCAAAATTATGTTCAAAACACTGAAGAAGATTTGAAAGTTTTGCGGTATCGTATCAAATTTTTGTAGATAATCGGGGAGGCTCAATAACATAATATTGCCAAAGGCAAAGCCGGCTATCCCGATCTTTATATATAAACTGCGTAGATTCTTTTCACCAACTTTAGTTTGTAGATCAGCGAGATTGAATTCCGGTTCGTATCCTAAGGAGGCAAGTTGCTCAACGATCGTTCTCAAACTGGTTTTGGTCTTGTCAAAAGATATGGTGAGCTGTTTTTTTAGAAAATTAACCTTTGAATTGGTTACACCATCATTGATCCGGTAAAAGCTTTCCAAAACCCAAATGCACGAACTGCAATGGATTGCGGGCAGTGTCAGTGTTAAGGTGACAATATTATCATTAACAAATTGATAAAGCTGACTTCGAGTTTTCTCATCATCCAGAAAACTATACTTTTCCTTAAAGCCAAATTCAGCAGGCGTAGTACCGGGCGTCTCATTCAGCTCATAATATTGACAAAGATCACTTCCCTCTAGTATTTCGTAGGCGGTTTTACAGCCGTTACAACAGAAATATTTATCTTCAATTGCAATTTTATCATCCGGGCAGGCAAGCCCGCAATGATAACAACCTAGTGTTGCTTGCTCAGTTTTTACAGCAGTCACCTGAATCAATCTCATGTTTCATGGAATCGTCCAAACCGCTTGCTTGATTTTTAATTGTTTTTTCAACCTTTTTCTTTATCATTTCTTCTTTGGGACTTAGATAAGGAATTCCAAGATTCAAACCGCGCAATATAAATAAAATACCGATAACTACTATTAAAACCGGTAAGAAATTGTTGATTTTATTTCTAAGCGGGATACTGATAAAATTACCAAGGATTGTTACGGCAAAAAGCAAGGGTAAGGTTCCCAATCCAAACATCATCATAAATAATGCAGCTGTAATAGCATTTCCGGTTCCGGTTGATATTATGAATGCCATATACAAAGGTCCGCATGGCAATAATCCGTTGATCAAACCAATTGAATATAAACTACCAAAAGATCTTATCGAAAATAATCGCTTTAAACCCAATTTAATTTTTTCCAAAAATCTGCTGAACAGACTTTCTTGATCAAAGCCCGACCTCAACAATGACGGGGAAAGAGCAGTAATTATCATTAATACACCGGCGATAATGGACACCCATCTTTGAAAACCTAAAGCACCCAAACCCTGTCCAACCGAGCCCAAGATTAGTCCGAATATTATATACGTAGTTGTTCGTCCTAAATTATAAAGTAAGCCGCCAATCAGTCTTTGCACTTTACCGGCGCCTTGTAATGGTAATGCGATTGCAATTGGTCCACACATCCCGACACAATGAAAACTGGTGACTAATCCGAGTAACAATCCCGGTACAATAAATTCCATAAATTTTCCTAAAATAGAATTTTATACGAAAAACAGAACAGTTTTAAGACAGGAAATTACGATTTGTTCGGTGTAAAACAACAATATCCAATTTGATCCGATTCCGCTTTCATCTTTTCCCATATTTTAGCATCCTTTATCAGCTCAACAGCTTGCGGATACAGAATATTATCTTCCAGCTCAATGTGTTTTTTAAGTGTACGGATCAATTTCTGACTTGCACTTTTTAGGTCATTTTTGAAATCTTCAAATGGTGTGGTATATACTCCGTAAATCGTCCGTTCCAGAAACCGCTTCTGCACACCGAGTTTATCATGTTGGCGTCGCACTTCCAAGGACGGTTCAAATTCTGCAATAGAGACTAATCTGCGTACAAAAGTATGCTCCTCCCGGATATGATGCCGCTCGGTCCTGAGTAAATGTCCTGAAATGGTTTGAATATTACTTATCAGTTCCTCAGCTTCACTCACCGAATGCAGTTTATTTAGTTTTTTTACAAGATCAGCTAATACCCGGCAAAAATTCAAAATGACCTGATGCTCCTCCATTAAAGTCCGAATTATGTGACCTTCCGGTAGCGAATGATAGAACTCACTATCAATAGTAAATTCTTGAAAATCAGCATCTTGGCAATTATATTTTTTCAACTATATTAATCCTTAGTAAACTGTTTAGAACTGTTGAATATACGATAACAGCATCCTATATTACAATTTTCTATTGTTCTGACATTACCAAAAAATATTTAACTTAGTTATGCCATGAGAAAGAATTTTCCAAAATTAATTTTAATTTGTTTTATAATTGCCAATTGTAGTCAGCATACTACTCTCAAGAATAATCCTACACCATTACCTATCAAAACCGGATTAGATTTATTATTTGAAAAGTATTCGGACATGCTTACCGGTAAGCGAATTGCTCTGATAACCAATCACTCCGGTTTGAATCAAGCGGGGATTTCCAATGTGGCACTTTTTTTAGCCGATCAGAAACATACCTTAGCCAAGATTTTCTCTCCTGAACATGGCTTTACCGGCCGATATGCCGATGGAGAACACATTGAAAACAGTTCTACAGCAGCAAATTTACCTCCGATCATCAGTTTGTACGGAAAGAACCGCAAACCAAACCCGGAAATGCTCAAAGGAATTGATCTCATTATTTATGATATTCAAGATGTCGGTGCCCGATTCTACACCTATATTAGTACAATGGGACTTGTCATGGAAGCAGCAGCTGAAGCTGATATTCCGGTTATGATTTTAGATCGCCCGAATCCGCTTGGCAATAAAGTTGAAGGACCTGTCTTATTAGAAAAATACCAATCATTTGTCGGTAAATATCCAATACCAATTAGATATGGCTTGACAGTTGGCGAATTGGCACAATTGTTAATCGGGGAAAAGATGATCAAACCTGCCCCTGAATTGACTGTAGTAAAAATGGAGAATTATAGTCCGTGCTCTTATTACTCTGAAACAAATTTACCTTGGGTCAAACCGTCGCCCAACATTGTTGATTTGGAAACAGCTATTGTATATCCGGGATTATGTTTGTTGCAAGGAACTAATGTCAGTGATGGTCGCGGTACTTTTACACCGATTAAAAGAGTAGGTGCGCCGTGGATAAATTCAGAAATGTTGGTAAATTGTCTAAACAAGGAAAAATTAAACGGTGTTGTCTTTACTGAATCAAGCTTTACACCCATTGCTATTCCATCTATGGCAACAGCTCCTAAATTTCAGGATCAGGAATGTTATGGCGTTGATATTCGAATAACCGATCCTGATGAGTACAATAGCGTTGCAACAGGAATAACAATTCTTTATCATCTAAATAAATTATTTCCGGACAGTTTCAAAATAAATATTGATTCAATGGCAAGATTGTGGGGTTCAGATTCCCTACCTCTGCAACTCAAAAATGGCAATACCCCTTCCGAAATTATCAATTCATATCAATCGGAATTAGATCATTTTATTTCATTGAAAATGAAATATGTGCTTTATGAATAATCTGCTATAATGGAACAAACCTATAAACCATGATTCCGTCAAAGTTTGGTTTCTTACCATAAAAATAATAGTCCATAAAATTTACTTTGACGGTCTGTCCCGAGTCTGACGAAGCATGTACCAAATTAATTTTGTCAAGTAGAATACCTTCGTGGGCTATGATCAGTCCGTTTTTAATATATGATTCCCGTACAAATGCGATACCACAGACTTGCGGAAGTTTATCTAATAGATCAAGGCTTATAAATTCACTTGGAATATAAGACAACTGAATTTCCTTAGACCAATCCATACCCAAAAGAGGAGAGCCATCTTGCTTCTTGTTTAGAATTAGCTCAATTTTTTTAAAATATTTATCATCAATAATATTATCGGTAATATTCACAGTCGAGGGATTCGACAGCAATCTATCGGAAGTAAAATGCCACCTTGAAGTAAAGATAGGGATATGTTGTCCATCAGTATTCATTTTGTAATGGATTTTGGTAATATGTTCTCGGGCTTGTTGCCAATCCGTGCTTTGGGCTAATACCAATGTTGTAAGTACGTGTACAGTACAATCGGACATATCCAAACGGAATAACGGATCGGTATCCGGTGGAATTTCTTCACCTAACTTAAATTCTTCGTAAGGTGTCCCAACTCTCCACAAAGTCAGAGCTTTCAACCGGTCTTCAAAATCAGGATATTTTTCTTTGAATTTGGGTAGTAATTCGGAAACTTCTTCTTCGGTCAATTGCCACGGTTTGGGCAAAGTATCAATCCAATCAAATATACCTGCGCAACCAATTATAAAAATCAAAATGCAGAAAATTAATTTAATAAATCTATTTAACATCCCAATTTTTACGCCATTCTAAATTTGGATTGTGGCTGTTAAAACCGAGTGATTCATAAACTGCCGAGTGGATTCTTTGTCGCCAGTCATAATACTTCGGGTCTTTCCATTCGCGATGTGGATGCACAGCATTGGTAAGTAATATAACGATAACATTATTATCAGGATCAATCCAAAGCGATGTTCCGGTAAAACCGGTATGCCCATAACTATTATCGCTTAAATATACGCCTCCCGATGCCTGTCCGGTTGGTTTACCCCACCCTAAATAATGATCGCCAATTTGTTGATCCGAAATAGTGGTAAATAGCTCAACTGTTTCAGGGTCAAATATTCTGACGTCACCATAAATTCCACCGTTCAGCATCATTTGCGAAAAGATCGCCAAATCCTGCGCCGTAGAAAATAGCCCGGCATGCCCGGATACACCGCCCACCGAACAGGCATTTTCATCGTGAACGTGCCCTTTTATAAATCCCTTCTCAGATTCGCTATATTCTGTAGGAACTATTCTTTTCACCTTTATCATTTCAGGATTAAAGAATGTATCTGTCATTCCTAAAGGTTCAAAAATGTTAGCATTAACATATTCATCAAGTTTCTGACCGGATATTTTTTCAACAATTTTTCCGAGTAACATGAATCCAATATCCGAGTAAACATATTTTTCGCCCGGTTTGGCAGCGAGCTTAACGGAATAAATCGCTCTATATCTATCTTCAATATCGCCCTCAATTTCATAAAATAATTCGAAGGGCGGGAGACCGGCAGTGTGGGTTAATAAATGCCTGATTGTAACCATTTTTCGTTCACCAACATCTTCAAATTTATAACCAACAAACTCATTAATATATTTCCCGACAGAATCATCCAAAGTTAATTTGCCTTCATCATACAATTTCATTATCGCCGCAGTGGTTGCTACAACTTTAGTGATTGAAGCAATATCAAAAATATTGCCACTATTAACCGGATTTTGTTGACCATAAGTATGGTGCCCAAATGCGTTATTAATGAATATTTGTCCATCTTTTACAGCCAATAGAACTCCGCCGGGGAAAGCCGAATCGGACACTGCTTCATTCATTAATTCATTTAAAACGTTAGCATCAATTCCTAATTCGTAAGGTAAAAACTGTTTTAGTCGTTTACCAACTTGCTTAGGGGATATATAATATTTTAGCGGCTTAGCCGATAATTCAATTCCGCTGCCTCTTTTAGCGATTCCGGGAATCTTAATCGGAAGTTTTCCGTTTATATCAATCTGACCCAATAATGCTTTGGCAGCAGACCGTTGCATGAGCGGTTGGTCGCTCCAAGCGCAAAGATAGGCTTGAATCTTGGGGAAGTCACGGATCAAATACGGATTACCAAAACTAATTAATGTTATCCGATTGGTGCGCTCAAGTAGTTGCTTGATTAAATAAGTTTGTGGTTCATTCAAATTGGCATTACCCTTACCGGCGCGCGGTTTGGCAAATGAATTTAGAATTACCTGACTACCATTTGTAATTTGTTCAATAAGCGTTTTGAAGTAAGCAGTGCTATCCGATTCGTCCACCACCATTGACTCGACAGGCAGTCCCTTGCCCAACAAAGATTTAGTAACAAACGATTGTTTGTGATTATACGTATTGTCATTTAAATCAACCAAAAATATTTTTTCATCTTTATTAATTGTCAGAGGAAAAAGGTTGTTGTCATTTTTAACTAATGTCAGAGATTTTTCGGCAATTTTATTTACTATATTAGCAGTTCCAAAAGATTCCAAACTGCGTTGAATGGTTTTAAAATTGGTTCGACGGGATAAATGCAGTCCGGCTTTCTCTTTCAGTTTAAGCATTTTGAGCGCTGCTTCGTTTATTCTCGCCTCTTTAATCAAACCTGTTTTAACAGCATTTTCAATGGTATCAAGCGATTGCTTATATTTATGATTTTGGATTATGACATCGCAACCGGCGTTAATCGCGCTGATCAAAGCAAAATCATCAGAATAGTTATTGGTGATGGATTTCATATCCATCGCATCGGTTATTATCGCACCCGTAAAACCGAGTTCTCCCCTGAGAATATCCTGCAGCCAAAATTTGGAGAAGGTTGCCGGAATCGTGCCATTAGTTTGGTAATCAGGTGCGATCAAATGGCCGACCATGATTGCATCAACGCCGGCAGCGATTGCCGCTTTGAAGGGAGCAAGCTCAACCGACCATAGCCTTGACGAATCACTCGGGATAATTGTTAGATTCAGATGCGAGTCGGATTGAGTGTCGCCATGCCCGGGGAAATGCTTTGCAGTGGTAATCATCCCGCCGGAGTGCATACCCTCTATAAATTTAGCGGTATATTCCGCCACAACTTGCGGATCATCACTGAACGTCCGGGTATTGATTATGGGATTATCGGGATTAATATTCACGTCAACAACCGGAGCAAGATTCCAATGAACGCCAACACTACGACCTTCCTTAGCGATGATATTTCCTACGTCGAAAGCATTCTGTGGATCACCGGTAGCTGCAATAGCCATCATTACCGGAACCTGCGTCCCCGAATTGAACCGCGCCGCTACACCTTTTTCAATGTCCATATCAACAATTATCGGAACCTTGGATTTGCGCTGTAACTCATTAAGCATAGTAACTGATAAGCCCGAACTTCCGCTCCATAAATGGATTCCTCCAATGCCATCAGTTTCAACGAGTTCAATTAATTCTTTCTGCTGCTTAGAATTTTCGTTCCTGAATTTCAGATGCATAGGATAAATCAACATCTGCGAGATTTTTTCCCTGAGCGACAATTCATTTAAAGTCTGCTCCGCCCAAGATTGCTCTGTCTCCATCGCAGGCGGAGGTGAGCAAGAGATTAAAATAAAAATAGTTCCTACAATGATTTTAGTCTTGATCCAAGATATGTTTCTCATCTGATAATTCAATTAATATATACTTGAAAGTTATTTGTAAAACTATTTAATAAAACATTGTTTAGCAATCGCTTATTAATTGAAAGCGTATAATAATCATTTGTATTATTCTGTTGACATTAATACCAAATATTTAATGAGTCCGATTACAACATCAATACGCTTATCCGAATTAGATAAAAATGCTAATCTTTCAAATTCGATAAATACAAAAATCCAAAATCTCGATTCCGAATTTATTCTGCTGATTGATGACAGAGATTGTTCTGTACAATTAAAAAAGGATTGTGTCAAACTAATGCAACTTGCTTTGGGAAAGAATACAAATGCAGGAATGGTTTATGCTGATTATGAATTAATTGATAACAACAAAGTTACAGAAATCCATTTGTTAAAACATCATATCGGTCGAGTTCGGGACAATCAGGATTATGGCAAGGCATTCATGTTTCGTAAATCTGTTCTAAAACAAGTTGGTGGATTTGATTCTGAAATTGAATGTAATCAATTATATGACATCAGATTAAAAATATCCGAGATTGCCGAAATTATTCATATATCAAATAAAACCCATGGTTCATTATATATAGTAGAAGCAATTAGGGAATCTGCCAATATATTTGATTATTTATTATCAGATACAGATGTTCAGAAAGAAGCGGAGTTTATAATTACAAATCATTTAAAAAGGATGAATGCCTATTTGTCGCCAAAACAAATTTATAAGAAGCGACCGGATACCGAAAAATATCCTCTGAAAGCTTCAATCATTATTCCGGTTAATAATCGTCCCGATTTCATTATTGAAGCAATTGAAAGCGGTCAGAATCAGACTATTCAAAATATTGAAATAATAGCGGTTGTTAATGGTGGTGAGGATGATCCTACCAATAATGCTGTTAAATGTTTTATGAAAGGTGGTGATAGATTTAATTCAAGCAAACCTGAAGTTCGGTTAATCACATCCGATATAAATAACATCGGATTTTGTCTTAATCTTGGCGTACAACTAGCCCAAGGTGAATATTATATTCAATTGGATTCCGATGACCAATTACTTTCCAATGCGGTAGAAATGATCTTAGAAAAATTTGATTCAGATCCAACGCTCGGAATGGTAATTGGCTCTTATGAGGTTTGGCAGAAATTGGATAACGGGAAAATACAAAAAGACCAAAATATACCAGTTGTATCACATAAAGAATGGACGGACGAAAATGGTCGCAACAATTTACTCCGCATAAATGGTGCCGGCGCTCCACGAGCGATACCGATCCAATTAATTAAAGAAATTGGCTATTTTGAAATGAATGAAAATCCCTATACACGTAATTATGGTGAGGATTATGATATGGTTCTGCGGATCAGTGAACATTACAAAATTGGTCGCATTTATGAACCGCTATATAACGTGATCCGCCACTCCGGAGGAACCGATCATAGTATTGATCAAATCACCATTGATCGCAATAATGAAGCCAAGGATTGGATGCGGAAAACCGCAATTATCAGGCGTCAGGAATTAAACAATGGCAGATGATATTTTAATTATCGGTATTGACGGCGGGGCAAGTAAAGTCAGTGCCCATCAAATAATCCTGAAAAATGATGTATTTGCTTTGGGAAATCATAAAGCTATCAGGGAATACCAAAATTATTCTGAATTCCAAACTGATTTTATTCCGGTTGATTTAAAAACACAACTGTCGGAAATCCAAAGTCATTCAATTAAACTTACTGAAAAGGAATTAGCCCAATCAAAAGCCTATTATCGCGCATTTATTGATGCAATAAATGCGATAGTAACCATGTCAGAATTTGATAAAGTATTGATCGGCATCGGTTTACCGGGAATAAAATCTGCAGACGGTCGTGGAATAATCGCTATGGCGAATGGACCGCGCATGCCCAACTTTGCTTCGGAATTAGAAAGCCGGTTAGTGAAAAATGGAATAAACTTAGTGCAGCCGATCGCCAAGCTCGGCAGCGATGCCGATTATTGCGGAATCGGCGAGGAATATGCCGAGGAAGGCGCTTTTAGAATGGTGAGCAATGCCTACTATCTTGGAGGCGGGACCGGAGCAGCAGACGCCTTGAAATTAGGAGGGAAATTGATCTCATTCGATGATTGTCGCGATTGGCTGGCTAAAACTTGGGAGTTTAAATCTAAGGATGGAAAAACGATGGAGGCTTACTGTTCGGCTAATGGGATTCAATCTATTTATAGCGAAATCAGCAGTGTGCCGCAAAATGAATTGATCAAGCAAAAAGTCTATCTTGAACAAATTTTATACAGAGCTTATAGTGGCGAAATAGAAGCCATGAATACATGGGAAATAGTAACGGAAACTTTGGCTCTACTATTATATGAAAGAATAAGCACTATCTATTCCGGATATCAAAATATATTTGAATTTATTGATCCAAATCATTCTGATTTACAAAAAGATCATGAATATTTAGGTACGCTTTTAGATAAAATAATAATTGGGCAAAGACTCGGCGATATATTTAAAAATAAAGTGGCGCACGAAATAATTATTAATCCTCTCTTGTCAAAATTGACAGAATTGGTTATGTCAGATAGTTTGTTAGATGAAAAGGCAAAATCACATTACATAAAACGTAGTCAGTTTAATTCAAATATTCTCACAACTTCACGTTTAAGATCGGCACCGGTTTTAGGTGCCGGCATAGATGCTTGGAATAGTTATGTTAGTATCTGATATAAATAGTGAACCAACCATTCAGGTTGGTATTATTTTACCGGAAGATAAATACAAACAAGTTAGAATCCTTATCCCCGAGCATGAGCGGAATAAAAAATCCAAAAATTCAATTTCCGGTAATATTGATATTAAAATCAATAAACAGGGATTAACCGCTAACAAACAACATTTTAACGAAATATTATTGTCGTCCAATGAACCAAATGATCACTTAACCATATACTCAGTTCCGGTCGGTCGGGGATTTCATTGGGGAAAAAATATAGATGTGCAACTGATCGGAGACATTCACATTAAAAATACTGATGGCTATATTACACTCATAAACCAAGTGCCCCTTGAAAAATATTTAACTTCGGTAGTAACAGCCGAAATGAGTACGGATTGTCCGCCGGCGTTTATCGAAGCTCAAACAATTGCCGCTCGTTCATGGTTGCTTGCCAATCGCAAAGCAAATCATTCAGATTTTGACGTTTGCAACGATGACTGCTGTCAGCGCTATCAAGGTGTTGTGGATATCCCCGCTAATACTAAACGGGCAATCCAAAATACGTTCGGCAAAGTTATAACCCATGAAAATCACATTTGTGATGCAAGATATTCGAAATGCTGCGGCGGGATTACCGAGTCATTTGAGAATGTTTGGAGTGGACAACCAATTCCCCATCTTCTAAGTATAGTAGACCATCCCGAACCAAACGAGTATTCTGACAAAATTGATGAACATATCAAAAACTCACCGGAGTCGTTTTGCAGCCCCAAGTTTGTTCTGGAAAATAGGATCGGCAAATATTTAGGAAATGTTGATTCCCCTGACTCTTACTTTCGGTGGAATTTTGAATATTCCCATGGCAAACTCCGAGCACTATTAAATAATAAACTCGGTTTGAATATAAGACGAGTACGCGATCTAATCCCCCTTGTTCGTGGAAAATCGGGAAGAATATTAAAATTAGAAGTGAAATATATTGACAGCCGCAATGAAAAATGTTCAACTATCCTGAAATCAGAATATGAAATTAGGAATGCTTTACACGATAAGTTCCTTTACAGCTCGGCATTTTTGATTGATATTGAAAAGGATAAGGAGCAAAATATAAAAACATTAAAATTAAGTGGTGCCGGATGGGGTCACGGTGTAGGACTTTGCCAAATGGGTGCGCTCGGAATGGCTTTAAACGGCTCGTCAGCAGATGAAATACTGAATCATTACTTTAAAGACACGGGTCTAACTAAATTGTATTAATCGCTCCAATTGTTTCAAGTATCATCAGTATTTACTAATTTTGCTAACTTTTCATGAATATTTAGATTATGGATTCAGCACTGCATAGTATTGATTGGACGATCATCGCCGCTTACATCTTATTTTCACTTGGTGTTGGCATTTATTTTGCCAAACGGGCAAGCCGCAGTACTGAAGAATATTTCTTATCGGGCAGATCATTGCCTTGGTGGGTGGTGGGAACTTCAATGGTGGCGACCACTTTTGCCGCTGATACGCCGCTTGCCATAACTGAATTTATACGCGGTTCGGGTATCTGGCAAAATTGGTTTTGGTGGAATCAATTATTAGCTGGATTGCTTGCCGTATTCTTATTCTCGCGCTTGTGGCGACGCGCTCGCGTACTGACCGATAACGAATTACTGGAATTACGTTATTCCGGGAAGCCGGCAGCCTTTTTGCGCGGATTCAAAGCCGCCTACTTTGGTATATTGTATAATTTTATTGTAATGGGATGGGTCATCAATGCTATGGCTTCAGTTGCAGCGGTAATGCTGAATATTGACCGGTGGACTGCGGTTTGGATCTGCGTGGCAATTGCGCTTCTGTATGCCTTACTAAGCGGATTTTGGGGCGTGGTAGTAACCGATTTAGTACAATTTGGGATAGCGATGTTTGGTTCCATCGCTTTAGCGATTATCGCAGTTAATGCGATGGGCGGCATGGATAATTTATTAGCATCTTTAAACGAGATGATACCTGCAGCGGGCAATGCTGCACCGGTAACCACTGATACGCTGAAATTTATTCCACCCGCACCGAATGCCGGACTGTTCTCACTCGAATTTTGGAATTCACCTTTTTCAAAATTTATCGTGTTTTTAACGATAATGTGGTGGTCGCGCGATAACGCTGATGGTGGCGGTTATATAATTCAAAGGATGTCTTCAGCCAAAAATGAAAAACATGCCTTGCTCGCTACACTATGGTACAATCTAACACATTACGCTTTCCGGGTTTGGCCCTGGATAATTGTGGCTTTAGTATCAATAGTATTATTCCCTGATGTGACCCAATGGGAATTAGGCGATAAAGTAGGATATCCTTTGGTCATGCAAAAAGTACTAGGCCCCGGAATAAAAGGATTATTGGTCGTATCATTTTTGGCTGCATTTATGTCAACGATTGATACGCATCTAAATTGGGGTGCCTCATATCTCATCAATGATATCTACAAAAGATTCTTTAAACCGGAAAATTCTTTTAATAATTCGGGTAAAGCCCAAAGGCACTACGTTTTTGTTAGCAGAATTTTGACTGTTTTACTAATGATCTGTTCAGCATTTGTAGCTGTCAAGATGCAGAGTATCGGCAAAGCATGGGAATTTATATTCGCTATGGGCGCCGGTATTGGATTAGTATTAATCCTCAGATGGTTTTGGTGGCGCATAAATGCCTGGACGGAAATATCGGCATTGATTACTTCAATTTTAATAACTTTATCTTTAGAGATAATTGCCGGAATTCAAACTGTGAACGCTGGGATAACCTACACGCTATTTGGACGGGCACCGGTCATCTTGGGCATTGAGCTACAAATGCACCATAAATTAATAATAATTGTACCAATTGCAATTCTTGTATGGTTGACAACTACATTCATCACTAAACCGGAAAAGGAAGCTACGCTGAAAGAATTTTATAAACGCGTACAGCCCGGCGGTTGGTGGAAACCAATCTCTGAAAATATCACCACAACTCAAACAAGTGTGATCAAGGGATTTGCAATGAATTGGTTGGCAGGAATCGCCCTCATTTACGGTGCCACATTTGCTATCGGGAATTTAGTCTTTAAGAATTGGATTAGTGGAATTTTACTCATAATATTATCCCTAAGCGGATTCACTTGGATATGGTTTAAAACAATAAAAAATTTAGAATCAAATTAATTGATAAGATAATTAAATGAACATCAAAGTATTTATAACGGGAGCAAGTAGCGGTATCGGTGAATATATTGCTTATGAATATGCCAAAAGAGGGGCAATAATCGGTCTTACCGCAAGACGTAAAAACCTCCTTGAACAAGTTGCAGCAAAATGCAAAGAATTGGGCGGTGATCCGATCATATATCAATTTGATGTAAGTGATGCCGATTCAACCAAACAAGCTATTGATGATTTCATTCAAAAAAATAATGGCATTGATGTTGTCATCGCCAACGCGGGGATCAGCGGAAAAGTTGATCTGCAAAGCGGCAATTCCGATCAAACAAATCGTATGTTATCAACCAATATTTTGGGTGTGAGCAACACGGCTTTACCGGTTTTACCATCCATGTTAAAACAAAAATCAGGGAAGGTTGTTGTGGTTAGTTCAATCGCCGGTTTCAGAGCATTACCGAGCCGCAGCAGTTACTCTGCTTCTAAAATTGCCATCCGTTTTATGAATAATAGTTGGCGCTATACATTTCAAAAACAGGGAATCAACTTTATAACGATATGTCCGGGTTTTATAGAAACCAATATGACCGACAAAAATAAGTTCAAGATGCCATTTTTAATGAATGTGGATGTTTTTGCCAAAAAAATGATCAAGGCTATTGATAAGAATAAAAAAACTTATATCGCTCCTTGGCAGTGGAATTTCATAGTTCCGTTGATCAGGATAGTCCCTGACTGGTTAATAAATTTCGCCGCTTCCAAGAAAGTACAGAAATAGATCCAAATAAAATATTTCCTGTCAAATGATTTATGCAGGAGTATAAAAAAAGTTCTTTAAAATAATTGAGTTGTGGAACTTTAATTTTATTTTTATAAAATTAGGCATATAAATATTTAGGTAATTATGATTATATCAAACAAATTAGTTAAATCAGATTCTATCGCCATCAATATTGTAATCGCTATCGGCGGTTCATTGTTACTCGCTCTATTGGCAAGATTATCTCTACCGGTTCCCTTTAGTCCGGTACCCATTACCGGACAAACTTTCGGTGTTTTGCTATTAGGAGGATTACTCGGTAGTAGATTAGCTGCTCTATCAATATTTTTATATTTAATAGAAGGAATGATCGGATTACCAGTTTTTGCCGGAGGTTCTTTGGGATTGCTTTATTTGTTTGGACCAACCGGAGGATATTTAATTGGGTTTATCCCGGCGGCATTTTTGATTGGTTACCTAATTGAGAATGGCTGGAACAAAAAATTTTCGTTGATTATTGCATCCATGACAATTGGAACAACAGTCATATTCTTATTCGGTGTAAGTTGGTTAACATTGACAGCCGGAATTAATACATCAATCAAAATCGGGCTGATACCTTATTTACCGGGAACAGCTATCAAGATAGCTTTAGTTTCAATATTTATCCATACCCTAAATAGATTATCTAAACAATAATCGCCCGTTTCTTTAAGGCATTTACGAGCCACACTGTTGACGTGATTACCGATACAACAGTGGAAATTATGATTGCCACCCATGTCCACTCGATTGGTTTATGGAGAATAAAATTGAATATCAATGCCAACGGTGCGGATAATCCCAATACTCGAATGGTTGTAGTTACCAGTAACGGTAAACCCATGCCAAGCCCCTGCATTACCCTGCCGCTTGTCAGACCGATGGATACTAACGGATAAGTCAACACAATATATCTTAAATATATTACGGCAATATTATGTATTTCGGTTTCGTTTGAAAAAACTCTAACCAATTGCGGGGCAAATATAAAAATTAACGCTGAACCGATTGTTGTCAACCAAAAGGATTGCGACATACCATATTTAATAATCAGTTTGACATTTGAAAAATCTTTGGCGCCATAAAACATTCCTACTAACGTGGTTAGAGCAGTTGCGATTGCCATAATCGGTAAAAATATAACAACATCAATTCTACCACCAATTTGGTAGGCAGCAACCGAATAGGCTGAATAACTAACAAGAATTTTATTAAATACTGCCTGCCCGATAGACATAATTATCATTGCCATTGATGCCGGGATACCAACTCTTACAATATCATAGATTATATTTTTTGAGAACGAAAAGTCGCGCATATTGAAGGTTACATAAGTATGTTCCTTAACAAGGAAAAGATAAATGAACACAAAAAATACAATAGCTTGGCTGATCACGGTTGCGATTGCCGCCCCTGCCACTCCAAATCCCAATAAGAAAATAAATATCGGATCCAAAATTATATTAAGGACAGTACCTATACCGGATATTATCATTGGTGTTTTCATATCACCTTCACCGGACAGTATGGATCTGAAAAACCCCGAAAATACCATAAAAAACAATCCAATCGCGATGAACCTCAAGTAAGACCACGCTAACTCTAACAACTCTGGAGTTGCACCCAAGATTGTTAACATTTTCTTTCCAAAGAGTAATCCCACAGATACCATTATAACACTGATTACCGCTGCCATCAATAAAGCATGTTCGGCACTATTATCGGCATTTGTTTTATCATTTGCTCCGATGAACCGCGCAATCGAAGCCGTTACACCCGAACCAAGCCCCATACTCAATCCTAATACAAAAAATAATAAGGGCATATTGAACGCAACGGCTGCGATGGCTTCTCCGCTCAGGCGACCGATATAGATCATGTCCACAACGGTGTAGATAGTCTGAATAGCCATTCCCGCTAAAATTGGTAAAGCCAAAGTCCACAATGCTTTTTTCGGTTGAGACGCAAATTCTTTTAGGCGAGATTCCTTGGATTTCTTTTCATTCATGGGGATAAAAATTTAGTTTATTTATACGATAGACTAAACAAAGAATTTTACCCCTATATAAATAAGTCAAATACCCGCTGCGACTCACAAAAAAGTGAATCTGATTTATTCAGTTTTCAGGGACTGCAACTGCAGAATTGCTTATGCTCACGAGAAACCTGAATGACCGCAGCCGGAGTTGGAAGATGCTGATGCAGTATGTGATGAACTATTGGTCGAAACCATGGGTGCGGAAAGCAACCGTTCAGAATTTTTTTCATTACAATTAGGGCAGGTAATCTCGTCATCCGGCGTTGAACTGGAGAATACTAATTCTTCAAATTTTTCACCGCAATTCTTGCAGCGGTAATCATACATTGGCATTATTCATCTTCCTCATTATCTTTTTCCTCAAACTGAGATTCGAAGGGCATTCCTCAAGTAGGAACTCCAATTTTTGGAAACAGGAATTTTGTTACAAAGAACCAAGCAGCGAAAATTATAATAATTGTTAAAACATCATTCATAAGCTATCTATCACTGCTTTCAATTTTTCATTCACTTCAGTAGCATGATCTACCAATTCGTCAATTTCCGCCAAAGCCAGTTGCGCATGTGCATTTATCGCTGCGACTGTAGTTGTACCATCATCGTTTTCCCAAAGAACAACATTACACGGCAAGAGTAAGCCGATTTGTTTATCAAGACTCAGAGCAGCGTGGGCAATCTGTGGTTGACATGCGCCCAAAATCTTATATTTATTAAAATCTATATCTAACTTTTGCCTAAAAGTATTTTTAACATCTATTTCGGTGATAATGCCAAAACCATGTTCCGTTAAAGCATCCCGCACTTTAGTCTCAGTCTCCTCAAGGCCGTCATGTATTATTTTTTTGTAACCGTAACTCATAATTATTTCCCCTTCTTTTTCGATGGTATTACCCATACAAAACCCAATAGCATTCCGTAAAGTGTGCTATTGATTGGATTGCTCGTTATCGCGCAAGTGCCCGATTTACAGCCGATAAAATAATAATATGAATAACCAATTAAGCCGCCAATAGCAATTCCTAAAACAAACCTAATAATAACTTTTTTATTCAGCCATTTACTATTCATTATTATCAACAATAAGATTATTGATTTTAACTAAAATTTCTTCTGAATTATCCAACCCTTTTTGACTGATTAATTCCTCTAAAGTTCCCCAAACCGGTTCGCCACAGGCGATGCAAATAATACCCATGTCCGCTAACGGAGTAATGACTTCCGGATGCTCATTTACCAAATCTTCAATATAAATTTTGCCATCAATCATTCTTCATCCAAATCTAAAATTTTTAATAGTCTTTCAGATACTTTCGGCGGAATCAAGACTCCGTAATCTCCGGTGCGGGCTATATTAATTGTCTGCTTAACTGAATCAATATTAACGATGCAGTCTTCACATTGTTTAACTAAGCCGGCAAGATCATTTACCATGCTGTCATCAATATCTTCTCCCAACTGATTATTTAATATTTCCGATATTTTTTTTATACTATCTTCCATATTCACCTCTCTGCATACATTTCAAGTGATACAGCATTTGATCTCTCAGAAACAATCTTGCCCGCATCAGACGAACTTTCACGTTAGCTTCGCTTATTTCAAGAATTTTAGCGGTATTCCGCGTTGAATGTCCTTCTAAATCTCGTAATATAAATACGGCACGATAATGATCGGGCAATTCGCCAAGGGCTCGGTCAAGACATTTTCTAAATTCCTCGGCATCAAATTTCTCTTCGAAATGGTCCGGCCAATCAGAACGATCAAGTGCCGACAGATTCTCAAACTCGATTTTGTCTAATGCCACTGAATCATCAATATTCTTCTTCTTTCTCAATTTTCCTAACGCCACATTTGTTGCAACACGGTATAGCCAAGTATAAAGTGTGGATTTACCCTCAAAGGTATTGAGTTTGTTGATCATTATGATGAATGTTTCCTGTAGAACATCTTCGGCGTCTTCTTCATTCTGCATCAACCGGAACGCAATCGCATAAATGCGTGGAGAATATTTATTTACTAATCGGGATAAAGCCTTTTTATCACCCTTTTGAGCTTGAGCAATCAATGTCTTTTCTGGAATATTTTCAGTCAATGTAAATTAAACCAAGTTTTTGCTTATCCCGCTAAATGATATTCAATTTTATCAATTAACATCTGCTTGGGAACAGCGCCAACCACGCGATCCACCTCTTGCCCCTCTCGCATAAAAAGAATCGTCGGGATACCTGATACGCCCAACTGATGAGCCATAGCATTATCATCGGCATTTAGTTTTCCCACCTTTATTTTACCGGCGTAATCATCGGCAAGCTCTTCCATTACCGGTCCGATCACACGGCAGGGACCACACCATGGAGCCCATACATCAACAATTGTAAGCTGCTTGCTGTTGCCAACTTCAGTTCCCCAATTCTCATCATTAAAAATTGTAAGATTTTTACTTTCACTCATTTTATTTTCCTCTATGAAACAGTTTGATATTTTGATGAATTATTAAATATTTAGTTACAATTTCAAATACTATTTAACTAATCGGAGTAAACGGCCAAATCACCGGTATCAAGGCGGTGGCAAGTAACCAAAAGAGGATAGCCAAAGGGAAACCGACTTTCATGTAATCGGTAAATTTATAGCCTCCCGGACCATAAACCATCAAGTTCGTCTGATAACCGATTGGCGTAATAAAGGAAGCAGACGCAGCAAAACAAATTGCGAATATAAAGGGACGCGGTTCTAAACCCATCTTGGCTGCCACCACAAACGCGATTGGGGTCATTAAGATCGCTGTAGCCGCGTTGGAAGACACCTCGGTCAAGATCATCGTCACCAAATAAATTATGCTCAGTAGCATTAATGCCTGATAAGTCTCAGGAACAAGATTCGCTAAATTATAAATTAAATTACCAATCCAATCGGCCGTTCCACTAGTTTGTATTACCTGTCCCAAGGGAATCAGGGCGGCAATAAAAATTATGACTTGCCAATGGATAGAGTTATATGCTTCATTCGGTGAAAGAACTCTAAAAATCAATAGGACGGTTACACCGATAATCGTTCCCGGCAAAATGGGCACAGCCCTAATTGCCGATAAGAATACGATAGTTATAATAACTACTATTCCCAATCCCCATAATCTATGCTTTTTTAGCTGAGTATCAATTTCTTCAAGAACTAAGAATCCATCATTCTCGGCAATCCGATCAATATTCCGGCGTGAGCCGTAAATCAGTAAAGTATCAAAAGTTCGCAGTATAATATGGGCAATTTTTTCACGCAATATCTCACCTTCACGTTTAATAGCCAAAACAAATCCGCCGAACTTACGGCGGAAATTCACAGTCATTAAACTTTTGCCGGTGATCTCGGATTTATCCGTTAACAAACATTCTACTAAAACATTGTCATCTTGCACTAATTCTTTTTCAGTTAATTTCTCATCGGTCAGTAATGCAACACGTTCCAAATCTTTCATTCTAAGGAAGTTTTCTACGGAACCACGGACAAATAGAACATCGTTCTCCTGCAACACCAAATTTCTGATATTTTTAGATATGAGTTCGCCATCACGTACAATATCCAAAACAGTAACATCAAAATTGCGATTTAAATTACGCTGCAGACAGGTTTTCCCGATCAATGGCGAATTCTCTCTGATGCGCATCTCAGTTAGATATTCTCCCATTTGGTAACTCTGTGTCAAGCTTGATGACACCTTGCGATCGGGCAGAAAGCGCGACACTATAAATACTACGTATAATAAACCGATTGTCAATTGAATTACGCTGTATTTTGTGAATTCGAACATTCCCAAAGGTTCGAATGCGCTCTTTTCGATCAAGAGCGAATTGACCAAAATATTGGTAGATGTACCAACCAAAGTCAAAGTACCCCCGAGAATTGCAGCATAAGACAACGGAATTAGAACCTTGGATGGATTTACATCAAACTTTTGCGCGACCCGAATCGTAATCGGAATAAATACCGCTACAATTGCCGTATTGTTGACAAAGGCGGAAGCAATCGCAATTGATAACAGATAAATGATCAAGCCTATCACTTTTGATTTTGCACCGATCTTGATCATTCGTAAAACTAAAAATTCCAAAATACCGGATTTATGCAATGAATGGCTCAGGATGAACAAAGCTGCAATCGTGATAACAGCCGGGTTGGAAAAACCTTTAATGGCATCAATTGGAGTAATAAAGCCGATGAGCATTAATACTCCCAAAATGGTAAGCGCGGTTACGTCAATCGGAAAAGTTTCTGTTACAAATAGTGCAAAGGCAATTCCGATAATAAGTAGTACAATGGCAATTTCTAAAGTCATCTTCGAATGAATTTAGCCAAATTTATAGACAATACTAATTACTAATAAAATTTATATTTATTGAAAATTAGAATTAGATTTTAGCCATGCAAAAAGAAATTGATTTAGTCCTTAAATCCGCATTTGCAAATAATCTGTCATTTTCGGTAACCGATTTAATCAAAATCGCCGAAAAATTGATAGACGGAAATTATCAAAATGAATTGATTCACGCTTTCCTTGAGTGCGGTCATTTACCGGCTGTAAATAATCTTTTTTACAATTCAGAATTACAGGAAAAATGGCTAAGTGCATTATTCAAATTAGTGCTCAAGTCTAATTACCATACCGGATTCATGCTCAAGCAAAGAGCGGAACGATATTCTACACAACCATTATTCAAGCTTATTAGCGGTAAAAAAATTGATGAAATAACCTACTCGGATGCCTGGCAATTGATAGGTTCCATAGGGTTATCCTTAATGGCCTTAACTGAGAATGTTAAGGATCCGGTAATCGGATTATATATGCCCAATAGCATTGAAACGGCACTAATTGATCTGGCTTGTCTATCGTTTAATTTTAAAATCGTACCAATACCGACAAATGTTTCTCGGGATCATTTAAAATATATATTACGGCATTCCAAAATAACTCATTTATTTGTTGATGGTAGCGAACAGATCAATTCACTGAAATACGTTAGTAATGATTTTGAACATCTTAAAATAATATCACTATTAAAAACCAATTTACTTGAAAGTCCCTTATCATGGCAGGCATTTAATGAATTGGGGCATGAGATGGATAAAGGCAAATTGGATCATCGCCTACAGAAATTCCAAATGGACACTGACGCTACGATAATGTACACATCGGGAACAACCGCAAATCCCAAGGGAATTATTTTTACGCAGGGTAATATTATTACTAAACGATTTGCACGCGCTTTGGCACTACCTAATATTTGCAGTGATGATTCTTTTTTATGCTACTTGCCATTATACCATACTTTTGGTCGTTATCTGGAACTCATGGGGGCAATATTTTGGGGAGCAACCTATTGTTTTGCCGAATCACCTTCGTTTAAATCCTTATTAAAAAATATGACTGTTGTTAGGCCCACCATCTTTATAAGTATTCCAAAAAGGTGGTTTCAATTATATGAAACATTAACAGTTCAATCTTCAGACATTGATCAAAATAACCTAAAAAAATATATAGATCGAGTTACCGGAGGTAAATTACGCTTAGGTTTATCGGCTGCCGGTTACCTTGATCCGGACATCTTTACCTTTTTCCAAAAAAATGGTATTCAATTATTGAGCGGTTACGGCATGACCGAAGCGACCGGTGGGATAACGATGACTCCCGAAAACGACTATATCAAAGATTCGGTTGGTAAACCACTACCCGGTATTGAATTAAAACTGGGGCAAGATGACGAATTATTGCTTAAGGGACCATACGTAATAAGTCATTATCATGGCACCGAAAAGGCTTCCGCTCTCAGAAACGGATGGTTCCATACCGGCGATATATTCAAGGAAGATGGCGGTCACTATTTTATTATTGACAGAAAAAAAGAAATCTATAAGAACAGCCGGGGAATCACGATTTCCCCGCAAAAAATTGAGAACCTTTTTCAAGACTTTGAAGTGGTGAAATCAGTATTTCTTGTTGGAGACGGACAACCTTATAATACCGTTTTAATCTATCCTGATAAAAAATGGCTTAAGAATTTTGAGCAGGAAAATGACCTAAATATTTCAGAATATTTCAGCTCCTTAATACAGTCTGTGAATAGCTTTTTAGCCCAACATGAACGTATTGTTAATTATGCTCTGATTGAGCGCAACTTTTCGGCAGATAAAAACGAATTGACCCTCAAAAAAACCTATAAGCGTAAGATAATATTAAAAAATTTTGATAAATACATCGCACCGCTATATGAAAAAGACTATCACTCTTTAATCGTTGATGGAAACGAAATACGCATTCCTAAATGGCTCTTGCGAAAATCGAGAATGATTTATAACGATTTGATTTGGGACGGCAATACCCTAAGTATTAGAAATACGGACAAGAATCTATCTGTAGTCTTCAATGATGCGGATATTATAATCGGTGACTACCGCTATTATATAAGAAATAATGTAGTGGATATCAGAAAGATGGTAAACCCAAAATTGTGGATTGGCAATCAGACATTTGTTGAATTTTTTGGTTTTCAGGCAATTTTGCCTAACGCCTTTGAAGAAATTCAAGATATAAATTTTAGCAGAATAAACTTCAAACCCGGTACAGCAAATATCCCCACAACATTCATTGATGCAATTAAAACAGCATTGCGGGACAAAATTTTTGATCTTGAAACTATTCATCAATCAGCAGTAATTCTACTGAATACAACAGGTTATAATATCTCAATTGCTATAAATTATTTTTCAAAATTATTAAGTATTGATAAACGGGAACTTGTTGATTTGGCGCTTACCATTTTGAAGAGACTCCGCTATCATACCGATTTTAAGATTCGGATTCGCGCCCTTGAGGTAATGACTCCCTATCTTACGGGCGAGGCTTTTATTGAATATTTGACTGAAATTTATAATTCTTCTGAAAATCCGAAAATATTAAAGGATTTAGCTTTAGATGTCCGGCTTTTAAAACAACATCATTTCAAGAGTATTTTAGATAAATTAGCAGAATTGAGACATCATTCCAATGATTTTACCGCTAACGAAAAAATATTGATTGAAGCCTTATTGAATACGATAACCGAGTTTGGTATTAATCACCCAACCGAATTTAAATGGGCAAGATCCGAATTAGTTAAATGGAATTTATCGCACCGTTCACAAGAATGGTTTAATCTGACAAATTTGTTAATTAACAAATTGATAAACGGATTCAGGATATGGTTGGGAGACAATCGACAAAACGCAATAGACACTGATACCGGAGAAGAATATACTTGGAGCGATGTGATTGTTTTCGATCCAAATGTTGAAGAAAGACACAAACAAGTTTTATTATCTTCGATAACAAATACCACATTGTTGAAAGAAGCAATTTTTCTTCTGACTAGTTATAAAATCGTAGAGTTAGATGATATCCAAACGCGCGGAGTTTGGATCATGCATCTTGGAAGCAATCATGGAAAGTCTGTATTTAGGATTACCATTCAAACGAGAAGTCTGAACAATTATAATTTTGTCATCAATTATAATAATGATCTTAGCGATGAGCTGATCACTAACGAAGTAAAATGGCTAATCACCACCGGATCATCGAGCAAGGGTATAAAACTTGTAGAGGACTTTGGCGGTTATTGGTCTGATTATAAAGTATTTGCGGAAGAATATATACAAGGTGAAACATTATTTCAGTACTTAGAAAGAAATAGGTCTCAAATCAGTTCCGGTGACAATACAGACATTTGGGAATTACGTTGGATGCATTTTGTGTGGAACGGATTAATGGCTTATTTCAGTTTTTATAACCGAACCAATTTCTCGCTTTATATTGCAAATTCTTCAATCAAAAATTTAATTATCCCGGAATTTGATTATGCAATCGGCACTAGGCTAATATCCATTTCAGATAAAGCTCCCCTTGAAAATAAACTGCAATTATTTACATCGTTATACGAAAAATTCATCCTTCAAACTGAAAAGGAGTACACGGGATTACCCCATGTTGCCGACTGGGAAGTTATATTTTGTGCGCTTTTGCAAACGGTCAGAGTCCGGACAGGAATTGACATACTCAAAATAGTTGCAACAGAATTAGGTGACTCAAACAAAAACGGCTTGAGTAAATCAAGAATCTATAATTTTATTGATGAGATCAATGAGAATGGTTTACTAACCAAACAAGTGGTGTTTGCATCTTTACGCTATGAACGATGGTTGGCATTAAATCCACAGGCAACTCTTCAAGCCCGTAGCACAATGATCAGACAGCTCTATCAAGATTATAATCTTGCCGAATTAATTGATGATTATCCTGAAACCCGAATCAGATATTTTCTGATGACGGCTTTTAAGGATTCAAATGAAAAGTTACAAAACGAATTATTATTAATTCAGAAGGGCTTACGGGCCAAGACAATCTCCGCACTTGAACTGGAGGAACATATCAATTTAACTATCAAAAAAGTCAATCCAAATGAGGACGACAAATATTTCATAACCCGCATACTTTTTGAACATATAGACAGTCCTAAAGAAGGTACGGAATTTGTTTGGGAATCAGATACAGAGGGGAAAATTGAATTAATCTCCGGAGTCAGCGATAGTTTTGGAGAACATCATCAGATCAGACAGCCTAATCATCCTAAGGAGATAGCTAAGTTTCAATCATTATTATTGAATTCAAATCTATCGGCAGTTTTCACGCAACAGCACGAATTTTTACTGTTGTTCAACGCCAATAACCAATTGATCGGTGGCACATTTTGGAAAAAGGTTGATGATACAACCGCCTATTTAGAACGGATCGTCATACATCCCAAATATCAGAAACGACATTTGAGCAGTCATTTGCTTGATGAATTATTTAACCGTTTGAGAAACAAACGATATAATTATATAACCGTTGGTTTCTTCCAAGCCGGATTATTTTATAACAAGGGTTTTAACATTGATAATCGTTTTGGCGGTTTAGTAAGAACACTCATGTAAAAATGAGTGCTCTTCAGTACATTATTGAATTTTGATTTTTGTACCGGGAAGGGGATCTATCTACACTATCTTACGATAGACAAGCTCAAACTCCATTATACTTGGATCAGTATTGGCTTGCTCAACGTAGCTATAGCGTAGATGAGTACCGGGAAAGGGACTCGAACCCTCACCTCCAAAGGAGACTAGATCCTAAATCTAGCGCGTCTACCAATTCCGCCATCCCGGTATATGCTGCAAAGTTACAAAAAATTAGGATACTTGAGTATATCCCTGATTCAAATACTGTTGTAATTTCTTGAACTTGATCTCAATCTCTTGACCGTCAGGGCTAACAACTTTGATTTTATCATTCCGTCCCAACTTCTGATCCACTTTAATAGGTGCTTTCGTTGCACCCTGCGGACGGTTAGCCTGTTCTTTCTGCTCGGGTTGACCGGCAAAGCCCATGCCGGTTGTATCACGATGCTGAATTTGAACGTTACGGGCACCTTGCTGAACCGTTTCAGGCGTTTGTTCAACTCCTTGAATTTGAGTACGGAACATGCGCTGCACCGAAACACGGTTGAGGTCTTTCATCATATCTTGAAATAAACCGAAGCCTTCCGATTTATATTCCAATAATGGATTTTTTTGACCATAAGCCCGCAAATTGATGCCCTCCCTAATCTGATCCATAGCATATAAATGATCTTTCCATTTTTCATCAATCGTTCGCAAAATCACAAATCGCTCAAATTTGCGCATTACCTCCGGCGGCAATAGCGCTTCACGCGCCGCATACATTGACTGAGCCTGTTCCAAAATATATTGCCGGACATCATCAATAGTAATATCGCTTTCCGATTTATCTTTAGCTATAACATCAAGATTGGCATCAACCATCAGGTGTGAAGACATATTTTGTCGTAAAGTTGTCCAGTCCCATTCATTGATGCTCTGTTCGGCGACACTGCTTAATTCATCCTCAATATAATCTTCGATGAATTCCATGACGGTGTCCTTCATATTCTCACCATGCAAGGCCTGATTACGAATATCGTACACAACCTGACGTTGTTGATTCATCACATCGTCATATTCCAATAGATGTTTCCGGATACCAAAATTGCGCGTCTCAACTTTTTTCTGAGCATTACTGATCGCCCGTGTTACCATTCCCGCCGCAATCACTTCCCCTTCGGCTACGCCGAGCCGATCCATTATCGCGGCTACCCGATCGCTGCCAAATAAGCGCATCAAATCATCTTCAAGCGATAAGTAAAAACGCGATGAGCCCGGATCGCCTTGCCGACCTGACCTGCCGCGCAACTGCAAATCTATTCGCCGTGATTCGTGGCGTTCGGTTCCGATGATATGCAGTCCACCGGCTTCCTTTACTCCATTACCCAATTTAATATCGGTTCCGCGACCGGCCATATTAGTTGCAATGGTAACTGCACCGGACTGCCCCGCCCGCTGCACAATCTCAGCCTCTCTTTGATGATGCTTGGCATTCAGGACATTATGCGGGATGCCTTTCCTTTTAAGCATGCGCGAAAGTAATTCAGATACTTCTACGGTAATTGTACCGACCAAGGTCGGCTGACCTTTTTGATGACACTCGGCGATCTCATCAATCACGGCATTATATTTTTCACGCTTAGTTTTATACACCAAATCTTCATGATCTTCTCGAACAACCGCAACGTTTGTAGGAATTACGGTAACGTCAAGGTCATAGATTGATCCAAATTCCTCGGATTCGGTTTCCGCCGTACCGGTCATGCCCGATAATTTATCGTACAAACGGAAATAATTTTGAATTGTGATCGTTGCCAAAGTTTGTGTTTCGCGCTCAATCGTAACATTTTCTTTGGCTTCCAAAGCTTGGTGCAAGCCTTCGCTATAACGGCGTCCCGGCAAAATTCTTCCGGTAAATTCATCAACGATCAGAACCTTACCATTTTGAACGACATATTCCACATCCTTTTCATACATGGAATAGGCTCGTAATAACTGATTAAAATTGTGAATTTTGCCGCTGCGTTCAGCGTGCAGTTGATGCACTTTTTCAATTTCCTGTGCCCGCTCAGTCGGATTTAATCCCTCCCTGTTATCAACATCGTTCAATAATTCTCCGAGATCAGGTATCACAAAAGTCTCAGGATTATCAGGTGATAAAGTTAAACGACCTTTATCGGTAATATCCATGACATGCGATTTTTCATCAACGCTAAAATAAAGATCGTCATCAACTTCATGTAATTTTTTATCACGGATATAATCTGATTCTACGCTGCGCATTAACTTTATCATCCCGGGTTCCTGAAATAATTTCATCAAGCGCGGATGTTTGGGCATTCCGCGATTAGCCTGTAATAATTTCAGTCCGGCTTCCGCATCTTTTTCTTCTTTCAACAGATTTTCCGCTTCGCGAACTAATTCTGATACCAAAGTGTTTTGCCTGCGGTAAAGCATTTGAACAGCCGGTTTCAATTCTTTATATGAGCTGTCAACCGGAGCATCCACCGAGCCGGAAATGATCAACGGTGTACGGGCTTCGTCAATCAGAACACTGTCAACCTCATCAACGATCGCATAGGCATGACCTCTTTGAACTTGATCTTCCGGTGCTAAAGCCATATTATCGCGCAGATAATCAAAACCAAATTCATTATTCGTACCGTAGGTAATATCGCAATTATAAGCTGCGCGGCGCTGATTATTATCCATAGTGTTTAAAATAAAACCAACCGTCAGTCCGAGCCGTTTATAAATCTCACCCATCCATTCGGCATCGCGTTGCGCGAGATAATCATTGACCGTTATCAGATGCGCCCCGCGACCGGTCAGGGCGTTCAGAAACATGGGCATGGTAGCTACAAGTGTTTTTCCCTCACCGGTTTTCATTTCCGCAATCTTGCCGCGATGCAGAACTATGGCACCAATCAATTGGACATCGTACGGATCCATTTCCCATTTAATTTCCTGCCCGACGACTAACCATGATTCACCGATCAACCTACGGCAAGTTTCTTTTACCATAGCAAAAGCTTCCGGCATAAATTCATCAACCTTTTGCTGCTCAATTTTTAGGATTTGCTTCTTTGCTTCCTCTTTATCAACACGTTTGCTTTTCAATTCATTTTCAATATTTTCACGCGCCGTAATAATCTCAGTTTTTATTTCTTGTGTGCGCTTAACCAATTCATCATCAGACTTATTGCGCAGTCCTTCAGCAATTTGCTTGATTTCATTTACAATCGGCCAAAGCGATTTGATCTCCCGCTCCGATTTGGTGCCCAATACTTTTGTTAATATGCTCATAACTGATATAATTCTAAATTACAAACCACAATAGGCGGAGAAGTTAAATAATCAAATAATTTAAAATAATTATTATTTTAACAAACGATTGCTATTTGAATCGCTACTTCAATTCTATTTATCGGATTCCGAGATATTTTGTTCCTTATAAATGGCATCAAGTATCCCGTTTACAAAAGCTGAACTGTCATTTGTACTATATTCCTTGGCAATGCCAATAGCTTCGGCAATTGTAACTCTCGGAGGAACATCATCAATATAAAATAATTCTGCAACTGCAAGTTGTAATATCAACCTGTCTAATAAGGCTACCCTGTCCCATTCCCAATTTTCCAAATGTTTTGATACTTTATCAACTATTAAATCTTTGTGGTCAATTGCCGTATCAAACAGGGAATTGACATATTTCTTTGTATCACCGTCAAAATTATGACGCACTTGTAAATCGTCAATTATCTTATCCTGATTTTCATTTGAGATATATAATGAATATAAGGCTTGGAATACTGCTATCCGACCAATATGCCTTGGATGTCTTCCTTCTTCCATCTATGTAAGCGGATAGATCCAGTCGAATGGATCATCCCTTTCCTCCCTTTGAATGCCTAATAAAATTTCTCTTATTTTCTGCGTAATCGGTCCCATTTTATTATTATTGATTTTTGTTGACTGATTATGCGTTGTGATTTTCCCGACCGGTGTTACCACCACCGCCGTACCGCTGCAAAATACCTCATCGGCTTTCAAGAAATCTTTGATCGGGATACTTTTCTCACGGACTTCCATGTGCAATAGTTCGCGTGCGATCATTAAAGCTGAATCCCTTGTTACGCCCGGCAATATTGAACCATCTAAAGACGGAGTCATTAATACCTTATCCTTTATTGCAAATAAGTTAGCCGAACCGACTTCTTCAATGAATTTTTCGTTACTGGCATTGAGATAGATCGCTTCATCAAAACCGGTCTTTTTTGCCAATTTTTGCGGGAATAGTGAGGCAGCATAATTGCCGATAACTTTATGACCGCCGGTACCTTTTGGAGCAGCCCGATGGAATTGATTGGTGATCCTCAAATTCAAACATTTTACGCCGGATTTGAAGTAAGGACCTACCGGCGAAACATAAATTAGAAAAGTATAGGATGGTGCCGGAGCCACTCCCAACACCGGACCGGTTCCCCAAATCACCGGTCTGATATATAAACTTCCCTTGCCGCGCGGGGGTACGTAATCAATATTGTCCTTTACGACTTTTACAATGGCATCAATAAACATTTCTTTGGGAACCTTAGGTATGCAAACCCTCTCAGCGGATGTTGATGCCCTGATCGCATTTTTCTCGGGTCGGAATAGAACAATTCTATCTTTAGCTGAACGATAGGCTTTCATTCCTTCAAAAATGCCCTGTCCGTAATTTAATACTCCGGCAGCCGGCGACAGGCTAATGTCACCGTAAGGAATTAATTTGCCTTCTTCCCACTTTCCGTTTAATTCACAGTGCGCGATGTACATTGATCGCGCTGGTGTAATGCTGAAAGTAAGTTTGTCCCAATTAATATTTTGTAATTTTTCTCTTTTCATTTTATTCACCTAAAATTGCTCTTGCTATTACTACTTCCTGAATTTCGGAAGTACCTTCGTAAATTTGTGTTATTTTTGCATCGCGCATTAAACGCTCAACGCCGTATTCCTGCATGTAGCCATATCCGCCATGTATCTGAACGCATTCTCTTGCAGCATCTACCGCCGTTTGCGATGCAAACTGTTTAGCCATCGCCGCTTCTTTGGCAAATGGCTTATGTTCATCCTTTAGTTTGGCAGCTTTTAAAATCAACAATCGCGCTGCTTCAATATTAGTTGCCATTTGGGCAATCTTGGATTGAATCGCGCCAAAGGCCGATATTGGTTTACCAAATTGCTTGCGTTCTTTTGAATATTCGACACTTTTATCCAATGCCGCTTGGGCAATGCCAAGCGCCTGCGAAGCGATTCCAATCCGACCGCCGTTCAAGGTTTTCATGGCAATGCGGAATCCCTGTCCGGGCTCACTCACCATATTCTCAGCCGGTACCCGGCAATTATCAAAATATAGTTCACAGGTTTCCGATCCGCGAATGCCTAATTTATCTTCTTTACGACCACGTGAAAAACCCGCCATTCCGTCTTCGATTATAAAACACGAAATTCCCTTATAACCGACATTTTTTTCAGTCGGGATCATTACCATTACAACATCACAGGTGAGACCGTTTGTTACCCAATTTTTTGTTCCGTTCAAGACATAACTGTTACCATCTTTTTGGGCGAAAGTTGCCATGTTACTAGCATCGGAACCGGATTGTGGTTCGCTTAGACTAAAAGCGCCAATAAATTCACCGGTAGCTAATTTGGTTAAATATTTTTGTTTCTGAGCATCATTAGCCCAATCCAAAAATATTTGGCATACCAAAGAATTATTAACGCTCATTATCACACCTGCGGAAGCATCAATTCGACAAATCTCCTCCATTGCCACTACATAGCTTAAGGCATCCATACCGGCTCCGTTCCATTTTTCAGGAACCATCATGCCAAGGAAACCAAGCTCACCCATCATCTTAACCTGCTCCTTGGGTGTTTCGGATTTGTCATCGCGTTCGATTACACCGGGTTCTAAATGTTCAATCGCGAATTCGCGGGCGGTTTTTTTAATTAATTCTTGTTCTTCGGTTAATTTAAAATCCATTAAATCCTCTCAACGATTACAGCGGAAGCTTCGCCGCCTCCGATACACAAGGTCGCTAAACCATATTTAGCATTTCTTTTGTGCATGGCATGGATCATAGTTGTAAAAATACGAGCTCCCGAGGCTCCAATCGGATGTCCGATAGCAATCGCACCACCATTAACATTCACCTTTTTTACATCAATTTTAAAATAATCAATGGCTGCCATTGTTACCGGTGCAAACGCTTCATTTATTTCCCATAGATCAATATCATCAGCGGTCAGATTAGCTTTGTCCAATGCTTTCTTTATTGCTTTAGTTGGTGCGGTTGTAAACCATTTCGGTTCATGTGCGGCAGATGCCTGAGCTATAATTTTTACCATTGGCTTCAATTTTAATTCATCAGCTTTGTCTTTAGACATTAATAATACAGCAGCCGCACCATCATTTATTTTTGAAGCATTGGCTGCTGTGATTGTCCCTTCTTTGTCAAATGCCGGTCTTAGTTTGGGAATTTTGTCAAAATTAGTTCTGCCCGGTTCTTCATCTTTGTCAACAATTACAGGATCACCTTTTCTTTGCGGTATTTCCACCGGGCAAATTTCATTATCAAATTCACCACCAGCTTGGGTAGCTTGGGCTTTTTTATAGGACTCAATCGCGAAATTATCCTGTTCTTCGCGTGAATATTTCCGATCCTTAGCACACAGCTCGGCGCAATTCCCCATATGTATGTTATTATAAACGTCCCATAAACCATCATTTATCATTCCGTCAACTAATTTTCCATGACCCATTCGGTAACCGGTGCGTGCTTTAGGCAGCATATACGGTGTCAAAGTCATATTTTCCATTCCACCGGCAATCACGACCTCAGCGTCACCGACTTGAATTGCTTGAGTAGCTAACATCGCCGACTTCAATCCGGAACCGCATACCTTATTGATGGTCATACATTCAACTGATTCAGGCAAATCGGCGCCAAGTGCAGCTTGGCGAGCAGGGGCTTGTCCCATCCCCGCCGGTAAAACGCAACCCATTATCACTTCATCAATTTGCTTTGGATCAATTCCGGCTTCAGTTACAATATTTTTAATAACAGTGCTGCCAAGTTGCGGAGCCGGCACTGTGGACAAACTACCTTGAAATGAACCAACCGGTGTGCGTTTGGCAGCAACAATGACTACTTCTCTCAAATTAGACATTATGATTCCTTATATGTTTTGTGTCGGATAATTGGAACGGAGTAAGCTTTAGATACGAAGATATTTTCGTTATTTGCGGATTCAAGTAACTAAAATAATTCAATTTTTCCATAAATCGTCAATGAACTCTTTTTCATATTTTTTTGAGTTCGATATTAGACAGTGAAGTTACAATACTTCAGATTTTTATCAGAAAGATTTTTGCAATTCCCATACAAAATTGAAAGGGTGTACTGCAGTGGTTTTATTTTTTTAAGTACCCTATCGCTTCGTGAAGCCCCTCTAAAAAAGGAAATTGTTTTGTCATTCCTGCGAAAGCAGGAATCTATCGTTATTAAATAGATTCCCAATCAAGTTGGGAATGACAACTAATTCATCCCCGTTACTCCCAAACTCTTAATCACCCAATTTCGAATAAATTAATTATTTCCGTCATACGCCTTAATAATTTCTTTTACCAACTGATGACGAACAACATCGGTATCAGTCAAAGTTGCGAAACTGATTCCATCAATACCTTTCAAAATTTTAGATACTTCAATCAATCCTGAATTAACTTTAGTAGGCAAGTCAATTTGGGTTACATCACCGGTAATAATTGCTTTGGAGTTTACGCCCAAGCGCGTTAGGAACATTTTCATCTGCATTCCGGTGGCATTCTGCGCTTCATCCAAAATCAGGAAAGCATTGTTCAAAGTGCGTCCGCGCATGTAGGCAAGGGGAATAACTTCTATAATTTTTTTTGATAATAATGGCTTAAGCCGATTGGGCAGCAGCATGTCGCCAAGTGCATCGTAGAGCGGCGTTAAATAAGGATCTACTTTATCCTGAAGATCACCCGGTAGAAAACCTAAATTTTCACCGGCTTCAACCGCCGGACGGCAAAGTACGATTTTATCCACCTGATTACTTTCCAAAGCTGCAACTGCAAACGCCACGGCGATATAAGTCTTGCCGGTCCCGGCCGGCCCGATGCTGAACACAATATCATTCTCACGGACACTTTTAATATAATCTTCCTGCCCCACAGTGCGGGACTGGATTGCGCCTTTTCGTCCATAGTGGATCACATTTTCCATCTTATCAGCGGAACTGCCGTTTTCCACCTGCGATATATTTACCAATTGCTCAACATCCTTACCCGTTAAACTACCTTTACGATTGAGGGTTTGCATCATTTCATGCAGTACATCGTTCAGAAATGTAATGTCATTTTTGCCGCCATCTAAATAAATATTATTCCCTCTGACGGTAATCTGTCCGTCAAAATTCTTTTCCAAGATTGCAAGATGCCCATCGCCTGCGCCAAGCAGACTTTGCATATCAATTCCGGTTAATTCGATTGTTTTCTTCATACAATTATTATAAATATTTGCTTATAATTTAAAATACATTTGCTCCATCAGCGATATATTAAATAACAGCATCCATACTTTTCATTTTTAATTTATAGGTAGATGAAAAATTAATATTTAAATTATTCATATTTTTATAAAGACAAATGCAATACATTTTAGCAATTATTATTGGTTACCTTTTGGGAAACATTCAAGCTTCCTTTATCTTGGGCAAATTTTTTAGAAACATTGATATCCGCAAGCAAGGAACCACCAACGCCGGGGCAAGCAATGCAGTAATTGTAATGGGTTGGAAATTCGGTGTAGCTACTTTCTTTATAGATATGTTAAAAGCCGCAGTGGCGATGTGGATTGTTTCTTACCTAACAAATGGAAATACTGATCTAGCTGTATTAGCAGGTGTAATGGCTGTGGTAGGACATATTTATCCGGTGTTCATGAACTTTAAAGGCGGAAAGGGAATTGCTTCAATCATGGGAATTATGATCGGTCTAAATGGTTTCTTAGCAATAATATTATATGCAACAATAATTCTGACTACAGTCATTACTAATTACTTATCGCTTGGCGAACTGCTGATACTAATTTTATTTCCATTAGGTGTTTATTTATTAGGATACTCAAATTTTACTGTTCTATTAATTATTTTTGCCTGTTTACTTTCAGCTTATAAATTACGGGGAAATTTTAGCAGGACTTTAAAAGGAACTGAGGCAAAATTGTCAGATGTATTATTTAAATAATGGAGGTACAGAATTGAGCAAACCATTATCAGTAAAAGATTTTATGAAACGGGATTTGGTTACCTTTACACCGGAAACCAATGTATCAGCGGCAATCAGAGTACTGCTTAAACATAAAATTTCAGGCGCACCGGTCATTGATGACAGCGGCTGGATTGTAGGAATGTTATCGGAATATGATTGTTTAAAACCGAACTTAATATCATCATATCATAGTGATATGGGAATATTAGTAAAAGATTATATGTCCACTGATGTAACTACAATCAAATCACATCTTAGTTTAACAGAAGCTGCGCAAATATTTATTGACAAAGGATTAAGGAGATTACCGGTGGTCGAGAATAAGAAGTTGATTGGTCAGATCAGCCGTAGGGATATTTTAGAAGCAATTAATAAATCTTTGAATTCTAATTAAACACAGTTACCTGTCATTCTGTAAAAGTTTGTGCGCAGAGGTGCAAAAGAATATAATTTATTCCCCTTCAAGTTTGAAGGGGTGGATCCGATGAAATCGGAGACAGGGTAGTTTTGACACACCCCTTCACTGCGTGATGCCCCTCTCAAGAGGGGAATTACAAACTGTCATTCCTGCGAAAGCTTGTCCGCCAGAGGCGGGCTTGTGCGCAGTGGCGTGCAGGAATCCACTTAAATATATAGATTCCGTATCACCGCAGAGCGGCACAGGCAAGTGCGGAATGACAGATTTTTACTTCTTCAACTGAATTCCCAACTCATCAAGCTGTCTTTCTGAGACTTCCGAAGGAGAATCGTCCATCAAGGAAGTTGCTGAGGTAGTTTTCGGGAAAGCTATAACATCTCTTATATTATCTGTTCCGGCAAGGATCATGACTAATCTATCTAAGCCAAAGGCAATTCCGCCATGCGGTGGTGCGCCATATTTAAATGCCTCAAGTAAGAACCCGAATTTCTGTTGGGCTTCTTCCTTAGAAATTCCGAGTAATTCAAACACTTGTCTCTGTACATCACATTGGTGAATTCTGATCGAGCCGCCGCCTAATTCGTAACCATTCATAACAATATCATATCCGCGCGACAGGACTTCCGACGGATTATCCTTCAATTTCGGCAAGTCTTCAATCTTTGGAGACGTAAACGGATGGTGCATTGCACTGAATCGCTGTTCATCCTCATCCCATTCAAACATCGGTACATCCACGATAAATAATGGTTTGTATAAGGTTTGATCAATTAATTCTTCACGTTTGGCAATCTCTATTCTGAGTGCGCCAAGGGCCTGCCAAACCACTTCTTTGGCATCGCCAATTATGAATATAATATCATTAATGTTGATACTTAATTCTGATACAATCTTCTTCTGCAAATCATCGGCAAAGAATTTTGATATACCACCGTTCAACGCTCCTGTTTCGGCTTTCATCCAAGCTAAACCTTTAGCACCATGATGTTTAGCAAAATCGGTTAGCTGATCTATTACTTTCCGCGAATATTTATCGGCAACATTTTCAACCACTAAACACTTTACTGATTCACTACTTTTGAAAGCGTTAAAATCTGATGCATCACTATAATCTTTGAAATTTTGTAATGGTATTTCAAAGCGCAAGTCCGGTTTATCAGTTCCATAAGTTTCCATTGCTTCAAAATATTTCATTATTGGAAAAGTATCCGGCAAATCTACATCTATCACTTCTTTGAATAATGCTTTGGTTAATCCGGTAGCTAAACTCATGACATCATTTTCATCCACAAATGACATCTCGATATCAATTTGGGTGAATTCCGGTTGGCGGTCGGCACGTAGATCTTCATCGCGGAAACATTTCACAATTTGAAAATAGCGGTCAAATCCCGATATCATCAGTAATTGCTTGTAGGTTTGCGGTGATTGCGGTAAAGCATAGAATTTCCCGTGATGTAAGCGGCTCGGCACTAAATAATCCCTCGCACCCTCAGGAGTTGATTTCATCAGTACCGGTGTTTCAATTTCCATAAATTTGTTATCTGATAAATATTTTCGCGCGACTTGGTACGCTTGATGCCGTATTTTCAAATTGCGCTGCAATTCTTCGGTTCGAAGTTCTAAATAACGGTATTTCAATCTGAAATCTTCCAACGCACTGTCGCGATCAGTTATTACGAATGGTAAGGCTTCGGTCTCATTTAAAATTTCAACAGAATTGACCATTACCTCAATTTCGCCGGTTGCCACATTGGGATTTACAGCACCTTCGCCGCGCGCCTGTACATCGCCGGATGCGGAAATGACATCCTCAATAGATAATTTTTTGGCAGTATCAAAAGCTGCTTCATTTACATCAGAATTGAATACTAATTGGGTTTTTCCATAGCGATCGCGAATATCAACAAAAATAACCTGACCGTGTTCGCGAATGGTATTTACCCAACCATTCAGGGATGCAGAACTACCAATATTCTTTGAATTCAATTCACCGCAAGTATGTGTGCGCTTATTCATTTGTCCTTCCAATGATTACAAATAATTTTACACGAATTTACAAGGAATTACATAGCTGTGAAATTGATTATTGTTTATTGATTATTGTCAATTTGTGTTAATTGAAGATGTACTATAACTAATTAATCTATAATAGTATTGTTATACCCAATGAGGTAAAAAACAATCTAATTATGAATATAATTATGAATATAATTATAAAAGCTGGAATAGAAGCAAATGCCCATTTTACCATAAAAACGACCATATCAATAAATGGCATATCAAAACCTGTAACTTTTACTTTCTTTAATGCCTTTTTTCGTTGGGAAGTAATATTTTTTACTTCTTTATTAGACCAATCCTTAGTTAATTCGTTATAATAATTTTCATCGTAATCAGGATAGTTTTCTTTTAAAATTTCAATTGCTTTCTTTTGGCTGATATTAAGTTTTCTTAATTCTTGAGCTCTTTCTTCAACTCTTTCCATATTATTTTCCTATTTAGATTATAAATAAATAAACCGATCGAAGTTACAAACAGATTTTAAAATATTAACAACCCTCAAGGTTTGAGAAACCTTGAGGGTTTCAATTAATACAAAATTCTGTGGGAATCAGTTAAATCGGTGCTATCCGTGTTCTATCTACTAGCTACCTGCAGGCGATTTATTGCCCGTAAAAGCGCTGCTTCGGCACGGGACATATCAAATCCGTTCTTCTGTTTTAATCTATCCTGAGCTCGCTTTTTGGCGTCTTCGGCGCGCTTCTTATCAATTTCATCGGCATGTTCGGCAGTCTCAAGTAATAAAAGCACTTTTTCTTTGGAAATATCAACAAACCCGCCGCTTGTTGCAATGAACTTGTCTTTACCACTTTCCGTAATTTTGACTTCGCCAACCGCTAATGCGATGATCGCTCCGGCATGTTCAGCCATAACACCGAATGAGCCATCAATTCCGGGACATCTCAAATACGAGATATTTTCTTCGGTAATTACTCTTGTAGGAGTGACTATTTCTACAGAAAAGTTCGCCATAGATTATTTCTTTGCTCTATCAAAAGCCTCGTCAATTGAACCAACATACATGAAAGCACTTTCGGGTAGCTGGTCGGCTTCACCATTTAGAATGGCTTCAAAACCGGAAATTGTATCTTCCATTGAAACGTATCTTCCTTCGGCACCGGTGAATTGTTCCGCAACAAAGAACGGTTGCGATAGGAACCGTTGGATGCGTCGTGCACGGGCAACGACTAGTTTATCTTCGTCGGAAAGTTCATCCATACCTAAAATTGCGATAATGTCCTGCAAGTCCTTATACTTCTGCAATACTTCCTGCACTGATCGGGCAACTTTGTAATGTCTGTCACCGATCACGCGCGGATCCAAAATTCTTGATGTTGATGTCAATGGATCAACCGCCGGATAAATACCAAGCTCTGAAATCTTTCTATCCAATACAGTAGTTGCATCCAAGTGGGCAAAAGCAGTTGCCGGAGCAGGATCGGTTAAGTCATCAGCCGGAACATAAATTGCCTGCACTGAAGTGATTGATCCTTTCTTGGTTGATGTAATACGTTCCTGCAAATCACCCATCTCGGTTGATAGTGTAGGCTGATATCCAACAGCCGATGGCATTCTGCCAAGCAATGCCGATACTTCCGAACCGGATTGGGTAAACCGGAAAATATTATCAATAAATAATAGAACGTCTTTTCCTTCTTCATCACGGAAGTACTCTGCCATGGTCAGTCCACTCAACCCAACGCGCAAACGGGCTCCGGGAGGCTCGTTCATTTGACCGAATACCATAACGGTTTTATCAATAACACCTGACTCGGTCATTTCAAGATAAAGGTCATTACCTTCACGGGTTCTTTCACCTACGCCTGAGAATACCGAATAACCACCATGCTCAGTAGCAATATTGCGAATTAATTCCTGAATCAATACTGTTTTACCAACACCGGCACCACCGAACAAACCGGTCTTCCCACCTTTGGTGTAAGGTTCCATCAAATCAACAACCTTAATACCGGTAACTAACACATCGGTTGATGTGGATAAATCTTCGTGTTTTGGAGCCGACCGATGGATAGGATAAGTCTTTTTAGCTTTCAATTTGCCCTTTTCATCAATGGTTTGTCCAAGCACATCGAATAATCTTCCTAATGTTTCGGGACCAACCGGAACTGATATCGGTGCACCGGTATCAAGCACTTCAAGACCACGCGTTAAACCATCGGTAGAATCCATCGCAACCGTGCGGACAGAGGAATCTCCCAAATGCTGTGCGACCTCCAATACCAAGCGTGTATCCCATTCTTTAACTTCAAGAGCGTTCATAATTTCAGGTAGATTGCCGTCTTTAAATTCGACGTCAACAACAGCACCCATTACCTGTGAAATTTTTCCTACTGCACTCATTATTTCTTATCCCTATTCCTGTTTTAGTGCTTCTGCCCCGCCCACAATTTCCAATATTTCTGTGGTAATTGCCGCTTGGCGGGCATTATTAAATTGTCTTGTTAAATCACGTATCAAATCGCCGGCATTCAGTGTTGCATTTTCCATTGCAACCATCCGGGCAGCCTGTTCGCTTGCAAACGATTCAAGCAAATAGCGCCAAATCTGCACATTAATATCCAACGGAATTAGTGATTTAATAATTAATTCTTTAGATGGTTCATATATCCTTTCAGTTGATTCAATCTGAGCATCATCATCCAATGTCAGAGGCAGTAATGTTTCAGCGATTATTTCCTGAACCATTACATTTTTAAATTCATTATATACAACTCTGATCTGATCAACTTTACGGGAAGTAAAATGGCTAATTATTCCATTACCAATTTTTATTGAATGATTATAGTCGAGTTCAGCCCAAAAATCGGTATGATCCTCAATAATATTATAATTGCGATTTTTAAAATATTCATATCCGCGGCGTCCGATGCAGAATAGATCAACATTTTCTTTACCGAATTCAGCAATTTCTTCTTCAGCACGTTTAATAATATTTGTATTAAAAGAACCTGCTAATCCGCGATCAGAAGTAATAACGACAATTGCAGTTCGTTTTATTTCACGGACATCTAACAATTCAAGAAGACTTCTATCAACATCCGGTAACAATGTCAGGATCTCGCTTTTTAAGCGATCGGCATATGGTCGCGCCTGTTCCATCCGTTCTTGTGCTTTACGCATTTTGGCAGCGGCAACCATCTTCATTGCCCGCGTAACCTGCTGAATGCTCTTTACAGAACCTATTCTATTACGAATGTCTTTTAGACTTGCCATACCAATTCAATTTATCCGGCAAATATTTTTGAATAGTCCTTGGTTGCTTTGGATAGTTTACCTTTAGCATTATCATTCAAGATACCGGTATCTCTAATACTATCTAAAACATCTTTCAGATTATCTTCAAGATAGCCTAAGAAACCTTCTTCAAATTCTCTGATTTTATCTAAGGGTAATTCGTTCAGTAAACCTTCCGTCCCTATATATATAATAGCAATTTGTTTTTCAACCGGCATCGGAACAAATTGATCCTGCCTGATGAGCTCCATCATTGCCCGACCTTTAGTCAGTTGATCTTGAGTTGATTGATCTAAGTCAGAACCAAATTTGGCAAAAGCTTCCAATTCACGATATTGTGCCAAATCAAATTTCAGCATACCGACAATTTTCTTCATAGCATTGATCTGAGCATTTCCGCCAACCCGCGATACGGAAATCCCTACATCAACTGCAGGGCGTTGACCAGAATTAAATAGATTCGATTCAAGGTAAATCTGACCATCAGTAATCGAGATAACATTCGTTGGAATATATGCGGCAACATCACCTTCCTGTGTCTCAATAATTGGTAACGCTGTTAATGATCCTCCACCAAGATCATCACTAAGTTTGGAGGCTCTCTCCAACAAACGGCTATGCAAATAAAATACGTCACCGGGATAGGCTTCGCGTCCGGGTGGTCGTCTTAGAATCAAAGACATTTGACGGTAGGCAACAGCTTGTTTAGACAAATCATCATAGACAACCAAAGCATGTTTTCCGTTATCACGATAGTACTCACCCATTGATGCTCCGGCATAGGGAGCAATGTACTGCATCGGAGCGGGGTCGGATGCATTGGCAGCTACAACCGTCGTGTAATCCATCGCTCCGGCGGATTCCAATTCAGCAACAACCCTCGCTACCGTAGATGCTTTTTGACCGATTGCCGCGTAAATACAATAAACCGGTGAGTCAGTCTTGTGTGTGTATTTTTGATTGATGATCGTATCAAGTGCAATTGCAGTTTTTCCGGTTTGGCGGTCACCGATGATCAGCTCACGCTGTCCGCGACCAATCGGAATCATGCTATCAATTGCTTTAAGTCCAGTCTGCAAAGGTTCTTTAACCGGTTGGCGTTGCATAACTCCAAGTGCTTTTCGTTCAACGGGTAAACTATTTTTGGTCTTGATCTCACCTTTTCCATCAATTGCCTGCCCCAAAGGATTAACTACACGCCCGAGCATTTCTGCACCAACTCCAACCTCAACCACTTTTCCGGTTCGTTTGACAATGTCTCCTTCCTGCACTAAACGGCTATCGCCGAATAATACAACACCAACATTATCTTCTTCAAGGTTTAGTGCCATGCCAAAAACGCCGTTTTGCAATTCAACCAATTCAGCGCTCATAACGTTTTCTAATCCGCTGACACGAGCCACACCATCACCGACCTCTAAAACTTCACCAACGTCAGAAACTTCAATTTCAACATCGAACTCTTTTATTTGCTTCAGAAGTAAACTTCTGATTTCTTCCGTTTTTATTTCCATTGAATGTTTATATTAATTGTTTTGTAATAATACCTTTTTCATTTTCGCCATTTGATTGGCTATTGTACCATCAAAGATGGTATTCCCTATTCGCAATTTCAATCCACCTAATAATTCTTCATTGATTTGCGACTCAAGTTCAACTTGTTTACCGGTTGATTCTTCAATTCCTGATACAATCGAATTGATCACATCTGTACCGATTTCATCAATCGAAAATGTTGTAACGTCAATTATATGTAACGATTCTCGCTGTAGTTTCCCATAAGCATTAGCAACTGACATGAACATTCCATATTCATTTCTTTCAGCAAGCAGCGCAAAAAATTCGTGGACAACAGGATTAATTAAATCACCTAAAACATTTTTTAGGATCTCAACTTTTTCAGTCGGTTCAATCCTTTTTGTGTAGAAAAAAGCTCTAAAAACTTTTTCATGCCCGATCAGCTTATCAATCAACAACAAACTTTTACCGGTTTCTTCGATGCAATTAAGCTTAGTTGAAACATTTAACAACGCTTCAGCATATTTTTTTGCTCTTCGATTAGGCTTCATTCTTCTGATTTAAGTTCTTTAAAGATTCTTCCACAAGTTTAAGATTATCGTCCTTGGTCAGATTCTTTTTGATCAACTTTTCAGCAACCTCAAAAGATAAGTTCACAACTTCCGCTTTTACATCGGCAATTGCTCTATCCTTTTCAATTTGAATCTGTTTCCGGGCATCCTCGATCAAAGCGTCTGATTTTGCCTGCGCTTTATCAACTATCTCTTCTTTCATCTTTTCAGCATTCTTTTTACTTGCCGCTAAAATCTCCTGCGATTCAATTCTTGCTTCTGCTAATATCTTCTCAGTATCAGCTTGAACATTGGATAATTCCTCGCGGGCTTTCTCAGCATCGAGCAAAGATTGCCTAATGCCGGATTCGCGCTTTTCAAGCATCGCTAATAGCGGCTTCCAGGCAAACTTAAACAACAGGAATGCTAAAACTAAGAAGACGATGATAGTCCAAAAGTATAGACCCGGATCAGGTTGAACTAAGGGATTATTCATATATTTCTCTTGTTAGTTAGACTAAAATATTTACTATTTCATTAAGACGATCAAAAGAGTAAAAACTTCAGCTAAAATCACAGCACCCTCGAGTAGAAACAAGGGCAAGTTGACCGCACCGGTTATTTTATCGGCAGCTTCCGGCTGACGAGCAATACTTTCTGCAGCAGCAGCGGTAAATTTACCAATACCTAAGGCTGCTCCAATCACGATAAGTCCTAAACCAAGTGCGGCTCCAAAGTAATGAAAATACTCCATTTATGTAATCTCCATTTTGTTATTAATGATGAACATTTATCGCCATCCCGATAAAGACGGCCGATAGCATTGTAAAGACATAAGCCTGAACAATGACAACAATTATTTCTAAACCTGATATGGCAACTGCCAATGGAACCGATACTAAAACTCCTACCCCGATACCGGCAATTGCACTTTGAAAAACCCCGGCAAAGATAAATACAAACGATATAATCGCTAAAATTGCGATATGCCCGCCGGTCATATTTGCCGCTAAACGCATAGTTAGCGCGAAAGGTCTAACAAACAAGCTTATTATTTCAATTGGAATTAATAAGACATAGATCGGCCACGCAAATCCGGAAGGTACAATATTTTTCCAGTGTTGAATAAAACCATGGGTTTTTGATCCGGCAAAAATGATAGCAAAAAAGGTGATCGTCGCCAAACCGGCGGTAACATTATAATTACCGGTTGCCGTCGCACCTCCATGCAATAAATTATTGACTAAACCGTGATCGTGTGCCGAACCACCTAAGATGAATCGGTTAATAGCTCCAACGACATCAAAAATCGGAATTAATCCGATGGCATTCGCCGAAATTATGAAGAAGAAAAAAGTCAGGATCAGCGGCGTCCACGTAAATAAGTACTTTTTGCCGACATTGGGTAACACAATCGAATCACGAATAAATTGAACCACCGCTTCAATAACATTCATAAAACCGGTTGGCACCGGATTTTCCTGTCTCAGATATCTGCGAACCGTCCAGGTAATCGCGATAAATACCAATGTTGCCACAATCCACAGCATTAAAACATGTTTGGTTACTGAAAAATCAATGCCCAATATAGTTGGCAAATGTAATATCGGATGTTCGGATGAACTGTTGGAAACATGTCCAATGATCAATTCACCGGCATCGAAACCGCCCTCAGCATGCGTATCAGTATGTTCTACACCACTACTCATCAATTATTTTTCGGTTGTATCAATCTCTGTAAAAACAATGCATCAATCACGTAAAAAGCAATAAAAAAGCCTGTAAAACTAATAATAAATGGGATTGGCTCAAAAGTGTAAAAACTAAAAATCACGATCATATAAACTGCGAAAAATATCATCTTAAATATGAGCGATTTAATGAGTACCGCTGTTAGTTTGTCAGGCGCTTTGGAAAATGTATTTTTATTCAAAATTATTGAGATTATACTAATTAGTAAGGGTGCTGCCATACCTAAAAATATCTCTGCAATAAATTCAGGGTATAATGTGCCACCAATCAAACCCGACAAACCTAATCCAAGTAATATTATGGAAATGATATATTTCATTTATTCTTATTGCCCCAAATTATTTTTGCGATTTCATAGAAGCCGACAACAAGTCCAATTAATAGTCCACATAATAAAAAAACCGGTGATGAGTTTTGCCACTTATCAATCAAGTAGCCGAGCACGCCAAGCAAGATAACGGCAGCTATTAGAGAGTATGAAGCACTCATAGCCGGTCCTGATTGTCTGACAATTTTCTGGAGATAGGTGAATGAATTTGAGATTTGGTTTAATCGGATCATTTATAATTACTCATTTATTAAATCACATTTGCCACTGAATTTTGCGCCTTCTTCAATATATAATCGGCGATAGATCATGTCCCCTTTTACCATTGATTGATTACCTAAAACGATCCGATCGCTCACCGTAATATTTCCCTGCGCAATGCCGCCAATCTGAATATCGCTTGCGGTAATATTACCGATTACTTCAGCGCTGCGTGCAATTCGTACCGGTCCTTTAGTTGTTACATCACCCTTTACTTTTCCATAGACAATTAGACCACCCTCTAAAGTAAGATGCCCTTTTATCTCAGCATCAGCGCCGATCATTGTATGGACATTATGAAAATCAATTTTACTCATAGTTATTTACGCTTATATCTTTGGATTTATATTTTGGGAACAGTTCAAAAGGATTGATCGCTTCACCATCTTTCCATATTTCAAAATGAAGATGCGGACCTGATGAAATACCGGTACCTCCCGCCTCACCAATCACGTCTGCCCGACTGACGAAATCACGCGTATTTACGAAATTAATCTTATTATGTCCGTAAATAGAAAAATAATCATCACCATGATATAATATTATATAGTTGCCAAAATTATAAGTCCAACCCGAAAATACAACAAAGCCTGTAGCGGCGGCGTAGATTGGTTCCCCTTCTTTAACCGCAATATCAATACCATAATGGTTCTGATCTTTATAGATGTTTTTGGTCATGACTTTTTGCGTAATAAACCCATCAACCGGATAATATGACGGAATATTATTGATATAAGAAACCGCTACACTTTTTCTTTCATTGGCTGATTGATTAACATGCAAACTATCAGATGACAACTGCAATTCAGGACCAAGTGTTTTTCTGATCAATCTATCCATCTGCTCAATGCGATTTAGGTCCTGCATTAATTCCATTATTTGAACGCGCTCGGCGGCGTACTTCTCATTTTCGATCCTGAACTGGTTTATTTGCATCAGTTTGGGCAAAGCATATACAACAAAAAAAACTAAAAAACATATAACAAATACTAATCCGATTATTAAAGACACCATTGCAACCCTCGATAACGAAAATTGCCTCTCGGCATCTTCATTATCGGGAATTATAATTATCGAGTATTTTGTTGGTTTCATTTCTCCGCTGAAGATGTCAGTATAGAAAGAATCCGCTCGAAATCATCATCAGAATAGTAACTGACCACAATTTTGCCTCCTCCTTTACTGTACGACAATTTAACTTTTGTGCCTAAGGCTGAGATCAGTTGATCTTCCAACTGTTTGATGCGCGGATCAACTTTTTTCTTGGGAGATTGTTTAGTTGATTTCTTATCTGCTTGCGCTTGCGCGATGGTTTCCGCACCGCGTACATTTAAATTCTTAGTTATGATTTGTTGGTGAAGCCACTGCATCAAACGATTATTTTTCATCATTAAAATTGCGCGACCATGACCGGCAGATATTTCACCGCTTTTAATACTATCCCTGATTTCTTTGGGTAGTTTCAGCAACCGTAAAGAATTGGAAACCGTAACCCGTTTTTTCCCCACTGCCTTGGCAATAGCTTCCTGCGATAAACCAAACTTATTATTCAAAACCGCGAATGCTTCAGCTTCTTCAATCGGATTCAAATTTTCGCGTTGAATATTTTCAATCAATGCCATCTCCATCAATTCTGAGTCACTTTGAACTTCAATTACATACGCCGGAATATTAGTCAAACCGGCAATTTTTGCGGCACGCAACCTTCTTTCGCCGGCAATTAGAATATATTTACCATCCTTGTCACAAACGGTAACAGGCGTTAGGATACCTTTCGCTTTAATTGAAGCAACTAATTCCTGCAGTGCTTCTTCATCAAATTGTTGCCGCGGTTGATTAGGATTTGGAGTGATTCTATCAATTTTAATTTTTAGGGGACTAAGCTCTTCACCATCGTCTTGAGGACGAATAAGTGCTTCTAATCCTTTACCTAAACGACTATTTGACACGATCAACGATCTCCTCAACTAATTGCATATAATTTCGGGCACCGGTAGAATTAGCATCATAAATAATTGCCGGTTTCCCAAAACTGGGAGCTTCACTCAATCGAACATTTCGATTGATCACACTCTTAAAAAGTTTATTCTTGAAATAACTCTGCACTTCCTTACTAACTTCTTTAGAAAGATTCAATCGGGAATCAAACATGGTTAGCAGTACACCCCCAATAGTTAATTCCTTGTTGATGTGTTTTTGTACTAATCTTACAGTATTGAGTAATTGCCCCAACCCCTCTAAAGCATAATACTCACATTGAATTGGTATAATGATTGAGTTGGAAGCAGCTAAAGAATTGATTGTTAATAATCCCAAGGAAGGCGGACAATCAATTATGATGTATTTATACTTTGAATCCATATTCTCGAGTATTTTCTTGAGCTGGTATTCCCGCGCCATCATACTGACAAGTTCAATTTCGGCACCCACAAGATCATTTGAGGATGGAATTAAATCCAAATTCTCAATCTGAGTATTAATGATACAATCTTCAACCGGTGTTTTTTTTATCAATAAATCATATACCGTATTATTTACTTCACCATATAAATCGGCAACACCGGTTGTAGCATTGGCTTGAGGATCCATATCAATTAACAAGGTTCTCTCTTCGATAATTGCCAAATTAACGGCAATATTGATAGCAGAAGTTGTTTTACCTACTCCACCTTTTTGGTTAACCAATGAGATAATTTTTGCCATTCAGATATAGATTTATAGAATTATCTTAAAAATTTAGACTATTAATTTAATTGAAAGCATTATGTAAATGATAGTATTAATACATATCTTGAAAAAGTTACGGGTAGTTTTTTGTGGAATTAGTAACAATACAGGTCATAATTTTACAAGATATATTTGTTTACAATAATTTCGTAATAGACTGAAAATACTGTGCATGCAATTTGTAACTTACATGGCGGAGCTGTAACCAAATGTATGAATACTTGATAATTTGATTTACACCTTGGATAAATTAACGATAAATAATACACTTTTAAATGTTAGAATTTTCAGCTTAAACTTTAACACTATCAAATATGTATCTTATTTCTAAAACAACTCTTAATTTTTATGGAATAAAAATGAAAAAAGTATTAGTAATAGCAATAGCATTGTTTCATTCCATTTTTGCTCAGTCAGGGGCAACTGATATTCAAGAATTATTAGAGAATTATCCTCAAATTCAAACCTATCGAAACAATAGCCCGTACTATACAGCAACCAATCAGCAACCAACTGAAACATTTGATTTTACGGACTACACCGATCAAGAATTACTCACATTAGATTCCTTGGGCGTTTTATGGTTTTTACTTGATACCACACTGGTAGAAGAAGAAATACCTTACTTTGGATATGAGTATTTTAATAATCCCGACAAGATTGCAGTATTTGATAATATTCCAATCCCCAATAATTATGTGTTGGGTCCCGGGGATCAACTTATAATTACTATTTGGGGTTCCACGCAGATCAAATCAAATCACATGATAAACCGCGACGGGAATATATTTGTTGATGGTATTGGTCAAGTCAATTTATCCGGATTAGATTTGAAAACTGCCGAAGCTATGCTACTTGATAGATTTTCTGAAGTTTACTCTACATTAAAGGGTGAAAATCCATCCACGTTTCTGAACCTTTCATTAGGTCAGTTAAAATCAATAAACATATCATTTGTCGGGGAAGTTGGCAGTCCCGGACTACACGCCGTTCATCCTTTTTCAGATATTTCTATGGCATTGCTGCAAGTTGGTGGTGTTGATACGGTAGGCAGTTTGAGAAATATTCAAATCATACGAAATGGCAAATCACATTTAAATTTTGACTTCTATGAATATCTTGTAAATGGTAAAGTATCTCAAAATATTCGATTGGTAAGTAGCGATGTTATATTAGTTCCTCCGCGAAAATCATATGTAGAGATTATTGGCGAAGTCAATCGCCCCGGCACCTATGAAGCTAAAGATACCGATTCTGTATTTGATATGATAAACTATGCAGGTGGCATCACCGCCAAAGCGCAACCCAAATTGGAATTATACCGTTTAAAACCAATTATTGAAAGAATTAGTGAAGATAATGCTTATGATGTTTATTATTCCAATTTAACGGATGTTCAAAATGAACCGGCTGATAATATAACAAAGATCCGTGTTCTATCAGTTCCCGATGTGGTTCGCGAAGTGACAATATTCGGGCAGGTTAAAATTCCCGGCAACTATGCTTATGAAGATTCAATGCGTGTTTTAGATCTGCTGAAAATTGCCGGCGGACTCGAAGATCAAACTTTTAGAGAATCAATTTATACCAAAGAGGCTGAAATCATCAGGCAGGTTTCAAATAGTTTTTATCCAAAAAGATTTTCTATCAATTTAGAATCTTTGATGAATGGAAAAACCGATCACAATATATTCCTAAAAAATAAGGACATAATTATTGTTCGGGAAAATAGTAAATATACTCATCCGAAATATGTTGTTTTAAATGGCGAAGTAGAGATTCCGGGGAAATATACTATACAGAAGAAAGAAGAAACATTACAAAATATTATTGATCGGGCGGGGGGATTCAGCCCGAATGCCTATGTCAAAGGTCTCCAAATGTATCGTGATTCCATTCAAGTTGTTTTAAGGGGATATGATATATTTGTAGCTGACGGTGATAGCGTACATATACCACAAGCACCAGGTACGGTAAGAGTTGAAGGAGAAGTGAACCGTCAGGGATTAGTTCAATTTGTCCATGGCAAATCACTATCTTATTATATTGAGAAAGCCGGCGGTTACAGTAACAATGCGAATAAAAAGAATGTTATAGTTCAATATGCCAATGGCAATGTCAGAAAGAAAAAAAGTATAATTCCCCTGTTATTTTATTATCCACCACCCGTAAAAGATGGTGCAACTGTTACCGTTTATCCAAAACAGATTACCACCCAGTTCAACGTCGTACAGTTCCTTTCGGCAACAGCATCGGCTGCCACGTCAATAGTTACATTATATTTATTATACGAAAACAATAGAGACAGATAAATATGAAGAATCCAAGCGCAAATAGTTCATTAGCTGATATAATACTCGTTGTTGCCAAACATTTTAAATTGATTCTAATCTTGACAATTATAGGTGTATTGCTAACAATTATTTATGTAAAGAGAGAATTTGAACCTGAATACACATCTTCTGCACTAATTTTTATACCCTCCAATAATGCGCCTGCTTCCGGTTTGAGCAGTCTTGCGACTCAATTCGGTGTTAATCTGTCAGCAGGAATAAGCCATGATATTTCATCGTCAGCGCTCTACCCTGAAATTGTCAAAAGTAATAGATTTGCTCAGAGATTATTGGAAAGAGAATTCTATTCCGATAAATATGACAAAAAACTACCGCTGATCGCAATCTTTACGTATGGCATTGATACGCCAAAAGTTGGTTTAGACACTTTGAAAATGCGAGCTGCAGGGGGCGTACAGCATTTGGTGAGATTTGCCGAAGAACACCCATTTTTAAGACTAAATGTTACTACTGACAAGCCTCAATTTTCAAAGGATTTGGCAGAAGCGGTCTTAGATGAATTGGACAAGCTGCAACGAGAGTTTAAAACGCAAACGGTTACCGACAAAATAATCTATATCGAACAGCAAATAGAAGTTACCGGAACTGAATTGGAGCAACTTGAAGAAGACTTAAAGACATTCAGAGAAAAAAATCGACGTATAAATGAGAGCCCTGCTTTATTATTAGAACAGGAAAGAATGCAAAGGAATCTTGATATACAAAAAGGAATCTTCTTGACTCTCAAACAACAGCTTGAATTAGCAAGAATCGAAGAAGTTCAGAAATCATCGTTTGTTCAGATATTGGATTATCCGTCACTGCCACTCGATATAAGTAACCCAACCAAATTATCATCATATATATTAGGCGGTTTTGCAGGATTATTCTTAGGACTGTGTTTAGCCTTTGTCATTGATTACTTTTCATATCGCAATCCCGATGAAGCAGAAAAATTAAAAACTGCAAGAAAGTATCTTGTAAAGGATTTAAACATTATCAAGAAGAAAAATAAATCGTAGAAGAATGGCAAAGAAGGCACTTATTACCGGTATAACAGGGCAAGACGGTTCATATTTAGCAGAATTATTACTTAAGAAAGGATACCAAGTTCATGGAATGATTCGAAGGAGCAGTTCCTTTAATACCGGTAGAATTGACCATTTATATAACGATGAAACAATCCTCAACAAAAAATTATTTCTACACTACGGGGATTTAACAGATTCAAGTAATTTGAATCGTCTGCTTGAGAAAATAAATCCCAATGAGATATACAACTTAGGCGCTCAAAGTCATGTTAAAGTCTCTTTTGAGATTCCTGAATACACGGCTGAAGTTGATGCTATGGGAACTTTGAGGTTTTTAGATGCGATAAAAAAAACCGGCATTCAAACCAAATTTTATCAAGCCTCCACGAGTGAGCTTTATGGTAAAGTTCAAGAAATACCACAATCAGAGAAAACACCGTTTTATCCCCGCTCACCTTATGGTGTTGCAAAATTATACGGATATTGGATAATCACCAATTATCGTGAAGCGTATAATATTTTTGCCTGTAATGGAATATTATTTAACCATGAATCACCCCGACGTGGAGAAACATTTGTTACTAGGAAAATAACACGGGCTGCTGCTAGAATTAAGTATGGCATTCAGAAAAAAGTAACACTTGGGAACTTAGATGCCAAAAGAGATTGGGGGTATGCCCCTGAATATGTTGAGGGCATGTGGCAAATGATGCAGTTGGATGATCCTGATGACTTTGTATTGGCAACCGGCGAAACACATACCATCCGGGAATTTGCCGATGAAGTCTTTAAAGAGTTAGATATGGAATTGGAATGGGAAGGAAACGGAATTGATGAGGTCGGTATAAATAAAAAGAGCGGCAAGGTTTTGGTTTCAGTCAATCCGCATTATTTTAGACCAACGGAAGTAGATCTTCTGATAGGTGATTATTCAAAAGCTAAGAAAGCCTTTAAGTGGACACCAAAAGTAACGTTCAAAGAGCTTGCAAAAATCATGGCTATTGCAGATTGGGGAAAAGTACAGAACCGCGGTTATTAAACTAATTACGCCTTTACAAATATCTCAAACAAATTAATACATGAACAAAAACTCTAAAATATACCTTGCCGGACATGATGGAATGGTTGGTTCTGCACTCCAAAAAGAATTGCAGCATAGAGGCTTCAACAATATTAGTTATAGATCTTTAGCCAAGCTTGATCTTAGGAACCAATCAGCCGTCAACGAGTATTTTGAGGAGGTAAGTCCGGAAGTTGTAATTATCGCCGCTGCGAAAGTTGGTGGAATCGTAGCAAATGATACTTACCGAGCCGAGTTCATTTACGACAACATCATGATTGAAGCCAATTTAATTCACGCTGCGCACATTCACAATGTTAAAAAATTATTATTCCTTGGCTCCTCATGTATTTATCCTAAGAATGCCGCTCAACCACTAAAAGAAGAGTACTTGCTGACCGATACTTTGGAACCTACCAATGAACCGTATGCAATAGCAAAAATTACCGGAATTAAACTTTGTGAAAATTATTATCGCCAATACGGCGATAATTTTTTTTCAGTGATGCCTACTAACCTGTACGGACCACATGATAATTTTAATTTGCAAACATCCCATGTATTGCCGGCGCTGATCCGAAAATTTCATGAAGCAAAAATACAAAATGCCAGTGAGGTTGTCGTTTGGGGAACCGGGCAAGTATTTCGTGAATTTCTGTTCGTGTCCGATATGGCTAATGCCTGTGTTGAACTGCTAACAACCATTGACGCAAAAGATATTTATGAAAAAGGAATATCCCATATCAATATTGGAACAGGCAAAGATATCTCCATTGCTGACTTGGCAAAATTGATTGTCGGTATTGTTGGCTTTAAAGGCAAAATAGTCTATGACAAGTCGAAACCGAACGGAGTACGCAAAAAACTGCTTGACGTTACCCGATTGCATAACTTTGGTTGGAGCTCAGAAACCGCGTTGGAAGACGGCATCAAAATAACTTATGAATGGTTTTTAGAAAATTATTCGTGACGGAAGAAACAACACATTCAAATCATAAAGTAATCATTAAACCTAAATCAGGTTGGCAATTAATTGATTGGAAAGAGCTTCTCGAGTATAAAGACCTATTTTATTTCTTAATTTTGCGGGACATAAAGTCTATATACAAACAAACCGTTTTAGGATTTTCTTGGGCGATTTTGCGGCCCTTCATAACTATGATAATTTTCCAATTGGTGTTCAATAATTTAGCGAACATTAGCACCGATGGCAGCCCCGGTCCTATTTTTTATTATTCCGGTCTGGTACCATGGATGTATTTTTCCAATTCACTTACAAGATCCACTGCTAGTTTAATAAGTGGAGCAGGTATTTTTACAAAAGTATATTTTCCAAGATTAGTATTACCAATTGTACCGTGTCTTGCATCTATCGTTGATTTTGTAATAGCAATGTCCATAACGTTTGTGCTACTATTGGTATATGGACTCACTCCTACCATCTGGCTCTTATTCCTACCGGTTTTAATTTTAATAATGTTTTTTACTGCATCGGGATTGGGCTTATGGTTATCAGCATTAGCTGTACAATATCGTGATATTCCATACGGGGCACAATTCTTAGTTTCAATGTTAATGTGGGTAGCACCTGTCATCTGGTCAATTAATCAATTTCCCGCGACATACCGAATATATTATGGATTGTATCCAATGGCAGGAGTAATCGAAGGCTTTCGTTCGGCTTTGTACGGTATGAATGCCATGCCTTGGGACCTAATCGGTATGGGGGCACTTTCTTCGATAATAATATTTATTTCCGGAGCATATAATTTCAAAAGGAAAGAGCGCAGTTTCGCAGATGTGGTATAGATGAACAATAGTATAATAAAAGTCGAAAATTTAAGCAAACGCTATAGGATCGGAGTAAAGGACGAGAAACATGATACGATTATCGGTGCAATGTTGTCATGGATTAAATCACCGTTATCAAATTTTAGACGCGTTCAAAAACTTAGTACGTTCAAAAATGATAGTGCTCAAGATGTTATTTGGGCTATCAAAAATATCTCATTTGAGGTTCAACAAGGCGAGATTCTTGGAGTTATTGGTAAGAACGGTGCTGGTAAAAGTACATTGTTAAAAATATTATCGAGGATTGTTGATCCCACGGACGGACAAGCGACTGTGCGCGGTCGGGTGGCAAGTTTATTGGAGATCGGAACCGGTTTTCACGCTGAGTTGTCGGGTCGCGAGAATATCTATCTGAACGGAACCATACTCGGCATGACTAGAGGAGAAATCAGAAAAAACTTTAATGATATTGTAGAGTTCTCCGAAATCGGGAAATTTATTGACACTCCCGTAAAACGCTATTCTTCCGGAATGTATGTACGGTTAGCATTTGCTATTGCCGCACATTTGGATCCTGATGTATTAATCGTGGATGAAGTCCTCGCCGTCGGAGATGCGGCATTTCAGAAAAAATGCCTTGGAAAAATGAGTGAAACAGCGAACTCGGGGCGTACGGTGTTATTCGTCAGTCATAATATGCATACAATACAAAGCCTATGCTCAAGAGCTATCCTATTGGACAAAGGAAATATTGTCAAAGATGGTGATACGCGAAACGTTGTAAGTCATTATCTAAAACCAATACAAGCCCATGCAACTGAAGGAGAAAGCGACTTAACAAATTGGCCCGGTTCCAGAAATTCACCGGGTGAAATTCGCGCCACCTATCTAAAAACATTAGATAAGAATGGGATTCCCTGTTCAACTTTTCAGATATATGATTCAATCACGTTCGAGCTCGAAGTAGAAAATATCGGTCAAAATGGTTTCGTAGTTAGTTTTTTGATTAATGATGCTGAGGGAGCGTTGGTTTACCAAATACGTAGTCAGGACAGTTCAATTGATACAGAAAATGTTCCTTCAAAAGTTAAAGTTCAAATGACTATTTCAAAATTAAAAGTGACCGAGAAACAATATACGGTAGATGTTTGGGTTGGAAATCATTTTGACAAACTGGAAGACTTGGTTGAGTCGGCAATAAGTTTTGATGTAATCAATGTAGGTCATTCAAAACTGGCTTTACGTTCAGTTATTCATGAAACAGGCGAGTGGGATATTTCGCAAAATTAAGAAACTAATATTAAGTGTTACCCATGTATTTACAGTTGAAAATGGCTTTTAATATACAGTTAACCATATAGTTCATTAAGTTTCAAATTATCGACCTAAATATTGTTAACATGGGGATTACTACTTGAGACAGTGTTATTTTTATAAAGAAACCTTCTAATGACATTCTAAATGGTAGATTATGTTATATTACCTCTTATTTAAAACAGTGCGAACTAGCTAATGCGCATAATTATAGGAACTGATTACTATTACCCTAGTGTAGGAGGTTTACAGTTCGTTATAAAAGAAATTTCCGAAAGATTGGTACAAAGAGGGCATACTGTTACAATTGTCACATCAAAAATGGAAGATCGTAAGGTAAGTGAACTTAACGGCGTTAAGATTAAAGAATTCAATGTATCTGGAAGCTATATTCATGGATTAAAAGGTAATATAAAAGAATACCAAAATTTCATTTTAAGTGAAAATTATGATGTTTTAATGCTAAAATCAGCACAAAGTTGGACATTGGATTCACTGATACCAGTATTAGACCTTATAATAAAACGAAAAATATTTATACCTTGCGGTTTTTCTGCTTTATACAATCATTACTATGCTGATTATTATACTTTAATGCCTGATATATTGAAAAAATTTGATCATCTAATTTTTTATGCCTCAGAATACCGAGACATAAACTTTGCAAAAAATAATGGTATCAATAATTATTCTGTTATTCCAAATGGTGCGAGTGAAATAGAATTTACCACTGAAATTGATAATACTTTTAGGGATAGATTAAATATTAAAAATGAAGATTACCTAATACTAACTGTTGGATCATTTACCGGAGGCAAAGGTCATTATGAGCTAGCTCAGGCATTTCAAAGAGCACAATTTGATAAACCCGCATCACTATTACTAAATGGCAATATACCATATGTAATTCCGGAAACGAAATTAATTATGAAAATAAAGTTGTATTTCGATGGCGGTATTAATATGTTTCTTAGACGACTATTCAGAATAGTAATGAATTTTTTTAAATTTTCAAAAAAAAATATCACTAGAAATTGGACAGATATAGCTCGTGAGGTTAATAGTTCAAATTCTAATAAAAACATATATATTACTAATCTTAAAAGATCCGATGTAATTCAAGCTTTTTTTAATGCTGATCTTTTTGTATTTGCTTCAAACATCGAATACTCTCCCCTTGTTCTTTTTGAATCGGCAGCTGCCGGATTGCCTTTTTTAACAGTTCCTGTAGGGAATTCCGAAGAAATAATTCAATGGACCCAAGGTGGGGTTCTTTGCCCTTCAGAGATAGACAAAAATGGTCGCACCGTAGTTGATCCCGACGTCTTAGCTGTTGAAATTGTAAAAATTATAAATAACCCAAAGAAGAGATATGAATTGGGAGTCAATGGGAATAAGAATTGGTTAGAAAAGTTTACATGGGAAAAGATTACTGTTCAATATGAAAATATTTTAAAAGGAAATTAAACTAAATAATGAATACAGAAAAAAATGCTCTTGTATGTGGTGCCGGTGGATTTATTGGTGGGCATCTTGTTAAGAAATTAAAAAAAGAAGGTTTTTGGGTTCGAGGTGTAGATCTTAAAAATCCTGAATTCGCCCCAACAGCGGCCGATGATTTTATCGTTGGAGATTTAAGAGATCAAACTGTTGTTCAAAATATACTTGACAGACCATTTGATGAAGTTTATCAGCTAGCAGCCGATATGGGTGGAGCAGGATACATTTTTACGGGCGACCATGATGCTGACGTAATGCACAATTCCGCTCAAATAAACTTGAATATGACCTACTATGGTGTAAAAGCCAAAATAAAAAAGATATTCTATTCTTCATCAGCATGTATTTACCCTGAGTACAATCAGATGGATCCAGACAATCCAAAATGCTCTGAAGATTCTGCTTATCCGGCTGCCCCAGATAGTGAATATGGATGGGAAAAATTATTCAGTGAGAGATTATTTTTATCCTTCCAAAGAAATTATGGATTGGATGTAAACATTGCTCGTTTTCATAATATTTTTGGACCAGAGGGAACATGGACGGGAGGTAAAGAGAAAGCTCCCGCAGCTATGTGCCGCAAGGTAGCTGAAACTCTCGATGGCGGCGAAATCGAGATGTGGGGAGACGGCAAGCAAACGCGTTCATTTTTATATATTGATGAGTGTTTAGAAGGTATTAGACGTTTAATGGAATCAGAATTTTCAGGTCCGGTAAATATAGGCTCTGAAGAGATGGTGACGATTAACCAATTAGCTGAAATCGCAATGGAAATTGCGGGGAAAAAAATAACAGTAAAACATATCCCCGGTCCGCTAGGTGTAAGAGGACGTAATTCTGATAATAATCTAATTGGAGAGAAACTCAATTGGAAGCCGTCAAAACCGCTTAAAGACGGAATGGTTAAGACTTTTCAGTGGATTGAAAAGCAAGTAGAAGACGCAAAATAATATGACAGATTATTAATATAATTTGGATTAATAATATTATTACACATTTATAAACAATTTGAAGAATTAATTAATTGTTTAACTGGAATTTATTGTTCATTATGATGATACACAAAAACGTTAGATGATATGTTAATTGCCAAAATAATAGGTGGAATAGGAAATCAATTGTTTCAATACGCATTTATTCGTTCTTTGGCCATTAAGCATAATCAAAATTACAAATTAGACCTTTCGTGGTTTAATGATTATTATAAATTTGAAGATCCTAAGAATCCAAATGCCGCTACTAGAAGAGAATATCTACTAAATTGTTTCAAAATTGACCAAAATATTTTACCAAAGTACTATTTGCGGATTGCGCATCGCGTCAATAAGAAAAAATCATTTTTTACCAAATTTCCGATGATCACATATTTTAAATTTGACATTGTTTATGAAAAGGATTTTTTAAATGATGAAATAGATTTTAGACAAAATCTATATTTTTCAGGATTTTGGCAAAAAACTGATATTTTTGAAAATTATAAATCAGTCTTTAAGTCTGAATTTGTACCAAGGAAAAATTTAACACTTGAGAATTCTTTATTATTTGAAAAAATAATTAATACGAAAAGCGTTTCAATACATATTCGTAGAGGAGATCTGTTAAACAGACCTGCAGCGGCTGCGGATCAGCCATATAGCACAAACGAATACTTCATAAATGCGATTGATATTATTAGGGAAAAAATAGATGATATTAACCTATTTATTTTTTCGGATGACATAAATTGGGTTAAACGAAATATACATTATGACCACCCTACTGTCTATGTTGATAATGATGGTCCTGATTATGAACATTTGTATTTAATGTCAAATTGCAAATATAATATAATATCAAATAGTACATATAGTTGGTGGGCTGCATGGTTAAATAATTACAAAAACAAAATAATAGTATCACCAAAATGGTGGTATCGCAACCCAATCAAAAACGAATCTGTAATACGGATTCCAAATGATTGGATAATACTAAATAATATTAAAGGAAATATGGATTTGAAAATATGAAAAAAAGACTATCAGTTTTTGGTCTCGGCAAGCTTGGCTGCACAATGTTGGCCTGCTTTGCTTCTAAAGGATGGAAAGTCATTGGAATGGATATAAATAATAAGTTTGTGGAATTGGTAAATAATGGTAAATCTCCGATCTATGAACCCGGCGTTGATGAATTAATTGAGAATTATAAACAAAATATATTGGCAACCACAGATGTTAATGAAGCCATAACGAATTCCGATGTCAGCTTTGTGATTGTACCGACACCAAGCACTAACGATGGTAGTTTCTCGACAGATTACGTAGATGCCGTTGCTGCTGAAATTGGCAGTATTTTACGAACCAAAAATGAGTATCACCTGATTATAATAACCAGCACGGTATTGCCCGGTGATATGCAACAGATAAAGGACTTATTAGAGCGAACATCCGGCAAAAAATGCAGTGAGGATTTCGGATTATGTTACAACCCTGATTTCATCGCTTTAGGAAGCGTCGTGCGGGATTTCTTAAATCCCGACATGATACTGATCGGTGAATCTGATAAAAAAGCGGGTGATATTTTAGAAAAAATCCATAGGAATTTGATCAATAATCAACCCAATATACATCGCATGAACTTTTATAATGCGGAACTGACCAAAATTGCTCTAAACTCATACTGCACGCTCAAGATCACGTTCGCTAACACCCTTGCTGAAATATGTGAAAATATGCCCGGCGGTAATGTTGATCATGTAACCGATGCCTTAGGTGATGATTCACGCATTGGAAGAAAGTATCTCAAGGGAGGATTAAGTTATGGTGGCCCCTGTTTCCCAAGAGATAATCGTGCGTTTGCCAAATCAGCGGAAAAATTCGGCTGTGAAACACCCTTAGCGGTTCGAACTGATCAAATCAATGATTATCATCGAAACGAACGAATCCCCAAAAAATTATTGGATTTCATGAAAAGCAAACAGACTGATCAAATTTCAATCCTCGGATTAACTTATAAAGTGGGCACACAATTAGTCGAGGAATCTGCTGCAATTTCAATTATCAATGCTTTAACAAAAAAGGGTATCAAAGTTAAAGTATATGATCCGGCCGGGATGGATGAAGCCAAACAAGAATTAAACGATTTAGAAAATATTACTTTTTCGGATTCGGCAACCGAGTGTTTGTCCGGTACAAAAGTTTGTCTTATTTCTACACCTTGGAATGAATTTAAAAATATTTCTGCCGATGACTTTGTTAAATTAATGGATACCGAACCGATTATTGTGGATGGATGGAAGCTTTATTCTTTTGATGATAATTCAAAATTGACATACGTACAAATCGGGCAAGAAAGTTGAAATAGGTTGCATTAATAATAAGTTGTAAAAAGTCTGAAAATTATATATAACCTCAATTATTAAGTGTGATTACTCAGAATAAAGAAAAAACATTGCGTATTGGCTTAATGTACAATGGTTTTGATCTTGCCGCCTGGGAAGCCGAGACGATACGTAATTTAACTAATACTCCGGGCGTCTCACTCGAATTATTGATTGGAGATGCTGACGTAATCACACCAATTAAATCTGATTACAGTGGCGCACAAAAACAATTATCAATTTTAAAAAAAGCTTTACTACCGGTGATAAAAATTATTTTAAAATTGAAGAAATTTGCGTCAACCAGCTTTTGGATACGATATCAACGTTTTACGAATAAATATTATCCGGCTTCCTGCGACAACAGAATATCTATGTCCTATGAATTTAGAAATATTGATATGCTATTCTGTAGAACCATCAGAAAAGGAAAATATTCACAATATTTTACTGAAGACGATCTTGATAAAATTAGAACTTACAATTTAGATCTGATAATAAGGTTCGGTTTCAATATAATCAGAGGACCAATATTGGAAGTTCCAAAATATGGAGTTTGGTCGTTTCATCATGGTGATTATCTGAAGTATCGCGGCGGTCCACCCGGCTTCTGGGAGATATATTTCAATGATCCCTGGAGTGGAGCGATCTTACAACGACTGACCGACAAACTTGATGACGGAATTATGCTCTATAGTTCATCCTTCAAAACTAATTTCACTTCCTATAATAAAAATAAAAATAATTTATTCTGGGGCACTACCAAATGGCCGTCAACCGTGTGTCGCAATATCTTGAATGAAAATGACGAAAGTATTTTTAAAAAATCGGAAATAAGCACAGCACCAATATATCGGGCACCAACTAATTTGCAAACCTTAAGATTTATTTTTAAAACGATTGCAAATAAAATAGAAACATCATTTCCCGGACAAAGCCCCAAAAACCGGGAATTATGGGCTGTTGGCATTATTGATAAACCGGTTAATACTCTGATCAATTCTCTGCAACCCGTTAAAATCGAATGGTTAGAACCTCCGGCGGGCAGATTCTACGCTGATCCCTTTATCATAAAAAAGGATAATAACCATTATCTATTTATCGAGGATTTTTCATACAGTGCAGAGAGGGGCAGAATTTCTGTAATTGAAACTGTCGATTTTAAAACATATTCAGAGCCCACACCTGCAATAGAACAGCCCTTTCACTTATCTTATCCGTTTATTGTAGAGCATGAGGGTGAATATTACTGTATTCCGGAACAGTGCGAATCGGGAGAAATTGCGCTCTATCAAGCAAAGTCCTTCCCCTTTGATTGGTACAAAAAAACCACTTTGGTTGCTGATTTCCCCGGCGTTGATCCCACATTAATCCAAAAGGATGGTTTATGGTGGATGTTTACCGCTAATCACAGCGATCACGATTCCAGTAAATTATATTTATTTTATGCCGATCATCTTGAAGGTCCTTGGACTCCGCACCGTTTAAATCCTGTAAAACAATTTCCCCAAAAAACCCGACCGGCAGGTAGAATATTTACTTATAATAATAGACTGATCAGACCTTCACAAAACTGTACAGCAACTTACGGCGGAAGCACGATCTTTAATGAAATAACAAAATTGACCAAAACCGAATATCAAGAAATTTATATCGGTGAACTTTTTCCAAATATAAAAAGTAAATTCCCCGATGGCTTGCATCACATTTCTCCGGAGGAAGATATAACAATTGTTGACGGCAAACGATGGATCAAAAAATGAACGGATTATTAAAAAATAAAGTGGCAATAATCACCGGTGGCAGCCGGGGAATCGGCAAAGCTATTGCCGAACGATTCGCTCGGGAAGGCTGTAATTTGATGATTGCGGCGCGAACTTCTCAAGAGTTAGATCAAACTGCGCACGAGATACAAACCAAATTCCAAGCGAAAGTATTGAAGCATCAAACTGATATTTCAAATGAATCTGATGTGGATTCAATGATTCAAAGCACAATCGCCGAGTTTGGTAAAATTGATATACTAATCAATAATGCCGCTGCTATAGGTCCGATGGGTGGAATTGAAAGTATTAATACTGATGACTTTTTCAATACTTTGCGTACCAATATTGGTGGCACGATTTTTTGTGTCCAGGCAGTGTTGCCATACATGAAACAGAATAATTGCGGTTGGATCATTAATTTATCGGGTGGTGGTGCGTTATACCCCCTGCCCTATTATGATGCCTATAGTGCAAGCAAAACCAGTATTGTTCGGCTTACCGAAAATTTTGCCATCGAGTTCGAAAAATATAGTATCATGGTTACCGCTATATCTCCCGGCGCCGTGAACACAAAAATGTTTGAGGAGCAACTAAAAGTAGATAAAGATTCAATCGGAGAAAAAAACTGGGAAGCCATACAAAAACGCCTTGCCTCCGGCGGCGATCCGATTGACAAAGCACCGGAGTTGGCATTATATCTTGTCAGCGAACAAAGAAACGAATTTAACGGAAAAGTGATCAGCGCTATTTGGGACGACTGGGAAAATATTTCAAAAAATAAGGATAGATTAACAGATACAGACATTTATACCATGCGCAGAACCGTCCCAAAAGATAGGGATATTGAATTATAATGCGAGTTATAATCGTGGGGTGCGGCAATATCGGTGTTAAACGAATCAATGCCATTCAGAATATTCCCGAAATTGAGATCGCCGGTCTGGTTGAAATTGATCCTCAACAAATTAAATCTTTAGAAGAACACTACCATTATCCGGTTTATAACGATTACGCAAAATTCTTGAATGATAAATCAATTGAGGCCTTCATCGTTTCTACCACTACTCATCCATCGTTAAAAATTATTGAAGCTGCTCTGAATGCCGGTAAACATGTTTTGTGCGAAAAACCACTAGGAGATGAATTAGATCAAACTGAACATATCACGCAACTTGCGAACGATAAATCCATAGTATTACATATTGGATTTAATATTCGTTACGATGCCGGTTTAATCAAAGCCAAACAATTAATTGATAGCGGAAAGATCGGAATTCCGTATTTTTACAAATGTACTTACGTCAACGGCAGCGTGATAACAAATAATAATAAAGTCGGTGCTTTACTCGATATGGGGATTCACAATTTATATCTTGCGAAAATGTTCATGGGCGATTATGAACCAATTGCATGCGCTATACAAAATTTTGAATATGGAATAAACGAACGCGATGACAATGGTTTTGTGCTATTTAAAAACGGAGATTTTGTTGGCAACACACATTTTAGTTTATGCCGTTGGAAAAATGATTTTGAATTAGAAGTTACCGGAAGTAAGGGATCAGTTATTGTTAAAAGTTTAACAAAATGGGGTACTCAAATATTGCTCCATCACGAACGAGTATTTCCGTCAGGAGTTCCAAAGGAATCGCGATTCGAGTACACTGGAGATGACACTTGGGAAAAAGAATGCCGTGAATTTTTTGAAAGAGTAAATAACAACGATCTTACAAAAAATAATGAAGCGGTTGAGATGATGCAAATTGCTGATTATATTAAGAGTAATTCACTTACGTAAATAAAATAGTTTAATAAATGATAATCACTCGAACACCTTTTAGGATTACACTTGGCGGAGGGGGAACCGACCTCCCTTCGTATTATGAAAAACATGGCGGATTTATATTCAGCTTCGCGCTAAATAAGTACATGTTCATAACGGTTAAAAGACCATTTGCTGACAAGTTGATTCGTTTGAAATATAATATTTCCGAAACGGTTGAGAAGGTTTCAGAATTGAAACATGATATTGCCCGTGAATGCTTAACGAAGTTGAATATAACCGATTCAATAGATGTCGTGTCTATGGCAGATATTCCGGCCGGCAGCGGAATGGGTAGTTCGAGCAGTTATACCGTTGGTCTCTTACATGCCCTGCACACTATGAAACGGGAATATCTTGCATTGCAAGACCTTGCTGAGGAAGCATGCAATATTGAAATGTATCGGTTAAAAAAACCGATGGGCAAGCAGGATCAATATTTAGCTGCATTTGGCGGTTTCACCGTATTAGAAATAGCGAAAGATGGGACAGTTAAGGTAAAAAGAGCACGAATATCTGACTCAACAATTGATGGATTGAAAAGTAATCTACTATCTTTTTATACCGGAGTTCAACGAAAAAATGTTGGGATTTTAGCCCAACAGAGTAAAGCTGCTGAAAATAATAAAAAAGAGGTGCTTGATTCTTTGGATTATATTAAGGATTCGGGTTACCAAATATTGGACATCGTTGAAAGCGGAAATATAACCGAATTAGGACACATGTTTGATGAGCATTGGAAACACAAGAAGAAACTTGCCAAAGGGATAACCAATCCGCAATTTGAGAAAGTCTATGAAATTGCGATGCAAAATGGTGCGTTGGGCGGCAAAATTTCCGGTGCGGGGGGAGGCGGATTCTTCCTTTTTTACTGTGAGGATAACCATCAAAAATTAAGAAAAGCAATGTCGGAAGCCGGTTTGAAGGAAATGCGCTTTGATTTTGATCATGAGGGAACTAAAGTATTAGTAAACTTTATGGACTACACCTTGCATGGTAATGGAAACAAATAAAGCAGTTTTTTTTGATCGCGATGGCGTACTTAATCATTTAATTGAAAGAGATAGTTCATTTTATTCTCCTCAAAAATTCGAAGATTTCAAATTAATTATTGGTGCTAACAAAGTTGTTGAAGAAGTTAAAAGATTGGGGTATTTAACTATCGTCGTATCCAATCAACCCGATATAACTCGAAAAAAACTTAAACAGAGTGATTTGGATCAGATGACAGAACTACTCTTTAATGAACTTAGAATAGATGATGCATTCTATTGTACGCATGATGACCACAATGACGAGGGTTGCAGGAAACCAAAACCCGGATTATTTCATTTAGCACAAAGCAAATATAATATTAACTTTAGTAATTCAATTATGGTCGGTGATACTTGGAAAGATGTTGAAGCTGCAAGAAGCGCCGGAGTTAGAATGCTGCTTCTTGACAGAATTTATAATCAAGATGTCATAGATGTTGAGCGAATTGAAGAATTACAAGATATATTAACTTTTTTATAGCTAATGGATTACATTAACAAATTTCTAAAAGAATCAAAGAGAATCATTGATTTGATTGACCGAAAGGCAATTTTGAATATGATTGATCTTTTGATAAATGTCCGTAATTCAGGTGGTCGTTTATTTCTGCTCGGTGTAGGCGGCGGTGCCGGACATGCCTCGCATGCGGTCAATGATTTTAGAAAAATTTGTGGAATTGAAGCTTATACGCCAACCGATAATGTGTCTGAGTTGACCGCTCGCGTAAACGATGACGGGTGGGAAACTTCGTATGTTAATTGGTTAAAGATCAGCAAATTAAACAAGCATGATGCTTTATTAGTATTCTCGGTTGGTGGCGGTAGTTTAGAAAAAAATATCAGTACAAATATTGTTAAATGCTTACAATTAGCTCAGGAAGTCGGTGCAAAAATTTGTGGTGTTGTCGGTAGAGACGGCGGATATACCGCACAAGTTGCCGATGCCTGTGTAGTCATTTCTCCGCTGAATTCAGAAACAATAACGCCACAAACCGAAGCGTTTCAGGCTGTAGTGTGGCATTTAATTGTATCGCATCCCAAACTGCAAAAATTTGAAATGAAATGGGAAAGCGTTAAATAAGGAAGTAAAAAATGGCAATATTTTTAGATACCGGAAAAATTGATGTAATAAAAAAATATCATGCGATGGGAATTATCCGTGGTGTTACTACTAATCCGACGATCATGGTCAAAGACGGTATTACCGGAGGAATGGAGGGAATCAAAAAGGAATCAATTAAAATTGCCAATTTGATTCATCCCTATCCTCTTTCGGTTGAAGTTACTAACAATGATCCTGAGGATATGGTAAAACAAGCTATCGAGTTTAAAGGTTGGGCGGAAAATATCAATGTAAAGATCACAATTCACGGACCGGATGGTGAACTTGATAATTTACGCGTAATACATGAACTTGAGAAAAAACATAATGTCAGAATTAACGCTACCGCAATGATGAGTGCTCAACAATGTTTTCTGGCAGCAATGGCCGGTGCAACTTATGTATCAATATTTGGCGGGAGAGTAAATAATATGGGCTATGATTCCCGCGAAGAAGTATCGCGTTTACGCGGGCTATTAGAGGATTTTGATCTGCCGGCACAAATAATTGTAGGCTCGACACGCGAAGTCGTTAATATTATTGAATGGCTTGAAGCCGGAGCACATATCGTCACGGTAATACCAAAATTTATTGACGGAATGATTGTCCATCCTTATTCCAAAGAAACTGTCCAAATGTTCCTGAAGGATGGCGCAACCTTTGAAAAATCTAAATAAACTAATGTCCAGCAAAGATCCGCTAAAAGAATATTTAAGAACTTACGATACACTCATCAATGATGACTCTGCCATAGATAAACTGCTTGAGATCAAGGACATATTTCAAGAAATATCGGATAATGGTAAAAAAGTTATTTTAGCAGGAAATGGTGGAAGCGCAGCAATGGCAAGTCATGTAGCTGTTGACATTACCAAAAATGCCGGCATTCGTGCTTTGACATTTAACGAATATGATTTAATTACCACCTTAGCCAATGATTACGGATATGAGAACTGGATCGCAAAGGGCATAGAATTTTTTTATAATCCCGGTGATGTCATAGTTCTAATCAGCGCCAGTGGAAAATCCGAGAACGTAGTCCGAGCAGCTAAGTATTCACAAGAACTTGGACTCAAGACCATTACTTTTTCAGGATTTGAAAAGGGTAATCCGCTTAGATCGTCAGGCGATATAAATCTTTGGGTTGATTCAAAAACATATAATGTTGTTGAAATGACTCACCACATTTGGTTATTGGCTATTGTTGATATGATAATCAGTGAAAATAAGTAACTGATCCAAATCAATATCTATTCTTATATATTTTGACCAATCAAATAAGTACTAAAATTGATGACCGACTGCTATACCGCAGGCAATTTTTCTTAGGTCCAAGCTATGTCGAATCAGTGCCGGGATGGAATAAAATACCCGTTAATAATGACTATTTTTTAACAACCCATCCCGATCTGACATATACACATTTTAAAAAGAATAAAATAGAAGTTTTCTCCTTAGGTTTCTTATTGGATCCTTATAATCCAAAGTTTAATGACAAAGAGATAATTTCTGATTTAGTCAATCAATCTGATGATTTTGATACATTTGTAAAAAATACCTATCATCTGAGTGGACGTTGGCTAATAATATATCGAGATGAAGAAAATATTAATTTATTTCATGATGCTGCCGGTTCACGACAAATATTCTACACATTCCATAAATCAGGAGTATGGTGCGCATCACAACCACACACCATCGCTAAAGAACTAAATATTGAATTAAGTACCAATCCGCATCTATTAGAGTTTATCAATTCAAAGGAATTTGCTGAAGATGAGCATTGCATGGTTGGTGATGGAACAATCTACGACAATATTCAGCATTTAATGCCTAATCATTATTTGTCAATCAATGATAGAAAAATAAATAGGTATTGGCCAGATAAACCCATCACTAAGTTATCAATGGAAGAAGCGGCAAATAAAGTAGCGGAATTATTTGTGGGTTTGTATGAATCAGCCAATAACCGGTTTGACCTTATGCAATCCGTAACAGCCGGCGTTGATAGTCGTGCGCTATTGGCAGGCAGTAAAAAGGAAAGTCAGGACATCGCTTATTTTATTCAAAAATTTGAGAAGTTGAACAACCTGAGTCCGGATATTAGAGTTCCTAAGAAGTACCTTCCGAATCTTGGCTTAGAATTCCATATAAATAAATGTGAAGAATATGATGAACTGTTCGATGATTACTTAGAAAAGAATGTTTACATGATACAATCTGAGAAAAAGAAAGTGTTGTATTATGATTTCTTTAAATACCATCAAGGTAAAGTAAATGTTAGCGGTAATATCGGCGGTATTATCCGGCATACCGGTTACAATCATTTTGATGGTGACGGCAACGCAAAGGAATTGGCAAAACTATTCTTTGCCGAAGATAAAAAATACGCCTTGGATGCCATCCAAAAATGGTTGGACGGTGGTATTCTAAAGATGGTGGAAGAAAATAACATATATTTAAAGGATCTATTTTATTGGGAACACCGGGGCGCAAACTGGATTCCCATGTTCCAAGCCGAGTTGGATATTGCAATTGAAGAATGGAATCCGGCTAATTGCCGAGAACTTATCATAGCTTCTTTTGCCGTTTCACCTGATGGTAAAAACACTAAAAAGCGAACCGAGCTGTATGAACTGATATGCGAAAAACTTTGGCCCGAGACTTTAGAATTTCCATTAAGTCCCCCTGATTATTTCAGCTTTACTTATAGTAAGAATCAAATTAAAAAAATGTTATATAAATTTATAGTTGCATTACACTTATTGCCGTTAGCAAAACGAATAAAAAATGGTCCAAGAAAAAACTCCTGAGATATCGGCAATTTTGCCGGTATATAATGGTGAAGATCATTTGGAGGAATGTATTACAAGTGTTCTTAATCAAACATTCAAAAATTTTGAATTTATTATCGTTGATGATGCTTCAACCGATTCTACTCCACAAATACTGAAGGACTTTGCAAATAGCGATGATCGCGTTAAAGTAATTACTCATAAGAATAATCAAAAACAGACTGTTGCCGCAAACACTGCGATTAATAATGCAAAAGGGAAATATTTAGCCCGAATGGACGCTGACGACGTTGCACTTCCCAATCGGTTTGAAAAACAATATTCATATTTGGAGGATAATTTGGAATGCGGAATGGTCGGCTCTTGGACCGATACAATTAACGAGGACGGGAATATTGTCGGACAATGGAGAACAGCAACTTCTGACGGTACTTTGAAATGGAACTTGCTATTTGGCACTAGCTTTGCCCATTCTTCAGTTATGATGAGAACTCACGTTGTGAGGGATGTAGGATTATATCAATCACCGGAAGCGGAAGATTACGATTTATGGTCGAGGATTAGTCGCGTAAGTGAAGTAGCTAATATACCGGAAATACTGCAACAAAAACGAGTATGGAGTGGCCAATTAGCTCTAAAAGTACCACAAGAAACTCGCGATTGCGTTATTGAAATTATGCAAAAAAATATTAAACACAGGTTAGCTGATGACCATCTGACTTTGGATTTTATCAGAAATATAAGAGCAGTATCGGACAAAAATCCGATCTTGGAGAATAGTAAATCAATTTCACAGGTTTGGGATATTCTATTAAAATTGTATAAAAATTTAAGATCAAATGTTGAATTTACTAATGTTGAGATTAAACTCGTTTCAAAAGATCTCTATAGAAAATTGAAGACTTTGTCTGATTGGCAATCATCCGCAAATCTGCTAAGAGGTTTGTATCAAAAATTATATTTATTCCTTCGTTTCCCTAAAAATTTCATTTATACCTTTTTAAAAAAATAAGCGTTTACTTGAACCCGAAATTAACAGTTATTGTTTGTACCTATAATCGCGGTGATTTGATTACAGAAACGCTTCCCACCCTTTTCAAACAGGATATTTCCCAAAATCATTTCAATGTTATAATAGTTAATAATAATTCGACCGATCAGACTGGTGATATCCTGCAAAAATTTTCAGTGGAAAACAGCAATTTGACTGTTATCGAGGAAAAGGAACAAGGGTTAAGTCATGCCAAGAATACCGGCATGAGACATGCCGAAACAGACTGGATTGTATATTTGGATGATGATGCGAAAGTTCCCGTAGATTTCATTAGAAAAGTTCTATCCAATATTGATAGTTCCAAATTTAGCTGCTTCGGGGGTGTTTATTTGCCTTGGTATAAGTACGGCAAACCTAGATGGTACAAAGACAATTATTCATCAAATAGTAATAAACTGGTTGAATTCGGAGTGCTCAAAACAGATTACATCAGTGGCGGAATAATGGCGATAAAGAAAAACTTATTGTTGAAATACAATGGTTTTTCAACAGCTGTTGGAATGAAAGGTAATAACATCGCATACGGTGAGGAAACCCTGTTACAGATCAAATTACGCCAAGATGGGTACGAAATCGGCTATGATCCGAATTGGATCATTTATCACCTTGTAGGAAAATACAAATTATCAGTATGGTGGTTTCTGAAGAGCAGCTACGCCAGTGGAAAAGATTCCTGGATCGTTTACCAAATGCAGCCTTCAATCGGCAAACTATGTCTTTATCTATTTCGATCGGTTAAACTATTCTTTATTAATTTGTACAAATCTACAAGGGAATTATTAAACTCCGATTATTATGTGCAAAATTGGATTATTGATCTACTTAGACCTACAATTATAATGCATGGGCAAATCATCGGTGGAATTAAATTAATTTTTAGCAAAAATGTCAAAAAGTAATCAACCTCAAATAGCTGTAATTATACCGACCTATAATCGTGCTGATACATTAAAAAAATGTATTGATTCGGTAAATAATCAAACTGTTAAAGTGGATGAAATCATTGTAATTGATGATCGCTCAACCGACAACACACAATCCGTTTTAAAATCTTATGACAACATCGTAGTACTAGAAACAGCAAAAAATTCGGGCGCTCAAGTAGCCCGGAATATCGGTATAAAAGCTGCCAAATCCGAATGGATTGCCTTTCTTGATTCTGATGATGAATGGTTACCTGACAAAATTGAAAAACAATTATCAATATTAAAATCAGTAAATCATAACCCATTTACCCTTGTACATGGTGATTGTATTATTAAAAATAAACAAGGGAATATAAAAAATTGGCATTTGAATAAAATGGAAGGAATTGATGTATATCGGCAATTGTTATCGGAATCCGGTATTTTCTTCCCTGCTATTCTCACGTCAAAAACCGCGCTTGCACAAATCGGCTTTTTAGCCGAAGATATACAAGCTTACCAAGAATGGGATACTGCTATTAAACTTGCCAAAATCTGTAGTTTCTATCATATTCAGGAACCGTTATTCATTTACAATATTCAAGATAACAGCATATCAAATAATTTTGATAATGATGTAAAAGGTTATTTTCAAATTGTAAAAAAATATGAATCTGAAATTAAAAATGTCTGCGGTCAAGGCACATTTGATAATCATATTTTAAAGTGTGCTAATATGGCAATGAATTCAAATAATTTTGAATATTCTCGGGAATTGTTGTCAAAAATTGAAAAAAATAATTTTAAAAAAATCATAGCTTTGCTGTTAAGTTACTTACACATAAAACCTAAATACATACATCAATCAATGAAATACATGTTATGGAAGAATTAATTAATAAAATTTATGACGGCGAGGAACTACTTGCCATAATTATTAAGAACGAATTTAATGAAGAAGGTATTCATTTTTTTACACCAAACGATTATTCTCAACAATTGGGATATATGAAACATCCGCAAGGGAAAATTATTGAACCGCATGTTCATAATCCTGTTCCAAGAAATGTTGAATACACACAGGAAGTATTGTTTATTAAATCCGGCAAGTTGCGGGTTGACTTTTACGACCTTAAACAAAACTATATTGAAAGTCATATATTAAAGCAGAATGAGGTCGTTTTATTAATAAAAGGTGGTCATGGTTTTGAAGCGTTGGAGGATATCGAGATGTTTGAAATAAAGCAAGGTCCCTATGTCGGCGATGACGATAAAACACGCTTTACCGCAATTCCAAAAGATGAAATAGTATCAAAATAAGATGCATGATTTTATTCCAGTTAACGAACCGCTATTAAGCGGTAACGAAAAGCGTTATCTTGAGGAGTGCATAGAAACCGGTTGGATTTCTTCTGAAGGTCCCTTTGTCAAGCAATTTGAAAACGATTTTTCGGCAAGAATGAATCGTTCTTTTGGAATTAGTGTTGTTAACGGTTCAGTGGCTTTAGACATTGCGGTAGCCGCTCTGGATATCGGCCCCGGCGATGAAGTCATCATGCCAACCTTCACAATTATCTCTTGCGCAGCTGCGATAGTCCGTGCGGGGGCAAAACCGGTATTGGTTGATTGCGATATAAATACTTGGAATATGGACGTTAATCAAGTGCAACAAAAAATATCCGACCGAACCAAAGCCATTATGGTTGTGCATATTTATGGACTTCCGGTAGATCTGAATCCTATATTGGAATTAGCAAAAAAACATAATCTATATATTATTGAAGATGCCGCCGAGGTTATTGGTCAAACATATTACGATAAACCATGCGGTAGCTTTGGTGATATCAGCACATTTAGTTTCTATCCTAACAAACATGTTACAACCGGTGAAGGCGGTATGATATTAACTGATGATCCTGAAATTGCTGAGAAATGTCGAGCAAAACGGAATCTATGCTTTAAGCGTGAACAACGATTTTTACACGATGAGCTTGGTTGGAACTATCGTTTCAGCAACATACAAGCTGCCATTGGTGTGGCTCAATTAGAAAAATTGGACGGTTCAATAAGTAGAAAGCGTGAGATCGGGAAACGTTATCTAAAAAATCTGAAAGGAATTAACAATATACAAATACCGGTATTGGAAACCGATTACGCCGAAAATATTTTTTGGGTGTTCGGTGTCTTGTTAAAGGACGATAAATTTGAAGATGCCAAAGCAGCTATGCAGACTTTAAAAAATAAAAATATCGGTACGCGACCATTCTTTTGGCCGATGCACGAACAACCGGTATTCCATAAAATGGGCTTGTTCCAAAATGAATCCTATCCAAATTCAGAAAAAATGGCAAGGCAGGGATTTTACATACCGAGTGGTTTAGCAATAACCAATGACCAAATTGATATTGTATCTGATACATTGATCGAATTATTTAGTTGAAAGTCTTTTCAAATTACGCTCTCTACTATGACCTGCTAAATCAAGGGAAAGATTATAAGCAAGAGGTCGAATACATATTATCTTTGATAAAGAAGTATGCTCCCAACACAAAAAATATTCTTGATATGGGCTGCGGAACGGGTAGGCATGCAATCCATTTTGCTGAAAAAGGCTATCAATTACATGGAATTGATCAAAGCGACAAAATGATCGAATTGGCAATTGAACGTTTAAGCAACAAACCTGAACTGGAAAAACTAATTAATTATTCCGTAGGTGATGTGAGGACATTTAAAATTGATAGGACTTTCGAAACTGCCGTATCACTTTTTCATGTAATGAGCTACCAAAATACAAATATTGACATCCAAAATATGTTGAACAACGTATCGCAACACTTGCGGAGTAATGGCATTTATATTTTCGATTGTTGGTACGGACCGGCTGTATTATCTGACAAACCTTATGTAAGAACCAAGAAGTTTGAAAATGAAGAATCTATTATCAAGCGCACTGCACATCCTGAGTTACACCCATCAAAAAACATAGTTGATGTTAATTTCGATCTCAAGATTACTAATAAAATAACAGGCAAATCATCCCAATTTAATGAATTACATAAGATGCGCTACTTATTTGAGCCCGAAATGGAATTGATGCTGGACAACAATGATTTTGATTTGCTTGAAACGGAAGAATGGCTCACAGGGAAAAAGCCCGATTTTGACAGCTGGTATGTAACATTTATCTGTAGAAAAAGATGAAAAAGATTGGACTATATTTGGATTCACCGTTGAGGGGTGGCACTTTTCAATATAATCAAGCAATCTTGGATGCAGTGTTGGATTTGCCGGATAATCAGTTTGAATACCAAATTGCCTATACTTCCGATCTTTGGGATGACTATCTTAAAAAGGAAAACATATCTGCTGTTAGAATTAATCGAACTTATGTGAGTCGTTTGTGGTTTCAGATAAGATCGCCGCTAATTTTCTGGCGTAATTACAGCAAATTTTTTGATTTATTTACTAAATCTTTTATTGAACAAAACTGCGATCTATGGATTTTCCCATCACAAGATATATGGTCATATAGTTTGCCGATAAATTCTATTAGTACTGTGCATGACCTAATGCATCGGTACGAAAAAAATTTCCCGGAAGCCGGTTCGAAAAAGGAGTATTTGTTTAGAGAAATCCATTACGAAAGAACTTGTAAGTATTCAAAGGGGATATTGGTAGATTCTGAACTTGGGAAACAACAATTAGTTGAATCGTATAATGCAAATGAATCAAAAATCTTTATTCTGCCATTTATTGCGCCTAAATATATTTTTGAGGAAAATGATGTTGATCTAGCTGATTATGATCTTCCTAAAAAATATATTTTTTATCCTGCTCAATTTTGGGAGCATAAAAATCATAAAGGTCTCGTAAATGCCGTTTCGTTGATAATCAATAAATTGCCGGACCTAAAAGTAGTTTTGGTGGGCGCACCAAATAACGGATATAAAGAGTTGATTCAATTAATTGGAAAAATGAATCTACAAAATGTATTTATTTTCTTAGATCATGTTCCTGATAAACACATGAGTACTCTATATAAAAATGCTCGAGCTTTGATTATGCCGACTTTTTTTGGTCCAACCAATATTCCTCCGCTCGAAGCCTTTGCCACAGGATGTCCGGTAGCGGTTTCAAATGTGTATGCCATGCCGGAACAAGTTGGCGAGACAGGTTTATTATTCGATCCCCGCTCGCCGGAAGATATCGCTAATACGATTCACAACTTGTGGACTGATGATAATCTTGTAAAAAGATTAAGTGAGAAAGGGATTAAAAAAAGTACAAAGTGGCGAAAAGATCATTTTAATTCCGAGTTATTAAACATTGTTAACCAATTATTATAAATGAGTTTTAGCGTAAAAGATAATATAGCAATCAATACTGTTTTATTTACGATAGCTTTCGGTTTATTAATTGCAAGCGGTTCATTTTACAGATACATATATAATTATAATTTGATCATGTTAGCAGTTTTGCTACTAATAAGTGCGATAATATTTTATAAATTATTTATTCCTACTGATGATTTATCCTATAGCGAAACAAACTTGAATTACTCCGGATTAATACTGATTACGTCTTTCATTTTTGTTCCAATATTAAGTGATGTGTATAACCAAGTTGTTTCCTATGAGATAACATATTTTCATATAGTTATGTTGTTTTTTGTTTATTTAATTGGATCACAAAATAGAGAAAAAATCTTAAAATATTATCTTTACTGGATGGTTCTTTTAGCATCAGTATCGCTAATATATTTTACAATAGAGCTGTTCTCTGAAATTCCATCATCTTTGCCATATTATGGCACTATAAATGTACCATTATATTCCAAATTTTTTTACTTCTGGTCTCGACCGGCAAGCGAATATATATTGATAGTTCGTAATCAATCAATCTTCTGGGAGCCCGGAGCATTCGGTTTCCACCTGATAATAGCTACAGCATTAGCATATAAACTAAAAAATAAATATTTCATTTTTATTCTTTTATTAACCTGTATAACTACATTGAGTACTACGGTCTATATCTTTATGGTTTTGCTTTTCCTTTACCAAATCTTATTTGGAGAAAACAAAATAACATTTATAGGATTTTCAATTTTTGCGGCGGTTCTCGGTTTAATATCAATGAAGATTATTTTAGGTGACTTAAATATAATAAAAATCATCTTCAATGCCGTATATGATAAATTTTCGATATCATCGGCTGCCTATCAATCATTTTATGAAAGAACGTTATATACCGTTGAATCGCTTAAATTATTTCTTGATAATATTTTTTTAGGCGCCGGACATTATTCCACTGCAACAGAGTTAACAAATACTATCTCCGAAACATCAGGTTTAGCAGGATTAATGGCTGAGCTAGGAATCTTAGGAATCATAATTATAATATTGTATATGAGATTTTTTCGATATTTTAAATTAGTATCAATTCCAATTGCTTTAGTCTGGTTGAACGGTGAATATATGCAATATACTCCTATTGCGTTATTTATATTGACTCACATGGTTGATGATATAAGCAACAGATTCTTCCCTGAATTATCAATTACAAAAAAACTTAACAAGAAATCATATATTAGTTCTGCTGACACAATAACTGGTTAAAATATCAATTATTGATATATCTTGAATCTCTTATTTTATATTCAATCTGTCACTCAATATCCCCAAAGTGGAAAAATCAAATCATAGTATCGTCATTGTTCACAATATAATAGCACCTTACAAGGTTGCATTATTTAACGAACTATATAAACTTATTCCAAGTTTAAAGGTTATATTCATTGCCGAAAAAGAATCTCGTAGAGATTGGATCATTGATTATACCAAAATCGAATTCCCCTATGAATTATTATTCAAGGGACCTATTGATAATCTGAACAAAATTAGCATTGCCCGTCAAACATGGAATTCGTTGAATAATGTTAATCCATCATCTTTGGTAGTTTGTGATTACAGTAATATTTTTGGGTGGGCTGCTTTATTCTGGGGTAAAAAAAATAACAGTAAAATGGTATTCTGGTTAGATTCGACTAAGGAGGATAAAAAACACTATTTCCCCAAAGAACAAATCAAGCATTTCTTTCTAAAGCATTTCGATCTTTATCTGGCTCCGGGGGAAAAGACGAAAGAGTATTTAACGTTTATGCATGTGGAAAATGAAAAAATAATTAAAACCGGATATGCCGTTGATAGTGATTATTATTCAAATGAATATAATGCCCTCAGGAGCTCGAATTTGAGGCAACAATTCGAAGCAATTAAAACTCCTAAGAACTTTCTGTTTGCAGGACGACTTTCAAAAGAAAAAAATATATTCACTTTGCTCAAAGCATTCAATAACCTGAAGGATCTAAACAAAGAATGGGGACTGATAATTTTGGGAGACGGTCCGCAAAAAATGGAAATTACTAATTTCATTGCAGATAATAATCTATCAAATCGAATTCATCTAGCCGGTTTCATACAACAATCAGAAATTGTCAAATATTATGCTTTTAGCAATGTTTTTATTCTACCAAGTAAATCGGAACCCTGGGGATTGGTGGTCAATGAAGCGATGCTGTGTGAATTACCAGTCATTGTATCATCTAAATGTGGCAGTGTTTCGGAACTTGTTATGGAAGGCATTAATGGATTCACTTTTGATCCTGCTAATCAAAAGAATTTAGAAGAAATAATGATTAGATTCTTTTCAGGTGAGATCAATATTAAAAAGTTTGGAGCAAAATCACTGGAAATCATCGCCAATCACTCACCTCAAAATGTTGCTTTAAAAATTTATAATAACTTTCAAGAACAACAAATCTTGTAGAACAAATTGATTAGATCAAAAAATAAAAGACTCTGCTTTATCGGTCCGTTACCGCCACCCGTACATGGTTTATCATTAATTAATAAATTGATGATTAAACAAATTGAATCGACTCACCTTGATCCAATTATTTTTGATTCTAAATCAAAATCTCTCTATCGGTCGCCTTTAAACATTTTGTTGAGATTTCTAAGAATGGTGAAAATTATTGGAGTTTATACATACCTTCTCACCAGCAACAAAATTTCAATATTATATCTTAGTCTATCAGGAGGTTGGGGACAAATCTATGAGTTGATTATAATCACAGTTAGTAAAATATTTAAACTAAAGGTTTATATTCATCACCATAGTTTTGCATATCTGAATAAAAGAAGATTATTGACAAATCTAATCGTAAATATTTCTTCAAGTAGTACAACCCACATAGTACTTTGTAGCAAAATGAAAAATTTATTAAAAACTTATAATGAAAATATTAATGTTAAAATAATTTCTAATGCTGCATTCATAAAAGATCCAAAAGTCGAAGAGCATAAACAACCAAACGAATCCATTACATTAGGTTTTCTGAGCAATATTTCTTTTCAAAAAGGAATTTACGAATACATTGAAGTGTTTAAAAACCTAACCAATATTAATAACGTAAAAAGTATCATAGCCGGACCTTATTCTGACCGTGAATCTCAACACTTCCTTGAAAAACATTTAATTGATCTAAAAAATATTAATTATATTGGTAAACTTAACGAGATAGATAAAAATAAATTTTTTAACAAAATAGATGCCCTACTCTTTCCTTCAATTAATGAAGCTGAACCTTTAGTTATACTTGAAGCAATGTCACATGGGGTTCCTGTAATTGCACGATCAATCGGATGTATTAACCAAATAGTTGATCATAATTCAGGAATTATTGTTAATGAGAGTGATGACTTTATTACCGTTGCATATAATCAGATAATCAGATGGTCAAAAAACCCCAAGGAGTTGCTAAGTTTGCAACAAAGTGCAATTGATAGATTCAAAAAGCATAAAGAGAATAATATCCGCACATTGAAACATTTAATTGATGAATTTAAGCTCTCAATGCAGTAACATCAATTAATTAAAGCGTATGGAAGCTATTAATTAATATTTCAAATAATAAATTATATGTATCAAAATATAAAAGATTTCAAAGTACCGAAGGGATTTAGAGGTAAATCCATTATTACAGTACAGTTGTGGTTTATTATTAACGCCACACTTTTTCGTTTTTCACCGCGTATTGCAAACAAGTGGCGCAAATTTTTATTAATTATTTTTGGTGCCAAAATAGGCACCAACGTGCTAATTCGCCCCTCAGCGAAAATACTGTATCCTTGGAATTTGGAGATCGGTAATTACTCCTGGATCGGCGATAATGTAACTATATATAATATGGGTAAAATTCAGATCGGGGACGATACAGTTATTTCTCAGAAATCATATTTATGCAGCGGCACACACGATCATAAAAAACCTACTTTTGACATATTTGCGAAACCAATTCACATCGGTAATGAGGTTTGGATTGCTGCCGACGTATTTGTTGCTCCTGATGTAACAATTGGTGATGGGACTGTAGTTGGCTATAGAAGCACGGTATCAAAAAACCTCCCGCCAAACATGATCTGCATCGGCAATCCGGCAAAACCGGTAAAAAATCGTTAAAAACCTTAGCTAATGAAAATACTAATCTACGGCTTGCACTTTAAGCCTGATTTGGTCGGTATCGGTAAATATACCGGCGAATTAGCCGATTGGTTACATCAACATGGACATGAGATTAGAGTCATCACAGCGCCTCATTTTTATCCGGATTGGGAAATTACCAAAAAACAATGGGGCTATAAAAAGGAAAAAGAAAATTATAAAGTATGGCGCTGCCCGATTTACGTACCGGCGAAACCACGAAGTTTAACAAGGCTTCTGCATTTGCTCAGTTTTGCAGTTTCAAGTGTACCGGTCCTACTAAGAAATTTTACTTGGAAACCCGATTATATAATTTCAATTGAACCACCATTCTTCACGAGTCCAATGGCTTTATGCTATGCTTGGTTCACTAAATCCCAGGCACTTTTACATATTCAAGATCTCGAAATAGATGCTGCCTATAGTTTAAATATTTTAAAGAAAGGGATACTCTACAAATACATTCTGAAAATCGAGAAATACATTTTAAATAAATTCGATACTATTTCAACTATATCCTTAGGTATGAAGAATGAATTAATCAAAAAAGGAATAGATGAAAACAAAATTTATATCCTACCAAACTGGGCAGACATTGACAAAATTCATCCAAAAATTGATAACGATTATTTAAAGAAGCGATTGGGACTGAGTAAGACTGACAAAATAATATTATATGCCGGAAACATGGGAGAAAAACAAAATTTAATCAGCGTAATCAACGTGGCAAAAAAGATGAATAATGGAAACAATACTATATCTTTTATCTTGGTCGGTGAAGGTGCCGTTAAAAAAAGACTTGAGAATGAAGTTCTGAAAAGGAATATTATCAATGTTACATTCCTTCCTTTACAACCTGAAGCAGATTTGGGAGCATTGCTCACACTCGCAGATATTCATCTTATTACTCAGGACCAAAATATATCAGATTATGTGTTACCCTCCAAATTAACCAACATACTTAGCGTCGGAGGTGTAGCAATTGTTTCCGCTAATCACGATACTCAACTATCGAATTTGATTGAGAAATATGATATTGGATATCTTGTCAAACCAAATTCGGAAGAAGAATTACTTGAGGCAATTACCGAATTAATAAGCAATGAAACCGAACTTGCGAGAATTGGCAAAAATGCCCGAAAATATGCTGAACAATATCTATCACAAGATCAAATCCTCACCGAATTTGCCTCAAAGTTTTTGAATAAGTAATTGTACAATTTGTTTAATCTAATCAAACAGAAAACGACTATTTTTTATTTAAAATTGCTGAAGCATCCTTTACAAGGCCGGCAATTAAGAAAAGTTACCAATCTGCCAAATATAGAGATAACCCTCCCGAAATATTTTTACTTCCTCGGAATGGTCGCAATATTCAAGGGGGAAGACGATTACATGGTTGAATGGATTGAGTTTCATAAGTTGATGGGTGTTGAACATTTTATTTTATATGATAATGGTCTTCGTGGAAGTAGCCGCAAGATTATAGAACCTTACATTCGCGCAGGATTGGTAACTCACATATTGCTGCCACATATTGAAGGATCGAGAGATGGAAGATATATTCACACCGTATCTACCCAACAAGTGGCTTACGCCGATGCAATAATTAGATTCAAAGACAATTTTCATTATCTGCTTCAATTAGATTTAGATGAATTTTTATTCCCTAAATCGCACAACTCAATTTCTGAAATATTAAAAACGCACGATAAGAGAAAATTGGCAAGAATTGAAGTTAACTGGACAAATTTTGGTAGCAATGGGCACGTTGATAAACCTACCGGTTTAGTGATCGAGAATTTTACTAAATCCGGTCGCAATACAACGCCTAAGACAGTTAAAAGTATTTCAAATACAAAATATTTGTCTCGGTTTTTTATATACACAAATGTTCATAGGTTTAGCCATCGCCTCAGTATTAAAGATATGATCACTAAATTATTCTTTGGATATCCAATTATAGTCAAAGGTGAACAAGCCAATGATTTGTTTCAACTAAATCACTATATAACCAAATCAAAAGAAGAATTTTTGGCAAAAAATCGAAAATTTAAAAAAGGCTGGCAAATTGGTAAGAAAACACCTGAATTATACGATGAATTAAATAACCGATATAGTCAAATTGATAATACGAGTATTTTGAAATTTCTTCCTCAAATGAAGAGTATTTTAAATAAAAATAATTAATCCATGCCTAACCAATCAAAATTAAATGTTTTATTAATTCCTCCGGTCAATAATCCTTTTTTTGCCAAACTTAAAGACGCTCTAACTAATTCCAATTGTAATGTATGCACCAATACAACTGAATTTGAGCAACCAACCAAACATTATGATATACTGCACATACAATTCCCCGAATTTCTTTACGACCCTCGTGCAAATCAGCGCAAAGTATTAGCAGAAACCAAAAAGCAATTAAATAATTTTAAATCAGCCGGCACTAAAATTATTTGGACAGCCCATAATCTACGTCCCCATGAACAAAAGGATAAAAATTTGGTTTATCCGGCAATTATTGAAGAGAGTCATGGTATTATTGTTCAAGCTGAACTTGGTAAAAAACTACTGATAGATGAATACCCTTTTGCGGAAAATAAAATTATTATAATCATACCGCATGGAAATTACATCGGCGTTTATCCTGATAATATTACTAAAATCCAAGCAAGAGACAAACTCAAAATTGAGGCAGAAGAAAAAGTGCTACTTAATTTTGGTTTACAAAGAAACTATAAAAATAATTATCTGATTTATAAAGCGTTTAAAAAAACTTTAAAATCAAAGAACAATATTCGGTTATTAATATTAGGACAACCATTTACAATTCAACGGAAAGTATTTTTTTTATATTTAAAATATCTTCAGAAACAGGTAACCGTCGTTCCGTCGTATATCCCTGATGATGAACTCCAAATATATTTTAATGCTGCCGATATTGCTGTTTTCGCTTATAAAAATATATTTATGTCCGGTAGTGTAATTTTGGCAGAATCTTTCGGTTTACCGATCATCGCACCTAAAACCGGGTGTTTGCCGGACTTAGTACCGGACTCAGTAGGTTTCCTATATAATCAGGGGGATACAAAACACCTTTCAAACACCATATTAAAAGCAATCAACAGTAACTTAAACGAAATGAGCAAAAACGCTAAGAAAATGCAACTTAGAATGGATTGGAATCATATCGGAGAAATGACTAGAAAATTCTACGATTCAATATTATCAACAGCATAACAGAACCGTTTAGGAATTAATATATTTTTATAAACAATAATTATCTTCAAGAAAAACACTGCAATTTAAAACTCAGCTTTTTATCTAAATACTTTAATTTTGTAAATTAAAAATAGCGGCAAAGCATAAAAAAACAAATATCAGAATTTTAGGACATTCCATAATTATATAATGAAATCCAAAAAACAAATCTTCTTCAGGAGTTTTAAAAAGATAGAAGATATAGTTTTTTCTCTTTCCACTTTAATAATATTCTTACCGGTAATTATAATCATTACGATATTATCCTTGTTTATTCAGGGTCGTCCAATATTTTACGTTTCCGAACGGGTTGTCGGATATCAGAAAAAAATACATGTAATAAAATTTCGAACAATGGTAAAGGACGCCAAAGATACCAAATGGGGTCTGGAAGAAAAATATATGAAAGACGGCTATTTGGATGTCCCGATCTATTCAGATGTTTATACACCCTTTGGACGATTTCTTGAGAAAACACAATTAGTAGAAATATTACAAGTATTTCACGTATTATTTAATCACATGAGTTTTGTCGGCAATCGCCCCTTACCCGAAAAAAATGTCAAAATATTGAAAGACCGGTTTCCCGAAACGTGGCAGGAAAGATTTGACTCTCCGGCTGGAATGACAGGCATCACACAAGTCGCTGGTAAATTTAATTTGACATCAGAACAAAGGTTAGAATTGGAATCGCTTTATTCTCAAGTATATCGTGAGGGAAATATATTAAAGGCTGATGCCTATATCTTCTTCTCAACTATTATTCTACTTTTGCTCAGGGACGCAAGCGCTTATCGTTCTTATAAAAGCGCCAAAAATGTTTTAACGGCTTGTTTAAGGAAATAAAATCTATTTCTTACCAATCCTCTTAAAAATTATATCAATACTATAAGTCGGTAAGAATTCTCCTTCCTCAGGCTCAAAAATACCCGGATTAAACAATCCGATACCCAATTTCACATCTTCAATATATTCGGGTAATTTTAATTCATCGCTGAGTCTAATATATACAGCTATATCAAACGCTGAACCTTTATCAACATATTTTTCCCCCTCCTCTCTTTTGATATTTACAAACGCCCCGCCGATGTCCAACTTTTTACTTAATTTGAACGTAAATAATAATTGTGGATAAAATAAATCAACCGCATCACTATCTGTATATCGTCTCAACCCGACTGCGGTTGCAAGATCTAAATATTTCCAATCAATAAATTGATAAAAAATACCGTAATAATAATTATTTCTCCCGTCAGCCTGATGGGCAAAATAACCATGTAAATCCAACCTATCGGTTATACCATAACCAATAACTGCATAAGTTTGACCAAAATCTATTAGATCGAAAGGATTCCAAGTCAAATCAATTTCGAATTGACCCTTTCCGGTTGAAGTACCATGATCATAACCACCGGAGGCAAGCAGCGGCACAATCAAAAAAATTAAAACCATTAGATGTATAAATTTCACAGTATGTTTCTTAAGATAACTAACAACCAATTAAATTAATTATTTTTGTAATATTTTAATTAGTAAGTTATTGCTGACAATTGTTATTTAATATTGATTCTTTAAATTATTTTATAATTCGAACATGAATAAAAGAAAACTACTAATATTATTTTCAGCAATTATAATCGTATCTTTACAAGGACAAATTTATACTAACGCTGATCCATTTTATTTATTGGAAAATGAAAAGCAAACATTTGAATATAATGGCGATTATAATAAAAACTTTTTATTTAGACCATTTTTAAATCGGCCTGATTCTACATTAATTGGGAATTGGAGCTTTGGATTCAGAACAGAATTATTCTTCAATAATAATGCCCCGAATTTGGAGAACACTTCGGATAGGTGGATAGGAAAGGGATTATCTTTTTATCAAGGATTTAGATTCACGTATGCCAACAAATTCCTGCTTTTGAGTTTCGAACCATTTTATTTTACTAACCAAAATAAAGAATATGCTCAAGATTGGGCAGAATATTTTCTGAGCTTACCTGACTCTACCAAACCCGATAGGGTTGATCAACCGTATAGAGAGGAAAAATTCTCTAAACTTAATGATAATCGTCCGCATACTGAAGAGCCATACAGTAAGAGCGGATTAAGAGAAGCTCAAATATATTTACACTACAACGGATTAGGTATAGGATTCTCAAATGCTAATATGTGGTGGGGATCAGGTTACCATTCAAGCTTAAATATGACAAATAATACAACCGGTTTTCCACACCTAATGATCGGCACGATTCAGGAACAACGAATCAAAGATTTTGGAATAAATTTTCGATACGTTTTTGCTGACTCACTGAAACTTAATGATGCTAAACCATTTTATACCGCCTTATTAGGCTCTATTACGTATTATTCTAATCCTACAATTACATTGGGTTTTTCAAGATCGTATCTTACAGGTGGCAACCGAGTAATTGAAGATATAACCCGTAAAGAGGCTATGCTTATACCATTTGAACCATTATATTTAGAAGATAAAGTTGACGAAAAAGGTAATCCTTTAAGTGCAGTGGACATATGGGATCAAACATTAGTAGGATATCTGACATTAACTTTTCCAGAAATAGGATTGGTAGTGTTTGTAGAATATGGTAGAAATGATGCTTCTTGGGATTCGGTCGATTTTTTAAGGCAACCGGATCATACGGGAGCAAGCGTAATCGGATTGCGTAAGTATGGTTTCTTTGGAAATCCGCACCTCATTGGTGGCATTGAATATACAAACTTGATGAAAACAAAATATTGGAACGATCGTAAAAATGCTGATTGGTATGATAGATGGAATTTCGATTATTGGTCTTATGACGGCAGACATTGGGGTGCTCATAGCGGCCCTGATTCAGACGATTTTTACGTTTACTTCGGATATATGGGAGAAAAGTTGACGGTAATACCATCGTTCAATTATGAACGACATGGAGTTATTGACAATAAGATCCCTGAAAGAGAATATGAATACAAGCCTGAAGAATATCCTTGGTTACAGATTTGGGGTAACGGACATTTTTGGCCCGAGGTTAAGAAGGAGTATCGGTTGGATTTAAAATATAAATATAAGAAATACCTCTTCAATTTATACTACGAATACGAGGTGATTGACGATGACCAATTCCGGGTATCAATCAGAGATGGCGCTGAATATGCCAAATATTTCGAGAACAGATATTCCAGTGTTTTTTGGTTAGGAGTTGAACGGACATTTGACAAAAAAGAATTGTCAAAATTAATAAATAAATATATAGTTAAGAATTAATAGCACTAATCTTAAAATATCTGAATCTTTGTATCAAGAAATATCTACTATATGATTAAAAGGATACTCAGTAAATACTCGTTTCAAATAAATGGGGTGTCCGATTGAACACTAAGGTTTTAATAACCGGTGGCGCAGGTTTTATTGGATCAAATCTAGCAAGAAGATTGCTAACAATGAATTACGATGTTTTAGTATTGGATAATCTATCTGAGCAAATACACGGTACAAATCCTGAATCAACCTCAACATTATACAATTCTATAAAAAATGAAACTAATTTTATCAACGGTGATGTACGTAATCAAAAAGATTGGGAGAAAGCATTAAAAGATGTTGAAATAGTTATGCACTTCGCCGCTGAAACCGGAACCGGTCAATCAATGTACGAGGTTTCTAAATATTGCAACGTTAATATATATGGTACAGCACTACTCTTGGATCATATTATAAACAAACAACATTCTATTAAGAAAGTTATTTTAGCTTCTTCGCGGGCTGTATATGGGGAAGGTAAATATTATTGTCCGAAAGATGGTTCTGTATTTCCCAAAGAGCGCAAGGAAACAAATTTATTAAACGGCAACTTTGAGCCCACTTGCCCGATTTGTTCGAGTACAGTTAAAGTATCACCCACTGATGAAAACTCTAAACTACATCCAACATCAATATATGGAATTTCAAAACTCACACAAGAGAAAATGTTAATTAGTGTATTGAAACCACTTAAAATCCCAGTTGTAACGCTACGGTTCCAAAATGTCTATGGTCCAGGTCAATCATTGTCAAATCCATACACAGGCATTTTATCTATTTTTTCCTCTCTAATTAAGAACAATAAAAAGATCAATATTTTCGAAGATGGAAAGGAAAGCAGGGATTTTGTGTATATTTCTGATGTCGTTGATGCCATAATGTTAGCAATAGAAAACAGCAATGCAGATTATCAAATATTTAATGTAGGCTCAGGAGAAGCGGTAACAATCTCGGATGTCGTTAAAAAATTAATTGCTTTATATGATACCTCAGTTCCATATAATGTAAGTGGTAATTTTAGGCTCGGTGATATCCGACATAATGTAGCGGATTTATCAAAAATCAACAAGATGATTGGATTTGTTCCAAAATATACATTTGATCAAGGATTGAAACTGTTCACCGAATGGGTAGATAAACAAATCTTGAATGATCTCGAATACGAAACAAGCTTAGATACTATGAAATCGAAGAACCTGCTAAAATAAAATATGATAGCGGCTTCAATTATTATTGTTACCTACAACTCCGCTGAGGAAATTGTTAATTGTATTAATTCAGTTATACCGCAAATAGAAGAAGCAAATTGCGAGTTATTAATCATAGACAATAATTCCGTAGATGATACTGTTACAATATTAAATAGGATTAACAATCAGTTTGTAACAGTCTATTATAACAATGCAAATCTAGGCTATACAAAAGGCAATAATCAAGGTATTGAAAACTCCCAGGGAAAATACATTTTATTTCTTAATCCGGACACCATCACTCCCGATGGTGCTATTAAAAAATTAATTAATATCGCCGAGAATCAGAATTTGTCTGCAATAGCTCCACAGCTTCTATTCCCGGATGGACAAATCCAAAAATCTTGCAGACGTTTTCCAAGACGAAGAGACGTTATCTATACCATGTTGGGATTGGATCGAATTTTTTCGAATTCAAAAGAATTTTGTCATTGGAAAATGACTGATTTCAACCATGAAAAGAAACAATATGTTGATCAACCTGCTAGTTCTGCATTACTAGTGAGAAGGGATATATTAGATGAGGTTGGTTATTTCGATGAGTATTTCCCATATTTTTTCACTGATGTAGATCTTAGCAAACGTATTTTGGATGCTGGCCACAAAATATTATTTGATCCTGAAGTGCAAATATACCATATAGGTGGTGCTAACTATAAAAAAGTGCGGCTGAAAATGATTATTATCTCTCATATCTCTTTTTATAAATATTTTCTGAAACATAAGAAAGGACCCTTTAATTGGTTCATTAATCTATTTATCGGTGGATTACTTATAATTATGCTACCAATCAGAATACTGGTGAATATATTATTACCATCTCTCAAATATCGGAGAAAACAAACACTATAAACATCATTCTATCTGCTTATAAAATTGAAATTGATGACTGTCTGAACTAATTTTCAAGTCTAATTATTTAAGCTATATTTATCTTTTATTATCAAAATCACAATAAGATCTATTATACAGGTAAGAAAATGAAAAGAATTTTAGTAACCGGTGCTTTAGGTCAGATCGGTTCAGAATTAACAATGTCCTTACGTGAACGATATGGAAATGATAATGTCATTGCCAGTGATCTTAAGACACAACCAAACGGAAAATTACTTGATTCAGGACCGTTTGAAAGTTTTGATTGTACCAACGCTGATGCACTTTCAGCGATAGTCCGAAAGTACAAAATTGAGACTATTTACCACTTGGCCGCCATCCTTTCTGCGGTAGCAGAAAACAATCCGGGGTTGGCTTGGAATGTCAATATTAATGGACTTTATAATGTTTTAGAGGTTGCCCGGGAGTTCGATTGTGCCGTATTTATTCCAAGTTCCATCGGAGCGTTTGGCCCTTCTACTCCGGTTGATAATACTCCGCAGGATACGATCCAGCGACCAAATACCATGTATGGTGTAACAAAAGTTACCGGTGAATTATTATGCGATTATTACTATAAGAGATTCGGTGTGGACACGCGCGGTGTACGTTATCCCGGTATTATTTCAAATGAAACTTTGCCCGGTGGTGGTACGACCGATTATGCAGTAGAAATTTATTACGAAGCAATAAAAAATAAACACTACACATGCAATTTACCAGCCGGGACCTTTTTGGATATGATGTATATGCCTGATGCGATAAAAGCTGCTACGGATCTGATGGAAGCTGATCCGGCAAAGTTAATTCACCGAAATGCGTTCAATGTAACTGCAATGAGTATTGATCCTGAGCTACTTGCAGCTGAAATCAGCAAACATATTCCTGAGTTCACAATAGATTATGATATAGATCCGGTCAAAGCGGAAATTGCAGCAAGTTGGCCCAATAGCATAGATGACTTAGCCGCTCGCAAACAATGGAATTGGAAACCTGACTACAACTTGGCAACTATGACCAAAGATATGATCGAAATTTTATCAAAAAAATTATTGTAGAAAAAAATGTCAATAAAAAAATTAAATAAAGTTTTAACCGATGCCGTAAACGACCTCAAAGAAAAAGGAACGGCCAAAGCCGATGAAATGGTAATTACCGGCATGAAACCGGCTGAAGGCAAAAAAGGTGTTCGTTACTTCGTTAAAGGTTATGGTGATAGAGAATTTATAAAAATGAATTCAAATTCTTATTTGGGAATGTCATTGCACCCCGAAGTTATTAAAGCTGAAGAGGAAGCATCGCGGGAATTTGGCGTTGGACCGGGCGCAGTAAGATTTATTAGCGGAACTTATAAAAAACATATCGAACTTGAAGATAAATTAGCCAAATTCCACGACAAAGAATCAGGCATGATATTTAGTTCAGCTTATGTAACAAGTTTGGGCGTGTTAATGCCGTTAGCAACTAAGGAAACGGTTTATATCAGTGATGAGTTAAATCACAATTGCATCATTCAAGCGATGCGCTTATCACGCCCGCAAGGCAAGGCAATTTACAAACATAACGACATGGCTGATCTTGAAGCAAAATTGCAAGAATGGTCTGGTCAAGCTAAACGGGCTTTGGTCGTGACCGATGGTATTTTCAGTATGCGCGGTGACAATGCGCCTTTAAAAGAATTTGCTGAATTATGCGAAAAATATAATGATCGATTCGAAGAAGGTGTTATCTCGATTATAGACGATTCACACGGAGTTGGCGGATTCGGTCCGACCGGAAGAGGAACAGAAGAATACTGCGGAGCAAAAGTTGATATAATTATCGGCACACTTGGCAAGGGATTCGGTGTAAATGGTGGCTATGTAGTTACGTCAAAAGCAATTACTGATTTTTTGCGTCAGAATGCTCCAATGTACATTTATTCAAATCCAATCACTGTAGGCGAAACTGCAGCCGCATTAAAGGCTTTGGAAATTTTGGATAGTGACGAAGGCTTACAATTGCTGAAACATCTTAGTAAAATGACCAAAAGATTTGAGACGGGTTTGGAAACCAACGGCTATGAAAGTATTGAAGGCGATCATCCGGTTGTACCATTGATGGTAAGAGATACACAGAAGACAACTGAGATGGTCAATTTTCTAACGGAACATGGTATTTTGGCAACCGGTTTGAACTTTCCGGTTGTTCCAAAAGGTGATGAAGAAATCCGCTTCCAAATCAATGGAAATCATACCGAAGCAGATATAGATTACGTAATTGGTATTTTAAAAAAATATAAAGAAACACATTAGATAAATTGGAAAAACGAACTATCTTTGATAGCGATTTAGCATTTATCGGAGACATGCCCAAAATTGAATTGCACCTTCATCTTGAGGGTGCAATTCCTTTAAATACTCTTTTGCAATTAATTGAAAAGTATAAAGGAAAAAATTTTATATCATATACTGAATTAGAAAGAAAATTCGGATATACCGATTTTTCGCATTTTCTCAATATATGGGTTTGGAAAAACCGTTTCATTCGCGAATATGACGATTTTGAACTAATTGCCGAGCAGGTTGCTTTGGACCTTGCCAAACAAAATATTCGATACGCAGAGATAAGTTTTTCACCTACAGATTTTAGAAGATCTAACTTAATTCCACAACAAATTGCCATGTCAATTCGTAAAGGACTGAATAAACACATAGATAAAATAGCAATCAATCTTATTGCTGACCTTGTTCGCGATGAATTAGACAAGATGGAGCAGTTCAGTCAAATTCTTGAAGTACGCGACCAAGGGATTATTGGAATCGGATTAGGTGGAAAAGAGAAGGAGTTCCCGCCAAACCTATTCAAAAATGTGTTCACTGAAGCCAAAAAACAAGGACTAAAAACTACCTGCCATGCCGGCGAAGCCGCCGGAGCCGATTATATTTGGCAGGCAATCAAGGACCTTGAGGTAGATCGAATTGGACATGGCACAACAGCTATGGATGATCTGACTCTTGTTGATTATCTTATAGAACATCAAATTCCGGTGGAGATGAATCCGATCTCAAATGTGCGGACAAATGTTGTAAGCACTCTTTCTGAACATCCAATATATGATTTCTACAAGAAGGGCATGTTAGTATCGGTAAATACGGACGATCCAAAAATGTTTAATACTTCCTTGGAAAATGAGTTTACGGAATTGATTAAAACATTCGATCTAACGCTTGCCGATGTTATCGCATTGGCGAGAAATGCAATTAATTCATCATGGTGTGGAGATTCGTACAAAACAAGACTTCATACAGAATTGACAAATTATGCTGACGGACACCTAAATTCACTTTAATATTTTGAAAAGAAAGGAAAGATAATGAAATACTTGGTTAGTGTAGTGGTGATCATAGTTCTAATCGCTTGTGGCGGCGGTGAAAAGAAGACACAGGAAGCCACCGCAAAATATACTTATGTTACTCCTACTTCGGAAATGTTAACAAATGGGAAAGCCGTTTTTGATAAGTATTGCCATATTTGCCATAAGGAGGGCATCGGAGGGGCAGCCATGTTGACTGACAAGGTGCGTTGGACTGAAAACCGGTCAAAAGATTTGGATTTGTTGGTTCAGCATGTTCATGACGGATACACTGGCAATTATGGAACAATGACACCAATGGGCACCTGTATGGAATGCTCAAAAGATGATTTACGCGATGCAATTCTATATATGATGGATGAGGCGAATGTTTTATAAATAAGCGATAAAAATACAATTGAAAAACCCGCTCAAGAAGCGGGTTTTTTATTATTCATACTATATAAGGGTGTTATTGAATTGCTCAAATAGAAATTGACTGCCAAAGCCGATTCTCGGTATATTTTCGAACTTTTTTAGCAATTAATTTATACATTTAAATGAACAAAAAATTAACTCCTAGATACATCCTGATAGGTATTGTATTGGCTTGGGCAATCTATTCACTTTGGCCCTCATTCACTTTCCAGCAAATGTCGGAAGAAAGAAAAGAGGAATTACGCGAAGAGGGTAAATTGCGGGATATTGAGTCCAAAGTTATTAAGCAGGGATTGGATCTAAAAGGCGGTATGTATATTGTCCTCGAAGTTGATCTGCCAACCCTAATAAGTGGTATTGCAATAAATAAGGACGATAATTTAGAAAATACTCTCAATGAAGTCAGCGCTCGGCTTAGTGAACCCGATGCGGATTTCTTCAATATTTTTAAAACGGTTTCCGATAATAATAATATCCGTTTGGCAAGATATTTTCATGAATACGGTTCATCCACCGATGAAATAATCGGCAAATTACGTGAAGAATCCGATGATGCGATAAATCGCGTATTGGAAATTTTGCAAAACCGTGTTGACCAATTCGGTGTAGCCGAACCAACTATTCAGAAGCAGGGCAATCAACGGATCATCGTTGAATTAGCCGGTATTCAAGATTCCGAACGGGCTCGCGATCTATTACAAAGTACTGCCTTGCTTGAATTTTATTTGGTTAAAAACCCTGAAATCACGCAGGATATGTTGATCAGGATTGACAATGTATTAAAAGGTAAAGAAGACATTGTTGTGTCAGAAGAAATTGAAACAGTGGAAGCTGATACACCGAGCGAAACGATTGAGCAGCAAGTAAGTGAAGATAAGACAATTACAGTAAGTGAATTGTTTGGTGAAGTTGACCAAGAAATAGTCGAATCCAAAGACACAAGTGCAGTTATTGATCAACGTCTATTTGAAGAACGACCATTTTCAGCATTATTAAGAGACTTCGGAATTGATATTGGAGTACCTGAATCAAACGTTTATGCTGTTAATAAGATATTAGCCCTGCCCGAAGTACAAGCAGTTCTTAGTTCATCAACAAGTAAATTTGCCATCAGTACTAAGTCTGAAGAAATAACTGATGTAAATGGTAATCTAATTAAAATTTACAGATTATATCATTTAGAACTTGAACCGGAATTGACCGGCGGTGTTATTTCCGAAGCAACCGAAACGATCGCGGGTACCGGCAGTGATATATCCGGTCAACCGATCGTAATGTTGGATATGAACAGCGATGGTGCCAAACAATGGTCGCGCATTACCGGAGCAAATATTGGTCGTCGGATCGCAATTGTTCTTGACAACAAGGTTCATATGGCTCCGCAAATCCAAGAGAAAATTCCAGGTGGTGCAACTCGTATTCAAGGCTTTGAAAATCTGAACGAAGCCAAAGATATCGCAATTGTATTGCGTGCCGGTGCTCTACCGGTTCCGGTACAGATCATCGAAGAACGTATTGTAGGTCCCTCGCTCGGAGCAGATTCAATTAGACAAGGCACAAGATCAGTTTTGATTGGATTAATAATTGTAATGATATTTATGTTGATCTACTATAAGGTCGCCGGATCAATAGCCGATTTTGCGTTGATCTGGAACATCCTCTTGGTATTATCAATTTTGGCATTGTTACAGGCAACGCTTACTTTACCGGGCATTGCCGCATTGATATTAACGATGGGTATGTCTATAGATGCCAATGTGATCATTTTTGAACGTATCCGCGAGGAATTGCGCAAAGGCAAAACGGCCCGAGCCGCGGTTGATTCCGGATATAACCGTGCTCTCACGACAATTATTGACGCAAATATTACCACCGTAATTGCAGCGTTGGTATTATATCAATTTGGAACCGGCCCGATCAGGGGATTTGCCACTGTACTCTTTTGGGGTATTGTGATCAGTATGTTCACAGCAATATTTGTTACCAGAACAATATTTATGTCAATGACAAACCGTAAAAATTTACAGAAGCTAAGTATATGAGAATTATTAAAGACACTCACATAGATTTTATGAAGCAAATGCGGATTGGATTTATCATTTCCGCAACAATTATTATTATTGGTTTGGTTTCCTTGTTAATCAATGGTGGCCCCAAATTGAGTATCGACTTTGAAGGCGGTACGATGGTGGCTGTTAATTTTAACAAAGAAATGGATGTGAACGATATTAGAACTTCTTTGGGAAATGTATCAGTTGACGGTGTGAATTACGACTTTAGCAGACAGGAAATAAAACACTTCGGCAGCCCGAACAGTATATCTGTGCGTCTTGCAAGTGAAGACGGACAGCACACCAATATTGCGCAAACCGTGATTGACCATCTCTATAATTCATTCCCTGAAGATGTCCCCGACGAACCTAACGATTTCATCTTAACGATCGAAAAAGTTGGACCGAAAGTTGGCGCAGAACTGAGCGGCAAGGTTGTTATGGCAATTTTATCTGCCTTGGGACTGATACTAATTTATATCTCAATTAGATTTGAATTTAAGTTTGCTTTGGGCGCCATCGCAGCTTTAACACATGATGTCCTCATAACCTTAGGAATATTCTCGGTTCTCGGATTAGAAATATCATTGCCGATCATTGCGGCATTTTTAACCATTGTAGGATATTCCTTAAATGATACGATTGTGATTTTTGACCGGATCCGTGAAAATATTAAAGCGCGACGCAAGGATGATTATTTATCAATTATTAATACAAGTATTAATGAATCATTGAACCGTACGATCGTCACTTCCTTAACCACCTTCTTTGTGGTTTTTATCCTGTGGTTCTTTGGCGGCGAAGTGATTCACAATTTTGCCTTAGCGATGATGATCGGTGTTGTTGTTGGTACTTATTCAAGTATTTATGTAGCAAGTCCGATCGTAGCTTTATTGCACTCCAGAGCAAAATAAATTTTTAAGAAGATGAAATATTTAAATCGCCCTGTATATTGCAGGGCGATTATATTTCTACCCCTATTATAATGAAAACCAAGATCTACTTAGCCTATGCCCTGCTCTCCTTAATTTGGGGAACAACTTGGTATGCTTTAAAAATCAGTTTGAACGAAGGTATGATTCCGGCTTACGCGGTTGGAATCCGATTTATTTTTGGCGGACTGATTTTCTGGCTGCTAATGTTAGCGCGGAAAGAAAAATTACCACTGTCTAAGCGAGCTATTTCAATTTATTTGTTGTTCGGTGCTTTTAATTTTGGGATCAGTTACACACTTACTTATTGGGGGACACAATACATCTATTCAAATTTGTCATCAATTCTGTGGGCAAGTTTCCCGATATTCACAACTTTAATTGCTCATTTCTATCTGCCCGATGAAAGATTGAATAAGAAAAAAGTGCTTAGTCTTTTATTGGGAATTTTAGGAACAGTATTAATAATATCCCAAAATGATTCCATCGGCGGTGAAAATGTTGTACTCGGCGTATTGGTCGTTTTACTGGCAATTATTGTAGCTGCCTGGCCGAATGCCTATTTAAAGAAATACAAAAATGTCGTTAACACTTTTCAGCTTAATGCCGTTTCCCAAAGTTTAGGTGGAATTTTTCTATTTACATTTGCATTATTAACTGAACCCGGACCGGCAATGATCTGGACTCAAACAAACATCCTTGCCACTATTTACCTAATCATATTTGGATCAGTACTGACATTTTCACTATATTTTTGGTTGTTTCAATATTTGACATTGACCCAAATCACTTATGTGGCTTTTTTCCCTCCAATTATTGCCATATTTGTCGGTTGGATACTTTTGGATGAACAATTATCAGCATTGATAATGACCGGGGCAATCTTGATTATATTAGGCGCACTTTTAGTAAATTATAAACGCAAAAAGAATTAATTATAATGGATAAGAAAAAAACTAAGAAAACTCCGTTCAAATTAATCAGGAATAAATTTATAACCGGGCTATTAACCCTGTTACCGATTTACTTAACATATTTACTTCTGCGATTTGTTGTGGGCTTTGCACCGGACATAACATATTTGCGTACCTTACCTATCTTAGGGGAAAATGAGATCCTTGCCGACTTGATCGAATTCCTGTTCATCCTGATGCTGATATTTTTAATGGGACTTTTAGTCAGCAATGTAGTCGGTAAACGTTTGTTTAGATTAGTAGAAGTCATCATGGAACGCGTACCGCTGATCAATACAATTTATACTTCATCGAGACAAATAATGCAAACTCTGACCTTGCCCGGCAAAGGGAATTTTAAAAAGGTCGTATTAATTGAATATCCGCGAAGAGAATTATGGACATTAGCATTTGTCACCGGATATTCAAAAAGTAAAAACGGGGAACAATATGTGCATGTGTTCCTACCAACAACACCAAACCCGACCTCGGGATTTATGTTATTCTTAAATGAAAAAGATATTCGCCATTCCGGTCTTTCTGTGGAAGAGGGATTGAAAACACTGATCTCGGGCGGAATGGTCGCCCCAAAGGAAAATAACTTGCCATAGAATTATGGGTATTCAATATTTAGATGGAGTCCGATTATACCGCGTGCTGAGTGCCGGTTTACAAAAGGTACTTGAACGCGAAGATCATTTGAATAAGATCAATATTTTTCCGGTACCCGATGCCGATACAGGAACTAACATGGCTTATACTCTATCAACTATCAAAGAAAATCTACAACAAAATGTTCATTCTAATATCGGTGATATGAGCATACTCATCGCTGATTCAGCGCTTGATGGTGCCCGTGGCAATGCCGGATCCATTTTAGCTCAATTCTTGGTCGGTCTTTCCGAAGGATTGCACGATAAAGCAAAAGTTACCGCGCAACAATTTGCTGATGCTGTTAAAACCGGCAAGCAATATGCCTATCAAGCTTTACTACACCCGACCGAAGGAACAATTTTAACTGTTATCAGTGAATGGTCAGATGCCTTGAATAGATTGAGTACTAAATATTCTGATTTTGTTGAAGTATTAGCGCGCGCTTTGCATGTCGCTCAAAAATCATTGAAGGACACACCAAAAAAATTGAAAGTATTAGCCAGAGCCGGAGTTGTAGATGCCGGCGGTCAAGGCTTCGTTGATCTACTAAACGGAATACAGGATTTTATCAGCGATGGTAAAATCCGTAAAATAACTATACCGCGTATAACAAAAAGTAAGCCCAAAGAAGTCAATTTTAATGAAAAATATCAATACTGCACGGAATGTGTAATTTCCGGTGAAAACATTAACAGGATCAAACTTCGAGATCATTTATCACAGATGGGCGATTCCTTAATCATCGCGGGCACAAAACATAAAGCTAAGATCCATATTCATACCGATCAACCAAAAACAGTCTTTGATATATGCAAAACTTTTGGCGAAATAAAAAATGATAAAGCTGATGATATGTTGCAGCAACAAAAGGATGCCCATAAACAGACAAAGCCAATTGCTTTAGTGGTGGATTCAACAGCGGATCTACCGGAAGAAATTATTGACGAAAAAAATATTCATATTGTACCGGTAAGATTAAACTTCGGCGACAATCACTATATTGATAAAGTTACCATGACAAGTAAAGAATTTTGGGCTGAATTAATAAAAAATCCGAATCATCCCAAAACAAGTCAACCTACCCCTAACGATTTTAGGAGACAATACCAATTTTTGGCAACTCATTATGAATCCGCCATCTCGATTCACCTGCCGGCCAAATCGAGTGGCACGTTTCAATCAGCGCTGACCGCTTCCAAGGCGCTTACCACTTTCCCAACGACTATCATTGACGGAAATTGCGTTTCGATCGGTACGGGATTAATCGCTGTTAGAGCGGCTGAAGCAATTGAAGACGGCAGATCAATGGATGAAATCATTAAGATTATTGAACAAGCCAAGGCGCTGACCAAAATTTATATATTATTAGATAACCTCGATTCAGCCGTAAAAGGCGGCAGAGTGCCGAAGTATAAAAAAACAATTGCCGATACACTTAAAATATCTCCCATTTTATCACTTAGCGCCGAGGGCACGGTCATTACCGATGGCAAACTACTTGGCAAAAAGAATATTGATGATAGATTCATAAAATATATAAATAAAAAAATCGCTTATTCAGAATCTTACCGAATTGGAATTGTCCATGGTAACTGTGAAGAACGGGCTCGTAAATTTGAGCAATATTATATAAATGAAATAGGCAAGGAAAATGTATTTTTCTCGCAAATTGGTCCCGGATTGGGTAGTCATGCCGGAACTAATGCAATTGCTATTGCTGTTCAAAAACTTGCTTAACGGGAAATTATGCAGGAATATATAAATTTATTATTAATACTAATATTGAGCTATCTAACCGGTTCAATTCCGACAAGTATAATCCTGGGGCGGATCGTTAAAGGAATAGACATTCGGGAACATGGCAGCGGAAATGCCGGTGGAACCAATGTATTTCGTGTATTGGGTTGGAAACCGGCTACTATTGTGGTCCTTGTTGATATTTTCAAGAGCTGGCTGCCAACCGCTATCTATGCTACGGTATTCTTCCAAAATCAGCCTATAACCGATATTGGAGTAGTACAAATAATGTGTGGTTTCGCTGCCGTTTTGGGGCATACCTACACAATTTTTGCCGGATTCCGTGGCGGCAAAGGCATCGGCACACTTGCCGGTATGCTGCTTGCTTTATATCCGGTAGCCTTGCCTTTGTGTTTAATTGTCTTTGCCCTAACCCTTGTGCTTACCGGCTATGTATCTTTAGGATCAATACTGGCGACTGTTTCCTTACCGATATTTCTAATGATCCTACCAATATTCGGGATTGAGCATAGTTCTTTGTCATTACTGGTTTTTGCTCTACTCGTGCCATGGTTTGCGATCTACACCCATCGCAGTAATATTACCAGATTACGAGACGGGACTGAAAATCGCTTTGAAAAAGCGATGATATTCAAAAAGAAAAATTAAAATTTTTCGCCAAAGGCAAGATGCAGTGCTTGTTCAACATATTTACCCTTGTAGAAAGACCAACCATAATCCAATCTTATTGAGCCTATCACCGACCAAGGAATGCGAATTCCTACTCCCGTTCCTAATATTGGCGTGTTTTGAAAAAGATTTGCAATATCATTATCAATAACTCCAATGTCAGCGAAAGTTACCACGGATAAACCAAGTTCATTTCCTAATTTAGTTGCGAATTTAGGTACAACGGTTTGACGAATCTCAACCGATGAAGTAACCCAATTCATCCCAAATCTGTAGCTCTGTTCCGTACTCTCATAGAGCTTATTATTCGGCACTTTCCATCCTCTTACGGAATATGCTCCGCCGATATAATCATGCCAAATATCCAAGTTATTGCCAAAAGTGAATCTACTATCAACATTCAGTCCTAAAACCGTATTCCATTTTCCATCAATTAGTTCATGATATTTACTAGTGGAATGACTCCATAATAGCTGATTTAGTGCATTGCCTTTAGTGTCAAAACGAGCATAAACAGTATTGGTGCTATAAATACCTTTCGACGGACTTGCGTATAAATCCCGCGAATCAAAGGTTATGTCTGAATAAGGCGTTATATGAAAATATTCTCTTGTTTCGGTTTCATTAGAATAGGTTTTTTCACTCAAGAATAAACCTGCTTTGGTACGTAGTCGGTTATTTATATATTTACCAAATCCTATTTGAAAATGATTGTAGGTGACATCATACGGTAAAAAGGTGTGATCATATACATCATTACCGGCACTAATTTTTATTGATACATGATCTCCGGTAATCCACGGATTGTAATATTCTACACCAAATGTGTTTTGACCGCCATACTGCCCCCGAACAACTAACGATTCATTCCTACCACGAAAGTTATTGATCATCAATGTAGCACCAACCGACCAACCCCATTTTTCATTATACAGCGGGGAAAGCATTGGGAAAAAACGCCAATTCTCAATAATCGTGTACCGAACATTTACTTCATTATGACCGATTGGTATAATCTGCATATTAACCATGCTGAAAATGCCTAAATTTTCTAATCGCAAGCGATCTGCTTCGGCAAGAGCTGTATCCAAAGGAGTATCCAACGGGTGTTGGATTTCACGTTCTAATATGTACAATTTGGTTTTCACATAACCTAGAAAATCAACCTTTTTAACAATTGGCGACTGACCAAATAGATTTATTAGTGGAATCGCTAACCAAAAAAATAGAATCACATTCTTATAATTGATTGTAAGCATGCTGAGAATTGAAATTATAATAATTTCATATCAATTAAAATTAGATAATAAAAAACCCCGCAAACACGGGGTTTTTTATCATTTTTTCGATAAGTCAGCTATTTGCGGCCACGAGCCATCTTTGCGCGGGCTACATCACCATCTTTATCAATAAAATATAGAAAACCGGCTTCACGTTGTACTCCTGCTGTTGCAACTTTCTCGGCATTTCCGCCGCCTTTTCCTGCACGAGCCATCTTTGAGCGTGAAACATCACCTTGTTTATCTAAATAATACAGATAGCCTGATTCTTTCTTCACTCCACATGTTTTTACTTTTTCAGCCATAATTTCTCCTTTTTGTTAATATAATAAGTTATTCTCTCGTGGATAAGTGTACTACAATAATTAAAAATATGCAAGATATTTATCGTCGGTGCCCCGACGACAAAAATTCTGCTATTTTGCAGATATTTTTTGTATATATATAACATTTAAATATTTTTACAAATTGTTATAATTTCCGCCTCCGAAATGCCCCGGTAGCTCAGCTGGATAGAGCAACGGCCTTCTAAGCCGTGGGCCACAGGTTCGAATCCTGTCCGGGGTACACACCCTACTGATACACAGTTACTCCCCTTGCCTCCAATTGGGGGATGTAAGTGTTTTTAGACGTATCGCTTAGCGGATGATAGTAACTTGTTGAAAAATAACAGTATTTTTGCCGATAATTGAACCACCTGAAATAAACACACCAAAAAAACCATGTGGAGTGCAAGGTATACCCTCAAGTGTACAGTGAGAACCAATCCAACTCCCATACTTTGAAAAATATTCATTGTATACTTCTAAAAAAATACCTGAAGTTATATTATTCTCTTTGATATATTCTTTAAGTCCCTAGATTCCGTTAAAACTTCTTATTATATAATATCTAATAAACGGTTTTAACAGCTTTACAAGCATATTAAATGACTTCACAATTATTTTATAGTTATAAATACAATAATACAACAAAGATAATATACTGTTTATTCATAATTCAAGTAAATCAACTTTCTTAGACCAGGGAATTGGTGTTGGATAAAAATGAACTTACACATTCTTCAAAATAATTTGTACAAAAAATATTCGTCGAATAATATATACGATAATATGTTGAAATTTTCATTTTAATTTAATGTATATTCATTGACGTGATGCTCAATGCTTAATTATTATTAATAATTCTATCTCATTTGAGTATAGTTATTTAAATTTTGAGATGAAAATGATTAAAATGCATGTATTCATTAAATTGATAAACCTAGTTCTTTTATTTATTTTACTAAGTTGTGAATCAAAAAATAGAGCTGTAGTTGAATTACAAATCAGTGAGTTTCTTGCAATAAATGAAACAATCTTAGCTGATAATTATGGTGAATACGATGATTGGATAGAATTAATTAATTATGGAACTCATCCGATTAATATTGGTGGCTATTATTTAAGCGATAAACTAAATGATTCCAACCCACATATGATCCCAGATACTTTTACCGCAATTACAACCATAAATCCAAACGAATTTATTATTTTATGGTGTGATCGTGATCTTGATCAAGGACCATTACATTTGGATTTCAAACTTTCTGGTAATGGCGAATCAATCATATTGTTAGATAAAGATGGAACTACTATAATTGATGAATATTCATTTCTTCAGCAATCACCTGATATTTCAATGGGAAAAATAGGAGATGATTGGGTATTTATGGAATACCCAACTCCCGGTGCGGCTAATTAATACTTAATTTTATTTAAGTAATAACATTTTTTTCGTTATGACACGGTCATCAAATATCACTGAGTATATGTATAAACCAGTTCCAACCATATTCCCATTCACGTCTTTTCCGTCCCATGTAATTATCTGTGAACCTTGCAAATTCTTGTACTCCTTGATCATTTTTCCTTTTAAATCACAAATAGTTAATTTGGCTGAATAGTCACTTGGCAGATCTACATTAAATGTTGTAATACTATTAAATGGATTGGGCTTGTTTTGACTAATTAAAGACTCATCGCTAGTACTAAATTCTTGAATCTCTAGCGTTGTGGTACTTGTAGGAATTGATCTATGACTTTGGTTCCCAACGTTGTCTTGAGCACTAATTTGATAGAAATATGTTGTGTTTTCTTCTATTATAGAATCAACAAATGTTGTAACATTTTTATCAACCGTAGCTAATAAATCCATCCACCCATAGTATTGTGTCCCTTTAAAAAGTGTATACGAAAATATGTCAGCATCGGAATTTGCATCCCAGGATAACATTACATAACCGTTTTCGCTAGTTGCAGTTAAATTTTTAGGAATCTCAGGAGGCGTAACGTCTGACGATAACGGAGATCCCACTACACTATCAATCCACCTCAATCTATCGGACCACCATTGTTTTAAATTATGTATTTCACTATCATGTGTAGCATTAGCATATTGATTCCCCGATAATTGGTTAAATGTGTTTGTTGCTTTGCCTAGCTCAGGCCATCTATCAAAATTTCTATCTATGGCACCTGATATCTCGTCTATCATACCATTTATTGAAGCTGATAATGAACCGTAAGATAAGTAAGTAGAACGAAGCATACGCATTCTGTATTGAAATGAACTCCAAAAGGTATTATCATTCCAAATTAATCTCGACCAGAAAGGTCTCCCAAGAGGTTGGCCCCAAGGGTGATTATAGAGGTCTGCGATCCAACCATTGGGAGATCTAAATGATTCGTCATCTGCATTACCCATGGAAATATTAAAATCCCAGACAGGTCCTAAATGTAGCTTATTATCCTTGGAATCTTTGTCTTTATATAAAAAGAAACTCGCAGCGTTTGCGTCATAATTTTTACAAACCTCATTTACAATAAAATAATCGACAGCATTGTTCATATCAAGCAAACGATAGTATCCAATATTAGCATCATATTTAAAATCAGAATCCATCACATTCTCAAAATCTGATATCCAATTCTTAATATATTGCCTTTGTTCAGTAGTAATGTTAGATTGAGATGGATAATGAAATTGATAATATAGTCCGGCACCAGACATTCCTTCAGCAGGATAATTCGAATACCAACCTTCAGTTTCTGACCCAGTTATTCTATCAATTTTAAATATGTACCCACCTGTTAATTCGTCTCCAGAATTATCTGTATTCTTTAACTTTGAAATACCTAGCCTATTGTCACTTCTTTTGATCTTCTCTACTAGTAAATATATTCCTTTGTAGTCATTGTTTATTATCAATTCGAAAAATTTAGTTCTTGGAGCATAATGACCTAACTTCCTTGATAAACCATAAGCAAGAGCATTTCTAATTAATGATTTATCAAAGTATGGTCCATAAAATACCCAATCACTTTCACTTGGTAATCCAATAAGAGATACATCCATATCATTTCCATAAGCATCTCTAGTTTCTACAGAATATGATTTTTTAGGATAAAGCTGTGAACTACTACCACGTATCTCAATGCCAATTTTACCATTGTAATGATTAAAAGAATCAGTAGTTTTGTTTATTGTATCATTCCCATGGTAAATTATTCCCATATTAGCAGAAATCTTAGGTTCATCTACAATATTACTTCCATTTGTATTGACAAAAATAATAGGCAATGTTGTTTCAAAATAAGGTACTTGGCTCTGCAAATTTATTGTAAGAGTAGTAATGACTATTATTGATCTTAATAGTTTGAATGTAATTGTATTCATGACGATTGGATTTTATTTCTTTAAGTACTGATTTTATTAGTAAATTAAACAGTACAATATAATATGATACAATTATCATATTATAAGACTAATTGGTTTTCCTATCTCATAGATAATGGTATCTTGAAATTAAATCAAAATATATTATTATTAATTATTTCTGCCATATTCGTGCTGCTCTTATCTATACGATTATATTTGCCACATAACATTGAACTTTATGGAAAAGTGATTCCTAGTGAAGAATTAATAATTCAACAATCACAAAATGATGTAATTAAAGTCAATTATAACAATACATTAGATAATAGTAAAATAAATAAAAAAATATTTATGGCTGATCGAGGAGATGTATTATCCCTTGAATTAAATCACTTGATAAAAGTCGGTTCTCAAGTAACACTAGGAGACACACTTTGTGTTATCAGATCTAATGAAACAAAACTATTAATTAACGAACTAACAGGTGAATTATTAGCAGCAAAAGAATTATTGAAGATTTTTTTGTCTCCTGAAAAAAAAACTATTATTAAAGAGGCTGAAGCCAGACATGCACAAGCGATTTCAAATTTGAATATCTTAGAAAATATATTTTCAAGATATACTGAGTTATATACTGATAGCCTTATATCAAATGAAGACTTTGAGTATCAAAAGATACAATATGAAATTAGTAAATCAAATGCAGAAATTACTGAAGCTCAATTGGAATCCGTTTTAACAGCTGCAAAACCTGAGCAGATAAATCATCAAAGGCAGATTATTTCTAACCTGGAGGAACAATTAGCCGTATTGATAGATCGTCAAAATGATGGATTTATTATATCACCCTTAAGTGGTACACTTTCGCTTCCAACCTACAATGATACAATTTTAATTATTAAAAATATAAATAATCCAATTTTAATCTCGCCTGTTCAATTTAAGTATTATAATGAACTTAAAATTGGTCAAGAAATTACAATTAAGGACAATAACAACGATTTGTCATGCAGAATTAGCTATATTTCGGATGATGTTATTAATATAAATGGAAAACCTGTTATTTATATTATTTCTGTAATTGAGCCATCGATTGGTTTGATAAATGGCCAAATATTGAGCGGTAAACTAAATTTGGGTAAAATTTCAATAATAAAATTATTGCAACATATTTTTAGCTGAGATGTTTAGACAGGAATTCAAATATTTAATTAGTGATACCAACGTAGAAATGTTAAGAGAACTAATAACACCGTATTTAATTCATGATAATCATATTGCAGTTGCTGACTCACAAGATTATACTGTTAGAAGCATATATTTTGATACTTATTTTTTAGATGAATACAATAAAAAACTTTCTGGAGATTATAGCAGAGAAAAAATCAGGATTAGAGGTTATATTCCAAAAATTGACGATGATATCTTATTTTTAGAAATTAAGAGTAAAACGAATATGAGTCACAAAAAATATCGCTCTCCAATATCTGCCAAATTTCTTGAACATGTTTATAATTCAAATATTACTGATTATGTTATTAGAAGAAATGATTTTCCCAATTCTATATCAAATGCCGAATATTTTTGGTACTATATTAAGAGGTATAATATGGTTCCTGTCGTACAAGTTATATATGAAAGAGAGGCATATATTTATAAATTTGATCATACTGCACGAGTTACAATTGACAAAAATTTGAGATGTATACCATATCCACAAATTAATGAATTTTATTCAAATCAACGTATAAATTATGTATTTAGGAACCACACAATACTTGAGGTTAAATCTAATTACGGCTTTCCTACATGGATGACTCCTATAATTAATAAGCTTGATCTTCACCGTGAAGCACTTTCTAAGTATACATTAAGTATTGATACATGTATGAATAGTACCCTGGATTATAATTTTAATGAAATTATCAGTAAATCAATTTTTCAACCAAATTAATGCCTTTTCAAGACTTACAAAATATAATTCAGTCTGATATTACAGTTGGTACTGTAATAATAAATTTAATTATGGCTTTAATTGGAGGTCTAATAATATCTCTAGTGTATCGCTGGACTTATAACGGTCCTGGATACTCAAGTAGATTTCTTAGATCGTTAATTACAATTACTTTGATTACAAGTATTGTGATATTGGTAATTGGAAATAATCTTGCTCGAGCTTTTGGATTAGTTGGGGCAATGTCAATAATTAGATTTAGAACGGCGGTGAAGGATACTCATGATATAGTATTTATATTTTTTGCTTTGGCTACAGGGCTTGCTGCTGGCGTTGGATTGCATCAAATAACTCTTGTAGGAGTAATATTTATTGGCATTCTGCAAATCATTCTATACAAAATAAATTTTGGAAACCACAAGAAGAATGATTACTTGCTGCAGTTAATATATTTATCTGACAATAAACAGAATCCAAAATATCTGTCAATATTTGATAAATATTGCAAATCTAGCAAACTAATTAATATTAGATCATTGGGGAAAAAAGATTATTTGGAATTGTCCTTTAGTGTAATTCTCAAAAATGAATTAGAGACAAATAATCTCATAAAATCCTTAAAAAATCTAAAAGAAATAGAAACAGTTAATTTTTATTCAAATGAGAGAGTTCAATAAGAATAATTAATACATTACTAAAAAAGTTATTCCCACTTTGCTTATTAATTGTTTTAGTTTCTTGTAATGATCAGACTAATAATGATAATAATCTAACAATATCATTAAATCACCAATATCAGATAAATGTTAAAGAACCATCAGGCATGACATACAATATACACGATAACTTGTTATATGTAGTTTCAGATAAAGAACCTGCAAAAATTTATTCAATTAATACTCAAGGCGAATTAGTTGACAGTCTTAATTATTTTGGAAATGATTTAGAAGCTATAGTGTATAATATTATTGACTCAACATTTTGGATATCAGAGGAATCCATTTTACAGTTAGTTAATATAGATCATGAAGGTACAGAAATTAATAGAATTGATCTTGATTTTTTCCCAAATTCATTCCAAGATATACGAATTGAAGGTTTGGGAATTAATTATAAGAAAAATAGCCTATACTTGCTAAATGAGAAAAATCCAGGAGCCATAATTGAATTAGATCTCACTTCTTTAATATTAAAAGATATTCATTATTTAAATTTTGCAAATGATTATTCCGGAGCACATTATAAAGAAAATAGTGATATTCTAATTATTATCAGCGATGAAGATAGTAAAGTATTCTTTTGGAGTTTTAGAGACGAATATGTTAAATCATTTGATTTATCGCAAATTAAGACAGAGGGAATTACAATGAATGATAGACATTTGTATGTTCTTAGTGAAAGTAATAATATACTTCAAGAATATTTGATTATAAATTGAACCGACTTCTAATGATATTATTAGTTAATCAAATAAAACCGTTTTCTTTGTTTGTATAAATAAATCTCCTGCTTGAATTTGATAGAAGTAAACACCTGCACCTACTTTATTTTCAACAACTTGATAAACTAACTAATTTTACAAGACATATTGGTCACAATTTTTCTATAAAATAAATTTGAACATCCGTCAACACTATTTATTTTCTATTAGTTTCAATCTTAAATTGACTTACAATAATTAAATAATATTTGTATAGTTATGGATTTTATCAGTATGTACTCAAGTGAATTAGCTGGATTTCTTTACCGACTGATTTTTGATTTTATAATAATATTTTTAACCGCAAAAATTTATTTTAAAGATAGACGTAAAAAGAATATCCTATTTGCCCTTTTTCTTCTCAATATAGTTGTATTTATAGTATGTTTTGCATTACAAAGTATACAGCTTAGTTTAGGTTTTGCATTTGGAATATTTGCACTTTTTTCGATCTTAAGATATAGAACTACAACTGTTCCAATAAAAGAAATGACTTATATTTTCATTTCTATTAGTATTGCTATTATCAATGCACTCACAATTCTTCCATCAGGTCTATTAATATTAATTATTAGTAACATTATTATTTTATTAGCTATTTATTATTTCGAACGAAAATTCTCAACTGATCTTGGACGAAAAACAATAATATATAATAATCTCGAACTTATTTCGCCCGAAAAGCACGATGAGTTGATTGCTGAACTATCTTCAAAAACTGGCCTAAATATTAAGAAACTAAAAATTGGATCTATTAATTTTCTTAATAATTCAGTACAAGTGAGAATTTATTATGAAGACTAGAAAGAAATATCCAAAATCTTTTTACTTATAATAATTTTCAGGAATATTTATATTGTTTAAAAAACCCGCAATCTCAATTTTATTAATTTGTTTCTCATTAATCGCAGCAGAGCCAATTGAAAATACCTTTGTTTTACGTACATCTTTGGACCTACGGTACAAATTAACTAAAAATTTTAGACTTGATCTATCACCACAATATCATTTTGATTTTACAAACAATGAGACAAAATGGGTCGTTTTTGACGTTGACTTCAATTACAGGTTTAATAAGCATTTCAAACTATCTGCAAGTTATAGAAATAAATCAAGACAGATTGTAAAGCAACATACAATATATGGTAGCTTTTACTATCAAACCAATAAAGAACCACTAAATTTGAAGTTCAGGATTCGATATAATAAAAAAAATCGGTTTGATAATGTTGAGGATAATCTATCTAGAAAGCGAGATGAAGAGCATCTTCGAGTAAGACTAATAATTGAAATGTCATCATTTCACAGAATTAAGCCCTATGTTGGAACTGAGATTTTTTATCTAGTAAATAATAATAAATACCCTGACGGATTTGACATATTGAGATATTATATTGGGGCAAAAGTCGCAGTTAGCAAAAAACACTCAGTTAATATAAGTTGGATTTACGAAGAATTAATAGACTTGGGAAAACTAGAAAAAGAAAAAATAATTAATTTAAAATATATTTTCGACATCAAATGATTATTTTAAAAACAACATTTTAATAGTATCTATTAGTTTGTCATTTCTAAATAATGTACAAAAATAAATCCCGCTTGATACAAATTTATTATTCAAACCGATTCCATCCCATATTATTGTAGTAACTCCGTTAAAATTTGATGTAATACTGTAGTTCTTAATATTTATACCATTCACATCAAATATTTTTACTTCATAAGAACTATCATCTGAGATAAAAACGGGTATAATTGTTGATATTGCAAAAGGATTGGGGTAATTCCTTATTAATGATGATCTTGTATAGTTAGCGCTGTTTCCAACAATTGAATCATTGCTATGTCCTAGTGTGGGGTATGGTAGGTATTTCCAATTATTTGAGGCGTCAGGATAACGTCCATATGATATGTTACCTGATAAAATCGGATAGAGAACGGAATCAACAATAATTGTATCATTTCCAGAAATTTGAGCTATCGCTAAATACTTTCCATTTTGATTCAATGTATTCTTATTGCTAATATTCAGAACTTTATACTCATTAGGTTTTATTTGACTAAATGTTGAATCTAAAGCGGCAAGTTTATTCTTCAATAATATGTTTTGATTATCAGTGAAATATAGGTCATCTGTAAATACAGTGTGGCTACTAGCATTAAACACTTCAATAGCTATATTATTATCATTTAGATATTGAATCTCGTTAATGTAAATATCTCTGATAACCTTGCTTGGTGAAAATTTAGCATTAATGAATAAATTAGTTATGGGTGATAAATTAACCGAATCAGAGATCGAAGCAATATCACCTTCCCAGCCATCAAATACATATCCATCATTAGGAATGGCATGTAGTGATATATCTATACTTTTAAAATATTTACCGCTCCATATCGATTGTGAATCAACATTCTCAATTTTTAGTGTATTTAGCTGAACAATCCCTCCATTATTAATACTAATATCAATATTTACTAATCCATCAATATCAAATTCATTTATTAAATGCTCAATAATATATTCTTGTCGTTGTTCTATAAAATTATATATAATATTAATATTGTATTTCCAGCTGAGCCAATCATATACTTCATTCATTCCCCAACGACTTCTGTGCTCTGGTATATATGGCGATAGTTGTGTCACCATAGTATCTAAAATTCCTTTTAAGATTTCGTAGTGAAAATCACTATTAAATCTGTCCATAAACCAATTGATGAATTTACTTTTAAACCTGTCATTCGCAAGTAATTTGATTAAGATTGGATGTGGACCTTTATTATTTATACCCCCATTAATGACGTGATTAATCATGTCATAATCAACAGGATACCCGTGTAGGCCAAAGCTTGTATCCATATCATATTGAATCCATTACCACTTTCCATCTGATGTTTTGACTCTCCAAAATGCTTCATTTTGTCCTGGCCAATCAAACTTATTACAAAACACTGTATGTCCAATATAATCGATGAAATTGGGAATATCCATATAGCTGCCTAAAATAGCATAATTTTCATCTGTCATGACATTTGAGCTTAAAAAATTAATCATCATAGTCCAGTGGATATCATCACCCTCATCCACAAATGCATTTTGACTTTGCAAGATATCTACACCAGGATTTAAAATATCAATTCCATTTTGACTTTGCAAGATATCTACACCAGGATTTAAAATATCAATTCCATAATGGTCATTAAAATAATATGGATTTTTATTTGCTTCACGTAATTCTTGAATGCCCCAATACTCTCCATTAATAAACACTATAACAGGCTGATAAGCTTGAACATCAAGTGAGGAGCGTGAATATATAGTATGAGCATAAGCATCCGACAACATTGCATATTGCCAGTTACTACCCCAGGCACGAGCAATTATTCTTTTGTAGGACGCAATATTTTTCGCCGAAGATGTAAAGTCCTTAAAAAATGGATAATTTAATTTTTCCACACCGTATTTTTTCCTAGCAATAATATGTAATCCTTTTTGTGGATTTATTTGAGATGATAATCCTTGAGTTCTGATATCAACTGTTTGTGATAAAACTAAATCTTTGTTTTCATCAAAATATTCAAAGTGTGCTGGTCTATTCCAATCAAAAAAATAATTGCCTGTATCTTTGTTTCCATCATACTTATCACCAAGTACATATATACCCGATGCATCACTAAACAGATGTTTCTTATCTGATACGATTGATATCACCGGAATTTCATAGGCATTATTAATATCATTGCCTATGAAAAATGTATTAGTGACTATATTGCTATTAAGTTTGTAATCATGAAATGTTTTTGCTCTAATTACAGTTGCTTGTCTTATTAAATCCCTAGGGGGGTACCAGGGTTGAATCCATGAGTAAGTATTAATATTTGTCGGTATAGCAGCATAATAAAATGGTTCATATGATTTATCCTTAACCTCTATACCGTTGGTATAGAGCCTTGAATTTTCGGTCGGTTCAGATCCATCTACTGTATACCTTATTTCTCCATCACTTTCTGTAGATAATTCAACATAAATATTATTCGTATAAAAACCGCCTTTATGCGAAAATACTGGTGCAGTGCTAAAAACGGGTTTTATAATACCGTTATTACTGTTAGCTCTTTTTGGAGTTGGATTATCGTAATACAGCCATTCATTTTTATCATTTATATTTCTACCGTATGATACGTTTACAAACTGAGTTTGGAATGATAATGTGTCAATCGGTATAACGCTAGGTGAGTATATACCCAACTGTTCGCTATCAGCTTCTATTTTGAAATTAGTGTGACTATTAAAAGCCTCACCGTCGGCTCACAATATTCCATATCCTTTTGCTTGTATTATAATATCATCAGAAATCATCCATTTTGTTGGATCATTAAGATTATCTGTTATGAAATATCCATTTAGGTTTATTTCACTCAAATCATCATTATATATTTCAATCCAATCAGAATATTGGAATAAATCTTTATCATAAATGATATTACTATTTAAAGCTAAAAATTCATTTATGATAATATTTGGGATTTGTGCATGGACATTAGCTTTTAATAATAAGAATATTATTATAGAAATAATCTTTAAGCATTTCATATCTAAAAATTAGTATGCTTATATAGAATTACAGCATGTTTTTCTTGAGAGTACTTTTTTAATTATGGATACAGTTCTATAAATACTTCTTACATTTTACTGAGGATAGAGCAACGGTCTTCTAAGCCGTGGGCCACAGGTTCGAATCCTGTCCGGGGTACACAATTTATTGATGTACAGTTACTCCTCTATCCTCCAGTTGTGGGATATAAGTGTTTTTAGACGTATCGCTTAGCGGATTATCTTCCAACCATATTTCATCACCGTTTCCAATTCCACTGTTATTCACTAATGCAATAATATCATCGATTTGGTTTTGAGATAAGTACAATTTCTCTATACTGGTTAATGAAGTTAAAGCCTCTAATGAAGATATCTGATTTTGACTTATGTTGAGATTTTTTAATTTTATTAAATTATTTAATGGATTGATATCAGCAATCTGGTTATTCTCTAATCTTAGCCAAGCTAAATTTGTTAATTCCGCTAATGGTGCTAAGTCACTAATTTGGTTATCTTGTAATAACAAGGTCGAGAGATTTGTTAAACTAGCAAGAGGACTTATATCGCTGATTTGGTTATCATAGATTCTAATTGAGTGTAGATTTACTAAATTTGCTAACGGGCCAATATCACTGACCTGGTTTCTATCAAAACGAATAGAATACAAATTAGTTAATCCTGCTATTGGTGATAAATCCGTGATTTGATTTCGTTCGCCACTTATAGATGATAGCTGTGTCAAATTCGCCAAAGCACTAATGTCATTTATTTCATTATATCTAAATGATATATCTGTAAGATTAACTAAAGTTGATACAAAATCAAGGTTTGTAAGATTTAAAGATTGAAAATATATACGTTTTAAGCTTGTCAAACTTGATATGGGACTATAATCTGCTATTGGATTAATTCCAAAGGATAAACTTTCTAGTAAAGGTAATTTGGTCAAAACGCTCATATCCGAGATATTGTTTCCGGAGATTGAAAGTGATCGCAAGTTTATCAATGATGACAAATGACTTATATCAGTAATAGAATTATTTGTAATACTTAAATCTTCAAGCTTTATTAGTTTCGATAGTGGACTTATATCTGATATCTCATTTCGGTACAGTCGTAATTCAACAAGATTAAGGCAATTTGACAAGCTACTAATATTAACTATTTGATTAAATCTTAAATCTAATTCAATTAAGTTAGTACAATATTCAATTCCTGAAATATCAGTAATTTCCTTCGAATCTGCTTTTAATACTTCAAGTGAATCTAGATCAGTATTAAGTATTTCTCCGGTAGGTTTACCAATTGCATCACGTATTACTTGTTCAAAATTTACATCAGAGAAGACTACTGTAACCGGATCAGATGTACCTGTAGGTGTTTTCTTACACGATGTTATCAAAATTAATGTTATTAGCAAATATATTGTTTTTGGTGTTTTCATGTTTTCCTCTTTGAAGTTATTATCTTAATGATGAACAGTCACTCCCCTTGCCTCCAATTGAGGGATGTAAGTATCAATTGAAGTTTGGCTAAGTGGATTTCCTGTTAGTCTTATTTCATCTCCATCGCTGATACCGGTATTATTAACTAATGCTAGAATATCAACTACCTGATTATTTTGAAGATATACTAAGTCTAAGCTTATTAAATCAGTTAAAGGCGTAATATCAACAATATTATTATTATGTATAAATAATTCTATTAACCCAACAAGATTATTGAGTACGGAGATATCAGTAATTTGGTTATTATATAAATTTAAGTAAGTTAAATTGGTCAAAGATTGCAATGGAGAAATGTCATTTAATTGATTAGTTCCTATAGATAAATATGTTAATTGGGAGATATTTGTCAGTGCACTAATATCAGAAATTTGATTCCCTTGAATTAGAAATCTGTCCAGATTTATCAGGTTACCGAGCGGGCTAATGTCAACAATTTGATTATCAGTGATATATAGTTCATCCAAGTTTGTCAGATTACCAATGGAACTGATATCAGTTATCTGGTTATTCGAAGCTGTTAGTCGTGTTAGATTGGTTAAGTTGGTTAACGGACTTATGTCGCTAATTAAGTTACCATAAAAATCTAATGTATATAAATTTGTTAAATTTGATACAGGATTTATATCGTCTATTTGGTTCGAGTTCATCCAAAGAGTCGTGAGGTTAGCGAGATTTGATAAAGGTGTGATATTACTAATCTGATTTCTACCAATAGATATTACATCCAAATTTGTCAGGTTACTAAGGACACTGATATCAATAACCTGATTACTATGAAATCGCAGATCCGTAAGATTCGTTAAATTTAAAAGTACACTGATATCTGTAACCTCATTGTATGAGAACCATAATGTTAACAAGTTCGTTAATCCTGCTAACGCACTTATATCCGATATGTTATTCCTAGCTAAATCTAATGTGTCTAAGTTGATACAGTATTCAATTCCTGAAATATTATCAATATTTCTATCATCACCGATTAGCGTAGTAATTGTTAATAAATCTGTGTCAAGAATATCTCCGTCAGGAATGTTGAGAATCTCGCGGATTAGCAGTTCAAAGTTAGCATCTGCAAAAATAACGGTAGTTGGTTCCGAATCTGAATTTGTGGTTGATTTATTGCATGAAAAATAAATAGTAGCTAACAACAACGCCAATAATAGGCGGAGTAATTTCATGACAAACTCCTAATGTATTATAAAATAGAGTGATATATTTTACTTGACAGTTGCTATATATCACAAATAATAAAAGGGAAGTAAATAATCTACTTCCCTTTTTTATGTCCTCTAAGAACGGTGATAATTAGAGGTTATAAGAAATACCAATTAAAACTTTATTAGTACTAATATCTTCGGTCACTCCTTCCGGTGTGTAACTATCCCAGCTATTGCGAGTCCAGTCCTTTCTAATAAGTGAGATATCTAAATTAATATCATTATCAACTTTAAAACTTACACCGGCACTATATGCTGAACGATCATCATCGGAATCCCTTATTGGATTCGGAGTAAATGTGTAACCGCCGCGCAGTTTGGTATCGAATCCCGGCAACATTATTTCCGCTCCCAAGCGATATTCAACTGTTTGATCATATTCGCGAGCCAAAATATTATTTTCATTAACGATTTGTTGATAAGACTCATCATCTATATCAAAATCGGATACTTCAAAGCGCGTTTGCGACCAGTCACGATAACGGGCGGACCCCGATACTGTAAATAATTTATTTGTTATAGCAAGTCCCGCATCAAAAATGAATGGTGTTTTTACATGATAATCCCAATTCCCCGAATCCTCAATCGGATCGAAAGCGTCATTATCAAAATATAAATAATCGTTGAACGAATGCGTTTCCTCAACGTAATATGTCGAAGGGAAAGTAATCACCCCGCCTATCCTGATTAATTTATTCAGGTCTATCATAGCACCTATTTTTAGATTCAACGCATAGTAATCTGATTTAAGATATTGATTTACGGTGTATTCATCAAAGTCTTCCGGGAACTCATTATAAATATCAAGATCATCAAACTGTGAAAAAGCAAAACTGTATTCTTCCTCACCATGTACTAATGAAGTCGTTACACCCAACGTAAAGTTCGGTGAAAGGGCAATAGCGCCGCCAAGGCTCCATTGCCTTAAGCTGCCCTCGCTCCGAACCTCTTCCTGCCTATAGACATTTTCATCGAAAGAATAAAAATCCACTACACCAAGAGTATCTTCGATATTAAAACCAATATTATTGGAAACATCTCCCACACCTTCAAAATATAAATGATCATCATAATCCAATACTCGATTGAATCCACCGGCGATCACAAGACTGCCGCGTGTGGTCGGCAAAGGCATCACGAATCCAATTGATTTGAGCTTGGTGAAACCTTGATTGTTATTATTCAATTCACCGTTATATAATGCTTCGTTAGAAAACTGTAAATGTGAAAGCTCTGTATGAATTTTATTTTTTCTAACAGCTGCTAACCCGGCCGGATTCCAGTATATTCCGGAATAATCATCGGCTAATGCCGTATAGGCGCCGCCCATTGCTAAAGCACGCGTTCCGATGCCTTCTTCATCTTCCGTTATATTTACGGCGTCCCAAGCCGATTGTCCTAATCCAATACCTAACATTAATCCGATTCCAATTGCGTACTTTTGAATGTGTCTAAACATGATTGTCCTCATTTAAGTTATCTGCGTGATCTGCTTCGAGAGCTATTATTTGATGAACTTCTTGTACTATTTGCTTTTGATGATGACCGATTGCTACTGTTAGAACGGTATGAAGCACTACTTGATTTATTTGACATATTTTTACTAGAACTGCTTCTCATTGCCTTTGTGGAATTATTTGGCTTACTTCTTATAGACCTAACTGCACTTGACTTCGAGTTATTGGATTTTTTTACACTCGATCTAACAACCGGATTTGATTTATGTGTACCATGATCTGCAACAGTTTTCCTTTTACTATCCTTTACCACTACACGATTTACTGTTCTATTCACAGTATTTCTCTGCGAAACCTGATTATATTTATTTCTAATTGACTCAACACTTGAGCGAGTTGTATAGGTGCGATTGCTCACAGTTCTATCGAACTTACTGCTTGTACTCCTTTTTGTTGTGGAACGGGCTTTAGTTGATGAGCGTGTGTTACTACCGCTATTTCTTTTAATTTCAGTCGAACTTGAACGAGATCTTTTAGTTACGGTGGAACGCGGTTTCCGATTTTCACTGTCATTACTGCGGTCCTTAGTTCTTCTAACTACCTCTCTTTTTGCGGGCGTATCATTTTTTGGCTTTGTCGCATTAGCAGTATAAGTATTTCTCACCCGCGCTCCGGTATTAGCCACCGCATTCGCATTGCGACGATCCCAATCACGTTTATTTTTATATTTATGATAATACACATTATGACTATTATACCAATGTGGTCCCCAATAATTGCCATAATGATGTGTCCAATAATAACCGCCATAAGTTGCATACCACGGACTATAACCCCAGTAAGGATCAAAATATGGATAATCCCAATACCAACCAACATAGTGGCGATTCCAGAAACGAGGATTGTAATAATTCCGCCAGGAAATTCCTACGCTCCAGTAAAAATCATTATAATAAGGATAGTGATAATCATAGTAAAATGGGTCGTAATAATAGTGTTTTTCTATGATCTGAGTTTTGGGTGTCTCCAGTGCAAAACTTGAATAATATGCTTCGGACACTAATGAATCATCTTCAACATATACCATATTACCATATTCATCTAAATAATATATATCACCTTCATTATCCTCATAGAAGACCAACGAGTCATTTTCAGTTGGATAAGTATAGGCGTATGTTTTTTCTTCATAGACCGGATGTTTGGTAACTTTTATCTTTTTGGTCGTTTCCATTTGTGTATAGCAACCTTGCAATACCAACACAAAAATGAACAGGCTTAATGTTATTGTCAAATTTTTTAAGTTTCTCATATTATCACCTCATTGAGATTTATTCTCTACTATTTAGACACAATAACCATGCCAAAAATGAATTGATCATTGTAATTGATATATATTCTATATTATCAATTATTTATATAGCTATTATCTGATGAATATATTGCGTACAAAAAAGATGTGCGCACCAGGTACACACTAATTATGTAAACTATGTATGCAATATTAATTTAGATTGTAACGCTTAAGCTTCTTGTATAAACCGGCTCTGCTTAATCCTAATTCTTTGGCAGTTTTGCTTATGTTACCCTGATTGGTAGTTAATATCTTGGAAATATATTCTCTTTCAAAGTCTTCAATTATTTCCGATAATGATCTCGTTTCAGACTCTAACGGTGCAAGGATAGGTGTAGCAGATTTATTCTTGTTCACATCCCAATCAATCTGCAGGTGGTTTATATCAATTTCGCCCCCATCCCCGGCTAATATTACAGCCCGATGAATTAAATTCTCTAATTCTCGTACGTTGCCGGGATATGGCAGCGATAACAGGCTTCGACTTGCTTTATCGGTAATTCCGGAAATTTTCTTGCCGGCTTGGAGTTTGTACTTATTCAAGAAATAATCGGCTAATAATGGCACATCTTCCAACCTTTCCCTTAACGGGGGAATATGCACCGGAAACACATTAAGCCGATAATATAAATCCTCACGAAACTTTCCCTCTTGCACTAATTCCAAAAGGTCTTTATTGGTTGCCGAAATTATTCTAACATTTACTTTGATTATTTCATTTGATCCAACCGGTTGAAATTCGCTTTCCTGAATTACCCGCAACAATCTTTTCTGCAATGCCGGTGACGTATCGGACAGCTCATCTAAGAACACCGTACCGCCATCGGCAATTTCGAATAGCCCTTTTTTGTCTGAAACGGCATCGGTGAAGGCGCCTTTTGTATGTCCAAATAAAGCACTTTCCAATAAAGTATCTGGAAGAGCGGCACAGTTCTGAGCGGCAAATACTTTATCTTTTCGAGGGCCATTGTAATGAATTGCTCGGGCAATCAATTCTTTTCCCGTACCGGTTTCTCCCGATATAAATACAGTGGTATCAGTCGGTATCACTTTTTTCAAAAGTTCAAACACCTTTTGCATGGCATTACTATTACCAATGATGTTTGAAAAATCGTATTTATTCGCAACATCTCTTTTAAGAATTATATTTTCATTGCTCAATTGTTGGTTGACAATTTCAAGTTCTTGCAACAACTGCCTATTGTGCTTGATTAATTGATAGCGTTCAACCGCTCTTTCCATTACCAATTTTAAATTTTCCGGTTCCCACGGTTTCTCGATATAATAAAATATTTGTCCGTCATTAACTGCTTGAATAACGGCGGCGATATCCGAATAGGCAGTTATTAGTACGCGGGTTGTATCAGGCTGAATTTTTTGGGCTTCTATAAAGAATTCTGATCCGGTCATTCCCGGCATCCGCTGATCCGATAATATCGCATTAATTTCCTGTTCGCGCAAGACTTGCAAGCCGGATTTACCATCTAAAGACAAAATCACATTGTAATCGTCTCTTAAGGTCCGATTAATCGCATTTAATATATGTTGTTCGTCATCAACTATAAGAATTGTAGGTTTCATATTTATTCGGGTTTATAGGGTAATTTAATGATAAATGTGGTACCGGTTTTCTTTTTACTTTTTACTTTTATACTGCCACCATGCTCACTGATTATACCATAACTGATGCTTAAACCCAAACCGGTTCCCATCCCGACCGGTTTAGTGGTATAGAACGGTTCAAATACCTTATCGATGTTCTTTTTAGGTATCCCCCGCCCATCATCTTTGAATTCAATTGTTACTTCATTCTCATTTCCTGAGGTAGTTATCCAGATATTTCCATCACCATCAATCGCTTGAACCGCATTCAATAATAAGTTCAAAAATACTTGGTTCAACTGGCCGGGCATACAACTGATCGGAGGAATATTCGCATAATTGCGATGCAATTTAATGCGGTCGCCTAACTCTTTTTTCACTAACATAATGGTAGAATCCAACCCTTCATGAATATCGGCATATTTGAATTCCGCCTCATCCAAACGGGAAAATTTTCTAAGGTTTTCAACAATTGTCTTTACTCGCTCACTACCTTCAATACTTTCTTTAATAACCTGATTAATATCATCCCGTAAATATTCCGGTTTTACTTCTATTTTATTCGTCTCACCTTGCTTTAACAATTTGATATATTTCTGTAATTCTTTCATATTGGCATACAAATATCCAATCGGATTATTAAGTTCATGGGCAACACCGGCTACCAACTGACCCAAACTTGACATTTTCTCACTTTGGATTAATTGCGCCTGAGTCTCTTTCAACTCATTATAAAGTTCTTCTAAATTGCGGTTTTTTTCCTCCAACTCATTGACGTATCTCTTTTCCACTTTTGATTCGGTTAACGACTTTGTCAGAGCCTTGGTCTCTTCAATAAATAAATTGTTCTCAATTGCTAAAGATGCCTGATTGGCAATCGTAGCTAACAGCGTTATATCCTCCGCTTTAAATATTTTGCCGTTATTACTTGCCAGTATCAAAAATCCATAAATTTTATTCTGTCTTTTAAACGGTATTAGTAAATCAATTTCACCCGGTAAATCGTCAAAATATTCAAGAATCATAGTTTTGTCAGCGCTTGCATTGGCTAATAAAACTCTCGTTTGTTCTTCGGACAATTTAGATAGTCTTATTTCCAATTGCCTTTCCGGAACACAAAATTGCTTTCCGGCTTTCCCGTCGGTCAGCTCGATCACACCGGCAAATTTAGTATTAAGATTGCTTTGTATCATTATCACCAATTGTTTTAATAATTTAGTATTGCTCCTAATGAAAATTAATTCTTCCGAGAAACGATGTAGCACCTGCCGGTATTCATAACGCTGATTGTTTACCTGTCTTACTTTTTCCATGAATCCGATTGTGAATATCAATATTGCCGCAATCACCAAATTCTGGGCGCCCAGTAATTCCACAATTGGTCGAGTCTGCATGCTTGACCAAAATATGAACAATATCGATAAGATTATTATCATAAAAAGTGAAGTTTGTTTTGAACGCCACTTATAACGTCTAATTGCTACAAAGGTAAATACACTTAATAGCAGAATTAGTAAGATTATCAATAATAAAGTTGGTACAAATGTCGGTTGTCTAACCAGCGAACTAACAAACTTTTGACTTTGAACAAATAATTTGGCAGCCCCGTCAACTTCGATCACTTGGACTAATTGATTGGGAGTTAAACTATTTACTTCAATCGCCCGCCCGGAGGGGAAAATTATCCGAGCAGAATATAGGCGGTTTGCTTTAACGCCAAAATGTGCAATCAATTCACTGGTTGAAAGATAACCGGAACTTGATGAAATTTCGCGATAACCAACCAACTTATTAGGCGCTTCTTCATATAACCATATTTTCGCCCCAATTGCGTCTCGATTGCTATATATCCCATTTATATCAAACCTTAAGTAACTACCGGTTACTAATGTATTAATAATTAATTTACAGTAACTATCTTTATTGGAAATGAACAGATCAAGATCACCGTCATTTTCGAGATCAGCGACGGCTGCACCGGTGCTATAATTTTCATCGGGAAAATCAGATTGAGCGATTGGTTCTTCATAGATCAAATCAAATTTTAGATCACCTCTATTAAGGAATAATTGGTTGGGTCCGATATTGGTAAAGAAAACATCTAATAGCCCGTCATTGTTAAAATCAGCTATTACAGCTGAATAGGCCGGATAATTATTGATCAGGCCGGAAGATTCTGTTACATCGGTTAAATTAAATTTAGCGGAGGTAGTATCAAGATCATTGCGATATAGCTTCGTAAATGCGTTTCGATCGGTAACTAATATTTCCAAATCGCCATCATTATCCAAATCTCCGAAATTCACACTATTTGAATTTAGCGAGTCTGTTAAATGTGTTATAAATAACTGCTCTTTTCTAAAATCAGTACCATTCTGATTAATCAAAAGAATGTCAGGCTCGAACCAGTTACAAATATATAAATCAGGATAACCGTCCAGATTTAAATCGGCGAAGGCAGCTCCCTGACTAATATCATTATCTGTTAGACCATAGTCGGGTGCGGTATTCCTAAAATGATCCGGTTTGTTCTGAATGTATAAATGATTGGTTCCATGTTCATTAGTAATCAGCAAATCTAGATTACCGTCCAAGTTAATATCGGAAAAAATTCCGATATTGCCGCTCAAGGGATGCTCAATACCAACTTTTTTCGTAACATTTTTGAAATCAAATCCCTTGACCTGTTGGCTTAGGGTAGTTGTCTCGCCCCATCCCACCGTTAGTACATCAGGGAAACCATCATTATTAAAATCAGCAATACTTGCACCTAATTCTAAGTTCTGTAAACGATGCGGTCTTAAATTACCACCCAAGCCGGTTCTAATTGTTCTATCAATAAATGATTGATTCACACCACGATTAAGCAATAACCGGTTAAGTTCTCTAAAACGCGTTACAAAAATATCGGGGAGGCCATCATTGTTTATATCGCGGAAAGCGACACCGTAGGCATCATCAAAGTCGGGGATTAAATTAACATCATTTATTTCCGGATTGAACATATTAGCAGCCCATTCCTCGTCAGTTTGAACAGCACTGAATCCAAGATTAATAATCAGAATCGGTAATAATAACTTATTTATAGTCGGATTCATATAGTACGATTTAGAGAGTTTATATGATCTAAAACAAAAAATTTTAATAATTTAATTTACGACATTGTAATATATGAATTTTATATAATAAAAAAGGTTCCAAAATGGAACCTCCTGTTTGATCAAATTCAATCCTAATTTATATATATGGGTCGTACTTTCAAATAGGAACCGTCTCCTATTAGTTCGATTCCGCCACCTGCGACATATTCCCATTTATTGGGATTAGAGTCGTCCCATTTTTTAAAGTTTCCTTCTTTGACAACATTATCTATTTTTATCGAATTTGGTAAAGGATACGCCATAGATCCTTCGTATCGAAGACTTTCTAGTGCCTGCTCAGATGACCATATCTTGACCGTACCTACCATCAAATCTATATTAGCATTATGTGTGGCATGGATAAATCCAATATATTGGGGAGTACCGAAAATAAATATCAGAAACATGATCACAACGATGGTCGAAATTTCAAAAAGCGTGAATCCCCCGGAAAACCTATACTTAAACAATTTATCCCCCGATTTATGTTTAAATGAAAAGCCTGCCCCGCTAAGGACAGGCTTTTATATTATACTATAATATAGCTTGTGTAATTGTATATCCGGTTCCTCCACCGGTTTGGGCATAGGTTAATGTACCCCATGCAGTACCACCCGGCGAATAAGTCCACACACCGGAACCATTGTCTGCCCAATCCAATATTGTACCTTCAGCGGTCATATCTGCAATTTTGAAAGCAGTAGCAGCTGGATAACTATATGTACCGGTATCCATTAAATTATTGGAAGCCTGCATCGTAGCAGCACTTCTCATGATACCTTCCACTGCATCCATATTTGCTTGGTGAGCATCATCAACTACGCCGATAAAAGCAGGTACGGCAACCGCAGCTAAAATACCAATTATGGCGATCACTACGATCAATTCAATTAATGTAAAACCTTCTTCTCTTCTCATTATTAACTCCTTACTCGTTAATTTAATTTACTAATAACAATATCAGTCTAACAATATAACAACAAGTATCATGCCAAAGGCGTAAAGCATTATTTATACTGTTCTTACATCATTTCATCGCAACAACTACATGTATCATTTTGAAACAAATTGTATTTATTTGGTACAAAAATATATTAATAACCGTACTTAAAATAAAAAATAGGAATAATACAGCAAGATCACTCCGATTATTACCAGTATTGGACCAATTATATGCCTTCTTTGAAAAACCCGTTCATCAGTGGGCAGTAATACATTTCTACTTTTCTTTTTGTTACCCATTTCTTTATTAAGTGGTTCGCTGATTTTTATCAACAATTTTGGCGCAAAAAACACTAAAATGCCAAACAGCATCAAAATTAGAGCCAAAACATATAAGATTATAGTTAATCTGCTTAATTCCATTTTATCATCCCTTTAAATTTCTCTCAAACTACTTGCTAATATAATCCATGGTATTTGTACTGGTTGAACTAAACCTCCCGGCAATCCCCTTCTGAAGGCAGCACGTGAATCCAGATTAATATCAGAAAGCCAGGAGAATCGATTGTTGACGGTACTTTTCAAGTACATTGTTCCTTCAAAGTCAGTAAACGCATTAAATAGAGTGCTAAGATCATAACTCGCATTGGGAACATATAGCACTCCGTCCATATTACTAGCCCAACCCATTTGCGAAACACTACCCATAGCATGGAACTGCCCGAACATCTCAGAGCCATAGGACCAACTGCTTGTCTCTAAATCACCAAGCGTATATATCTCATTAACATAATCAGACCACGTACTGGATGGATATGATGTGCTATTTCCAAAATTTGCATATTCGAATTCTATATCATCAGTGGTAATGATAATAACATTGTCAGGAATAGTAATGGTTGGAATCCAATAAAACCAATCTCCTTCAATTTCCAACTCACCATCAACAACAATAAACCCTGGATTACTGGCGGTGTTATTGTCAACAATATATGTACCTGACGAAGAAGTGCCGTCAATTGTCAGATCACCGTTAACAAATATTCCATTACCGAGACCCGACAATATACCACCGCCTGTAAAAGATGAGGTTTGCAAATCCAAACCGCTTGGGTGCGTTGAACCATCGATGGTCACATCATCTTCCCATTCGCCAATCGAAGCATTGTCAACCGTAATGCCCGAGGCATAATTAATTAACGGAACATAGGCTGAATTATCAAAGCCTGGTAAAGAAATAGGTGAAATATTAGTGACCGTATAATCATCTCCGCCTGAGGGTGTTAATGGATCTACTGAATACCCGGTAGGTATATAAAAATTTACAGTTGAATCGCGGCCAACGTATGCTAATTTGAAAAACCACCACGAATTTAGTTCAACGTCGCCGCCAATATACAAATTACCACCATCCACACTACTGAAACCGGTAATGTCAAAATCTCCACTGGTAACTTGTTCTATAATGGAGTATAAGGGGCTTGTGATGTTTACAGACGCTGATCGTTGCGCACCGGCAACATCACTACCGATTAACACATCGCTAGTGATGATCATATTAGTTTGATCAATCTGCGTAATCGAAATATTGGGCCAATAAGTATTCAGATGCGAATTTATGCTTGTTCCATTGGCTTGTATCATGTTTGCAGCCATTTGTACTTCGTCAACAGCTTGCCAATGTGCTTCCTGAGCTACATACAGTTCAGAAGCTCTAACACTTTCCGATCGTATTGTATTTGTCATAAATAGTATCGTTAAGCCTAATATTACACTCACAATTGTCGCTGTGGCGGTAAAAACAAATCCATTTTCATCTTTTACATTATCCATTATTCTTTTTATCATTATGAACCTCCTCCGGAAAACCGATAATTCTCCGGAAATGCATCAACTGTGTAAATATAAACAGTGCCACCGCCGTCATTCAACATATTTAAAATTAATCTTACGCGACGCACAGTTACCAATTGTGCGGAAGATAGCGGAGGTGCTAAGGATATATGATTTTTTGTATAATATTCAAATTGTCCTGACACATTAGCGGTCAGTATTACCGGCGAACCGGCGTCAACCGTTCTCTGCAATTCACCGTTAATTATTTGGTACGTAATTGTAAAATATGAGTCGCTAATATTTGTTATAAACTGGACTTGATCGGTACTTGCTGATAGCAGATCAGCCTCCTTATCAATCAATTCACACTCCCTGACAAATTTTGCAGTTGCATTGTAACCATCCATTAACAATTGTTTTCTTACTTGATTATCCTGCAATATTCCGATTATGGATACCATTACATATACCAAAATTGATGCAACGATACCAATTAATGCCGTAGAAACGATCAATTCGATCAGGGTATATCCTTCTGATTTTCTACTAATATACATTAGGCGTTACAATTGCAGATAACTCAACCGGTTCTGACAAATCCGTATGAGTTATAGTTATATCAATTCTTTTAAAATTGGAATACAGCCCTCCCGTCAACGGCACGGTTAAATTAGGCGGTGTTGTTGTCGGATCAATATAATAAACGCTAATAGTGATACCGAATCCGTTTGCGGTTACCCCAAAGTTAGCAATGCTCTCAGGAGTGAGCATAAAATCATCAATATCATCATAAATTAATGATGCTTCCATACCAAGACTGGAAGCGCCAGTATGGGTACCGGAAGGCCAGTTTTCATCAAAATTAACCGACCTGATAATTGACATCATACTATTTGCAATTGACACTGCGCGAATTTGTAAATCCCTTTGGTCAAGTTTGTATTGCAGATCATTAGTTATTCGCAGAGTAGCCAAGAATGCAAAAGATAAAAATGTAACTCCGATCACAATATCCATTAAAGTAAAACCGTTCTGATTATACGTTTTATTTTTCCACATAACCTGTTTCGGGTTGAACAGTGATTGTTTTACTTGTAATCCCGTTAGTCAAGACAACGGTTCCGCCTTCGCTAGGCGTTCCCCACCAATTAAATGAAATACGGTTGCCCGAGAACGATGTAGATTGTATTTCGACTCCTAAAAAAGTATCGTTGATAACAAACCAATCATCAGAGCTGCGTGCCGGATCAATAAGAGCATTTCGGGCCGCCCATGAATCACCATAAAATAAACGATACTTTTCCTGACTAGATTCGAACTCTATCCAAGTATTGGTATGTTGGGCTATAGCGTAGTCCCTGCAATAATTTAGATCGTCATAGAGTTTTTCTGTCGCATCATATAATCGTTTTGATTGGATTGTTTCATTAAAGCGCGGAATAGCTACAATTGCAACAATTCCTATGATGACTACCACTATAATGGTCTCGATTAACGTGAATCCCCTGCTACTATTACAAATCGCGATCATACTAAATATGCTTAACTTATTTAGCCGACCAGATCGGTCATACTCCACATTGGCAAAAATATTGCCATTGCAAATATTAACAGAAAAACGGCAATAACAATCGTTAGTAATGGTTCAATAGCCGCTGAAAGTCCTTCTATTTTTAAGTTTACAGATGTATCATATTGTTGAGCAATATTCAGGAGCATTGCCTCTAGGGCCCCTGATTTCTCACCGGCACCGATCATCATCAAGGTCATTTTTGGAAAATAATTACTGTCCGACAAAGCCTCGGCGATCGGCACACCTTTGGAAACCTTTGCAATAGCATTCTCAATATCCTTAGCGATTACCCTGTTTTCTATAGTTTCCCGCGTGATTTCCAACGCTTTAATAATTTTTACACCACTTTTACTCAGCGTTTCTAAAATATGAGCAAACCGAGCAATTGAGGACTCGATAACAATATTTTTGAATACCGGCATCATAAGCTTAAGCAAGTCAAATTGATACGCTCCGGCCGGCTTATTCAGATAAAACCTCAATAATCCACCCAAAATTATCACGCCCGCCAAAGTTCCCATCCAATATTTAGTAAATAAATCACTAATTAAAATTAATATTCGAGTTGGTAATGGCAGTTCAATACTCGCTGACGCAAACATGGCCGAGAATTGTGGTATAACAAAAGCCACAACAGCCACGAAAGCAATTACTAATATTCCCATCACAATTATCGGGTAACGCATAGCAGATTTCACTCTCCGCTTTACTTCAATATCATGATGTAAAAATGATCGCACATGGTCTAAAACCAAATCCATTGAACCGGTGGTTTCACCTACTTTTACCATGCTGACATATAAAGAATTAAAAACCCGCGGATAATTACTCAAAGCCTTTGAAAAAACCATTCCTCCACTAACTTTGTCAATAATATCCTTAACGATTTCTTCCATTTTATCCGATTCTAACTGGGACCCAATCGTCTTGAGACTCTCTACTAACGGCACTCCGGCTCTCAGCATAACAACTAATTGTGAGGTAAAGTTTTCTAGTTCTTGCGGCTTAACCCGATACAGCATATTCTGAAACCGTGTGAAGCTGAAAGGCTCTTTATATTTTTTTACCGACAGGATACTTTCATTTTTTGAAGAAGCTTCATTATAAACTTCCACGGTGTTTGCGGCATTGACAATAGCCTCAAATATTTTACCTTCTGCATTAATTGATTTTACCTGAAACTGTGGCATAAGTTTTAATCCTGTAAACCATATTTTTTCAATTTACGATATAAGGAAGATCTTGAAATTTCCAGTTTATTAGCAATTTTGGAAAGATTGTTAGGATATATTTCAAGTGCTCTTTCGATCATTTCTTTCTCGACTTCCCACAAAGGTTGTATTTGTTGATTCCTTGATGTTCCTTGTGAATCTTCTGATACTATAACCGTATCCTGCATATTGATATTATTTAATACCTTGTCATTGATAACTGAACCGGTCGTGTGAAAAAGTATTCTTGTCAGTAAGTTTTCTAATTCCCTTACATTGCCTTTCAGTTCCATGGATTTTAATTTGTTAATTAAACTCCAGGTGATTGCTTTAATTTTCAGCTTGTTACCGCTAATCATTTTACCGATCAAATTTATAATTAATAATACAATATCGTCGCCACGATCGCGTAATTGCGGTAACTCAATCGGGATTACGTTCAAACGGTAAAACAGATCTGAACGGAAATCACCGCTGCCAACCATCCGCGCGAGGTCACGATTTGTAGCGGCAATGAAGCGTGCATCAACAGTTTGCTCTTTCACTCCGCCTACACGTGTAAAGGTACTGTCTTCAAGCACCCGTAATAATTTTGCCTGTAGATCAATCGGCATATCGCCGACCTCATCCAAAAATAAAGTACCGTTATCGGCAAGCTCGAATTTACCTTCCTTCGCTTTATCAGCTCCGGTAAAAGCACCTTTTTCATAGCCGAACAATTCGCTTTCCTGCAAAGTTGCCGGTATCGCGGCACAATTAAGCGATACAAATGATTTGCTCTGACGCGTACTTAATTGATGGATGGTTCTTGCCGATAACTCTTTACCGCTGCCACTGCCGCCTAATATCAACGTAGTGAAATCTGTCTGCGATACCCTGATCAATTGTTGATAAACTAACAGCGTTAGATCGGAGTTTCCGATAAGGCTGTTAAACCCGCTCGGTCTGAGAACCGACTTGGCATGTTCATCCGCCTCTCTGACAATTGAATAATATTTTTTAATACGTTTAATAGCTTCCGGTGTTTTAGTAAGCGCTTCACTTCTTGGAATAATTGTAAATAGTGTATCGCAAACTGTACATAATTCACCGCTAATCTGTTTATCATCGGTATAGATAATTAGCGGTATATTTTTATTTATACGACTTAATCTTTTATTAAATTCTTCAAAACTGCCATCTAATAATTCCCAGTCAATCAAAATGACATTGTATTCTTCCACCGCTAAATAGGACAACAAAGTAGTAAACGATTGCCCTTTTGTTATAACATCGCTTTTATTGGTCAATAGTGTTGTTAGATCGCTAATAAATCCTTTATTATCAGCAGTTTTTGAAGGCGATATTCCTAATAAATACTTCATGCTATATTTATACTAATGATATCCTTGACATTTCATCAATTGATGTTACGCCATCCAAAACATATTGGCGAGCGGATTCATCTAAAGTTGTCATACCATTTTTAATTGCCACTTTTTCAATTTCAACCGATGTCGCATGATTGTTTACCAATTCCATAATTTCTTCATTCGGTATTAATAGTTCATATACACCGGCTCTTCCGGCATAACCATTATTCCGGCAGGCAAAACAGCCCACCGGTTCAAATAACTCGCCTTTAAATGTATCTTGTACATCTAAATATTCCAGCATGGCTTTAGTAGGTTTGACAGCTTTTTTACACTGCGGACACAAGCGTCTGATCAATCTTTGAGCTAAAATTGCTCGTATGGTTGAGCTTGCCAAAAAAGCATCAACGCCCATATTTAGTATTCTTGTATAAGCCGATGAGGCATCGTTGGTATGTAAAGTGCTAAAGACGATATGTCCGGTGAGTGCCGCTCGAATTGCCAATTCGATTGTTTCCCGGTCGCGCATCTCACCAACCATAATGACATCAGGGTCTAATCTTAACATTGCTCTGAGCGACGATGAAAAAGTTATACCGGCCTTTTCGTTAATTTGACTTTGATTAATATTATCTAACGAGTATTCGATTGGGTCTTCTACCGTCAGTACATTTATTTCTTCCGAATTGATTACATTTAATGTGGCATACAATGTAGTGGATTTACCTGATCCGGTTGGTCCGGTTACCAAGACCAATCCGTGCGGGGCATGGACAACCTTATCCCATTGTTTCATCATATCTTCACTAAAACCAAGTTTATTTAAGGCAATCTGACCGCGTGTAGCATCCAGAACACGCATAACCATTTTTTCACCCTGCGGTGTCGGGTAAGTTGCGCACCTCACATCTACTACCGATTTATCGGTTTCATGTCTGAAACGTCCGTCTTGGTGGCGTCTTGTCTCGGCGATGTCCATTCCGGCCAAAATCTTTAATCTTGATATAACAGACGGCAAAGATTCGATTGGTATAGTGTAATATTGTTGAAGTACTCCATCCACCCGGAACCTGATCCTAACATCATTTTCTCTCGGGTCAATATGTATGTCACTAGCGCCCATTTTAACGGCACTGTCCATTAGCATATTAACCGCTTCAATAATTTCTGTATCAACGGATATTTCTGTTGATTGTACTGCCGGTTCATTCCGAACAGCTACTTGTTGATCTACAGCGGCTTTCTGTCGCGTAGTTAACTCTTCTTGTGTTTGTATCCGATGATGTAGATCAAGCGCTTGTTCGATATTTCTTTCGGTAGCCAATACTATGTTGATTTCCATTACCGTTTCTTCACTTAAGTCATCAACAACGTGTACATTGTTTTGATCTGAGCAAGCAACGGTAAGTACATTTTCAAGACGGAATAGCGGTACTACTTTTAGTCTTTTTGCGCTTTCTTCGCGAACCAAATTCAGTGTTCTCTTTTTGATTTTAAATGTTAAAGGATCAACTGTAGGAATTCTCAATTGCTCGCTGACCATTCTAATAACATCGTCTTCAGAAACCATCTTCAGAGAAACTAACGCTTTGCCAATATATACATTGTGCTCTTTTTTATAATTAAGTGCCTCCTGCAGTTTAGTATTATCTATCATCCCTGCATCAATGAACATCTGACCTAATTGTTTAGTTTCGGCTACCATGTTTTCTGTTTATCTATAAAAATTCATGTACCAATAAATAATTTCTGCTCCCCAAAATAAAGCTATAAAACAACCCAAGCTTAAAAAAGGCCCGAACGCTAATCTTTGTTTCCTGTTTATTCTCTTGCCCAACGCCATAATTAAAATCAGTAGTGCCGCAGAAAAAAACGCTATAATAAAAGCCAACATCCCTAATTTAAGCCCCAACAAAAGCCCAATAAGTCCGGCATATTTTACATCACCCATTCCCATACTATCTACTTTGTAAACCAATTTTCCTAAGTAACCAATGAACAAAAATAGTATCGTAAGCACTAATCCACCGATCAAATGATTTAGCCAATTGTTTGGAAATTGCAAAAATACAAATATTAGTGCGGGTATTAGAGCGATGATCAACAAGTTGTTGGGCAAGCGCTGAAAATCAATATCAATAAATGTTAAAACTATTACTATACTGAAAAACGCTATTAGAACAAAGGTCTCAATCGTCAATCCATAATGAAAATATATAATGTAGTAAACCACTGCTGTTAAAATTTCCACCAATGGATATCTAACCGGAATTTTGGTTCTACAGCTTGAACACTTTCCTTTGAGGAATAAATAACTGATTAGTGGAATATTCTCCCAGCTTCTTATTTGGTGATCACAATGCGTACATTTTGAGCGAGGCTTTACGATGGACATATCTCTTGGCAGCCTGTAGATACAGACATTCAAGAAACTGCCAATGATCAATCCTAATATTATAATTAGTACGATATTCATTCGTTCTTCAAATCAATTGTTTTTAGGATCCCTAATAGTTCGTTCAGATCAATCGGTGTTGTTAAAATACCATCCGATCCGCTTGTATCAGCTAATTGTTTCTCACGATCACTGGAACTGTCTGACAACATTATGATAATAATATCCTCGTATTTTATATCATATTTCAACAAACTACAGATTTGAAATCCATTGAATCCGGGCAAAGCCGGCTCGATCAATACCAAATCAGGTTTTTCCTGCCTGACAGCATTAAGCCCGTCTAACCCATCATATACGACTTTTACCTCGTAACCATGTTCATGCAGATACTGATTAATTGAATCAATCGCTGCTTTCTTCTTATCTGCAATTATAATTATTTTACTGGTCAATTAGATCTCCTGCTTATATAATTCAATTGAAAAATCCTTATTGTCCCAGCCCTCGGCTTTAATTTTCATGGTAATATCTGTTTTATGATCCGAATAATTTATTGCAGTATTCGCCGTAATCTTATCTGCTTTGAACAGTTCAAATAATCCTTGATCAAAGGTCTGCATTCCTTCAGCTTTAGAAAATTCGAGGGCACGGGGCATCAGATGGATCTCGCCTTTTTTGATAAGGTCTTTCACGCGTGACGATGGTAACAATATTTCAAATACCGGAACCACATTATTCGTTTTTGACGGTAACAGACGTTGGGCTACGATGGCCAAAACATTTTCGCTTAACTGATCCCTTCCCGAATGTTGCAAATCGGGTCCGTACATATTTAGTATTCTTTCAACCGCTAATTGAGTGTTTGTTGCATGCATTGTGCTAAGCACTAAATGTCCGGTTTCCGCAAAATTAACTGCGGTGGTGATGGTTTCCATATCGCGAATTTCCCCCATTAACAAAGCCGATGGATTCTCACGCAGGGCACTTTTTAAGGCTTTTTTAAACGAAAATGAATCTTGACCTATTTCCCTTTGATTAACTATGGATTTTTTATGGTGATGTAAAAACTCAATCGGATCTTCTAAAGTAAGAATGTGACCGGATCTATTGGTATTTCTATGATCAATTAAGGAAGCCAACGTAGTAGATTTTCCTGAACCGGCTGAGCCGACAATCAAGACCAATCCTTTGTTTTCAAGTGCAATATCAGGTAGTATGGCAGGCAATCCTAATTCTTCCGGTTTTTGAATATCAGTAGGGATATGATGAACGACGAGTGCGTCTGAACCACGCTGGGTAAAATAGTTGATACGGAAACGCCCTACGCCTGCTAAATTGTATGCAAAATCCAATTCTTTTTCTTTACTAAAGATACGTTCGTATTCAAAATCCAAAAGTGTTTTTCGGAATTCCGCCAACATTTCACTGCTGATCTTTGCTTCTTTGATCGGGTAATATTCACCGGATATCTGTAAAATCGGATAAGAACCGAGACTTATAAATAAATCATTGGCTTTTGATTCAATCATTAATTTCAGCAATGTGTCAATGCTATACATTACATCAATCCCCGCTCAAACTATCAATAATTTTATCACTTTCCTTTTCAACCCGGTTCATTTCTTCTCTAGTTATTAAAGATTGATCATATAGCTGTTTAATGGATTGTTCCATTCCAATCATTCCAATCTTACCGTGTGTTTGTATTACAGATGGTAATTGGAATGTTTTACCTTCCCGAATAAGATTGGAAACAGCCGGTATGCCGATTAAAATCTCAAAGGCTGCTACACGTCCACCCGTTTTCCGCTTAAGTAGTCTTTGAGTAATAACTCCAATAATTGATTCACTAACCATCAATCTAATCTGATTCTGCTGAATTGGTGGAAATTGATCAATAATCCTGTCTATAGTGTGTGGTGCATCCATTGTATGTAAAGTTCCAAATACCAAATGGCCGGTTTCTGCGGCACTGATCGCTAATGAAGTTGTTTCCATGTCGCGCATCTCACCTACCACGATAACATCAGGGTCTTCACGCAAAGCGCTTCTTAAAGCATTCGCAAATGAGTGTGTGTTAACTCCAACTTCACGGTGTGTCACCAACGATTTTTTGCTGTCATGCACATATTCCACCGGATCCTCTATTGTGATGATATGTTTTTGTACCCGTTCATTGATAAAGTTTATAACGGTATTCAAAGTGGTTGTTTTGCCGCTTCCGGTTGGTCCGGTAATAATTATCAGTCCCTGATCTTGCAAGGATAATTTCTTTAGCACTTGCGGCAAGCCAAGTTCTTCAAATGTATAAGTATAATCACTAATCTTTCTAAAGACTACCGCCTCGCCGTAATAACTGCGAAAAACATTTACTCGGAAACGTCCGATGCCATGGAACTCGGATGAAAAATCAATTTCTAAATTTTCTTCATAGCGCTTACGATGCTCTTCACTCATTATGTCAAAAACCAATAGATGAACATCATCGGGAGGTAAAGGTTCATGCTTGGTCCTGACTAATTCACCGTCTATGCGATAGATAGGTGGAGAATTCGGACTTAAATGCAGGTCGGAGGCATTTAACTCATCCATATAGGATAATAAATCATAAATCTCCAAAATATGAGCTCCCCTCTATTGGTTTTTAATAATTGACGGCGTGATAAATATTAATAACTCACGCTGTTCTGTAGTATATGTCTTATGTTTAAATAAATTCCCCAAAAGTGGTATGCTTGATAAAAATGGTACTCTATTAGTATTCTCAACAGCCTGATCAAAAATCAATCCGCCTATCATCAACGTTTTCTGGTCTTCAACCCTGACATGGGTTGTTGATGCACGGTTAGAAATGATTGGCTGATCGTTGTTTTCACCGGTGTAACCAACCAACGCTTGAACGGTCGTAGAAATATCCATTGAAACATATTCATTATCATTAACGCGCGGTTGGACATTCAAAATTATGTTTATCTCTTTATCTTCATAAGTCTGCGTTTGGGCAATTTCGGTAGTTTGCGTTACAAGTATGGGATAAGTCGTTCCAACTTTAAATGTCGCCACGGTATTATTCTTAGTTGTTAATTGCGGCTCCTGCATTAACCTGGTTTCACCATCTGATGCCAACATCTCCAAGACATTCTCAAAAACAGGCAGATTGAAAGCATACAGGTTAAGATTGTCTGTATCAAACAATTTAAACTCGCCAAAATCAGCCACTTCCGAATCAGTATCGGGAACCGGACCAAACGCTTCCGCTCTTAAAGTCCAATCTATTCCCAGTCTTTCATTAACATCTAGTTTCGTTTCAATGAATTTAACCGCAATATTGATCTGCGGAACTCTAACATCCAATTTCTTGATCATTGACTCAATATGATCAAAATTGGAATAAACATCGGTTACAAGCAGGTGATCGGCAGTCATCATACTTTCTTGGTTTTGACCCATCATTCCCTGTTGGTTTCCGGCTGCTCCGCCGACATTGTTGCCTACGTTGCCTCCGGTCATTCCGCTATTGTTCATACCGGTATTGCCTCCGGTCATAGAGTTAGCTCGGCCACCACCCATTTGACCTCCTTGTGTAACTCCCGCAGCATTGTACATGCTTGTATTAAAAAAACTGCTGCTTGCAACCGGTGAAAAAACCTGGAATTTACCCTTCTCAGTTAAGATATTTGATAAAGCGGTACCAACTGAAAATGCATCAGTATGCTCCAAACGGTAATGTCTTGTGACCAAACCACCAACCACATCATCTTCGGATGGTTTAACGATTATCAGATTGTCCTGAATAAACCAATCAAAGCCATTCACTTTAAGCATTGCATCAAGTGCCGAACCAACGCTTACTTCATGAAGTGTCAAAGTTACCGTACCGATTATCTGATCGCTCGCTATCAGATTCATACCGTTTTGCATCGCCAATAAGCGCAATATGTCAATTAATTCGGCATCCTTCAAATTCATCGAAACTTCATTTTCGAAATTTGACCAAATTTCGATTTCGCCATCATCATCCTTTGCAGCATCACTACTGATTTCCTCACGAGCATATTTAGTTGACCAAATTATTCGGACAATATTCTCACCAATATGATCAATTCTGAATTCCGGTATTTCATAGAAATTCAGATCAATTCGTGCATGCCTATAATATTTACTATTTATCGTTTCACGGGCTGATATTCTAAATAAAGGAGGAAGGTCTAATGTTTTATATTGCTCGCCCTCCATTAAAGTATAATTGGGAAAGATGAAAGAAACAGTAGGTGGTGATTGGCGAACTTCCTTTTCATAATTCAATTCGCCATTATATATAATATAGATACCGGTCGTATCAACATTATTGTAAGGTAGAATCCTTTCTATTTGCTGTCCCATCGATATGGAAACAGCAAGAAACAATATCAGTAGTATTAATCTTTTATGAGCCATCCAATTCTAACCTAATATTACGACTTCCTTTGCGTAAAATCACATGATCAAATTCAATTTTCTCAACACGATAACCCTCAAATTCATCTCCTTCTTTTAATATACTCGCGGTCATAATTGTATCAACATCTGTCATTATCACGGAATTTATTAAAGAGTACCCGCCATCTCTCTGCAATGATATGCCACTTAATGTTAAATTGGTATATTGATTCATCTCACGCTCTCTAATGGCTCGTAATGAATCCTCATCCAAATAGAAAAACGGGTCGCTTTGCCAGTCCCCAGTATAATCAAAAGTAGGTACAACATAATTTATGTTATTAATTCTTTTTACAACCATTTTACGATTATTAGATATTTCCTCGGTGGGGGCGGCAGCTACCGTATTAACGGTATTGACTTGCGGTGTTTTCCGTTTCTTGGATTTAGAAAATACTGTACGGCTCAATATTAAATAAACTAATAGGGCACCTAATATTCCTAGTAAAATATATAATCTTTTATTTTCGTTCTTTTTAGGCATTAGTTATTCTCTGATAATACATAAGTATATAAGGTTGCCTCACAGAATAATCCTCCGTCAATGCCAAATTCTGTCTCAAGATTGAATTTTAATAAATTTATAATCCTTTCGTGGCTTTGTAAATCTTGGAAAAATCCACCTATTGCCATGTAATCTCCATGACATTCCAATTCAACAATATACCTTTCGATAGCCTTAGTGATAGTACTTTCACCAATAGGAATTTCAGGGAAAGTATTAACTAAAATCGGCTTAAAAGCATCAATTGTAACATTATTTTTTGCAGCTACATCGCGAATAATATCCAAGGTTTTAATATAGGTATTGTTCCCATACGAATTTGCTTTGAGAGGAATATGCAACTTTAGTGTATCAAAATTAGCGACCTGTACATCTCTTGATTGTTTGATTGCAACATAATTTGCCCGCTCCTCGCTGAGACGCTTCAGATTATTCTCCGCTTCAATTCTTTCACGTTTTACTTTTTTAAATTGTGCCCTATCGACTATCACAACCGAATAAACCCAATATAAAATAGCTATGACCAATAATGTTACCAGTAGAATAAATATGGATCGGGATCTATTCATTGTTTCAGATCAAGCCTTAATTTAAAGAACAGTTCACTATTTGCTGAAAACTCGTTTTCATTCTTTTCTAGTATAATTACCTCGGAAAAGTGTCTTAATTTTTCGAGTTCAAGTATAAAATCTGCTAAGTAAATATCGGCAACCGATTTATCCTGATTTACAAATCCGGATACTTCTAAATGCTCTTTGAAAAATTCATTTGTTACGATTGAATCCGGTAATCCGGCAGCATTAACAAAGTTTAAAGCGGTCAACTTGATTTCTTCCGGAACAATTGAAGAAAATAGTTTCAATACCCGCACCTGATTTTCTGCGTAAGTACGATCATTTCTTAAGAAGTGATTTGTCGAATTAATAAAATCAATATCTCCTAAAAAACTGGCATAATCTTTTGTATCAACTGCCAAACGCTCCAATTCGGTTTGTTTATTTTTAATTGCTTTTTGATCTCTGCTTAATGAAATACTATTGTACAAACTACTAAAAATGAACACAGGTACCATCATTGCTAATAACGCGATTGTGATTTTACTTCGGAAAGAGTATTTATATTTTTCTCTAATATTCTTGGTAGCTACGTTGAAATCTTCTGCCTCATCGGAAGCTAAAGCGAAATTCATTACATAATTCGGGTAATCTGACAAACGAATTTCATTGTTTTCTGCCAAGATGTATTCACCGGTTCTCATCGGATTTAAAATTTCAACTTGTTGAAATATACTCTCCTGTACCGCTTCAAGCAATCCGGGGAAAGACGCCGCCACACCGTCAAATAATAATTGTTTCCACTCTAAATCAGCTCTTTGATTTTTAAAATAATTAAGCGTCCGGCTCAATTCGCTTACAATTCTTTCAACAACCGGTCTAATGGCAATCGTTACTTTATTTAGATCAATATTATAAGTTGAAGTAAGTCCCGATAAGTTCTGCGGATAACCGTACGCCGAGAGCAGATCTTTGACAATAGTATTATCGAGAGGATCTCCCGTTTCATTCACTTCTACTTTTTTTAGAACTGCCTTATAAAAATCCTGTGCGCCAAGCGCAATTTTGCGGGAAAATTGGAGTACATGATCTGAAACAACTATCACGAGCGTTCTGGCTTCGCCGATATGCACAATCACATAAGACCCTATGTCTCTTTCGGGATAATTCTTGATAAAGGACTTCCACAAAAGAATTGGCAAAGTAGAAGTATAAATCAATTTTAGATTATTTCTTTTAAAAATATTTTCTATACTGGTTACCGAATCGGTTTCGGTAACTCCTATGATTACATCGTTGGTATCAGCATCAAGTCCGGTTTTGATGATTCTATAATTTAGATTCTTGCTTTCGGTACTAAATGGCAAATTTTTATTCGCATTCCATTCGACCAGTTCTTTTAACTCGTTTGACTTAAGCTTCGGGCTCTTAATTGTTATCGTTTTTGATGGGGTATTCATCGAGAAATAGGCGCCAAAAGCTGAATTCTTGTCCTTTTCCTCAACTTCATTTTCAAGGATATGCGAAAGTAGATCATTGATCCCGGTTATCATATGGCTGCCATACTCATACGGCAGGCTATAGGATTTAACTTTTTCAATTTTTGTTTCTTTTAATCGGGCAAGAGTTTGTAAAAAGTAAATCGTGTTACCATCCACGTAAAATGTAATCTTCCTTCTATTATCAAGGAAATATCGCTGCAGATATTTTAATCTATATTTCCAGTCCGGCGCTTCCTCAGCTTCTTCAAAATAAGTAATTAAGGAATCATTAAATTCCGGAGGCATTACCAGCTCATTACTTGCTGCAGAAAACTCATCTTTTTGTAACTCAGTTTTAGTTAGAAGATCATCCTTTAACTCCACTGAATAATCCGAGGCAGGTTCTTCATCTTCAGATTCAATCCCTATTGAAGCGACAAGTTTCGCTACATCAGGGTCAAGTTCCTGCTCTTGATCATCTATTATTTCATCCGAATCAACAACCTCTTCAGACAACTCCTCATTCTCTGTAATTGTTTCTTTCTCTTCCTCCGGTGAAATCTCTTCAATAGATTCAGTTTCTTCGACTTTCTCAATCTGTTCGTCTTCTTGTGCTGTAGTTTCGCCTGCGTCCTCGACAGATTCAGGGGCAGGAGGCGAATCATCTGCGGGCTCTACATCGGTGAAAAGTGATGCAAGACTGGGTTCAAGCGGTTGATCCGATTCCACTGCTTCTCCTGTCTCTGACTTGGACTTATATTGCAGCTCTTCACCTTCGACACTCTGAAGCACACCGGAATCAATCACGGAGTCATCTGATTCTACAGAATCTTCTGAATTTCTTTCAGCTCGTAATATTTCCAGAAGTCTGTTAGTTGCTAATATCCTTTGTTTGTCGTCCTTACTCATATATCAGATCATTTTGCTGAGTAAATTTAAATACTAGATCGGCATCAACTTTTGACTTACCCGAAATTAGCATTTCAATGAGCAAATTATGACAAGTAACTATTATCTTTCGAGGATATCCTTTTGTATATTTATAAATTAAATCTTTGGCATTCTCAGTAAATATTTCTTTCCCCTCAGTGAGCCCTGCGATCTGAAGCCTGTGGTCAATTAAACCGTTGGTATCTTCACTATCAATATTATTAATTTGATATAAATAAGCAATTCGATCTTTGAAATTTTCCATTGTATTTAGTATATCAACAAATTCCGGTTGGGCAAAAATGGTAAATTGGATCAGCTTCATACTGTTCGTTTCAAAGTTGAGCAATGTTCGAACGATTTCTAACTGATTGGGGCCCATCTTCTGCCCTTCATCAATTATCATTACAATGCGCTTGTTATATTTGGCTGTATAATCAATGAGGAAATGCTCAATTTGATTCATCATATCAGTTACAAGATTTGACTCATCTCTAATATCAAACATTTTCTTTAAATGTATCAAAAATTCCTGATTATTGCGCCAAGTAGGATTTAATATCAGAAAAAATGTGTAATCACTTTCGTAATCAGTGAAGCGGTCCAATAATATGCGTGAAATAGCTGTTTTCCCGGTTCCAATACCTCCCAGTATCACATGTAAACCACGATTTAATCTTAAGGATATTTCCAAACGATTAAGACATTCTCGATGCTGTTTAGACTTGTAGAAAAAATCGGGTTCCGGAGCCATCGAGAACGGTTCTCGTTTCAAACCCAATAATTTGCAGTAGTCCCGTACGCCCTTTTCAACGCGGGGAATATATTTAATCGGGCGCATTGGTCGTGGAGGCACAAACGGTTTGATCGGCTCCTGCTGTTTGGGTGGTTTTCGATCAATTTTGGGCGGCTCGTGGATTTTTGCAGGTTCCATAGGTCTTATAGATTCTATATCAGGAGCCAGTGATTCTTCGTTCTCCATTAAATATATAAATTTCACAATATTACACCTATTTTACCTGTTGTTTTATTATTTCTGCTCAATTTTTACAAGAAAACTGAACATAGCAATCCATTCTATCGTCAATGAGTTTAACTTTTATTCTCATAAAAACCAATTTTATTATTTCTAAATTTTAAAATCTTCACGCCATAAGCCGACTATACAGATTTTGCTACTCAATGCCAAGCAGTTCAATTTCAAATATTAATGTTGACATACCTGGTATATTACCAGTGCTTCTTTCACCATAGCCTAAAATCGAAGGAACAACTAATTCCCATTTTGAACCAACCGGCATCATGGTTAGGGCTTCTTGCCAACCTACAATTAAACCACTAATCCGAAAAACAGATGGTTCGGCGTTTTTATCAGAGCTATCAAAAACGGAACCATCTATCAACCTACCTGTATATTCCACAATTACTCGATCTTCAAGTTTTGGAATATCCCCAAACCCTTCTTGTATAACGCGATAAATCAATCCGGATTCAGTCTCGATAGCATCATCATATTTTTCTTTATATTCTTTAATAAAGCTTTGGCCAGAACTAACATTTTTATCTGCTTGAGCCTGCCTTCTTTTACTCGCCTCATCTCTTAATTGTTGATCATATTTACTGATGATGGCTTGTATATCAGATTTAGTTAGCACAAGTGTGTCTTCGTTCGTTGCACTTTCAAAAGCATTTAAAAATACTGAAGGATTAATCTCTATTTTTTGTAGAACAAAATTTGATGCTACTCCTGAACCATAAGCGTAACTAGTATCACCACTAATGGTATTGTAAAAACCATTAAAGAAGCTGACAGGTTCATATTTAATTCCTCTCAATTTGAAAGTAGCACTTAAATCTGTCCCTAAACTATAACTCACTGAATCTTGCCAGGTTTTTAGCTCAACCACTTCCGGTACGTTTTCAGTCTTCGAACATCCAAATACGAGTATTAATACCATTATCACACAAATATTCTTCAACATCACAATCCTTATTTATTTAACAGTTTTGAAATCGAAATCTTATAGAAAATATCTTAACAATATTATCTACAAATCAGAATTTTTACTTTCCTGAAAGATGCTATATCCCAATAATATTAATCCAATCAGAATTGCAAAAAATGCTACGACTAACATATCACTTTGGAAAATAAATTTTATTATTTCTCCAATAAATCCCAAAATGAAAATGGCTGCCCCTAATGCGATTAATATTAATGATATTTGTTTTATATTCATTCAAAGTACCTCATTATTAGACCTTCTGACAAAATAAAAACCATAGACAATTACTGAATTTAATTCAATCTAATTATCAAGTGATAAGCCATATTTATTTAATTATAGTTTGTTCCTGCTACATTACCAAATCTTTAATCAGATTTAGGATGTAGTATTTTACTTATATTATTTGTTAACAACTCTGTATCAAACGGTTTAGCAATAAAGCCTTGCGCCCCCAAATCCATTACTAATTTTTTAACCTCAGCTGTAGGGTATGCCGTAATAAAAATGACCGGAATAGATTTTGTCTCGTCTAACTCTTTTAGGTTTTTAAAAGCGTTTATCCCGCCTCCGCCGGGCATTTTAATATCTAACAGAATCAGATCCGGTAATTCCGATTTTGCTTGTTCGACGCATTCGTAACCATCATGAGCACTGACAATATCATAATTATTTGCTTTAAGCCTTAAGCTTAACAACCTTACAATAGATAATTCATCATCCACTATTAATATTTTTTTCTTCATACTTCCTTATTTTTTCTTTACATCCTTAGTATGGGTCTTCAAAGTTTGTGCTTTTTCCTGGATGTTTTCTAAATCCAACTCATATTGTTTTTGCTCATTTATATCGGTATTGACACCAAAAAATCTTAAAGGTTCATTGCTATCATCATACTCAATAACTTGTCCGCGAGTAAATATCCAATTCCAATTACCATAGGCTGTTTTAACCCGATGTTCGACGCGCACCATTTTTATTTTCCCCCCTATATGCTTTTGCAATTCATACGCCAACATGTTTCTGTCTTCAGGATGGACTGTGTTTAGCCAAACATCATATTCAGTATAAACTTCTTTCTTGTCGTGCCCTAACATCGCCTGAGCGGCCGGACTGATATAAATTTCATTTGTTTTGATATTCCACTCCCATAGATTTTCATCGGCACCGTACAGAGAAAGTTTTAAGCGGTGCTCAGCCAATATCATCTCTTTTTCTAGTGTTATACTGTCGGAAATATTTCTGATAATACCAATCGTACTCCAAGTATCTTCATGGCGGACATCGGCAATTTTCAGCTCTGCCGGGAAAGTTGTTCCATCCTGTTTTATTGCAGTTATATGATATAATTGCGTTCTTGTATTCAATTCTTTTCTATCATATTCTTTGTTAAAATCAACCACCTTTTCACTCGGGATAATGGTCTCAATGAAATCACAATCCATCACCCGCTCAGCAGAGTAACCGAACATTCTTTCTGCTGCTTTATTCCAAAAAGATATTCTGCCAAGATTATTTAATATCACAATCGCATCAAAAGTATTATCACTTACAATCTGTAATGCGATTGATGCTTCCTTGGACTGTGTATCTTTCTTGATTACTTGTGATTTTAAGTCAATGCTTAGTTTCCTAAGCTCACTTTTTTGAAGCGCAAGTTTCTTATTCATTAAAAATAAATGGATGGCATACACCAACAACAGCAATAATATGCTGAATACGAAAATTATTAGAAAGAGCTCCATTGTTTTATTTTTCTCTCTTCATTTACAATACTTGTGAAATATTACCTATGATATTCATCCATTGAATTTAGTTATAACGATAATATCAACTGTATATTATTATATATTTATAGTTTAACAAAATAAATTTTGTCCGAATTATTAAAATAGACGTTTTCTAATATCTATCTAAAATAGAATTTGGTCTGCCGCGATTTAAAACATGGACTATCGCAAGCGATAATAAGCTAATCCGAACTAATGATAAACCAAATAATTTTATGCGTTAATGTACTTTGTATTTAACACCGATGCTTGCTAAATACTCTCCATATTTCTTATCAGTTGACTCAATATGATTTATCCACCACTCTCTCAAAAATTCCTGCATTTTCATCAAAACTACTAAATCATTATCAGTATCTGTAAACCGTTTGCGTATTTCTCCTATCTTTTCAACGTACTTTACATGCGAGTCTATATGCTTTTGCAATTCAGGATAATTATATTTTCTCATAAGACTTTCTTCCGCTTCAAAGTGGTATCTTGAATACCGCAATAATTCCAACAAGATTTCATCAAGTTTAGCATATTGAAAACCTTGATTAATACCCACATATAAACTATTAATTATGTCGAACAGTTCTTTATGATCGTTGTCCATAGCTTCGATTCCAACACTGGATTTATCATTCCATTTAAAACTATTCATGTGATAATTCCTGTAACTATTATAAACTATTTTACATGCGATGTAAAATTTAACTCTAACGAACACTATTTTCAACACTTCCTAAAAAATGGTTTATGCTTTGATAGACCTACTCACAAAGTATGAACTTCTAATTATAATTGGACTCTGCTATAGAATTTATTATCAATTAATGTTGTAATTACTTTAAAGAAGTGCTAAACTATTTGAAATTCAGTGAAAGCATTAAATGTCATTTGAGATTTTATTAGTCCTAATAATAATTGCCGTTGCGTTTATCTTGTTTTCAACAGAAGTCTTTCCTGTTGATGTTTCAGCTCTAATTATTCTTGGCATTCTTTTGCTGACAGGAATGCTTTCCATTGAAGACGGCTTATCGGGATTTTCTAATCCCGCCGTGATAACGATTGCCTGCTTGTTCATAATCAGTTTTACGATCCAGAAGGAAGGCATTCTTGAATATATCATATCTGCACTAACAAAATTAATCGAGAAACAAAGGATAATCGGTTTTGTTGTCTATCTCTTCGTGATCAGTATCGCCTCAGCGGTGATGAATAACACCGCCATCGTTGCGATATTCATCCCGGTAACGATCAGGCTTGCCAACAGATTTAATATAAGTCCGTCAAAAGTATTAATTCCGCTCAGCTACGCCGCGATTCTTGGCGGAACGTTAACACTAATTGGTACTTCGACAAATTTACTGGTCAATTCAATTTTGATCAGAGAGACCGCTCAGAGCGCCATTGGGATGTTCGAGTTCACGCAATTCGGTTTAATTTATTTGGTGGTCGGTTTATTATATATTTTCACTGTCCTGCCAAGACTCATACCCGATCGCACTGCGGTAGCCGGAATTACCGATAATTATAAAATTGGCGACTACCTTACCGAAGTTCAGATTGATGAAGACTCGCCGCTTGTTGGCGATACTTGTTTAGCGCGCGGGATTAACAAAAATTACGATGTAACCGTTCTTAACATTTTGCGCGATAAAAAATTAATTACTCAAAACATCAGGAATATCGTCTTACAAAAAGATGATATTTTGTTTGTCCGCGGTTCGGTTGACGGATTAATGCGTATGAAGGAAATTGAAAAGATCAATCTGTTGACCGATGTCAAATTATCAGAAAAGGAATTAGAGAAAGATGATAATATTTTAGTTGAGGGAATCTTGACCGAGCGTTCTCGATTGGTTGGCAGGAGTCTTTTATCTGCTAATTTCAGGCGAAAATTCGGCGCCTTCGTTCTGGCAATCCGGCGGGAAGGTGTCACCTTAAGGGATAAGCTCTCACACCTTAGATTACGAGCATTCGATACGTTATTGATTTATGGACCTACTGATCGGATTCGCAGTATTGCAGAATCCAATAACTTTATCATCATCGGAGAATTAGATGTAGCTCTCAAGAAGCACCGCTTTTGGTGGTTGAGCATCATGGTATTAAGTGTAGCCGTAATTTTGGCGGCTTTGGATATTATGCCCATCGTGTTAGGAGCGATCATTGGCGTAATCGTATTGTTAGCCTTTGATGTGCTCAAACCGATGGAAGCCTATCGTGCAGTTTCATGGCAAGTAATCATCTTGCTCGCCGCCATAATCCCACTTGGGCATGTCATTCATTCAAGCGGGACGGCAAACTGGATCGGGGACTCACTATTCAATTTGATGAATTTCTTCCCGGCTGATCTGCGTCCTTTTGTAATGGTTAGCCTAATCTATTTAATCACTACAATTTTAACTGAAATTTCTTCCAATGCCGCCACCGCCATTCTAATGACACCAATTGCTTTATCTATTGCAGCCAAACTCGGTTTAGATCCAAGACCTTTTGTTTTTGCAATTTGTTTTGCAGCATCGGCTTCGTTCATCACGCCAATCGGCTATCAAACCAATTTAATGGTCTATGGGCCGGGCGGTTACAAATATTCGGATTATGTTAAGGTTGGTTTACCGTTGGCAATAATATTGTGGATCGTTGCTACCCTATTGATACCAGTGTTTTGGCCGTTTAAATCAATTTAACAAACCCTCCACCACAAAACCAACTAACTTAAGAGGATTCCAATGTCGGGGTGATCCCGATTTGATCGGGACGATCCCCCCCCTTCCTAATATTATAGACCTTTAGACTTTTATTATCTAAATTGTTCCAATTATAATGCAATATAAAACCGTATTTAGATCTTTATTATTTATATCCTTAGCGTATTCTCAAATACTATGGAATGAACCACCTGATACAATTTGGTATGCAAATCAATCGAGGTGGGTAGAAGTAATACTTCCAAGACCTGCACCATTAAAAGCAGAAACGGTTAATCAAAATCAAGTAAAATTGAAAATTGAGCAGTATTGGACAGACTCGTTCAGATCTGCTTATATTAATAAATTTGGTTATGAAGCAATCCCAAACCGGCATTCTTTATATAAAAACGGTAATGCTTTAAGTGGTGTACTAATTACTGACACCGAATATATAGATAATACTACTGTTAAAGGTGAAACTTATTATTATGAATATTTAGCATCAGATGATAATTACATATATATTGGAGAACTACAGCATTGGAGTCCACGATCGTATCCTACATTTATCACTGTGGGAGAATCACTTTCACTTCTTTCATATCCCTCCAATTTCAAAGGTAATTATAATCCCTATCAAAAATCTATAGATTTGAATTGGGATTCAGTTGACAGGGTAACATCTTATACAATTATTAAAAGTCGGTATAACACACTATCTCAACAGTGGGAATATTATGATTTTCAAAACATCACTGAAAATAAGTATCAAGATACAGATATTGAGGAATACACCGAATATTTATACTCTATAAAATCTGTTAGTGGTAATGATCATAGCGGGCGATCTCCACCTATCGTGATTTCAACACCATCATTTGCATTTGGAGCTCCAAGTAGTTTTAAGGGATATTTTATTCGCAATTTATCATCAATTAAACTTACGTGGGGAGCGGTATCAGGAGCGGATTCATACCAAATTTTTAAAAGTTATATAGTACCAACTACGAATGCTTGGCAATATCTTACAATAGATGTTGACAATACGACCGAGTACATTGATACTAATCTATTACCATTTCAAACATACTTTTATCAGATATTAGCAAAAAGTGGCTCCATAAAAAGTGCTCGATCCACTACAATAATGGTTACAACTGGAAAGCTTGAGACCAAAAATAATATTGTTGATAATTTTAGACTAAAACAGAATGCGCCAAATCCCTTCAATCCATACACAAGAATTGATTACTCAATTCCGTTAGACGCTCATGTTAAAATTGTAGTTTACAATATTTTAGGCGAAGAGGTTAAAAGTTTAGTCAATAACTATCAACTGTCCGGTAATCACTTTATAGACTGGGATGGTACAGATAATAATAAGGAACTTGTTGTTGGAGGAATATACTTTTATACCATTGAGGCGGGAGTATTTAATAAAACAAAAAAAATGATATATTTAAAATAAATCTTCCTTAACAAAACTAATCATCAAAGAGGATTTCAACGTTGGGATGATCCGGATTCTATTTGGGGACTCTCTATTCTCAACCGTATTCAATCACTTTTGTTTTAAGTTTTATCGCCTAACAAACTATTTATTAGTCATAGGCGAAAACTAAAGTGAATTATAAGCGTGTCTTTTTTGTAATTTTTACTTCTATAAAAAATAGAAAATGATATATTTATGGAAACTGACTACGCAATTATAGTACCAATGGCAAATGAATCTGAGGAGTTCCACGCATTTAGTGGTGCCCTAATATCAACACTAAGTAACCTCAAAAATGGAACAGTCTATTTAATCGTAGATAAAGTTTCAAAAGATAATACCTTAGAACTATGCGAAAAATTATCGGCTGAAGACAATAGATTTAAAACAATTTGGGCACCTGAGAACAAAAATGTGGTGGACGCTTATTTGCGAGGGTACAGAGAAGCTTGTAATAATAAGCATGACTTTATTATTGAAATGGATGCGGGTTTATCGCACGATCCATCAGCAATACCGATGTTCCTGAGAGTATTAAATGAAGGAAACGTATGTGCTTTCGGAAGCAGATTCATTAATGGTGGCTCCATTGATGATTCATCTATTAAAAGGACGATTATTTCTAAACTTGGGACCATATTGTCCAACACTTTATTAGGGACTAATATGTACGACACGACTTCAGGTTATCAGGGTTTCCATTTAGATATTGTACAAAAATTCATTGAATACGATTTTCGTTCAAAAGCTCATTTTTACCAGACGGAATTACGGTATTTGTTGCGAAAGACAAGGTATGCCGAGATACCAATTCATTATCGAGCACCATCACCAAGTGTGTCACAAAATGCAATATTGAATTCGTGTTGGGTTCTGCTATACTATTTTTATCGAAGAATAACTTTTAATTCAATATCAATTTCTTAATATAATAATCATGGAAAATACCTTTTTAGTAGTTACATCTATTGCTAACGGGAAAAATCCCGTGTTACAGACTATCGCAGAAGGATCAGCGAAAAACAAAATACCATTTATCGTTATAGGAGACAAGAAAAGTCCAAATAGTTTTAAACTTAAACGTTGTGAATTTTATTCAATTGAAGAACAAAATCGCTTAAAATTTAGTTTGACAAAAGCTTTGCCCTATAATCATTATGCTCGAAAAAATATCGGATACCTAATTGCAATATCGAAAGGCGCTGATGTGATAATTGAAACCGATGATGATAATTACCCGCTATCCGCATTTTGGTATGAACGGTCAAAAATTGTAAAAGGTCATATTATATCGAATGGAGAATGGGTAAATGTATATAAATATTTTACGGAAAATAATATTTGGCCCAGAGGATTCGCATTAGAAAGCATTCAAGATAAATTGCCAAACATAACTAAGGAGGAATTAGTCGAATGCCCTATACAACAAGGACTTGCCAATGACAATCCTGATGTTGATGCCATTTATCGCCTAATAGGAAATCTTCCTCTAAAATTTAATCATTCGAATAATATTATTTTGGGATATAATTCATATTGCCCGTTTAATAGCCAAAATACAACGTGGTTCAAAGAAGCCTTCCCGCTTCTATACCTGCCCTCGTATTGTAGTTTTAGAATGACCGACATTTGGCGCTCATTTGTTGCTCAACGTATCGCTTGGACCTGTGGATGGTCAATTTTATTTCACAGTCCTACCGTCAGACAGGAGCGAAACAAACACAATTTAATAAAAGACTTCAATGATGAAGTAATTGGTTATCAGAACAATTCAATAATATTAAAAGAGCTGGTTAATCTGAAATTAAAAGAAGGGATGGAATACATTCCAGACAATCTCCTGACTTGTTATAAAAAGTTAATTGACCTAACGCTTATATCTCCGAAAGAACTGAACGTTTTAAAAAATTGGTTAATTGATATAGATAAAATTTTAACTTGACAAACCGATTTACCGAATAGGATTTCAATATCGGGGTGATCCCGATTTGATCGGGACAACCCCCTGCTCCGAAGCAGGTGGCACTTTATCTATTTATCGGCAAACTCTTGTACCAGCTCAATTATTTATTTTTTTAGCTGACTTCCATCCTAAATATATCAATTTGGGAAAACTCAAAATAACATTAAATGATATCATCGATAATGCTTTCCAGAGTTCAACCGGGTAAAAATGCGCAATAGTTGGCATTGCCCCCATCATTTTACCATGGACAACCAATCTAGAATTTTTGAATTCTATTTTTTTTGTTTCCATTAATACTGCACCATCTGCGGCATGAATAATGAAATCTTTTGAGGTTGTTCTCAGTTTAAATGTTATGAACAATATTAGCAATATTAGTACACTGCTAATCATTATTTGCCACTTTGAAGATATCACCATTGCAGAACTGGCAATTATTAATAAACCTGATACACTTATCGCAAGAATGTAAAGACCTTTGCCATTTAGTTTTAAAAGCAATGATTGAGATACTAATAAGAGACCACTAAAAGCTATAGCTATTATTTGGTTATTATCTATTTCGGGAATTTGTGATATTCCAGAAGCAATTATCAACCAAATATTCAAAACAATATTTATAATTAAAAGAAAAAATTTCATTTCTAGTTTTCAATTACATGATCAAAATCTAATCCTAGCTCTTCCATCAGTACCATTGCAGTTCCACGCGCACCGCCAGTAACACCACCTCCCGGATGAGTTGACGGACCACATAAATACAGTCCTTCCATTGGCATTTTGTAATAGCCGGAACCTGCAAATGGTCTGTGAGAGAAAAATTGTGCCATCATATTACGCATATGTAACGGATCACCATTAATCCAGGCATCATTAAATTTGCTGAAATCATAAGGACTCCAAATTGTGTTACCAATGATATTATCATCAGACATATTGGTTGTTCTTGAACGAAGACTTTCCAGGACCTCTTTTGCAACAGCTTCTTTTTCACTATCCCACTGCTGAGGACCACCTTCAATATTGAATGGATTATACTGGAACAAATACAAAGAATGTTTACCTTCCGGTGCTCTCTTTGGATCAAAAATACTACCGGTAATACAAACAGGCATACTGCCATCTTTTTTACCGTACTTATAACCATCAAAGCTTTGACGCATTTCGGGTAAAAAATCTGCTAATTCAACTAAACCGGAGCGGTTTACTTCATCGCCGGCAATAAAGTTAGGGGCTTCGTTTAGTGACATACTTTGATTAAAGCATGAAAAAATGCTACTTTTCACACCGTTTAATCTTCTCAGGAAATCTTGGTTTAGGTCACCTTTATCTAATAAACCAGGTAATTGTTTTACATGCATATTTGCAACCACCGCTTTTTTAGCCATTATTTTTTCACCCGATTCAATAATCACACCTGCAACTTTATCACCTGATTTTTCGAACTTTTTAACCATACTGTCCAAATAAATTGTACCACCATTAGCTTCAATACTTCTCTTTAAAGCTTCTGATAATGCACCTGAACCACCTTCAGGTATTGCCATCCCATAGGTGTGAAGTAATGGTACCATGATAAAGAAGAATGCTCCTGTGCCAATATCATCAGGTGAAACAATAACTTCAGAAACAAAACGGGCTAAAGTTGCCTTTACACGGTCATCTTCGAACCAGTCATCAATAATATCTAATGAACTCATGTTTAATGCACGCATTAAATCCTGACCCTGACCTTGCTGATCGAGTTGAGCGAAAAGAGCACCAAATGGAGCCGGTGGCGCAAAAAAGCCTTGCATTAACATACCAAGAAGAGGTTGGGCCCATTCGGCAAATCTTTTATATGCTTCAGCATCGTGAGCTGAGAATTTTGCAATGGATTGGCAAGTTTTATCCAAATCTTTGTATAAGGAAATATAAGTGTTATCTGGAAAAACAACGGAAACTGACGGATTTTCTTCGAAATATATATACTTAAGGCCATACTTGGAGACAAGATTCAATTCATCCTGTCTAATTAACGGATTAGCTTGTATGAAAATATGTGCACCGGATGCAATGTCATGTTTAAAACCTTTAAGATTTGGTTCTAATGTTACGGCACCGCCACCGACATAGGATTTTTTTTCTACAACAGCAACGTTTAATCCAGCTTTAGCAAGATATGCAGCAGCGGTAAGTCCGTTATGTCCACCGCCCGCAACGACTATGTCATGTGTTTTATTCATAAATATTATCTCCTAATTATTTTTATAATGATTAAAATGTGTTTTAAAAATTGATTAATCTACCTGATTGCCAGGTTTAAGTGTTGATAAGAAGAACGCTACTATGAGCAATAAAGAGTTAACCAGGCTGAACCAGGTTACAATTTTTATATTTTTAAGATAATTTTCATTGGTTAATAAACTTAACCCATCGACTTCAACTGAATTGGTTAGCTCTCTTAGAAGAGGTCCCAACCAAAATGTTCCAAGGATTATAAGCAATAAAGTAATTGCTACTTTGTACTTTAACCAGGTGTTTTTAGGGATTTTCCATTTTGTAAAAATTCCATAAACAAGACCGGTCAAAAAAGTTAAAATTGCAACAGGAGTTACAATAAGAAAATCAATGATGTAATTTATGTAATGACCAATATAAAAGGCTTCGTTGGTTTCGGCATTAGGTAAGATAAGCCCGATTGTAAACATTATGATTAAAGATGTAGTCCAAATACTCATTGATAATAAGTGGATTACTTTAAGTATTTTTTCAGATTTTTCGGATAGTCTTTTCATTTTGCTATGATTTATTATTAATAACCCATGATTTCGATTTTTCTGCGTTTCTTCGATTAAATTTCAACAATCTAGATGTAGCAAAAATACACTTGAGAATTAGTCAGAAAATTGTAAAAACCGGAAAATTAATAAGGAGGTAACTTTTTTAAGAGAAGCGAAAAAATCGCATATTAGCTATGTCATTCTGAATTTCTTTTGGTGCTTTACCAAGAGTACTTCTGAAACTATTAATAAAATGTGCCTGATCGTAGAAGTCCGCCTCATATCCAATATCAACAAGGGGCTTTTTCGATTTCAAAATTTCATAGGCAGCTCTTCTGAATCTTACTATTTGAATATAGTCTTTTGGCGAACAGCCAATAAATTTTTGAAAATAATTACGTAGTGTACGTACAGTAAGGTGCAATTTTTCTGCTAAATCAGTTACAGAAATCAGAGGCTTGCTTCTATCAATAATTTCAATGGCGTGGGCAATTATTTTAAAATCTTCTACTCTTACTGCATCCAATAATGCTTTTTCAACTAATTCAAACAATTTTGGGACAGTTTTTATTTTCCTGATATTTTCATTAAACCTTTTTGCCTTAATATCAAGAATCTCGAAAGGAGTCATACTCCATTGCAATTTAGAAACCGGGATATTTGTTAATAAACCAAGAGCAAACGGTTTTAAGTGAGCACCTAAAATATTTATGCGACTAGTTGTAGGTGTAACTATAATTTGGTCTTTGGTTGCTTTCGTCACCAAGCTATTTTTTATTCTAAGTTCATTTTGGGTAATATTGTAAACATTAAAAGGGCGATTAAAAAAATATCCTATAGTAACCCTGGGGTGTGGTATAATTTGCTCTGTTTTATAAAATGTATCAGAAACATCAATATTAACATAGAAATACGAGAAAGCTATCTCTTGAAGAAATTTATTTTTTGGTTTACTAAATATAAAATCAGTTTCTTTGCTTACTAACATACTCTTGTCTATCTATTACAGAAGTCGCAAGTCATATTTATCAGACTTTGGCTTATCAATACTCCTTATTGGTTTAATCAATCCCCTCAATAATCTGCCTTTCCCTTTCAGTCAATTCATATAAGTCATAAACCATTTTGTCAATTTGTCTATCGGTATTAATAATCTCAGCTTGCAGTTGACTTATCTTTTCTTTTTTTTCCTTAAAATAACTTGACCACTCGTCTTGTTCTCCCAGTTTGAAAGTAATTTTTTGTTTTTTCAATTCATTAATAATTTCTGAGAAATCATATTCAAAATAGTGTTTAATCTTATTAGTTATTGATACTGACGGGAAATTGTCGATTAATCTATCTATTAAAGATTCTTTCAATAATTGCTGTTTTCCTACAAGATTTAACATCTTGGATACTAAATTTTCAATTATTGGTGTATTTATTTTATTAAAATGCTTAATCGGAATCTTATTTAGATACTGAACTTTATATTCTAAATATCCTCCTCTTCGTGAAATTGCCCAAATATCGAGCAAGTATTTAACCATTTTTGAATTTAGTATAGCCAATAATCCTTTATTATTTGTTGGAATTATAAAACCAGTCATATCTATTACATTCCCTTTTGACAAAGTAAAATTATTTCCAAGCGAAACGTTTGGATATACTATATATTCTTTATCAAAAAATAATGTTTTGTTAATTTGCTGATACTCATACCAAGATTTAGTTTCTTTAACAATTCCATCCTTAATAATAGCCCTATTTGAAAGTTGTTTTTCATATTTTAGTAACTGTGTTTTACACGATTTTAATTGTTCAAATCCAATTAATTTATATTGAGTATCCCAAATATATGGGAAAATAATATTTGACTCTGATTGCGCTGAATTATAACGCTTTATATTTTTCCCAAAAATGTACGGTTTAACAATTTCATCCTCTATTATTTCCGTAATAAATCCTTCATTGTATCCAGTTTTTATACCTACAAGTGGCGATAAATTGAGGTTTCTTAGACTCGTTGAATCTTTATTTAATTTTTTTATTAATCTTCCAACTTTATTATCTATAAACTGATAACCATTATTAACAAAATCAATAATGTTGATATTTTCAAATTTGTCAGTGTTTACAAAATCTTGTATTTGGTCGATTTGTATTGTTGATAAATCAATATACTTAAAATCATAATTTGATTTCTGAGATTTTTTAAAAATTTGTATCAATGGATATGATGTTATACCTTCAAAGACATTTAAATCTCTAAAGTTAATTATGGATATGATTTGTATATTTTTTGTCAGGTATTCAACTAATGGTTTACCATAGTTAGCTTCAAAATATTTCCCTGAACTGATATATGATAAAATTCCATCGGATTTATTTATTTCGATACCTCTTTCAATAAAATAAGTATATAAATCAGCCTTACCAGAATATGACTTATACCTATTTTTATAATATTCAGAATATTTACTAATCAACTCTTGACGCACATATGGAGGATTTCCAATTACAACATCAAAACCTCCGTTATTAAATATTTCGCCATATTCTAACTTCCAATTAAATGCCTTTTCTCCATCAATTTCTTTATCATCTATTAATGAGTTACCACATTTGATATTATTGCTCAAAGTAGTCAATTTACGCCCTTTTTGAGCCGTCCTAAGCCACAATGATAGTTTTGCTATCTCAACTGCTTCTTCATTTATATCTACTCCATAAAGATTGTTTTCAAGGATTGATTTAGTGACGTTAGGATAAACTATACTATTACCAAGTAACTTAGAATGAAGCTCGTCAACATAATTGTGTTCGCCAATTAGAAAATCCAACGCTTGAATAAGAAACGCACCGCTACCGCAAGCAGGGTCGCAAATTGTTATTTCAAGTAACCATTTTCTATATTGCTCCAACTTATTAATAAGATTTATTAAAGTAGTTCTCCTTCTTCCCTTTCGTTCCTTTTCATATTCTTCCTCTAAAATACCAAGTTCAACTTTTTTATCGTCACACAACTTGCCAACTGTATTATCTACAATATATTTTGTAATATACTTTGGAGTATAGTAAACGCCATCCTTTTTTCTTTTAGTCCTACTTTTATCAATTTCTTTGCCTTCTAATTGAGTAGATATTTCCTCAATCTCATTTAGGGAATGTTCAAAGATATGACCAAGAATATTTACGCTTACTTCACTTTCAAAATCATAATGACTTAATTTCAATGAATGTTTGTATAATGTTTCATCAACGATTTTTAAATTATCTAAAATATCATCCGATTTAAAAAGTCCACCATTATAAGCAAATATTTGATATTTCCTCCCCTTAAACCCTGTATTCATATAATTAAAATATTTCTTAAACCTTTCATAAAGAGGTTTATACTCATCATATTGCTCTGTTAATTCCCTCCATTGTTTTATGATTTCTCTTATTGAGTTAGGTGGAAGTAATAGTCTATCCTCTGCAAAGAATATGAATAGGAATCTATCAAGAAGTTTTTGAGTTTTCTTAAATAGTAAAAGTTTATCGTATTGTGGATTTAGTTTAACAATATTAGTAAATACTTCGTGTTTAAAGGTGGAGTAGTCCTTATATAATTTCTTTGTGATTAATTCTTCTTCATCAAGAGATTCATCCTTGATTTTCTTTGGTATTCCTTTATAGATATTCTCCTTAGCAAGGCATAACCACAAGATTTTGAACCTATCTTCATTTAGTTGAAACAGATTGAACTCTTCAAAATCAACAGCATTGTCAATATAGAATCTTAATTTCTCAAAATTTGATGTTACCACATACACCGCTTCTGGTTGATGGTTCTTATACCCAAACGCTTGGGATTCAACTTTACTTAAATCAGTGGTATCTGTTCCTTTAAGTTCAATAACACCGACAACTTGTTCATCTATAATGAACGCACCATCAGCTTTCTTAGAATCGGTAAAATTCTTTTGCTCTGCTTTTAAATTAAAATTGGGATTGGGATTCTTCGTGTAGCCTAAAACATTAACAAATAATTCAGTAAGAAAATCTCCACCATACTCTTCTTCTTTAGAGTTTCTAATATTCTTTTGAATATCAGAATTATGAAAGTAAGAAGTAAACCTTTTCCAAGAATTGTTTATTACTGTTTCATTAAGTCCATTAAGGTATTTATTTAATACAGAGTTTTGAAATAGGCTCATTATCAACGAATCTTTTTAATGTCGTTTAATTTGTTAGGTAAACCTTGTTCTCTATATTTAGAATAAGTTTTAATCATAATACTATTTATATTATCCTTCCATCTTATCTCAGTATTAATTGCTAATGTTACCAAAACATACTTTCTTAAATCTTTTTCCATATGGAATGGCTGTAATTCTTCTAATAATTTTTTTGATTCATTTAAATTTATAACTGACCCAAAAAGTTGCGTATCCGAATCGTATGATTTTAAAGATAGTTTTTTTATTGTTTCTTTCTTAACTGGATTTGGAATAATGTTGGGTAAATCTGATTTTTTTAAAATAAAGAATGAGTTCCCCACAAGTTTATAATCACAATTATCAAAACTAATAATTTCTATACCCTTATATGAATTATTTGTTAAAGTACCTTCTTCTGCGAATCTTTTTAACCAATCAAAGTTTTGACGAAAACTAATAATCACATAATCTTTATTAATCTGTAACCTATCAATAGATTTAAAAATTTCTTCTGGTTTTAGTAAATACTCAAATGATTTGGCATAATAAAAAGTCTCAGACACACCTTTCTGTAACTTATCTGAAATGGATTCAGCAAAAAAACTTTCAAATGATGAATAGTCTGCCTCTTGGTCATCAGAAAAAGCACTTTTATCTACTACTGTTCTGATTCCATTAACAAACCACTTATTATAATCTGATGGGATTTCTTCATTTATATTTATTTTTTCAAATATCTTAAATCCTTCATTCACGATTCTTTTTGATGTCTTTTCAAAATTTTCAACTTTCTGCTTTGATAGTGGTTGTTCTATTTCGGTTTTTTGAAATCCCTCTTCTATCTGTTTTTTGTATTTATCAATTAAATCGACAGGACTTGGTTTCTTCTCTCTTTTCAACCAATCGTTTGTAATAAAATCAAGTCTACAAGCAGACAACAACTCGGTTTGAGTCATAATTTCATTTACTTGTTTTTTAAAATAATCAATATTGTTAAGCCATATTTTTTTCTCTGATTGCGTATTCGGGATAGATGGTAGTTTCAATGGTTTTTGAATTATTAAGTGTGGATGAATGGAATATTGTCTAAGAAACAATAAACTAACATATTTTGTAATCCAATTCTTAATTATATAATCAGCATTTAGTCCTTCAATATCTGGGAATTGATATTTATTTGCAATCCAAATATGATTCTGTTCGTGAGGGTCTCTAAATTCAATATATTTTTGAAATACTTCACCCATTGTATCTGGTAATAGTTCATATTTTGGTGGTATACTTGTTGTGTATCTAAAAATTCTATTAATTATATTATATTTTTTCTTATAAAGAAGTAAACCGCCTAATGCGAAATGAAATTCTAAAAATCGTTTCCTTTCAAAATCCCTCATTTCAATTTCTTTACTATTAACAATAATCTGATAATCTTCCTCAGAATGTTTTGGCTCGATTTTATTCAGATTCATTGAAAAATTGTTATGGGCATTTTCCCAATAGTACATTACCATATCGTCTCTATCATATTTAATGGCTAAGAGTAAATTCCTCCAAATCCAAGAATATGTTTTTTCTGATATGATGTTTTCTCCAGTTTCACCAAATAACCAAAGACCCCCAACTGTACGATATTCTAAGAAAGACAATTTGGGACTATTCATAATAGCCAGCTCTTCGGTTGCTTTATATATCAAATCATATAAACTAACGGGGTATTCTATTGTTTGACTTTCATTTGGAATTCTTTCTTTCTTATATACAGAGTATAAATAGTCTGAAATGGTAATCGCCATTGTTCTGTTTTGCAATCTTATAGAATTAAGTAATAAGTCAGTTATTGCTTCAATATAAGATGATTTATTATCCTTAACTTTTTCATTTCTATTGATTAAATATTTTAAAAACCTACTTGGACTGTTATATGTCAAAATCTTTTCGACGAATAGAAAGAAAGCAATAATTAGTAAAAATGTTGAAATACCTAAAAATATTTTAGATGAGTTTTCAATTAACGTATGAAATACCCCAAAATCAAATAATGGGGGAAGTTTTAAAATATATATTCCTGTGAAAACAATAGATAAGAATAATGTGAATTTGAAAAACCTTTGTACCTTTTCTTTGTTAAACAGCTCGTTGATTACAATAGACGAATATTTTTCATCTAATCTTGAAGCGACCTGAAATAGAATAGGATAAGCAATACCAAAAATTGTAACTATAAAAGAAATAAAGATAGCAATCGGATTCATTTAATACTCATATGATGAGTATTAAAATACATTTACTATCAAATTAAAAACAACATCACCTAAAATTTAATTTGTCGGTGAAAGAGAAGTACCTCCCAATAATATATGAATCATTATTTAAAATTTCCGAAAAGTACCTCTACATATAATAATGTCCATACTTTTTTGTCCATAATATGATTAGAATTGAGTTCTAATTGACTTGGTTTGATTAACAGATTATGATTTTAATATAATGTAAAATGACAAAATCCTCCTCGCTTAAATACATTCATCGAAGAGGATTCTAATGTCGGGGTGAGAGGATTTGAACCTCCGACCCCCTGCTCCCAAAGCAGGTGCGCTAACCGGACTGCGCTACACCCCGTTTCTCAGTATTTGTAAAATAACACAACTTCAAAATATTTCTAAATAACTACCTCCAACCCTCCCGATCAATCGGGATGTGCTAACCGGACTGTAGTTTACCCCGATTTATCGGGGCTACACCCCGAAAATTGATAGGCTTGCCCATCGAATACCGCATAAGCAGTAGATGGCGGGCTTGCCCGCCGTAGCTTTTTAACTGACGTAGCTTTCGCGTAGTCAGTTAGCGTAGGCGGGTGAGTGATGGGACTTGAACCCACGACCTCCTGGGCCACAACCAGGTGCTCTAACCAGCTGAGCTACACCCACCATTCGGCTCAAATTGAGCGGCGAAAATTAGAGGTGATTTTACTCCTAATCAAGCTGAACTTGATTAATCCCTGAGCACCTCCTTTTACTCTACTAATTGCTTTTTCCTATCAATTATGGAATAGTAACTTTGGATATGCGCTTATTGCGACGATATATAATCATCGAATTATTGTCACCATTCCTTTTCTCACTACTGGTGATCGTTTTCGTATTGTTCATTCAATTTTTATTGCGGGCTATTGATCGTTTCCTCGGGAAAGGACTTGATACATTAGTAATATTCGAATATCTGTTTCTGAACATGGCGTGGATCGTTGCCCTCGCCGTGCCGATGGCGGTGCTGATCGCGACCTTAATGACCTTTGGTAGATTATCGGAAGATAACGAGATTACTGCCATGCGTGCTTCGGGGATCAGTTTTCTTAAGATCATTCGACCCGGACTGTTATTCGGCACCATTATTTGCTTAATGCTGCTGTATTTTAATAATTATATTTTGCCGGAAATGAATTTCCGTGCGCGGATCCTCTCCGGTGATATTTACCGCAAACGACCCATGTTAACGATTGACCCCGGACATTTCATCGGCGACTTGCCGGACTACGGTATGATCATCGGCGGTAAAACCGGCGAAGTCATGGAAGACGTACGCATCTTCAGCAAAAATAGTCAACAGATCCAAACAAGTATCTACTCTAAAACCGGAACGCTTGAAACGATTGGCAACGCATTGACACTGACTTTGTTTGACGGTGAAGTGCATGAACTTGATCTGACTGATTTCGGAGAATATCGGCGGATTCAATTCTCCAAACACAAAATTAATATACCGGTTGATGATCTGTTATTGATGCGCCGCGATACCTCCAATCGGACTGACCGCGAAATGACCATACCCATGATGCTGAAGCGTAAAAACAGCTATCAGGACAGGATAAAGACCGTTTGGAAAAGGATGGGTAGAAATTATTATCAAGCGCTTGGTGATTCGGTTGTACCCAAAACTTTAAAGAAAACCTTGGCTTATGTTATAGAATATCAGGAAAATGTCGCGGCGGACACCTTGCTCGCCGAAGCCGATAAGAATTCCAAATTAAGGCAACTTAAAACATTAGAGCGTCAAGCCACCAACGAATTTAATCTTTTGAACAGTTATCAGAAGAGTGTCAATAAATATGGTGTGGAGATCCACAAAAAATTCTCTTTGCCGGTAGCCTGTATTCTATTTGTACTGCTTGGCGCACCCTTGGGGGTTTTAGCGCGCAAAGGCGGATTTATTGTTGGGATAAGTCTTAGTTTCGGATTCTTTTTGATTTATTATATTATGTTGATCGGCGGCGAGGAAATTGCCGATCGAAATTATGTGTCACCTGCTGTTGGAATGTGGGCACCCAATGTAGTGTTATTTTTAATAGCTTTTTATTTGACGGTCAGAACAGTGCGCGAACGCACGCCGCTCAGAATAAAATGGCCCAAATTCATAAATCGGGGCAAGTAATATGATACCATCGGAAATAATCAAAAATAAGCGCGACGGCAAAGAAATATCCAAAGATCAACTTCACCAATTCATTAACGGTTACGTTAAAGGCGAGATTCCGGATTATCAAATGTCGGCACTTTTAATGGCAATATTTTTTAATGGAATGAGCGATGAAGAACTGTTCGCCCTCGTTGAAATTATGTTGAATTCCGGCGATCAGTTAAATTTCTCAAATTATGCAAGTTATGTTGCCGATAAGCACAGCACCGGCGGTGTGGGTGATAAAGTATCTATTATTCTCGGTCCGCTCTTAGCTGCCGCCGGAATTGCCGTTCCGATGCTGAGCGGCCGGAGCTTGGGTCATACCGGCGGAACATTGGATAAATTGGAGACGATCCCCGGTTTTGAAGTCAATTTGAGCCTGAATGAATTTCGCAGACAAGTGGATGCAATCGGCATCTCGATGATCGGCCAAACCGATACGATCTGTCCGGCTGACAAAAAAATGTATGCCCTGCGTGACGTGACCGGAACGGTTGAATCAATACCGTTGATCTGCGGATCAATAATGAGCAAGAAAATTGCCGAAGGCATTCAAGGATTAGTACTGGACGTAAAATCCGGTAACGGTGCTTTCATGAAAAATATTGACCAAGCACGAGCACTTGGGACAATGCTGCAAAAGATAGGCACCGCATTTAATGTAAATACCGATGCTGTTTACACCAGTATGGATCAACCGCTTGGCAATTATGCCGGGCTGTGGTGCGAAGTGAAAGAATCTATTGACGGTTTATTGGGCAATGGTCCTGCGGATACGATGGAAGTTACTTTTGAGCTTGGAACTAAATTATTAATTCAAGCCGGACTTGTTAACAATAAACCGGAAGCAATTGATCTGCAAAAAAAATTAATCGAAAATGGATCAGCCTATCAAAAATTTTTAGAGATGGTTGAATATCAGGGTGGCAAGAAGAGTGACATTGAGAATTATAGTGAATTACATCTACCACAATATTTTGATGAAATCAGATCGGCAGACAACGGTTATCTTGGAACAATGGATACTTACAAGATCGGTTTAGCAACCGTCGAATTAGGCTGCGGTAGAAAAAAGACCACCGATGCGGTTGACCCGACGGCAGGCATTGAGTTTCGCAAAAAAATTGGTGATGAAATACAAAAAGGTGATGTGATCTATAAATTATTTAATTCCAATAAAACTAAATTGAATTCCGCTAAAGGTATTTTAAAAGATACCTATTCTGTCACAGCGGAGCAGAAACAACACCAATTAATATTGAGTTAAGCTTTCCTAATAAAGGCGGTGGACTTCACAGCGTTCTACCGGTTCAGTGCCTTCGATAAATATCTCCGTTTCAACCGGACAGCCGGCACGGGGTAGTTTTTTTGATTCGGAACATATCTCAATTTCTAATATTCCTTCGGGGCGTACAAAATCTTCTACGGGTAGGTCAAGTGAATCATGCGCAGCTTTCATAAATTTTGCCCAAACCGGCATAGCCGCCAAATTACCAAATTGTTTTTCGCCGAGACTCACAATCGGCGGACCATCAACACCAAACCACGTACCTGTTACAATTTGCGGTGTAAACCCGACAAACCAAGCATCACGATATTCTTGTGATGTTCCGGTTTTACCGGCGGCAGGTCGGGTAAAATTATACATCCAACGTGAACGCGCACCGGTACCCTTTTTGATGACTGATTCCATTAAATCCGTTACAACATAGGCCGTCTTCTCATTCAACACCTCTTCCTGCTCGGGGTAATACTCAGCAATTATATTACCAAAACGATCTTCAATACGCGTTATGGCGTAAGGTTTTGAGTACACACCACGATTGGCAAAGGCAGCATAGGCTGCCACCATTTCAATCGGATAAACTTCAGAAACACCGAGCGCAATGGCATCAACGGCGGCAATCGGTGTGCTGATCTTCATCCTCTTAGCTGTATCTCGAATCCGGTGCGCCGGGGCTAATTTTTGCTGAACCATTCTGACCGAAATCAAATTTAACGATCTTGTTAATCCTTCCCGCAGAGTAGTAAGTCCACCGGTTGATAGATCATCGTTACGCGGCATCCACTTGATCCACTCACCCTTACCATCCTGACGGTTCAAAACCACTTGTTGATTTAATAATTGTTCCGTAACAGGATAGCCATTGTCAATAGCGGTCGTATAGATTAACGGTTTGAAGACTGAACCGGGTTGGCGTAGTGCCTGAACAGCACGGTTGTATTGATCGTGGTAATCGGTTCTACCGCCGACCATTGCCAAGATAGCACCGGTTTTCGGATCAAGTGCTACAAGTGCAGTCTGCACCAACAATTTATTTTTCAATTCGTCATAAAGCGGCAATTCCCCGCGCAGCATCATCTTAACAGTGTCAACATCATATTGCTCAAAATCAACAAGGCTTTCAAATAATTCCATATCATCGAATAATTGGTTGTTAAAGCGTTGTTGATTCACTTTGATCTGCTGCGCCGATACTTCCTCGGCGATCTTTTGCAGCCGGTAATCTAATGTCGTATATATTTTTAAGCCGTCGCGATAAATGTTTATCCCAAGTTCTTTATCCTCTTCCTCTAAAAAACGACGAATATACTCCACAAAATAAGGTCCCGGTTCCGATTCAACCATACTCCCCGTATTCGGCTCCGTCATTACTTTTGCAAAATCTTGTTCAACCGCTATTATATAATTTTGGCGTTTCATTAAACTCAGAACCAAATCCCTGCGAGCTGTGGCTCGCTCCCAATGGTTGAGCGGCGAATAGGTCGCCGGAGAGGGCAGAATACCAACTAACATAGCACTTTCACCAAGCGTCAGATCTTTGGCATGTTTGTTAAAATATTTTTTAGCCGCCGCCTCAACACCATAAGTGCCATGCCCGAAATAAACCGTATTCAAGTACATCTCAAGGATCTCATCTTTGGTATAGGTCCGCTCCATTTGAATAGCGGTGATCATCTCTTTCAATTTGCGTATTATGGATTCATCAAAACCGATGGAATCATACAGATTACGGGCTACCTGCTGTGGCAATGAACTGAAACCCTGCTTATAACTCAGTGAAGCAATATTAACAATAAGTGATTTGATGAACCGTTTATAATCAATGCCCCAATGTTTATAAAAACGTTTATCCTCCGATGCAACTGTGGCATTGCGCATGTGTACGGGGATGCTATCTAATTCAACGAAAACACGTTTAGTTTGGAAAAACTCATCAATTAGAACACCGTCGCGGGAATAGATTCGCGTAACAAGGTCGGGATCAAAATTCTCTAACTGCTCAATGGATGGCAAGCCTCTTGATAAAATAAAAATAACAAGTAAACCGATAACAAATCCTACACCTACAATCTTCAGCGAAAAACGGAAGATATTCTTCCATTCCCGGGGATCCTGCTTTTTAATTGTTTTGATAAGCTTGTTCATAAATTAAACGGGATGTTAACACTATGTAGTGAAATAACATCCCGTAAATTTAGTTCCGATTTATTATTAAATAAATCCTCTAAATACCAATCAATTCATTAGCAATTTTATCGGATGCCTGCTTAACGGTTTTATGCAGCGAATTCCCGTGCGAATCCATCGTAACCACGGCTTGAAAATCTTCCACTTCAATTACCCATAATGCTTCCGGAACTCCGAATTCTTCAAGCTTAATTACATCCACAACTCTTTTAACGGCTTGCCCCAATAAAGTTGCTGCGCCGCCAACGGCATGTAAATATACCGAACCGTTTTCGCCAAGCGCCTGCAGTGTTTTTTCACCCATACCGCCTTTGCCCATTACACCTCTAATACCATATTCCTTGATCACATCACCTTCGTACGGTTCTTCCCTGATCGAAGTTGTCGGTCCGGCAGCTACAAATTTCCACTCGCCATTTTCCTTCTTCACAACCGGTCCGCAATGATAAATAATTGTATCTTTCAGGAGTTCACGAATTTCATCCGGTTTTTCTTTGATCATCCATTCGTGAGCGGCGTCCCGACCGGTTACCATAATTCCGTTGATAGAGACTTCGTCTCCCATTTTCAATTTTCTTGTTTCCTCTTCGCTGATCGGTAAATTTAATTTAATCATAGCTTACCCCACTTTCTGAAAAATACATTGTACAGCGGCGGTCTGCCCAACAGGCGTACGACAAAGATACAAAAAATGATGCCGGTAAACGATGGGCAGCACCCACTTTAACACCAAGCACAGTGGTCATTCCGCCGAAGCCCATGGGTCCAATTCCCAATTTGTTGAGGTCAACATACAGGCGCTCTTCCAATTTTGCCAACTCGGCATCAGGATTTGTATCAGCCAAATTGCGGAACAGCTGTCGCTTGGCTACTATCATTCCTGATGCCCGGTCTCCACCGATACCAATTCCGGCTATGCCCGGTGCGCAACCCAATCCTTGTGCATTATTAATTGCATCTATTATACATTTATACACACCGTCCAAATCACGACCGGCTTTTAACTTGCCATCCGGCAATTTGTACTGCCCCGAAACATTTTCGCAACCTCCGCCTTTCAACATCAGATCAATTTTGATCTCCGGTTTATCCCACTCTTCATAATGATAATACGGCGCCATAATCCCCGTATTGTCGCCGGAATTTTTTCCGGTAACGGAATCCACGGCATTCGGTCTGAGATAGGCTTTTTCCGTTGCGATGCGTGTGGCGTCGGCAATAGCTGCTTCTATTTTTCGCAACGAAACTCCTTCGGGAATTGTTACGAAATGTATATTTGTGCCGGTATCCTGACAAATAGGAGTGCTGTTTTCTTGAGCAGCTTGGGCATTTTTTAACATATAATCCAAAACTGATTTAGCCGCGCTGCCGTTTTCTTCGCTGTCGTGAGCGTTTTCCATTGCTGTTACGACATCCTCGGGCAACTCCGTGGCAGCCTTGCGAATCAGTTCAACGGTAACATCGCGAAAGCGGTCAATATCTAATTTGAAGCTCATTATTTACTCCGAATAAAATTGTTATTTTACTTCCCAAATATTAGGACCTGCCAAAACATCTTCGATCTTTCCTGCACCTTTTTTTGTAATGGCATCTTCAATTTGTTCATCAAGCAGGTTTTCATACACCGGCTCATCCACGGCATAGATTATACCGATCGGGGTTGGGAAATTAGCATCGTAGGTAAAGGAGCTCAGGATGGAAGCTATTACAAAATCTGTTTGGTCATGCACCAAAATATCGTCAATACTGACATTTTTATCTTTATCAAGGTCAACAATCTTGGGGGTATTCCAATCTAAGTGTAGTCCGAGGTGTTTATTCTTGCCGAATAGCATTGGCTTGCCATGTTCTAACTCTAATACATTATTGGCAGCGACTTCTTTCTCTGTCAAATCTTCATAAGCTCCATCATTGAATATATTACAATTCTGATATATCTCGACAAATGATGTGCCTTTATGTTCATAGGCGTTCTTAATTACAGATTGCATGTGCTTGGAATAGCGGTCAATCGTGCGCGCTACGAAAGTAGCTTGCGATCCCAAAGCCAAAGACGATGGATTAAACGGGCGGTCTAAAGAGCCCATCGGAGTTGATTTGGTTACCTTACCCAGTTCCGAGGTCGGTGAATATTGACCCTTGGTCAAACCATAAATCCGGTTATTAAAAAGTAAGATGTTAATATCAAGATTGCGCCTCATTAAATGGATAGTGTGATTACCGCCAATCGAAAGTCCGTCACCGTCTCCGGTAACAATCCAAACTGATAATTCCGGATTGGCTAATTTGGCACCGGAAGCAATGGCGGCCGCCCGGCCATGAATGGTGTGAAAACCATACGTATTAATATAATATGGAAATCTGCTTGAACACCCGATACCGCTCACAAACAGGAAATTTTCTCTTGGCACGCCAAGTTCCGGCAATACCCGTTGGGTTTGTTTGAGGATGGCATAATCCCCGCAACCGGGACACCATTTAACCGTTTGATCGGTTACAAAATCCATTCTACTGAGTTCATTATTATTCTGTTCAGCCATTTAAATACCCAATATTTTATTTACACTATTAACGATCATACTTGCCCTGATCGGACGTCCTCTCACAACATTCAAACCGTGGGCATCAATAACATATTTGGCGCGTATGATCGCGTACAATTGCCCCATATTGACTTCCGGGATCAAAACATTTTCAAATTTTTTCAGGATACCACCTAAGTCAATCGGCAATGGATTAATATACCGTAAATGCACATGACTTGCTTTGATTTTGTTTTTGTGAAGTCGTTCCGCCGCTACACGACCGGGACCAAAAGTACTGCCCCAGGTCAGAATCAAAATATCACCTTTATCAGCACCATATATCTTGGTCGGTGGATAATCATCAGCTACATTGGCAACTTTTTGATGCCGCAGTGAAGTCATCAAGTGGTGATTATCAGCTTCATAATTAACATTACCGGTTTCATCTTCTTTCTCTAATCCGCCAACGCGATGTTCCAACTTCGGTATTCCGGGAATTGCCCAAGGTCTCGAAAGGGTTTGCTTGTCCCGCTTGTACGGTAGGAACACATCCTCACCATTAAATTCTTTGGTAAACTCAACTTTTATTTCCGGCAAATCCGCCATCTTCGGAATACTCCACGGTTCCGAACCATTAGCCAAATAACCATCGGACAAAATAATTACCGGAGTCATGTATTTGATGGCAATCTGACTTGCTTCATAAGCGGCATAAAAACAATCGCCTGGTGTGGCCGGCGCTAAAACCGGCAGCGGCGAATCGGCATTACGCCCCATTACCGCCTGAAAAAGATCGGATTGTTCAGTTTTAGTTGGCAATCCGGTACTTGGTCCGCCGCGTTGTACATTAATAACAACAAGTGGTAATTCAGCCATTATTGCCAAACCCAATGCCTCTGTCTTGAGCGCCATGCCCGGCCCGGAGGTTGCCGTACAGGCTAAGTTACCGGAGAATGCAGCGCCGATAGCCGATGCCACTCCGGCTATCTCATCTTCAGCTTGAAATGTTTTAACGCCAAAATTTCTAAAACTTGCCAAATTATGCAGTATCTCACTTGCCGGAGTGATCGGGTAACCACCAAAGAATAAAGGAAGCCCTAATTTTTTAGCCGCCGCTAACATTCCCAAACTGATTGCATAATTTCCATTGATATTGCGGTATTTACCGGGTGGCAATACGGCTTTTTCAACGGTGTAACGCGCTGTGAACATTTCGGTTGTGTTGCCATAATTGTAACCGGCATTTAAAGCGCGAGTATTTGCTTCAATAATCGCCGGCTTATTTTTGAATTTTCTCTGCAACCACTGAATAGTCGTATCAGTATTACGGTTGTACATCCAAAACAAGAGGCCCAAGGCAAACATATTTTTGGTGCGTTGAACATCTTTGGCAGAAATATCAATACTTTTACAGGCTTCGGTTACAAGTTCTGTCATATTAATGGTATGTAACTCATATTTCTGTTCCAAGCTACCATCGTCAAGCGGATTATTTTTATATCCTGCTAATTTTAAATTTTTCGTATTAAAGGCATCAGAGTTGGCAATTATTATGCCATGCGGCGCAAGATCATCCAAATGTCCCTTCAATGCTGCCGGATTCATCGCGACTAATACATCGGGTTGATCTCCGGGTGTATGAATATCTTTAGAACTGAAATGTAATTGAAACACGCTGACACCGGCAAGCGAACCGGCCGGGGCGCGTATCTCAGCCGGATAATCCGGCAAAGTACTCAGATCGTTGCCATAAATTGCTGTTGATTCCGTGAAGCGCGTGCCGGTTAATTGCATTCCGTCGCCCGAATCACCCGCAAACCTGATAACTACATGATCAACATGTTTTATTTTTGTTTTAGCCACTTATTTCTCTTATGATTGATGAATTGGTTGCCTCCGACAAGTCGGATAAAATTTGTGTGTGAATAGTATTGTTATTTTATATCTTAAAAATCTTTCTAAAATATGATATAAAAATTACTCAGCAATAATTACGTAAAGCAATGACAGAGCTAACATTTATCTAATATTTTTATATAATAATGCAATTAATTGATATTTTGTTCCAAATTGTAAAATTTGTTTTAAGCTTTTGAAATTTCAACAATTTATGTAATATCCGGCAGGAGGATGTTATGCCAGAGCAATCAGACCCAAGACAAATTGCCCTATTCCCTGAAATATCAAAACATGCGGCAATTCCATCTATCACAACCCTGCCCGCTTTTGATAAAGCCCTGAATAATCTGATCAAGATCAGTAATTTGGGCGCTTTCATTGAATTAAAGATCAGCGGATTAGAACGAATTTATACGATTAATATTCAGGAATTAGATATTCCGAAGGATTTTCTCAAAAAAGATATTCCTACAATTCCGTTTTCAGTGCATTTATTTCCCAACGATTTCAGGAATGAGTTGAAGAAAAAATCCTATGAAGTGAAATCATTCTTTAATGCCCGAAACTCCTTTAAAACCTCTTTTGGTTATTTTCTATTCCGTTCGCATTTTTCAATGTGGAAATTATATCTTGAGAAAATGAATAAGGAAATCAAGGAAATGCTATATCATAAACTGGCACAGGGAAAATTCGGTGAACATTTCCTTAATATTTTTATGAGCGGCATTAACCACATCAATTCTGTTGCCGATGTGATTGCACCATGGGATTTTGAGAAAACGATTGACATTAAAATGATCCGGTCAAGAAGACAGGAAATGATTGATAACCAAATTTCTTTTGCTTCGCTTAAACCAACCGAGATTGATTATCCTTTTGATTTAATCATTCATAAGACAAATTATATTCCGGCTACTTTAAAGGATTACGTTGAAAATATTCAAATCAGTTCAATCTTTAAATCAATTCATTTGGAATATTTGGTTGATAAAAAGATTACCGGAATAGAGGATATAAAGCAGCTCGTTCAAAACGTATAGTTTGCAAATTCCATATAAAAACCGTCAAATTCTGTCTTTAATTTTTAGAATATAATGGACAAAAAAGAAAAAATACGTTTAACTACGCTTACACACGGTTCGGGCTGAGCTTGCAAAATCGGTCCGGAGGACCTTGCTCAAGTATTGAGTAACCTTAAGTCAAAGCGTGATGAACGCATCCTTGTCGGTTACGATGACAAAGATGACGCCGCCGTAGTGCGCCTCGGCGATGGACGATTATTAGTGCAAACCGTTGATTTTTTCACACCGATTGATGACGATCCCTACATTTTCGGTCAAATTGCTGCCGCTAATTCATTATCCGATATTTATGCTATGGGCGCCAAACCATTATTTGCCCTAAATATCATCGGCTTTCCGATCAATACACTGCCCAAATCCGACCTGTCCAAAATACTGCAGGGCGGAATAGATAAAGCGGAAGAGGCGGGGATTTCGATCGTTGGCGGACATAGTGTTGACGATCCCGAACCGAAATACGGCTTGGTTGTAACCGGCGAAATTGATGAAGCTAAATTAATTACCAATAGTACCGCCAAAGTTGGCGATAAGTTAATCCTTACTAAACCGATCGGCACCGGCATCATCGCCACGGCGGTAAAGCGCGGGGCGGCTGATTCCAAAGCCGTACAAGCATCTGCCAAATCAATGGCAACACTAAATAAATTAGCGGCTGAAGTGACGCAAAGTGTCGGCGTGAACGCCGCTACCGATGTAACCGGTTTCGGACTGCTCGGACATTTAGCGGAAATGTGTCAGGCCAGCAACGTATCGGCAAATATTAATTATGCTGATTTGCCATTTTTACCAACCGTAAAAGCAACCGCCGAAAAAGGTATTTTACCCGGCGGCACCAAACGGAATTTCAATTTTATCAAAGATAAGGTAGCCTTTTCGAAGAATATCAGCGAAATAGATAAATTGCTATGCGCCGATGCGCAAACCTCCGGTGGACTTTTAATATCGCTTGCACCCGAAAAAGCGGAAGAATATATTAATGAGTTCAACAAATTATCAGATATAAAAGCAGTGATTATCGGAGAGATAATTGCTAAGAATAAAAATATAATTTCAGTTAATTAAAAGGAGTGAACATGAATAAGAAAACAATGTTATTACTATTTTCATTCGTTATATTGGCAATCATTTCCTGCACAGCCGGCCCCAACGAGTTGGTCGGTACGGTCGCCAAAGATGGTGAAGCAGCCGGTTTTTGGCTTGGCTTATGGCACGGCATAATTACACCGGTAACTTTTATCATATCATTATTTAAAGATACTGTCTCAATTTATGAAGTCTATAATAACGGTGGTTGGTACGATTTCGGATTTATATTTGGTGTGATGGTTATCAGCGGTGGTGGTTGTAAAGGGGCTTGTGGGAAGAAGTAAAATAATTTGTAAATTTCAATGAATTAATATATTTATTAATAAATTGAACATTAAAACAATCCATACAATAATAACAGGCGATTGCCGAAATATGTCTGAGCTAAAAGATCGGACAATTGATTTAATTATTACTTCACCTCCTTATTGGCAATTAAAAGATTATGAAGCTGAAAATCAAATAGGCTTTGATGATAGTTATGAGGATTATATCAATAACTTAAATCTTGTATGGAGTGAATGTCATAGAGTGCTAAAAAATGGAAGTAGGTTATGTGTCAATATCGGTGACCAATTTGCCCGCGCAGTTTATTATGGAAGATATAAAGTAATTCCCATAAGAACAGAAATAATCAAATTCTGTGAATCTATTGGCTTTGATTATATGGGTGCAATTATTTGGCAAAAGCAAACTACAATGAATACAACTGGTGGAGCCAGCATTATGGGAAGTTTTCCATTCCCAAAAAATGGTATTGTATCAATCGACTACGAATTCATTTTAATTTTAAAAAAACTTGGTACTCCGATTAAACCTGATCCAATATTAAAGGAACAATCAAAATTGACAACTGAAGAATGGAAGAAATATTTCTCAGGACATTGGAATTTTAATGGAGCAAAGCAGGATGGACATATTGCAATGTTCCCTGAGGAATTACCAAAAAGATTAATTAAAATGTTTTCATTCGTTGGTGATACAATTTTAGATCCATTTTTGGGTAGTGGAACAACTTCCTTAGCAGCTAAAAATTTAGAAAGAAATTCTTGGGGATATGAAATTAATAAAGATTTTATTCCTTTTATCAAAGATAAGTTAGACATAAATCAAAACGAAATATTCCCCTCCGAATACAAATTCATTGAACAAAAATCAAAAGATACAAACTTCAAAGATAGGATTCAAAAACTACCCTATATTTTTAAAGATAATCACACTTTTAATAAAAAGGTTGACCCAAAAAAATTACAATATGGATCAAAGATTGATAAAAATTCACAACACAGAGAAGAATACCACAAAGTAAAGGAAATAATTTCACCGGAGCTTATTGCCTTAGAAAATGGTTTGAAAATACGCCTGATAGGAGTAAAGACAGATTCAACCAAAAATGGTCAAGCGATAGAATTTCTAAAACAAAAATTTAAAAATCAGAGAATTTTTCTAAAGCATGATGAAATAAAATTTGACTCAAATAACAATATTCTAGGGTACGTTTATTTAAAAAATAAAACTTTTGTCAATGCCCATTTAATAAAAAATGGATTAGTAAATGTTGACAAAGAATTTGATTTTAAATATTTAAATAAATTTATTAATCTGGAGGATAATTATGCCAGAAATTCATGAATTGATATTGTATCTGAATAATAATGGTCACATAGGTCGCGAAAATTCAATAACTGCAACCGAATTAGCAGTATTTTTTGGAATTTCTGATCGCGGCGTTGAAGTTGAAATGAGAGATGTAATTCGTAACGCAATTAATAGAGGTAATCTTATAGGCAGTTGTAATAGAGGTTTCTATATAATAAGAAATTTAACTGAAATTGAGGAAAATCTTAATTCTTTACAAAGTAGAGCTGAAAGTATATTAAACAGGAGGCAAAGTATGCGCAACGGCTGGAATAATCTTCCAAATCAACAAAATCCAACTACATTACCAGATTTAAGAATTGAATCTATATAAAATGACAAAAAAAGATATAAAAAAATATGCTAAACCATTTGGGAAGAAAGAAAGAGTCCTTAACTATACTGCAAGTAATTATCAGCTAACTAGACCACCCAAAGTTGGTGAAGTAATGGCATTAATAAGAAAATGTCAACCCAAAGTTATAGAAGAATGGGAACAATATTATTTTGAAGAAGCATATACTAAAACGAAAGAACCTATAAAAGTAACAAAAAAGACTTTGGATGAACTAGGCGAAAGACTATATTCAAAGATAACAGAAATAGTAATCCCTGAATGGACGGCAGCTTTCAAAGATTTAACACTACAAGATTGTAAAGACTACATATATGAGTTGACAATTGTTAGAACATATGATGGTTTTCTCCTCGAAAAATCCGTAATCAGTGACATACTTGTCAAATTATTTTCTAATGTTGAGTTTGTAGAAAGTGACCCTGAACTTGACCACGCAGGAGATATTGATTACATTGGAAAAGTTGGTGACAAAGCATTTGGTATTCAAATCAAACCTATTACAGCTAATGCGAATTTTGCCAATTATAAAATAACCGAAAGAATGAGTAAAAGTTTCATCGATTTTGAGGAAAAATACGGTGGTAAAGTATTTGTTATATTTTCTACTCGGGAAGGAGATAAAAAAGTAATTGTCAATGAGGAAATTATTGAAGAAATAAAAGCCGAAATTGATCGTCTTAAAAGTGATTCCTAATAGTTTAAACTATTAAATCATTAATCTATAAATTATTTAAATGACCACCCGGTCATTTTATAATTAAATTCTCCTAATGAATTTAACTAATACCAAAAAGTTTGATCACTTACCGGACGAAAAACAACAGATAATCATTGACGCCTCAGTAGCGGAGTTTGCTGATAACGGTTTTAAAAATGCCAGTGTAAATAAGATCGTTAATAATGCCGGCATCGCCAAGGGCTCGCTATTCAATTATTTCAAGTCAAAATCACTTTTATTTGAGTATGTCTATACCTTGGCTCTTAAAGAAGTGAAAGCGTATTTGGCGCGGGTGCGGGATGAATCAAATCAGGATGAATTTTTTACCCGCTTAAGCAAGATAATTCACGCCGGAATTAATTTCATTGATAAGCATCCTCTACTGGCAAAAATATATTTTCGATTACTTAACAGCGATGATTCACCGCGCGGTAAAAAGATTATTAAAGAACTGCACACCGAAGCCGTTGATTATTTAAAGCAATTCATTATGGAAGGAATTGAACGAAAAGAATTAAGCGACAAGTTAAATATTTCAACGACGGCTTTTATGCTTGAAGCAATCCTGAATCGAATCTTGCAAACCTATTATCTGGATCTGTTCGATCCCGAATCAGATATAGATAAAGAAAATAAAGAGTGGATAAACAGTATTGTGGGAGTTTTAAAAAACGGCTTATCCGGTAAACCTTAAAATGTTAATTAAACGAATATATATTCTTTTTATTATTATTCTTGTAAGCTGTTCGAGCAAAACCGATAATTCTAAAATAAAATTCGGAACTTTGCGAGTGATACAAGCTTTGCCGATATTTGTGGCTAATGATCTCGGATTATATCAAAAACATAATGTAGATATTGAAATCATAAAATTCAGTTCGGCGCTAGAGTCGGAAATAGCCCTTACCGCCAATCAATTAGACGGCTATTTTGCCGATATTATTACACCAATTATTCTAACTGCAAACGGAACTGATTTAAAAATAATAACCACTTTATTTCAAACTGACAGCAACCAAAGAATGTTCGCATTGCTGGCACCGCCAACTAACCAAGTAATTGATACTAAGTCAATTGCCAAAGCCGGCATAGCGGTCAGCTCAAGTACAGTAATTGACTATTTAACACCGTATCTACTTAACTCTGCCGATGATGATGTTTTTGAATATCACAAGGTTGACATAAAAAAGATCCCAATCCGGTTACAATTACTGCTTCAAAACCAAGTCGCCGGTGCCGTATTACCGGAACCAATGGCAACTTTTGCCGAACAAAGTGGAGCAATTATTTTGGCAGATGACCGGAATTTAGGTATGGCGCCCACTGTAGCCGCTTTTAGAAGTAATTTCCTTGAACAAAACCCGAAGAATGTCAGACGATTTCTATCAGCTATCTCTGAGGCAATTGATATAATCAATAGATCGCCGGATTCGGTCAGAGACATCATGTTAAATAATTGTCAAGTACCCAATTCTATTCGTGATAGTTATCCGGCACCACAATTCCCACAGCCAATTGTCCCGTCGAAGGAAAACATGCTCGACGCGCAGGCTTGGTTATTAAATACAGGGACAATTGAAAAAGCAATCAATATAGAAGAATTATTGACTGATGAATACCTCCCCTAAACTGCTTGAAGTATCTAAACTATCCAAAGCATTTGAGCAGGATGGCTCAACCGTGTCGGTATTGAGTGATGTCAGTTTTAGCTTAAACCGTGAAAGCTCTTTAGCGATTGTTGGTCCATCAGGCTGTGGAAAAACTACCCTTCTATTATTATTAGCAGGATTACTAAAATTTGATTCCGGAGAGATATTATTTAACGGCTCCGCGCTGACAGGCTCATCTTCAAGGATTGGATTAGTATTACAAAATTATGGATTGCTGCCATGGAAAACGGTTTCTGAAAATATCGTCCTCGGAGCAAAATTACAAAAACTGAATATTAATAATAATGCAATTTCCCGTGTAAAGCACACACTCGGGATTGAACATCTTGATAGATTATATCCTGAACAATTGAGCGGCGGACAAAAACAGAGGGTAGCTTTAGCCCGTGTATTTTTGCTCAAACCACAACTCCTGCTACTTGATGAACCATTTTCGGCTTTAGACGCCATCACCCGCGAGAAATTACAGCATTTTTTAATGGACGAATATCGTGCGCGGAAATTTGGTTTCATTGTTGTAACGCACTCAATCGAAGAAGCTGTTGCTTTGGGACAAAGAATTATGATCTTTGATCCTGCAAAACAAAATCTGAACGCTGTTATTGATAATCCAAATGTATTTACCAAAGGCTTCAGATCTTCCAAAATTTATTTTGACCTTTGTTACGATGTTCATAAGGCATTGCTCAATTAATGATTAAGTCCAAAAAGATAATACTATATTTACTCAGCATAATAACAATTTTGGTGTTTTGGCAAATTTTAGCGCTATTAATCAATAATCAAATTTTACCAAAGCCATTGCCTGTTCTTAAAAAATTAACAGTCGAATTAGCCAATACTGACTTTTGGTATCATATCTACAGTAGCTTGATTAGAATAATCGCCGGTCTGTTCTTAGCATTTATTTCCGCTGTTCCACTTGGTTTAGCACTCGGCAGTTCACAAAAATTAGATAAAATCTTTTCCCCGCTCATCTATATCAGTTATCCTATTCCAAAAATAGTTTTACTTCCGATAATTTTATTAATATTTGGACTAAATCACTTAAGCAAAATTATTTTGATAGCGATAATTATTTTCTTCCAGCTATTAATCACAACTCGTGATTCAGCACGTCAAATTGACAATAATATCAAATATTCTTTTAAATCGCTTGGCGGTTCAAAATGGCAATATTTCCGGCATGTGGTTTGGCCGGCGGCACTGCCGGGTGTGTACACCGCTTTGCGAATTGGCATCGGAACGGCAGTTGCGGTTCTTTTCTTTGTCGAATCACTCAGCGCCCGCAGCGGTTTGGGAATCTATATAATTGATGCTTGGGGAAGAGCCGATTATATTACCATGTTTGTTGGTATTATAGCACTCTCATTAACCGGAATCGTTTTGTATGAGATTTTTGACTCATTGGAAAAATATTCCAGTAAATGGAAAAATTTAGAGCAATAGAGAATGAGCAAGAAATCAAATCAACTTAAAGCATGGTATCAAGCCAGTCGTCCGCCTTTTTACATTGCGACCATTATCCCCTTGACGGCTGGATTGGCATTATCAAAACCAATTGACGCCGACAAACTAAGTATGTTCCTATTTATTAATATTGCCGCTTTCATGGTGCATCTTGCCACAAATCTTGCTAATGATTTATTTGACCATTATCAGGGCGCCGATGCCGATGAATCAATTGGCGGTTCAAGAGTAATTCAGGAAGGGAAAATAAGTCTAAAATCATTATGGATAGCAGTAACCTCCTTATATTTTATTGCTGGACTGATTGCCATCTACATAACCTATATTCAAAATATTTGGTTATTATGGAGTTTTATTCTGTTTGCCTTTCTGAGCAGTGTGTTTTATGTTGCCCCGCCAATTAAATACGGTTACAGAGGTTTGGGTGAATTCTTTGTAGGAATCAATATGGGACCAATTATGGTAGCAGGTTCATATTGGGCAATAAACGGTAATCTGACTTGGAGTCCCCTGTGGGCTTCCATCCCAATCGGCATAATGGTTGCCGCCATTCTATTTTATCAAAATTTACCGGATATTGAATCCGATAAGAAAGTCGGCAAGAATACGTTAGCGGTTATGTTAAGTCGAAACGGTTCCATCATAGCAATGCTAATAATCGGTATTTTAATCTATTTGTCAACTGTAACACTCATACTATTAGATGTTTATCCAATCATTTGCCTGCTCACGCTAATAACTATACCACTGTTTATAAAAATATTACAATTGATGAAAAAAGAAACCGATTGGGTATTATTAAATCAACGCGGTGATTTAATCAGGAAAATATATTTTTTAAACGGGATTATAATAATTTTTGGAATATTTATCAGGTAATCTACAAGGAGTAACAATGAATAACTATAAGAAGTTCATAATAATCTTACTTATTATGTTCTTAAATGTTGCACTGATCGGACAACAATATTCAATTAACGGCTATGTTAAAAATAGCAGTGGCGAGCCATTGGTTGGATCAAATGTTTGGATCAATGGTACTTCGATGGGAGCTTCAACCAATTCTGAAGGCAAATATGTAATTAACAATGTTAAAGCCGGCACCTATGAGCTGAATGCCGCATACATCGGTTATCGAACATTGACCAAAGAAATTGAAATTATCAGTCAAACAAATGTACTCGATTTTATTCTACCTGAAGGAACAATCGAAGGCGACAAAGTTGTTGTATCGGCGGCGCGGCGTAATCAAAAATTAGTTGATGCACCATCAACGGTTGCGGTAGTAAATGCACTTGAATTACGCAAATGGTCCGGATTTTCCTACGCCAATGCCATTCAACATCTCAAAGGAGTGAATATTTATCGTACCGGTATGGATGGCTTGGGTATTAATGCCCGTGGATTCATGACCGGTTACAATTACCGTTTTCAATTAATGACCGATGGAATGAGTGAAATGATGACGGGGAACGGATTAAGCGCTGCAAATATGAATCTTATTACCCGTGAGGACATTGATAGAGTTGAAATTGTTTTGGGACCCAGTTCCGCTTTATACGGACCCAACGCCCATAACGGTCTGCTTAATGTGATAACATTACATCCCAGAGATTCCAAAGGTGGCACAGTTGTAGCGGGAGCCGGTCAGAATTCGATTCTAAATTTTCGCGCCCGCTACGCCGATTCATACGGTCAGTTAGCTTATAAATTGAATGCTGAATATTTAACCGGCAAAGATTACGATGATAATCGTATTTACTGGTTAGACGGCAATAAGAATGGAATCCGCGAATCAGGTGAATATACGATTGAGGGCAATAATATTCCCATTGAGCATGCGCGCCTCAACGGAACTTTGTACTATAAACCCACTTCCGATCTGGAGATCTCGGGCGGTTATGGTTATCATCAATTTTCAACCCGGAATGTCACCAACATAGGCCATAATATTTTGGATGACTGGACAACCCAAAGGTGGTTTGCTCAAATAACGCATCCCCGTATTTTTGCGAGAGTTCACTCTATCGGAAATATTTCCGATGGTTATTATCAGGAAGATGTAAAAGCTCTATTACAGGTTACGCAGGGAATGCCGGAAGAAACTGCTATTGAGGCAATCAATCTTGTTGATAAATCCAATCGTTTAAGCGCTGAAGTGCAGGGCAACCTTCAAGTTGGTGGAGTCAATATTATCGGAGGATTTAACTGGGACCGCGAGAATCCGGTGAGTGAAAGAACGGTGCTCTTCGACCATGGGATAGACCCGAGAACCGGCAAATTACAAGGCGAGGAAATTATTGTTGATCAGGTTGGGATATATACACAAATTGAAAGCAATCTGCCATTCGATTTCAGCACCACACTTGCATTTCGATATGATCGGCATGATAATTATGAAGATCAATTCAGCCCAAGACTTGGACTTACTTGGCGTGGAATCGAAAACGGTACTTTTAGGATAACCTGGAATCGTGCTTTCCAAGCACCGGCAATTGCCCAACAATATCTATATATCTACGTTCCGGGCAGCAGATATCAAGCCGGTAACGGACTTGGGTTCACCTTAGCTGATGGAACAAAAATTGATCCTCTAAAGCCTGAAACTAATGAAACTATCGAGGTTGGCTACAGAGGCTTATTAAATAATAATATATATATAGACATCAACGCCTATAACAGCCGTTATAAAAATTTTATAAGCGGTTTCATACCGGTGGGACCGGCTATCTTGATGGGTGACGAAGAGCTTGATCCATCCGTACCGCTGTTGACTTATTTGAATTTTGGGAATATAAAAATTAATGGAATTGATGTTGCAATTACTTATCCGATCTCCAATAAATTGAATATCTTTGCCAATTATTCGTTTGTTGACCGCTCCAATTTTGATAAAGTTAAAGAAGACGGATTAAATTCCGCAGACTCAACTTTCTATCAAGGCTTTTACTTCAATACGCCTACTGATAAATGGACCATCGGAATACGCGGTAATGATATATTCCTAAAAGGTTTTGATATAAATGCCCATCTACGCCATGTCGCTGAATACGAATTTGTATCCGGTAGGTGGAAGGCATCCGATGAAGGGAGTGGACTAAGTACTGCCGGGACCAATCCGTATTATGTCAATAACGGGCCATTGGGCGGATTTTACTTGATTGATATTGCAGCAATTTACCAAATCAGTGAATTTCTCGGCATTCAATTCAGTATCGAAAACTTACTGGACGACACTGCCTATCAAATGGTTGGATCACCATCAATCGGCAGATTATTCACCGCTGAAATCAAATATAATTTCTAAAAAATAAGAAAGCATAATTGAGCTTTTTGAATCATTTTTCAATTATGCTTTCTTTTAATCTATAATTATTATTTAATTTCCTAATATATAATTAGGATAATAGAATCTACTATACCTATTTGTAGAAAATTTTATTAATTTACTACAGTTAATTTAAAAATAAGGCTAAAGGATATCTAAAGTACATACTGTGTATTTAAAAAAACAGATTCTATCAATTAGCTCTCCGATTTATCAAAAATATGTCCAAATTAATTTCGCCCTAACTAATTATCATTTTTTTATAACCAATAATCAGCGGAGTTTACAATGAAAATGAATTGTTGGGATTTTAACGGTTGTGGTCGTGAACATGGCGGTAAAAACGTTAAGAAATATGGCAAATGCCATTCCGTACAATATAAATCTTTTAATGGTATCAATGGCGGGCTTTTCGGTGGTCGCTATTGTTGGCACATAACCGGTACATATCAAGATGGTGAACCAACCTGCCGGACGTTACTAAACAAGAATGTTGAAAGCTGTGATGTCTGCGAATTCTATTTACAAGTAAAAAAGGAAGAGGGCGAGAACTTCGTCCAATAAAAGGAATCATTATGAATTATTGGCGCGTACCGCTCGATATAAACAAAATTGAAATCCCGCACGGCGATGTTCAGATTGACGTTGAACAGTGCAAAGGCTGCGAATTTTGCGTTGAATATTGTCCTCGGGACGTATTGGAATTATCCACAGATTTCAACCGCAAAGGTTATCATTATCCAAATGTGCTGAAGCATAATGCCTGTGTTAATTGTACGTTATGTGAAATGATCTGTCCTGAATTTGCGATATTTGTTGTTGAGGGCAAACCAATCAACCCTGATGTGAATGATGTATTAAAGAAAGAGGCAAAAGTATGAAAGCTGATCCAATTGGTGTTGCCACCGGAAGTCATTATATTGATGGTGACCACGCCTGCGCCGAAGGTGCCATTGCCGCTGGCTGCCGATTCTTAGCAGGTTATCCAATTACCCCCTCGACGGAAGTAGCCGAACGCATGGCAGAACGTTTCCCAAAAGTCGGCGGCATGTTTATCCAAATGGAAGATGAACTTGCATCCATGGCAGCGGTAGTCGGTGCGGCTTGGGCGGGACCAAAATCCATGACGGTAACATCCGGACCGGGCTTCTCGCTAATGATGGAGAATTTAGGTTTAGCGATAATGATGGAGACACCCTGTGTTGTAGTGAATGTACAGCGCGGCGGACCTTCAACAGGATTGCCGACCCTTACCGGTCAAGCCGATATGATGCAAGCGCGTTGGGGATCGCACGGCGACTATGAAATAATTGCCATTTCACCCAATTCACCGCAGGAATGTTTTGATCTTACGGTGAAGGCTTTCAATCTTTCGGAAAAATACAGAGTACCTGTTCTATTTATGATGGATGAGTGCGTAGGACACATGACGGAGAAAGTTGTCATTCCTGAAGCTGATAAGATTGACATCGTTCCGCGCAATTTTTATAAAGGGAAAAAGGAAGATTATAGACCATACAAATTCAATGGCGATAATTCCGTCGGACCAATGATCAAAGCCGGAGACGGATATAACATTCATATTACCGGACTTACTCATGATGAGCGTGGTTATCCAGTTATCAATGCTGATGCTCAGGATAAGAACGTTAATCATTTGGTCGATAAAATAATCAAGAATGAAGAAGATATTCGTATGATCGAAACCGATCAGATTGATGATGCGGAAGTCATTGTTATTTCTTATGGAATTACTTCACGTGTTGCCCTAAAGGCAGTTCAGGATGCCCGTGCAGCAGGAATGAAAGTTGGTATTATGCGCCTAATCACGGTTTGGCCATTTCCTGAAAAACTTATTAAAAAATTAAGTTCAAAGGTTAAAGCATTTATTGTCCCTGAAATTAATTTGGGACAAGTCTCAATTGAAGTTGAAAGATGCGCAGCAGGCAAAGCAACTACCATTGGTGTACCGCATGCCGGAGGATGGGTCCATGACCCGAATGATATTTTGAAAGCAATCAAGAAAGGTGTAAAATGAGCGAAATTTCAGCACCAACTACAAGTACTTTAAAGATACCCCAAGCTCCTGATAAACTGCAACATCCAATGACTGACTTTTTACGCACCGAGCGATTACCGCATATTTGGTGCTCGACCTGCGGAATTGGTACAGTTATAACTGCTTTTATTGCGGGATTACAAAAGTCAGGTTTGGATCGTAATAAGGTATCGGTCGTTTCCGGTATTGGCTGCTCAGGACGTGCGGCGGGTTATTTAAGATTGGATTCATTTCACTCTACACACGGACGCGCAGTACCATTTGCAACCGGACTGGCTCTTGGTAATCCTGAGCTTAAGGTTGTTGTGATAAGCGGAGACGGAGATATTGCAGCTATCGGTGGAAATCATTTTATACATGCTGCCCGGCGCAATATGAATCTTACAATTATTTGTATTAATAATTTCAATTATGCCATGACGGGTGGTCAAGCCGGACCAACCACACCGGAAGAGGCAAATGCTTCCACCGCTCCATTTGGGGCTTATGAGTTCCCCTTTAATTTGCCTTATCTTGCTGAATCCAGTGGTGCAGTTTATGTAGCACGCTGGACGGCTCTACATATTCGCAGAACTACCAAATCAATAGCTGAAGCATTGCTTAAACCGGGCTTCTCATTTATTGAAGTTGTATCGCCTTGCCCTACTCTCTACGCGAGGCGTAATCGACTCGGCTCCGGTTTAGACCTAATGCGCTTCTACCATAACAGCGCAAAAATACAACACGGAGCAGATACCCGGGATATTGATATTGATTATCAAAAAGAAATAGTGGTAGGAAAATTTATTGATAAAGAAAAACCTGATTTTTATACCAATAGAGATCAATTCCTCTCTAAAAAATTAGGTGACAAATATATACCGTATAGAGGACCAAATGGACATTAGATTTTCAGGATTTGGCGGTCAAGGAATAATTAAATCAGGAATGCTGATCGGAAAAGCTGCATCATTATTTGACAGTAAATTTGCCACACTCACACAAAGTTTTGGACCCGAAGCACGCGGCGGTGCTTGTTCTGCTCAAGTTGTGATTGATAGCAATGCTGTATTGTACCCTTACATTGTCACACCGGAGATATTGGTAGCTATGTCACAGGAAGCTTATGAGAAATTCATCGGTGATCCGAAAAAAGGAAGTATAGTATTGACCGATACCGACCTCGTAAAACCAAAGACCAAACGGAAGGATGTAAAATTATTCTCCATCCCGGCTACACGAATTGCCGAGGAAATGGGCAACCGTATTTTTGCCAATGTTGTGATGGTCGGATTTTTTACGGCGATAACCGGAGTTGTAAGTATTGATGCAATGAAGAAAGCACTACCCGGATCGGTGCCGGATAGATTTATCGATAAAAATATTGAAGCCCTCGAAAGAGGCTACACTTACGGAAAAGAATTAACAAATTAATGCCAACTACCGAATCAAACTTTAAAAATTTTATTAGGAAACATAAGAATACCGTTTCCTTTTCGGATAAACCGAATGTGTTCTATCCAATTGGAATTGTTGATCCTTCACCTTGTATGGAGGCCTGTCCGGCAGGCGTTAATGTTAAAGCCTATGTTTCATTGATTGCGGCAGGAAAATTTCATGAAGCTTTGCATGTGGTTCGTGAAAAGAATCCATTACCGGGAATTTGCGGTAGAGTCTGTACACATCCCTGTGAAAGTTATTGTAACCGCAACCAAATAGATGCTCCGGTTGCAATACGTGCCTTAAAAAGATTCGTAGCCGACTACGAGTTGAAGAATCCCATTCCAAAACCGGGAAAGACTGCCGGAAAAAGAACAGAGAAAATTGCTATAATCGGCTCGGGACCCGCCGGTCTAACTGCTGCACACGATCTTGCCAAGAGTGGCTTCAATGTAACAATATTTGAAGAACTATCGGAACCCGGCGGAATGCTGATTGCAGGAATTCCAAGTTACCGCATGCCACGCGACATTTTAGATATAGAGATCGGCTACATTAAAAATATTGGTGTTAAAATTATAACAAGCAAAAAAATATCCGGAAAAGCTGCCTATAATAAATTATTGAAAGATTTTGATGCCGTCTATTTAGCAATTGGTGCCCATGTTGGCAAAAAACTAGGTATACCTGGTGAAGACGAATTTAAAGGTTTTTTAGATGCGGTGACTTTTCTACGCGCAGTAAACCTTGGCACCGCTAAAAAACCCGGTGAAAATGTAATAATAATCGGCGGTGGAAATTCGGCAATTGATGCTGCTCGAACGGCTTTGAGACTCGGTTCAAAGGTTACCATTGCTTATCGCCGATCCCGAGATGAAATGCCCGCTAATGACGAAGAAATAGAAGATGCCGAAAAAGAGGGCATCAAAATTCATTATCTTGCCGCTCCAAATAAAATCGTTGGTAAAAATGGCACTGCAACCGGACTTGAGTGTGTTAAGATGAAGCTTGGTAAACCCGATGAAAGTGGTCGCGCCAAACCAATTCCGATCAAAGATTCAGAATTTATTATTGATGCTGATGTGATAATTCCTGCTATCAGTCAAAAACCTGATCTATCATTTTTGCCCAAAAACCATGAAATAGACATATCTAAATGGCAAACATTATTGGCTGATGAATCGACAATGGCAACCAATATTCCCGGCGTATTTGCCGGTGGCGATGCCGTTACCGGTCCAAATACGGTAATTGATGCAATAGCACAAGGACATATTGCCGCTCGTTCAATCGAACAATTTATTAACGGGGAAGATTTGACCTCAACATCAGATGGCTCCAAGTCAACTGAAGCTGAAATAAAAATTGACTATAATACTCAGCCCAAGATCAAAAGAGCAAAAATTCCAATGCAAAATGTTACTAAGCGGAAAGGGAATTTTAGCGAAGTAGAATACGGTTTTGATGAAAAAACAGCGATCGCAGAAGCTCAAAGATGTTTACGCTGCGGTCCTTGCGATGAGTGCTTTATTTGTGTTTCAGAATGTAATAAAGGTTTATCGGTTGTGCACACTTCAGACGGTCAAAATGATTATGTTCTAAGACTTCCATCAGAATTTGACGACACGATCTTGAAAAATGGAAAATTGGAAGCTGTTATTAAAGGACAAAATGGAAAAGACATTCCAATTGAGGTTGATAGTTATATTCCACTAGTTACAGCAAGTCTCTGCCGTGGCTGCGGCGATTGTGTTACCGTCTGTGATTATGATGCAATTCAGCTTATTGATATGGGTGATGAGGTCAAAATATCAAAAATTGATCCTGATCTATGCCGCGGTTGTGGAACCTGTGTTGCGCTTTGTCCTTCTTCTGTCATTCAACCCGGTAGATTCACTTCTGATTGGCTGGATTTCAAATTGCAGGCGATTGATCTGAATAAAAAATCTATTGTGGTTTTTTCCTGCAGTTGGAATGGAGCGGATTTTGAGCAATTCTCAAAAATTAAAGTAAGAGACACAAATTTGATCTTCATCCAAACCATGTGTACCGGTAGGATCGAGTCATCATTCATTTTAAAAGCATTGGAAAAAGATACAGCCGGTGTATTAGTTGTTGGCTGCGCTGCTGATGAATGTCATTATGAATTTGGAGCAAAACGGTTTGCGGAAACTTATGCCAAGGTTCAGCAGATAGCTTATATGCTTGGCTATGATAAGAATCGTTTGGAATATGCGACTGTATCAGGCAAAAACACCGAGAAATTCATCGAGATTGTGAATGATTATGCAAGGAAGATTAAATAATGAATCTCGTTGAACAGATCAAAGCTGCCAATGCTTACGGCTGCTTAGAATGTGGTAAATGTACAGCGGTTTGTCCGGTCTCATTGTTCAGCAATTCCTATTCACCGCGCTCCATGCTGACCAAAACCATTCGAAATGAATATGATTCACTATTTGTTGATTATGACTTATGGAGCTGTCTCACCTGCCGCCGCTGCGATGCGGTCTGCCCCGCAAACATCGACTATAGTCGGCTAAATCAAATTGTCCGTACTTCAGCCAAAGATTCCGGTTTCAAGGGGAAATGCTCACATTCGGGCGCTATGGAATTATTACAAAAAGTGATGACCACAGAGAACATCAATCAGAATAGAATGGATTGGGTTACTAACGATTTAGATACCGCTGAGGAAGGTGAAATTCTCTACTACGTTGGCTGCGCCCCATATTTCGATATATTCTTTGACGATATAAATATTTCCACAACTGAAGCTGCTAAAAGCAGCATTAAAATATTGAATAAGCTTGGCGTTAAACCGGTTGTGATGAAAGATGAACGCTGCTGCGGACACGATCTTTTATGGAATGGCGATGTGGAGAATTTCAAAATGCTAGCACAGAAGAATATTGATGCAGTCAATGCAACCGGAGCTAAAACAATATTATTCTCATGTGCTGAATGTATGAGTTCGTTTGCCAATTTATATCCTGATAATGGTTTCAAAGTAAATCAGAAATTGATGCACATGAGTCAATTTATTGCCGAGCAAATTGAAAATGAAAAATTAGATCTCAGGGAGCCTGAAATTAATGTAACCTTCCAAGATCCCTGCCGATTAGGAAGGCATCTTGGAATATATGATGAACCGCGCCAAGTGTTGCAGCACAACGATGGCGAACATTATCATGAAATGATGCAAAACAACAAGCGCTCATTGTGTTGCGGTGTTAGTGCGTGGATGAATTGTGATATTACATCAAAAAGAATCCAAAAAGAAAGATTAAGACAAGCCAAACAGACCGGAGCTGATGTACTTACTGTTGCTTGTCCGAAATGCCATATCCATCTCTCCTGCACAATGAAAGATGATTTTGTAAAGGATAATTACGAGATGGATATTAAAGATATTTCTACCGTCGTATTGGAACGTATGAAATGAAAAATTTTACTAAACTAGTCGATAAGACAGGAAAATAGAATGAGTGAAAACGATCTACGCGTAGGTGTGTTCGTTTGTGAGTGTGGTCGCAATATTGCCGGATCGCTTGATTGCCAAGCGGTTTCCGATTATGCTGCCACTCTTCCGAATGTAACTTGTTCGGTGGTGAACAAATACACTTGTGCGGAACCCGGACAACAGGAAATTAAAAAATATATAAAAGAACACAACTTGAATAGAGTAGTTGTGGCATCTTGCTCGCCGCGCATGCATGAACCAACCTTCAGAAACTGTGTTCAGGAAGCCGGTTTGAATCCCTATTTAATGGAGATGACCAATATCCGTGAGCATTGTAGTTGGGCACATTTAGATGATTATGATGGAGCCACGAGCAAAGCTAAAGACATGGTCAGAATGTCGGTTGCAAGGGCGCGGTTGCTTGAAGAACAAATAGAATCCAAAGTACCAATGAAAAAGGAAGTATTGGTTATCGGCGGTGGCGTAGCCGGTATTCAATCGGCTTTAGATCTTGCCGACGCCGGTTATCAAGTTAATTTGGTTGAGAAGGAGGCATCCATTGGTGGGCTAATGGCTACATTAGACAAGACTTACCCCACTATGGATTGTTCCATATGAATACTCGGACCGAAAATGATGGATGTCGGTCGACATCCCAATATTAATTTATACACTTACAGCGAAGTCGAGGACGTTAGCGGTTATATTGGCAACTTTAAAGTAAAGGTGCGCCGCAAGGCTCGTTATGTTGATGAAGACCTATGCAATGCCTGCGGCGAGTGTGAAAAGGTTTGTCCGGTTGCTGTAGCCGATGAATTTCAGCAAGGTTTCTCATCCCGCAAAGCGATATATATGCCTTTCCCGCAAGCCGTCCCATCCGTGTATATCTTAAATGATGGTGACTGTCTTGGAAATAATCCGATTGCCTGCGGTAAATGTGCCGATGTTTGCGAAAAGGAATGTATCGATTTCGATATGAAAGATGAGATAATCGAATTGGACGTTGGTGCGGTGATTGTTGCCACCGGAATGGATGTATACGATCCGACAGAAATGGATGAATACGGTTATACTCAATACGAAAACGTTATTACGAGCATGGAATTTGAGAGACTGATTTCGGCGGGTGGACCAACAGAAGGACATTTTATTCGACCGACCGATCATAAAGTACCAAAGCGAATTGCCTTTATTCAATGTGTTGGATCGCGTTCGCATTCCGAAGTTGGAAACCCATATTGCAGCAATATCTGTTGTATGAACACGGTTAAGGATAGTCTATTATTAAAAGATCATTATCCCGATACTGAAATATCAGTTTTCTATATGGATATCCGGGCTTTCGGCAAAGGATTCGAAGATCTGTACATTCGCAGTAAAAAAGCGGGTGTTCAGTACATCCGTGGTTTACCGGGTGAAATTTTCGAGGATCCGAAAACTAATGATCTAAAACTGATTGTTGAGGACACGGTGGCGAATACCGTTAAAGATTATGACTTTGATTTAGTGGTACTTTCAGTTGGAGTAATTCCACGACGTGATAGTAGCGCAGTTCAAAAACTGCTGACATTATCTAAAACTGAAGATGGCTTTTTCATGGAATCGCATCCAAAATTGAAACCGGTTGATGCACCAACGGGCGGAGTTTTCTTTGCCGGGTGTGCCGAGTTCCCCAAAGATGTGAAAGACAGTGTAACTCAGGCAAGTGCAGCAGCGGCACGTTCGGAAGTATTGCTTAATTCCGATATGATAAATATTGAGGCAATTACTTCGGAGTGCTACACTGATCTTTGCACATCTTGCGGAATATGCGTGAATGTATGTCCGTTTAATGCAATTCGCGGAGCCGACGCCAAAGCCGGACTTAAAGCAGAAGTGATTGAAGCAATGTGCAAAGGCTGCGGTACTTGTGCAGCAGAATGTAATTTTGATGCACTTGCTATGAAGCATTTTGAGGACTCACAATATATATCTCAAATTGATGCTTCGCTTGAAAAAAATCCCATGGATACAATAACGGTATTCGCCTGTAATTGGTGTTCATATGCCGGAGCAGACTTGGCAGGATTATCGCGCTTGCAATATCCTACAACTCAACGAATAATACGGACAATGTGCAGCGGGCGTGTTGACTCTGAGTTTGTATTGCACGCTTTTGAAAAAGGGGCGCCAATTGTGCTTGTATCGGGTTGCCATTTTGCTGACTGCCATTACATTGATGCTAATCGTTGGACGCAAAAACGCGTTGAAAAATTATGGGACAAACTCGAACGGCTTGGAATACGCCCCGAACGTTTACAGCTTGAATGGATTAGCGCGGCCGAGGGACAAAAATGGGCTCGGACGATGAAGGAATTAGAGGAAATGCGCAAGGAGGTTACCAAAGAAGAGGTTGAACAGACAATGAAAGTGCTGAAAGAGGATCGCGAAAAAGCGGAGGCGAAAAAAGCTAAAAAGAAATCCAAAACTGTAATCCCCAAAACCGATAAACCCGATATCGGAATAAGTCCAAGCGCATAGAAGCGAGAGAAATTATGGCTGAGATAGTAGATTTTAAATGCTTACGTTGCGGACACGAATTTACCGGACCTTACGATAGAAAAGTGCCGATGGAACGGGCTTGTCCTAAATGTGCTAGCAACAGCGTTCGCAAAGTAAAAAAGCCGATTAAGAAATAGTATTTATTAAAAAGTAGTTCTATATTTTTCGTAACAATTAGATACATAAATTATCTAATTATTGATTTATATAAACCGCGCTCTATGAATTACTAATACGAGAAGTGGCGTTTTACGCACTATGCTGTTTCTTCTCTCACTATTCATTAGCAAAAAATAATAATATAAGGAGTTAATAATGCCGAATTTACTAGAAGCATTAAGTAAAAAAATCCCCGATTGGCGTTATGAAGCTCAACAACTGCTCGAAGAAAAAGGAGATAAAGTTGTTAGCAATGTAACGGTTGCGCAGGCTTACGGCGGAATGCGTGGAGTAAAAGGACTTGTTTGCGATACCTCAGCGGTATCAGCCGACTCAGGTCTGATTATTCGAGGCAGACCGCTATTGGAGATCACCGAAATTTTACCGGAGGAGGTCTTCTATTTACTGCTGACCGGGGAATTACCCGATGAAGCTGCGTTGCAAGATCTGCAAGCACAGTTTTCTGAACATTCCGAAGTGCCTGAATATGTTTGGGATGTATTAAAAGCAATGCCTAAGGATTCACATCCGATGGCAATGTTCAACACTGCAATCCTTGTGATGGAAAAGGAATCTGTATTCAGACAACGCTATGATGAAGGAATGCAAAAACAGGATTATTGGAAAGCAATTTTGGAAGATGCGATTAGATTGATCGCAAAACTTCCTGCCGTTGGTGCCGGAGTATATCGCATGCGATTTGACAAAGGCGATCTTATCGCCCCTGATAAGGAATTAGATTGGGGGGCAAATTTTGCCCACATGCTTGGAATTGACGATCCCGATGGAATCTTGAAAAAGTTGATGCGGCTATATTTAATGCTGCACTGCGATCACGAAGGTGGCAACGTCAGCGCATTTAGTGCATTAACTGTGGCATCTGCATTATCCGATCCATATTATGCGGTTTCGGCCGGATTAAACGGACTTGCCGGACCACTACACGGACTCGCAAATCAGGAATGTTTAAAATTTGTACTTGAGATCAAAGACCACTTTGGAGGCTCACCATCCCAGGATGATTTACGTCAATTTGTATGGGATCGTTTAAATAGTGGTAGAGTAGTTCCCGGTTATGGACATGCCGTACTACGCTGCCCCGATCCACGTTTTACCGCTTTCATTGATTTTGGTAAAAAACATATTAAAGGTGATCCGGTGTTTGATATTGTAAGTGATCTGTTTGATGTTGTTCCAAATGTACTGAAGGAACAAGGGAAAGCCAAGAATCCCTGGCCCAATGTTGATGCAGCATCGGGTTCTTTGCTCTATCATTTCGGAATGACCGAATTTAGTTTTTACACTGTACTATTCAGTATTTCAAGAGCAATGGGCATGGTATCACAAATGGTAATTAACCGTGCGTTAGGTATACCGATCACACGACCAAAATCAATCACGGCTGAGTGGATCAAAGAGAACGTATAATTTTAATTGCTACAGAGAACAGAGAAATATTTAAAATATTATTGTTGAAAATCTCTGCGACCTCTGTGGCTAACTAAAAAGGAGAATTATTTATGGCTAGAAAAAAGATCGCCTTAATTGGCGGTGGACAAATTGGTGGCATATTGGCACTGATCGGCACGCAAAAAGAACTTGGCGACATTGTTGTTCTTGATATTCCCGAAGTCGAGGGAATGGTAAAAGGTAAGGCTTTGGACATTATGGAATTGAGACCGCACGATGGTTACGATGCCAACATCACCGGTACAAGTGACTACAAAGATATTGAAGGATCAGATGTTGTGGTGATCACCGCCGGTGTACCGCGCAAACCCGGCATGACCCGTGATGATCTGCTCGAAATTAATTTAAAGATCATTACCAATGTTGCCAACAATGTAAAAAAATACGCGCCGAATGCCTTTGTTATCGTTGTATCCAATCCGTTGGATGCAATTGTATACTCATTCTACAAGGTTAGCGGATTCCCCAAAAACCGCGTAGTTGGAATGGCCGGGGCTTTGGATTCCGGTAGATTCCGCGCTTTCATTGCAATGGAAACCGGACTTTCCGCGCAGGATGTTTCCTGTGTTGTGCTTGGTGGGCACGGACCGACAATGGTTCCGCTTTCAAGATTAGCAACAGTCGGTGGAGTACCAATTGATAAATTGCTTTCCACAGAGAAGATTGAAGCAATTGAAAAACGCACCCGCGAAGCCGGAACCGAGATCGTAAAACTACTTGGCAATGGCAGTGCCTTCTTCAGCCCTGCTGCATCAATCATGGAAATGGTGGAAGCCTACTTGAAAGATAAAAAACGCGTAATACCTTCAGCAGCACTTTGTGAAGGTGAATACGGAATTGATGGTTATTTCATTGGTGTACCTTGTGTTATTGGTGCTGATGGAATTGAAAAAGTATTAGAAATTGATCTAACTGAGGACGAGAAAGCCGCGCTCGCAAATACTGCAGATCACGTAAAAGAAGTAGTAGCTGAAACGGGATTGTAATATTTGCCTATTACGTTTTACCAAACCCTTTATCAAGCCCTCAAGGTTTATAAAACCTTGAGGGTTTTTTCACCTGCTGAACATGTAAAGGAAGTAGTTGCTGAGACGGGATTATAATTTTTATACTTAGTAGTAGAGACGTAGCATGCTACGTCTCTACACTTATTATTTGTCATTCCCGCGAAAGCGGGAATCCAATTTAAGTATAGATTCCCAATCAAGTTGGAAATGACAATACTATTCACCCCTCCTTTGTCTACCCTCGAGGGCTTGTCAGCCTTTGGAGGGGAGATGTCCGAAGGATAGACGGGTGAAAGACTATAGATTCTTCGTCCCCCGACAAGTCGGGATCGCAATGATAGTGGGAATTCACCCCCAATGAATCGGGTTTTCAGAATGACATACTTTGTTAATACCCCCTCCGTTTCGTTTCACTCAACGTCTCCCCCTATTTTAGGGGGAGAATTAATTTATCAATCGTAGCTTTAGCGTAGATTGAAGAGGGGGTAAAAACAAAATAATATTTTTAATTAAAATATTACTTCGTAATTTAATAGGACTAATTTAGTCGTATTAACATGCTAAAGCTTACAAAAAAGATAGAATACGGACTTATTGCCCTGAGATATATGCAGGGAAAAGACGGTGAGGATATAACAAGCGCAAAGGAAATTGCCGATAAATTTGAGTTATCACCATCTTTGGTTGCAAAGGTTTTACAACAATTGGCGAAAAACAATATTGTAACTCCAATTCAAGGACCAAGCGGCGGTTACAAACTCAATCAAGCTTTAGAACATATTAAAATGAATGATTTTATTGAAATAATTGAAGGTCCTGTTGGATTGGTTGAATGTTTAAGTGATCCGGATTGTGATCATGTTTCCACCTGCAATATTCGATCTCCAATTGAAAGAGTGAACAACACAATTATTAATCTGTTTTCCAACATGACCTTGGCAGATGTAACTAAATAGAAAACATGATAACCGAGCAACAAGTAATAGAGAAATTAAAAGAATGTATGGATCCGGAGATTCCGGTTGATATTTGGAATTTGGGTTTGATTTATGATATTCAGATTAAAGATAGCAATGTCGCAGATAAACAGGATGTTGCAATAATAATGACCTTAACGGTGCCCGGCTGTCCGATGGTTAAGCATATCAAAGAGGATGTTCAATCAAAATTGTCATCGCTGAATGGGATGAATGATATTGCTATTGATATAACATTTGACCCAAAATGGAATACTAATATGATCAGTGCTGAAGCGAGAAAAAAACTAAACATCTAATATGTCAAAAATTCCACCGAAAACAGCATCGTTCAAGGAACGTGAAGATAAAATTCTTGATGACGCCATCAGTCAGGACTATAAGTACGGTTTTACAACCGACATCGAGCAGGAAAAACTACCGCCCGGACTGAATGAAGATGTGATCAGATTAATATCAACCAAGAAAAATGAGCCGGACTGGCTGTTGGAATGGCGCCTAAAAGCCTATCGTAATTGGCTAAAAATGACCGAACCAACTTGGGCAAATATCAAATATCCACCGGTTGATTTTCAAGCGATCAGTTATTATGCCGCCCCCAAAGAAAAGAAAAAATTAAAAAGTTTGGATGAGGTTGATCCGGAATTATTAGAGACCTACAACAAATTAGGTATTCCATTAGAAGAGCAAAAAATGCTATCAAATGTGGCAGTTGATGCCGTGTTTGATAGCGTTTCCGTAGCAACCACTTTCAAGGAGGAGCTTGCCAAACACGGCGTGATCTTTTTGCCGTTTTCGGAAGCTGTACAAAAACATCCTGAATTGGTCAAAAAATATTTGGGGATGTCGGTGCCGCCCACCGATAATTTTTATGCGGCCTTAAATTCCGCTGTATTCAGCGATGGTTCATTTGTCTATGTTCCCAAAGGTGTCCGCTGTCCGATGGAGCTTTCGACCTATTTTAGAATAAATGCTGCGCAAACCGGACAATTTGAGAGAACATTAATTGTTGCCGACGAAGGTGGTTATGTCAGCTATTTGGAGGGTTGTACCGCTCCGATGCGCGATGAAAATCAATTGCACGCCGCAGTCGTTGAGATAATTGCCCACAAGGATGCAACCGTAAAATATTCAACCGTACAAAATTGGTATCCCGGGGATAAAGACGGTAAGGGCGGCATTTATAACTTCGTTACCAAACGTGGTTTATGTGAAGGGAATAATTCAAAGATATCATGGACACAGGTTGAAACCGGTTCGGCAATTACCTGGAAATATCCAAGTGTAATATTAAAAGGTAATAATTCGGTCGGAGAATTCTATTCCGTAGCCATGACCAATAATTATCAGCAAGCCGACACCGGTACGAAAATGATCCATATCGGCAATAATACCAAGAGCACCATTATATCGAAAGGGATTTCGGCAGGCAAATCACAAAACACTTATCGCGGTGGTGTTAAAGTTATGAAAAATGCTGAGAATGTGCGCAATTTTTCACAATGCGATTCCATCCTGATCGGTGATCAGTGCGGTGCGCATACCTTTCCATATATTGATGTGCGTAATCCAACAGCTCAGATGGAACATGAAGCCACCACCTCGAATATCGGCGACGATCAATTATTCTATTGTAACCAACGCGGAATATCTACCGAGGATGCGGTTTCAATGATCGTGAACGGATTCTGCAAGGAAGTATTCGCCGAGCTGCCAATGGAGTTTGCTGTGGAAGCCCACAAACTAATGGAGATCAGTTTGGAAGGGTCAGTTGGGTAGAATAATTTTGAGTGTTAAATGTTGAATTTTAAGTGAAGAAAAAATATATGGCATCACATTATCAAGAAGAACAGCGTAAAAAGGGATTAAATTTAATTAAGGATAAGAATCCTGTATTTTATGATGGTCGTGGAGGAGCAATATATAAAAAAACAGAAAGAGATTTTGTATTAACTGATTTTAATAAAAACCTTTTCCACCCCATTAAAGATGATGCTATTAATTATTTTGCTGAAAATGGGATTTCTTGGTGGGGAGGTAAAAAACCTACCGGACACATTTTGTCATCACAAATTGCGTGTGTTAATCATCTTTTCCCGTTAAGACATGGTAAAGATGCAACTTTATCCTTAGCAAATAATATTTCAAATGATTTTATAGATGTTTTACCTATAATTACTGATGATTTTGATCCTGCATATATCCAATTTGAAGCAGTGAGTTATATTGATAATCTAAATGAAAAAACATCAAGAAGAGGAAGCAATTGTACTTCGATAGACGCATTAATTCATGCAGTACACAAAGATGGCAAGACGTGGTTAATCCCTATTGAATGGAAATATACTGAACATTACGGTAACCTAAACAAAGCAAAAGAAGGCTGCAAAGCCAATCCTGAGAAATGCAAAGGTAAAGAACGTCAGAGAAGATATACTGATTTGATAAATGGTTCAAAGCAATTAAAAAGTGAAAATCATTATTGTTATTACTTTGAGCCATTTTATCAGTTAATGAGACAAACGCTATGGACTGAACAGTTAATTAAAAATAGACAAAATGAAAGATTAAAAGCATCAGATTATTTACATGTTCATATAATTCCTTCTGAAAATCTAGATCTACTTAATAAACAATACAAATGCAGCAATAAAGATATGGAGACAACTTGGCGGGAGCACTTGCAAAATCAATCAAAGTATGTAATTATATCACCCGAGAAATTTTTAGATGGAATAAATAAAAAGACCTATGAAGAATTAATAAAATATTTAACTATTCGTTATTGGTAACAATTAAAAATTGATAACTCAAAACTTAAAATTATAATAATATGTTAGAAATAAAAGATTTACACGTTTCAGTCGAAGACAGTCAAATATTGAAAGGCGTCAACCTCAAGATCAATCCCGGTGAAACACATGCCATTATGGGTCGGAATGGTTCCGGGAAAAGTACCCTGGCGCATGTACTCTCCGGTAATGAAATATATGAGATTACCAAAGGATCTATCATGTATAAAGGCAAAAACCTTGAGGAAATGTCCGCCGAGGAACGCGCCTTAAATGGAATCATTATGTCATTTCAATATCCATCGGTGATATCGGGAGTTAACAATACTTATTTTTTGAAAGCTGCTTTGAACGCTAAACGAAAATACTTTGGCGAGCCCGAAATTGACGCAATTGATTTTATGAAACTGATAAAAGAAAAATTAGAGTTGGTCGGCATGGATGAGGCGTACCTTAGGCGTTCGGTTAATGATGGATTTTCGGGCGGCGAAAAAAAGCGCAACGAAATATTACAAATGCTAACCCTTGAACCGGAACTGGCTATCTTAGATGAAACCGATTCCGGATTGGATATTGACGCAATGAAAACCATCGCCAACGGCGTTAATTCCTACCGTGATGACAAGCGATCTTTTCTGGTAATTACACATTATCAAAGACTGCTGAATTATGTCAAACCGGATGTTGTCCATGTACTTATAGACGGAAAGATCGTGAAATCCGGCGGGCAAGAGTTGGGTCGCGCGGTTGAAGAGAAAGGATATCAATGGTTAGTTGCCAATTAATTAGTTATGGATCGGAACAATTACATAGCACAATTTGAACAGTTTATTGCTTCGTTAGCCAAGGAACCAAATCCCATGACTGACGAAAGGCAACAAGCCTTTGATAAGTTCATACTGGCGGGCTTTCCAAATAAGCGATCCGAAGCGTGGCAATATACTGATCTAACTCCGATATCAAAATCCAAATTCGATTTACTTAAAAAGAACGGCGTTCAGATCAATAAAGATGTTTTTAACAAATTGGCTTTGTCCGACAATGACAGGATCGTTTTAGTGGACGGCACAATTGATTTTGCTTTATCGGAATTTGATGATGCCTTAACTGTTAAACAGCTTTCTGATGTATTACCAATTCCTAATTTATCAATAACATCGGAGGCTAGCCCATTCGTGGCACTAAATCATGCTTATAGCAATTCCGGTTATTATATTGAATTGACCGATAATTTGAATGCTGACAAACCTCTACACATTATAAACATAATAACCGATCACAAAAAAGATGTTCAACTACATCAATTCAATTTTATCGGAATCGGCCGGAACAGTTCCGTATCTGTCGTTGAAGACCACATTAATCTTCATAGCGCTAATATTTTTGGCAACACGGTCAATAAAGTCGTATTGCAAGAAAACTCCAATTTTAAATATGCTACATTTCAGAATTTTGATCATCGCAACATTAATCTGAATCACCTATTTATCGAGCAAGCACAGGATAGTAATTATGCTGCACAGATTATAACCAAAAACGGTTCGCTGATCAGAAATGAAATTGATATTCAAATAAACGGTGAAAATTGTGATTCAAATATATCCGGACTTGGTTTGCTAGATAGTAATGATCACATCGAGAATTATACCAACATAATCCACAATCAGCCGCATTGCAATAGCCAACAACTATTCAAATATATTTTGAAGGATTCTGCTGAAGGCGTATTCAACGGATTAGTTAAAGTTCAACCCGGGGCGCAACAAACTGATTCACAGCAAACCAATAAAAATATTCTATTATCGAAAAAGGCATTGATGAATTCAAATCCACAATTAGAAATTTATGCCGATGATGTACAATGTTCGCACGGTTCGGCAACCGGCGAATTAGATCAGGAAGCAATATTTTATTTAAGAAGTCGCGGCCTTGATAATGAAACCGCCAAAGCATTATTAATTGAGGGCTTTGCCCGAGAAATTATTGATCAGGCGGGGAATGAATCATTCCATAAGCGAGTCACAAACGATCTATTAGAGTGGTTGGTAAAATGAACGATCTGCAAGATCTATATCAGCAAGTTATTATTGACCACAATCACAATCCGCGCAATTTTAAAGAAATTGAGCAAGCCTCCCACGTGGCTAAGGGGCATAATCCATTATGCGGTGATAAAATTGATATTTACATAATAATCAAAGATAATCTGATCACTGATGTCGGATTTACCGGATCGGGCTGTGCTATTTCAAAGGCTTCTTCATCGCTAATGACCGAGGCACTGATCGGTAAAAGCATAGACGAAGCAGACCATTTATTTGAAAAAGTACATGACATGCTAACCAAAGGCAAAGCCGATATCGAAGGAATCGGCAAATTGGCGGTTTTATCGGGAGTGCATAAATTCCCGGCGCGGGTCAAATGCGCTATTTTACCATGGCGGACATTAAAAAATGCTTTAGAAAATAAAGATCAAATTGCGGTTACAGAATAATGAAACAGGAAAGAAAAAAAATTGAACGCAACGTAAGCGCCTTTTTGATCCCATCCGGAGATAAAGTTACCATTAAAAAGGGAGAGATTGCTGTCATAACTCAAGCCTTAGGCGGCAGTTATACATTAATGGTCAACGGTAATCTGTTCAAAATTGATGGTCAGGATGCCGATGCGATTGGCATGGAGGTCCAAGAAAAGACTGTTGTTACAGATACGGAAACCAACCGGAAAGTAAATGAGCAACAGGTATGGAATCAATTGAAAACGGTTTATGATCCGGAGATCCCGATAAATATTGTTGATCTCGGATTGATATATGATTGTAAATTGGAAAAATCAAAAAAAGGTACAATTGTAAATATTAAGATGACGTTAACTGCCCCCGGCTGTGGCATGGGCCCGATCATAACCGATGAAGCCAAACACAAAGTTGAAGGCATTCCGGGAGTTATTGAGGCAAACGTGGAATTGGTTTGGGAACCACTGTGGAATCGGGATATGATGTCAGAAGCTGCCTTGCTTCAACTTGGAATATTATGAGTAAATTGGATGTAAATAAAATCCGCTCGGATTTTCCTGTTTTTCAAGATCAATCGCTAGTTTATTTGGATAGTGCCGCCACCACCCAAAAACCGCACCAAGTAATTGATGCCATTTCCGAATTTTATTCGCACAGCTATGCTAATGTCCATCGTGGTATTTATAATTTAAGCTTTAAGGCAACTGAAGCCTATCATGGTGCAAGGCTAAAAGCTCAAAAATTCATTAATGCCAAGGATTGGCAGTCAATAATTTTTACAGGTGGAACTACCGAATCAATCAATCTTGTAGCCCATAGTTGGGGAAGAAAAAATCTAAATATGGGTGATGAGATATTAATTACGGAAATGGAGCACCACAGTAATATCGTACCGTGGCAATTAATTGCCGAAGATCGCGGTGCCATACTAAAATATATTCCCATAAATCAAGATGGTACACTTGATCTTTCCGATTTAGGTACACTCCTTTCCGATAAAACCAAATTGGTCAGTATCATACATCAGTCGAATGTTTTCGGAACGATCAATCCAATACAAGAAATCATTAACAAAGCCAAAAAGGTTGGTGCAATAACATTAATTGATGCCGCCCAAAGCGCTCCGCACGACACACTTGATGTTCAAGATATGGATTGTGATTTCCTGGCTTTATCAGGACATAAAATGCTGGGACCTACCGGTATCGGTATTTTATATGGTAAATTGGATATAATTGAAGGAATGGAGCCATTCATGGGCGGCGGTGATATGATAAATTCAGTTACTATGTCTAAATCTACCTGGAATGATGCGCCCTACAAATTTGAAGCGGGAACACCAAATATTGCTCAGGCAGTTGGCTTTGGCGCTGCCATTGATTATTTGGATCAACTTGGAATGCAAAATGTTTCTGAGTACTTACAAGATCTAAAACTATACGCTTTAATACAATTAAAAGCCATTGAAGGAATTAAGGTATATGGACATACCAAAAATAAAAGCAGTAGTGTGATAAGTTTCAATTTGCAGGATGTTCATCCGCATGATTTGGCACAATTCTTGGATCAGGATAATATCGCTGTACGCGCCGGGCATCACTGTGCCCAACCGGTAATGGATAAGCTTGGAATAAGCTCAACGATCCGAGCCAGTCTTTACATTTACAATACTAAAGCAGACATCGATAAATTATGTGACAGTTTAGTCAAAACCGCTAAATTCTTTAGAGGATTGTAATGTCGAAACAGCGCGTATCTTGGGAAAATTACTTCATGAATATCGCAAAGGAAGTCGCTACGCGCGCCACTTGCGATAGGAAAAAAGTCGGGGCGGTTATCGTACGCGGACGTACAATATTATCCACCGGTTATAACGGCAGTTTACGCGGATTACCGCACTGTGATGAAGTCGGTCATGAAATGGAAAACGGCCATTGCACAAGAACCGTCCACGCCGAAGCTAATGCAATTGTACAGGCTGCCCGGCATGGCGTAAGAGTTGAGGGCAGTGAAATTTATATAACGGCATCACCCTGTTATAATTGTTTTAAATTGATTGTGAATGCCGGAATAATTAAGATTTATTACGGTGAATTCTACCGCGATGAAAGAATTACAAAACTCGCCAAACAATTAGGGCTTGAGCTGATTCATTTGGGCAAAACTCAAACTTGATTTAAAATATATGTAATCTCATTCCTGAGACTGTCTTGCGTTGCAACATATTTTACATGCCCGTGTCTTTGTAACCACGGAGTAGTTTGAAAATCCTTAGAAGTCTTTTTACCGGTATATTGTTCGATGACCCGTCGGCCGGAAAATCCGATATTGCCGGCATGCTTTAAGAAAATACGCTTACCGCGCGAACCATACCCGATGGCAACGCCGCCTAATGTCGGATCAGTAATTATCGTAATCACCGGTATTCCGGCTTTTTCTACCCGTGTTATTGCAATATGAGCTTTGGGAATACTGACCATTGATGAGCAACCTTCATGCATTCGTGCTCCGCCGCCGGCGGCATGAAGTATCAACGGTTTTTTATCCTTTATGGCGATTTCAGCGGCTCGCCAAATTTTCTCTCCGGTGGTCATACAAAATGAAGCCCCGAAGAATCCAAAATCGGCACCACCGAAAACAATGTCAATATCTCTTATTTTAGCATTGCCGGTTATCATCGTTGTCATCAATCCGGTGCGCTTTTGGGCACCGATCAATTTTTCTTTGTACTCCGGAAATCCCAAAATATCTTTGTCAATAATCAATTTGGTTTCGGCGTGTTCCTCAAAACTATCCTTATCAAATAAACTATTCATGCAATCCCATATTGAAGGCCTTGTATAACGGAAACCACAAGTCTCACAAACAAAACCATTGCTCTTTAATCTGTCAAATCGAACGGGATCATATTTATGCACACCGTGCATATCATAACAACCTTTGTGCCGTTTCAAATAACCATCACTATTGGGAACCGGTAATCTTGATACTTCCCTTTGAACTGAGTTCACTTTTTCGATAGTCGTTTCGGACCACTGTCCAATATTCGACCATCGCTCAACCCGTTTTGCAAATAATTTAGTTGTCGGGATTGACTGCAATTTAACCGCAGCCTTCTCAATTTCAGCATGTAACGATTCAATCGCTTTACCCTTAAATCTATGCGCCGGGCCTTCCGGCTCCGCTACTAATACGTCAACAATACCAAGCTCGAATCCTTCTTTAGAGGTTATCCGCGAAGCGGAGGCAGCCTCATTTGCTCTATCGCGGGTGTGAAATAAAATAGACGAACAAGCCTCCGGAGTGATCACTAAATAGGTGGAATACTCCATCGCCAATACTAAATCACAACCGGTCAGCCCGATTGCACCACCACTGCAGGCGCGATTCATAATAACCGACAAGGTTGGAACCTGCGTTTCAGCTAAAGCATGGATTGTATCACCAATCCGCCAGGCGATACCGCCGGCTTCCGATGTTTCCGTCGGGTCAGCGCCCGGCGTATCAACGAAAATAATGATCAGCCGATTCTCATTATTGGCAGCATTAATAGCCTTGACAGCTCTTTCATACGATGCCGGTGTCGGCATACCCTCATTCCACTTGCGCATTTGTTCGACATCCCGCATCATCTTGCTTAGTTCTTTATAATCAGAGGTTGGTCCGGTCTGTTGACCAATCAGCATTACCGGAATTTTATTGTCGTCAATTATAAGATTGGCACGATGGGTCTGAATCAAACAGGATCCGAAAGCGTCGCTGCGGAAACATACCTTAGCATCATCAAATATTTTTAGATAATCTAAATACTTGGGTCGTTCGGGATGAAAGGATAGTTGATATTTCTCATATTCATTTAATTTATGATAATCAAACTTCCCTTTTCGTTCAAACGGAAGATAGAAATGCGTCGCCATATTGTAATAAAATTAGTAAATGATTACCAAAATTATAACGCCGTTGCCACCATTTCGGCAATATCCAATACCTGCATGGTATCTTCTTTGCCTTTAACTTTCATGGCATCATCCATCATAAAAGTACAAAATGAGCAGGCGGTGGCAACTACATCGGCACCGGTATCAATTGCTTCCTGAAAACGAACATAATTTATACGGTCTCCTCCTTCAAGGTCATACCACATATTTCCACCACCGGCACCGCAGCAAAAACTATTTTTCCGATTCTGCTTCATCTCGATCAGCTTGTCATTTTTCAGAACACCGTTGATAATATTCCGTGAAGCGTCATATTCATTATTGTGGCGTCCCAAATAGCAAGGATCATGGTAAGTTACTTTATTATCATAATATTTTTTCAAGTTCAATTTGCCGGAATCAACCAACTCTCCGATGAATTGTGAATGATGCTGCACCTTATAATTCACCTCAAAATCGGTATATTCATTTCCAATCGTATGAAAACAATGCGGACAAGGAGCAACAATCTTATTGAATTTATATTTTTTAAATGTTTCAATATTTTGCAATGTCATTGTCTCAAATAAATATTCTTCACCAAGCCTCCGGGCTGAATCCCCTGTACATGATTCCTCTGTTCCAAGAACAGCATAATCCACTTCGGCAGCTTCCAATATCTTGATCATAGCCTTAGAAACCTGTTGATTACGAGGATCATAAGAACCGGCACATCCGACCCAATACAAAACATCGGCTTCTTTCTTTTCAGACATTAGCGGCAGATCAAGCCCCGCATCGGTCGCCCATTTTGTTCTCTCACTTTGAGAATAGCCCCAAGGATTGCCGGTATTCATTGTTTTCTCCAAACTTTCCGCAGCCTGAGAATGCGGTTTCCCCTCAGATAAAACCAAATATCGCCGCAAGTCAATGATCGTGCTCAGAGGATCAATTAACACCGGACAAGCTTCCACACAAGCAACGCAGGTGGTACAACCCCACAGTTCCTCTTCGGTTATGTACGTATATAATAATGATTTTTTATCGTCGACGAATTCCCCGTTATTCGATCTGATATTTTTGCCCACTTCCTCCAAACGATCACGTGTATCCATCAAAATTTTTCTTGGGGAGAGCACTTTACCCGTCATATTTACCGGACATACCGATGTACAACGTCCGCATTCGGTACAGGCATAACCGTCCATTAATTGTTTCCAAGTTAAATCCCGTACGTCATTGGCGCCAAAATTTTCATCATCTTCATCGCCGGTTCCTGAATCGGCATAGGGATCAGCATTCGGATCCAACATTGTCTTTACCTCATTCAATACGGCCGGCATAACGGGTAATTTCCCTCTGTTCTCCAAATTACTGTAATAAGTATTCGGAAATGCCAAAAGAATATGGAAATGCTTGGAATAGGTTACATATACTAAAAAAGCCATTACCCCAACTATATGAAACCACCACAAGCCGCGTTCAATCAGAACTAATCCATTTTCGCTAAAACCTAAGAGTAACGGCTGCACAACGCTGCTAATTGGAAAAGTGCCGGTACTTGCATAATGTGCCGGATCAATATCTTGCAACAACATATCTGCCGCATTCATAAAAATAAATGCCGACATTAGCAATATTTCGGTAACCAAAATTATGTTGGCATCAGTTTTAGGCCAAGCCGTCATTTCCTTGGAATGGAAGCGCTTCATCCGGACTACGTTTCTACGTACTAAGAAAGTGGCACAAGCCAAGATTACTAGCAAAGCGATTACTTCGAAACTACCGATTAACAAACTATACAAAGTCCCGACCGGAGCAAAAAGTCTATGCGTTCCCAAAATTCCATCGAGAACTATTTCTAACATTTCAATGTTGACGATAATAAAACCGGCATAAACAATGATATGTAATATTCCGGAAACCGGCCTTTTGACCATTTTTATTTGCCCGAGGGCAACTTTGAACATTGTTTTCCATCTTACAACCGGATGATCGGTGCGATCTAAATCTTTTCCTAAAAGAATATTAGTTCGAATTTGTTTGACTCGTCTGGCAAACAAAACAATACCGCTTGCTAGGAGTCCGACGAATAGTATTTGGCTTATCATTCCTATTACTTTCCATTTAACGGTTAATCAATAAGAACTATAACAAGTTAGCATCCGTTTTGCAAAAGCCGGATTATGTATATAAAACTGTTATTTACTTTTCCGCAAAATGCTTCTATTGGCTCTTAATTACCTCAGTCAATTTGGGTATGATTTCAACTATATCTCCGATGACCCCGTAATCTGCAATTTCAAATATTGGAGCGTCGGCATCGCGATTGATCGCTACGATATTCTTTGAACCTTTCATACCAACCACGTGTTGTATCGCACCGGATATTCCTAATGCTAAATATAGATTGGGTGTAACACTCTGACCGGAGCTACCAACCTGATGTGAACTTGGTAACCATCCGGCATCAACAATCGGGCGTGAAGCGCCGATCTCGGCTTTCAAAACCTCAGCAAGTTCTTTCACTAAGGGCATATTTTCTTCCTTGCCGATTCCTCTTCCGATGGAAATTATCTTTTCAGCCGAAGTCAGATCCACACCACCGGTTTCCTCTTGGAAGGGCTCCTCTGAAGAGGTTTTCAACATATCAGCATTTAATTCAATCTCCACATTTCTGATATTAGCCGAACCGCTAATCAAATTATCGGCTGAGTAGGCTGCTGATTGAAATGCGACCATAACCGAATCAGTTACTTTTGGTTCAATATCAACAGTTAATTTGCCATGCAACACCTGCTTAGTGAACAATATTTTGCCGCCTTCATTCTTATAGGAAATTACATCCGTGATCAACGGTTTTTGTAACCTGGCACTAACCTTCGGCAAAAAATCCCTTATCAAATAGGAATACCCCGTTAACACATATTGCGGTGCTTCCTTTTCAACAATCTGCATGATTGCTTCTGCATACCCATCGGCAGAATAACTATTAAGTTTTTCATCATTGATTAGCACTACTTCTTCAGCATTAAATCCCGTTGCTTCATTGGCTAATTGTTCGGCATTTTGACCAAACGCCAAGATACTTATTTTCTGTTCAAGATCTTTACTCAACAATTGCGCTGCTGCAAGTGCTTCTTTACTAATGCGGTGGATTGCCCCATTTGCCCCTTCGAGAACTACTAAAATATCCATGGCAACTCCTATAAAGCTTTTATTTTATTTTTAAAAATATCTGCCAGCTTATCAACTACTTCATCAGCCGAACCTTCGATCATCTCGGTACTTTTCTCCGCTTTAAATAAATACATATTGGAATAATCCTGCAGCGGTTTTAAATCATCGACCAAATCCGCCTTTGAAACGGGTTTAATTTCCTTCTTCTTAGCTCCCATGATTCCTTTTAGCGAGGGATAACGTGGCTGATTCAATCCTGATTGTATCGTGATGCAGGCCGGGAATGGTAAAGTTACCCATTGAAACCAACCTGATTCCAATTCACGCTTTGCTCTCAAATTACCGTCCTGTACTTCAACTCCCATCACCAGAGTTGCGGTGGACATACCAAGCAATTCCCCAAGAATAACGCCGGTTTGTCCGGAACTCAAGTCATCGGATTGTAATCCGGAAAGTATTAGGTCAAATTGTTCATCCTTAAGCGCTTCAGCAAATATACTAGCGATCATAAATGGATCAGTTTCATACGGAGCTTCCTCCTGAATATGAATCGCTCTATGCCCACCTTTTGCCAAAGCCTCTCGAATTACTTTTGGTGTTCGCCCCGCCGGTCCCATACTGACAACTACCACTTCCCCATCACCGCCGGAACGCTCTATTATTTGCAAAGCTTCCTCCAAAGCATAAGAATCACTTTCATTGATCGAAAAGTCAACAGCGCTTTCATCCACCCATTTTGCTTCAGAATCAATCCGCAAAGGTGATTCGCTACCGGCTACTTGTTTAACCAATACACCAATTTTCATATTATTTCCTCCAAATTTTTCATCAAAATCTTGGTAAAAACGATCCAACTTATAAAATTAGAATTATAAACCGACCGGTCGGTCTATTTTACAAGAATTCCATATTTTATACAAGATTTTTTCTTACAACAGTTTATCATTTAACCTGTTGAATTATGATAAATTACGAAAGAGAATGGATTTCTATTATAAATAAGATAATTTTATCTTTTTTAAAAGACGGTAGGGGATAGATCACGGTACTGGGAGCGGGGGAACAACCAGTTGTATGTGATACACACCCCTACCTACTAACATTCAAAACTAATAATATTCGCAATATCTCAACAAGATATTTTTATGTCAACAAATGCTTGCTTTACCTAAATTTCCGCCATTAAACTTTTAGGTATTATGGATTTTTTAATTCGTTTGGATCATAAAATATTTCATTTTATTAATGATACGATCGCCAATCCATTTCTGGATTGGATCATGCCGATCATCACCAATGAAAATAATGTTGCCATACCGCTGATTCTGATCTGGTTATGGCTGTTAATCTTTAGCGGGAAACGCGGTCGAATCGCTGCGGTATTATTGCTATTGACATTAATTATAACAGATGTTTTTGCAGCCCAGGTCATTAAACCTCATTTTGAACGTTTACGACCATCGCGCGCAATGATTGATAGTATCAATCTATTAGTGCCACGCGGCGGCAAATATGGTTTTGTATCCAACCACGCTGCTAACACAATGTCAGCAGCGATGATTATTTTATATTTCTTCAGAAAATGGGGTTATTTTACAATCACTGTTTCACTGATAGTAGGGTTTAGCAGAGTATATGTAGGTGTCCATTATCCATTTGATGTGCTCGGCGGATGGCTATTCGGATGTATAACCGCTTGGATGATTATAACTATTTGGGTATTGCTTAAGGTTCGTGAAGCTAAGCGTGGAAAGACCTGGGTAAATTATACCTAATTCGGCAACTCTGAATCGGTTGGTTTCACCCCGAAATTTGGCATTCCTTCCTGTTTATAGACTTTAATCTCGCCATATTTTTCTTCAAATTTGCCGATATTGTCTTTTAAGGCCTGCATGTAAGATTTAACATGCTGCGGAGCCATAATGATACGCGAATGGACCTTTGCCTTTGGAACTCCCGGCAAAATACGGGTAAAATCCATTACAAATTCCGCCGGAGAATGTGTAACAACGACGAAATTGGAATATTCTCCCGAACCGGCTTTTTCATCCAATTCGATATTGATCTTTTGCATGTTTTGTGGATTCTTCTTTTGATCCATAATTTTATCCCTTTTTAATTACCACCAAATTCGCGCTTATTAAATTCTTCCCAATCCTCCTCGATTCCTTTGAACTCCTCGATCACTTCCGGCAATTCGTCATTGGAATCACTTTGGATATATTCATCTTCATAAAAGCTCAGAATATCTTTTTTCTTTTCAAACTTTGAAGGATCAATGTCTTCTTCCTCATCCGGTTCAAGCCGTTCAATATCTTCACTGTAAACATCCTCATCAAAGAAGTCAAGATTCTCGACAATACCATTTGTCATCAAATATTCCAAGAAGTCTAAATACTGGCGGTCTTTAAGGTCGGTCTTACATTCAACGCAAACCAAATTTTCTTTAAGGTCCTCCTCCTTCAGTGTTGATTCACAAACGGGACAAATGATACCTTCTAACATTGATTAAATCCTCTAAAATTGGGCGATAATATAATTTGTCAAATTGAGGTGGTCAATACTTTCTTGTAATATATTACTGTTTTCTCAAGATATTTGTTAATACATATTTTTCCGCTTCGGAAAGTGTTTTCCCGCGACGGGATTGCATCGCTTCAGCGGTCTCTAAAAACATCCTTTCATCCGCTCGCTTTTGCCGACCATTCAGATACCAAGTAAATGGTTTTAAACGCTTTGGTGGGAAACCGCTTGTAACAACGTTACAACCCGGCCCGATGTTTGTTCCGGTATTTAAGGTAGTGCCGATGGCAAAAGTCGAATAGTCTCCGGCAAATAGGCCGATGAACAATTCGCCGGTCTCGACAACCTGTTCATTGATGGAAATATTTACCGGCGTATAATTATTTTTTAGATTGCTATTGGTAGCTCCGGCTCCAAAATTTACCCATTGTCCAATATAAGCACTACCTAAAAATCCAAAATGTGATTTGTTGGAATATCCTTGAATAATGGTCGCGCTAACTTCACCGCCGATTTTAGAAACCGGCCCGATAATGCTGTTCCTTACAAAAGTCTGTGGTTGAACCACCGAACCTCCGGCAATATACAATGGTCCCCGCAATAAAGAATGTGAATTGATTTGTACATCTTTTTCTATAATTACCGGTCCGTCGGTGGCATCAATTACAACGCCCGGGCTGATCTGATCCGGTGATTTTACAAATATATTGTTTTTATTGACCAAATGTATATCATTGCGATTTATTTTTTTTGGTTGAAAATCCTTTTTATCATTTTCGAGTGCTTCGCCAATCAATGCTATGGTATTCCATAAATATTTAACGACTTTCGATTTTATTTCTGCTACGGGAAAACAGGCGACCATATTGCCTTGTACCGGCCCACGCAGTTTCAGCCAATTATTCCCGACATCTTTACTCAGATAAGCTGCGGCTAATACCTTTTCACTGTAGTAAAATTGATATTCTTCTTGGGATATTCTTTTAATATCGGCATCCGACCAAAATACATTCGCCATAATCCATAGTCCATCTTCAACAGTGTCGGGATTAACCACATGATTCGGATATATCTCTTCGGTCAGTTGTTTTATTTCATCTCTTACTATCAGTTCAATATCGGCATCCGGAAATAATTTTTTTATGCGTTCAAAAAAGGTATAAGCCCCACATCTCAAATCGCAAACCGGCCTTGTCAATGCGATAGGCTCAAGATTCAGCGCCTCATTGTTTTCATATATGTAAATTTTTCTCATAAACCAAGTACCTCTATTATGTACTTATAGCCTTTTTCAACATAATTATTACTATGATCATTTTCAATGCTAATATTATATATATCTTTGGCTCTGTCTGAACCAAAACCGATTCTGATCTTGGCACTGTAAGCACTCACAAGTTGCATGGAAATAGGTCCGGATTCTGGATCTAAATTAATTACACTCTTGAATTTACTTTCAGTCAATCTTTTTAAAGCATTGGTTGTTAGCAGTCCATACCGGTTTACATCTTCCTCAGCAATGTACTGCATTTTTATTGATAATTCAGGATTTATACTCTCCTTATGCTCTCGCAATCCGATTATTCGTTCAATAATATCAAGATGGCCCTGTTCCGTTAACGTTTTAAGAAAATGCAATGCAATTGCCAAATGAGTTCGATCTTGTGGCAATATGAATAAAAGGGGGCTTATTCCATCACCGTTAACTGATATTTTTTGCAGCAGGTTTGCCGGCTTTTTATACTGTAATTTTCTCCACCACCAAAAAGCGATCTTTGTTTTTAAAGGTATTTTCATAAGTTAATAAATCTTTGGCGAAATTATGAAACTGCGTAGTTTTTACCATAATATATTATTGGTGTTCCAATAAAAACAGAGGATTGCAATGAAGATACCGAAACCCGGTGAATTCCCTTTTACGCGCGGCATATATCCTGACATGTATAAGAAGCGCTTCTGGACTATGCGTCAGTATGCCGGCTACACATCTGCAGAGGAATCCAATAAAAGATATCGCTATCTTTTAGAACAAGGAGTGACCGGCCTTTCGGTGGCTTTCGATCTACCGACTCAAATCGGTTACGATTCTGACCATCCTATGGCGGAAGGTGAAGTCGGGCGTGTCGGCGTGCCAATATCAACCATCGAGGATATGGAACGCTTATTAAATAAAATACCCCTTGATAAAATTTCCACTTCGATGACCATTAATTCAACTGCCATTATATTATTGGCAATGTATATTGTTGTTGCAGAAAAAAACGGAATTTCAGCCGACAAACTACGCGGTACAATCCAAAATGATATTTTGAAGGAATACGTGGCGCGCGGTACTTACATTTTTCCGCCCAAACAATCAATGCGCATTATCACTGATATCTTTGATTATTGTGCCGATAATCTACCGCAGTGGAATACTATCTCGATCTCTGGTTATCACATTCGCGAAGCCGGCAGCACCGCAGCTCAGGAACTGGCATTTACTTTTTCCAACGCGATTGCCTATGTCCAAGCAGCAATTGATTCCGGTTTAGACCCTAATTCATTTGGGAAACGCTTGTCATTCTTTTTCAACACGCATAACGGATTTTTAGAGGAAATTGCCAAATTCAGGGCCGCTCGAAAATTATGGGCTACAACTATGAAAGATAGATTCAACGTCACTGAAACTAAAGCTCAATTGTGTCGCTTTCATACTCAAACAGGAGGCTCCACCCTGACAGCCCAACAGATTGATAATAATATTATCAGAACAACCATTCAAGCGATGTCGTCGGTTCTCGGCGGAACACAATCGTTACACACCAACAGCAAGGATGAAGCATTAGCGCTTCCCACTGACGAATCAGCCAAACTCGCACTAAGGACTCAGCAAATTATTGCTTATGAATCAGGGGTTACCGATCATCCCGATCCGTTCGGTGGCAGCTATGTAGTTGAGGAATTAACCGATAACTTGATTCAGGAAGCTCAACAAATTATCAATCAAATTGATGAAATGGGCGGTTCTGTCAAAGCGATAGAAAACAATTGGATACAGAACGAAATCGCTAAAAGCGCTTACGAATACCAAAAGGCTGTTGATCAAAATGATAAAACGGTGATTGGGGTGAACAAATTTATTGAACAGGACACAACAAAATCCGAACTGCTTAAAATTGATCCAAAGGCAACTAAAAATCAAATTAAAGCACTACACAGATTTAAAAAACTACGCAATGAAAAGCCGGTTGAAGACAATTTATTACGACTGGAAAAAATCGCAAAAGGCGATGGCAACTTATTTCCACAGATCATCAATTGTTTAAAGAACAATTGCACGCTTGGAGAAATTGCCAACACATTACGCAGTGTTTTTGGTGAATACACCCAAAATTAATTATCATTTATCACGCATTTATATTTAACTTTAATAAATTTTATAATTGTTAAAACGCGGAGGACGTTTATGAAAAATATCTCACTTTTTCTAATTGCAATCATTTTATTAGCATCTTGTGCAAAACAAGCCGTGCCGGAAGCAGCGCCTGTTCCGGATGATACCGCAATTGAAGAAACTACTACTCCTGTTGCTGAGGATGAAGGAATTGTTGTTGAACCTTATAATGTTGATCGCGGTGAAGGTACTATTGTACCCGGTATGGTAGAAGAACCATACATGATCAAACGTGGTGATTATTTATCCAAAATCGCCCGCAAAGAATTAGGCGATTGGAGTAAATGGCGGGAGATATATGAGTATAACAAAGAAATGATCGGCGATAATCCCGATCTGATCTATCCCTATAGATTTTTGCAATTACTAAAAGCTGCCGCGGTAGCCAAAGATTGTCAGGTTGAATTTTATAATTACACCATTGAAGAAGGTGATACGCCATGGAATCTCGCCGGCAGGGTTTTTGGTGACCAATTGGCTTGGATAATAATTTATATGGACAATCAGGATATTATTGACCGTAACGGTGGAATCATTTACCCCGGCATGGTTTTCCAATTGCGGAAAAATCTTGATCCATGTGAATAATTAATAATTGTATTATTTTGGAAGCCGCTGAAGTACTTTTCAGCGGCTTTTTTTATATTAATATGTTCAACAGCGAATTATATAAGCAACATCTTAAGACCAGCAATTTCGATAATATAAAATATTTCGATGAACTGGATTCTACCAATTCAAAAGCACTTGAATTGTCTAAATCAAATATTGCAAATGGTACTGTAGTAATCACCGATCATCAAACAGCCGGGCGTGGCAGACAATCAAAAAAGTGGTTTTCATTGCCAGGTAAAAGTTTAACTTTTTCAGTTATACTTTTCCCCGATTGCTCCATTGATCAAATAAATAGGTATTCCATAGTTGCCGGTTTAGCCGTTTCCGATTCCTTAAATGAACTAAATATTTTGACTCAGTTAAAATGGCCCAATGACATCCTAATTGATGGTAAAAAAGTTGGCGGAATCCTCTGTGAAAGTAAAATCCAAAATAATTACATAAAAACTTTAGTAATTGGGATCGGAATTAATATAAACGAAGAAAGAACAGATTTCCCGTCCGAATTACAACTATCAAGTACTTCTCTTTTTATCGAACTAGGTAAGGCTCAGGATCGGGAACAATTTTTAGCATCTGTTATCAATAATTTGGAAGTGAGATTAAATCAATTCACTTCTTTTAACGATCAAATTGAGGATTGGCAAAATCGCTGCGTGCACCTAAATAAAGTAACAAAATTCAATTATAATAATAAAGTTATAAAAGGCAGGTTTATGGAGTTGACAGAATCAGGGGAAGCAAAAATATTGATTGATGGAAAAGTACAGGTCTTCAATAGCGGTGAAGTGGTGAAGCCTTGATCTTTACTTCAAAATCCTCAAATTCTTTAGAAAGCGCAGCTTCCATTTCTTCACAAACTTTTAAATTTTCGATGCGCGTTAATCCGGATTTGGTATTGATCCCGAACAAAATTACATGATGTTTTTCAGTATCAACTATCCTGACTTCATGCCATCCAATAACTCTTTCATCAGAGGACCAATTATCAGCTAAGAAATTTTTAACTTTTTTGATCATTGGATTATCAATGTTGATTGGGTCTATATGAACGGTAGCTTCAATTTCCATTCGGTTATTCAGTGCTTGTGAAACATCTTCTGCAATATCATGGGCAGTGACCGAACTGATCGTTTCGTCAATTTCCACATGAATGCTTGCAAATTTATCGGAACCGTAGCTATGTACAGTAATATCATGAACACCGAGTACACCATTAATTGTTGATACAACTTGTTTAATATCATTTATTTCGTCTTCTTCAGGTGGGACACCGATTATATCATCAATTGCCTCTTTGGCGATTGAAAACCCGGTCCAAATAACAATTAGCGCTACACCAATGCCAGCCCAACCGTCAACCGCGTAAAAACCAAATTTTCCTGCAATCATAGCAATTATTACTAACAATGATGATAGTGCATCGGTGCGATGGTGCCAGGCATCGGCGTTTAATGTCCCGGACAATATCTTTCGTGACAGAAAATCAGCGTATCGGGCGGCAATCTCCTTAAGAATTATAGTTAGCGTAATCAATATGATCATCCACCAAGATGGTGAAATCGGAGTTGGTTCTGATATTCGACCAATTGACGATTTAATGAATTCCACTCCGGCTACAATTAATAATATCGCAATGATTAATGTTGCAATATATTCTATTCTGCCATGTCCGTAAGGATGCTCCGAATCAGCCGGTTTTTCGATTTGTTTAAATCCCCAAATGACGACCGCCGAAGAAATGAGATCGGAAAGGGTATGGATCGCATCAGCGATTAAACTGATGGATCCAACCACTATGCCGATTATTATTTTTATAATGAATAATAATCCGTTTATAAAAACCGATATCCAGCCCTGATGTTTTCCAATCCTACTGCGGTAAGATCGCAATGCGACATCTTCCTTATTAACGAACTTATCGGTTATATAATCGAATATCTTCAAAAGCTAATTCCAGGCAGTCAATATTGTTCCCATTATCAGAACACCTACTAACCAATATCCGGTGTTGATGAAATAATATTTCCAAGACCTGTTTTCAAAGGCAACTGATGTTAACACGTAAGCAGCAATATAACCAAACCATACCCAAAATCCACTAACAAGACCTAATTTCAGCTTGGTTGCCGTAGGATATGCTACTGCCATAATATCAACGAGATGGGCAGTAACAAAAGCCATAATTAATGAACCCAAGAACATGAGTCCAAAAGATTTGCCCATATTGGTCTCTTGACGTTCTTTTTCAAACTCTTCATCGGTCTTGCTCATCGCTGCGCGCCAGGATTTGCCGAACAGTGAATCGCTGTACCATAAAGCGCCGATTGCAAAAAAGACAATTGCCGAAACTAATATGGCAAGATAGTTAATGTCATACATAACTCACTCCTTTTGTTTGTTATTTAGTCGTGAATTATACTAAAGAATGGAAATTGAGGCAAATTGCATTACTCGAGAGCGTCATGGCCGGTTATATCTTTACCGATTATCAAAGTATGCATTTCATGCGTGCCTTCATAAGTATAAACTGACTCTAAATTCATCATGTGCCGCATAATCGGGTAATCATCAGTTATGCCGTTCGCTCCGAGTATTTCGCGCGCTGTTAGCGCGATATTTCTCGCCATGGCAACATTATTACGTTTTGCCATTGATATTTGTGTGAATTTTTCTTTTCCTTGATCCTTAAGCCTGCCAAGCTGAACAGCTAATAATTGCGCCTTGGTTATTTCTTCAAGCATATCAACTAATTTTTTCTGAGTTAATTGATAGGCTGCAATCGGTTTTGAGAATTGTTTACGATCTTTGGAATAATTTAAGGCAGACTCATAACAATCTATGGCTGCTCCGATTGCTCCCCAAGCAATGCTGTATCTAGCTTGAGATAAACACGAGAGTGGCGCTTTTAATCCTTCAGCTTTGGGAAGTTGATTTTTTTCAGGGATGATTACATTATCAAACACTAACTCAGAAGTTACTGACGCGCGTAAGCTAAGTTTACCATGCATTTCAGGAGCAGAGAAACCATCTGTTCCCTTTTCAACTAAAAATCCCTTAATTGTTCCTTCTTCATCTTTAGCCCACACGAGGGCTACATCCGCGATTGTCCCATTGGTAATCCACATCTTAGTACCATTTATTATCCAATTGTCACCATCACGTTTAGCATGGGTTATCATTCCTCCGGGATTAGAGCCAAACTCGGGTTCGGTAAGTCCAAAGCAACCAATAAGCTCACCTTCCGCCAACTTAGGAAGCCATTTTTTCTTTTGATCTTCTGAACCATATCGCCAAATCGGATACATTACCAAACCACCCTGTACACTAGCAAAGGAGCGCAGCCCTGAATCACCGCGCTCCAATTCTTGCATTAGAAGTCCATAGGCAACGTTACTGATCTCTGATCCACCATATTGTGATGGCAATGTTGGTCCAAATACGCCGAGCGCACCAAGTTTGGGAACTAAATCCAATGGAAAGGTGGCATTCCGAAAATGCTGCTGAATGATCGGCAGAAATTCATTTTTTACAAATTCATTTGCAGTCTTCTGAATAACTAACTCTTCTTCAGTCAGTAGCTCTGTTAAATCAAAGTAGTCCGGACCAATATATTTCATCTATTTCGCGACCATTTCTTCCATGAATTCTTTTGCAGAATATTTTTCGCAGTCAAATATAACATCTTTTAAATGTTTCATTTCAGCATCATCGAATTTAATCATTGCCAACGAATTAAACTTGTTTTCAAGATCATCAATTGTCATTGGCTCACGCGGATCACCTTTCGGATATTCCAAATATTCTTCAAATTTGTCTCCGGACTTGGTGGTTATAACTACTTTTGATGGTTGTTTGGCCGGGAACATCTTTTCGAATTCTTGAGACGGCTCGCCTTTAATTTTATCGATCACTTCGAAGATGCGCGGATCCTTTAATTTCTCATCCGAGAATGATTCGGTAGTGATTTTTTTATCTACGATAGCTACCGCTAAGCAGTACGGCAAGGAATGATCGGCGGTTTCACGTGATTCAGGTCTGTATTTAGCAGGATCAAATAAAATGTCATAGGCTTGCGCAAATGCGGTGACTTTTATTTCATCAATATCTGTATAATCTAAATTATTATTGATCATTGCATTAAGAGCGCAGGAAATATGGGTATGTGTCAGTGCCTCTGTTGGAAATGCCTTCATTCCGCATTCCAATATTTTATATGATTTACCAAGGTCGCCGACCAACGCATCAACATCCCAACTCCAAGCGGATATTCCATCTCTGCCTTGCATATCGGTTGCTTTTACTTCAGCATTTTTCACATCCCAGCCAATGAAAGCGTCCATAAAACCTTCCTTACCTTCAAACACTTTCTCGGTACCGGAATAACCCTTTTGCGCCATTAATGCTGCCAATACTCCTGACTGCACCGCCATTGGATCAACTGTGTTTTTCATCATCGTCAGTACGCCGGCTGTCGGACAACCGATGGTATGATTATGACAACCGCTAATGCCAATAGCATTCACCATTTCATCTACAGTAAGACCAAGTATTTTTCCTGCTACAATTGGTGACACAAATTGTGTTAATGTAGCATGATGCCATTTCCTTTCACGCACACCGGGTTTAGCAAATAAGCACAGTCTTTGTTCAAATTCATAAGCGAGCACGATTGCAACAATCACATCTTCCATTGAAGCATCTACCCGCTCGGCAGCTGATAGTGCAGCCGGAATAATATCTGATGGATGACTTGGGTCTTCTTTCCAATATATATCATTGAAATCGAGTGCACGGATCATTAAGGAATTGATCAAAGTAACATTCACTGCCGGCAATTTGTCACCAAACACAAGAGTCGTTGCCTCTCCATTACCGCCCATTTCCGTATAGATATCACGAATGGCATTTACATCTTTAGTATTTACGGAACCAACGGCACAGCCTATGGAGTCATATAAATATCTTTTTACCTCAAGAATAACCTCGTCCGGTAAATCTTCATATTTTAGATTAACTGCGAATTCGGCTATTTGTCTTGCAATTGATTTTTCCAATTTTTACTCCTTTTTAAACTATGAATTACACAAATAACATTAATTAAAAAACTTCTAATTGTGCAGGTTAAATAATTATAATTTTTGTGTCATTCGTGAAATTTGTGGTTATTATAATTTTGTGATGATCGCGTCAGTCATTTCTTCGGTTGAGGCAGCACCATTATCAACAACATCAGCTCGGCCGGGCATTTTTGCCATGTCGTAAGTTCTTACTTTGCCTTCCTCAACAACTTCGGCTATCGCCTTACGAATCTTTTTGGCAATTTCCTGTTCATCTATAAAATCGAGCATCATACAGGCCGATTCCATCATGGCAATCGGATTGACGATTGATACCGGATAGTCGGCGTATTTCGGTGCAGAACCGTGAGTCGGTTCAAATACTCCGATGCCGGTTTCAGGATTATACTGTGCACTGCAGGCAAAGCCCAAACCGCCGATGAGACCGGCGAATCCGTCGGAAACAATATCCCCAAACATGTTTCCAGCTACGATCACACCATAATTCTCCGGATTTTTGGTGAGCCACATCATTTGTGCATCTATGTTTGTATTCCACAATTCAATGTTCGGATAGTCTGCTTTTTGGATCTGCTGTGCCATTTTATACATCATACCGGATGTCTCACGGATAACATTTGGCTTTTCACAAACCGTGACTGATTTATAGCCATATTTCTTGGCATGCTCAAATGCGGCTCTCAGGATTCTTTCGGTAAATTTTTTGGAGAATATCCTAGTTGATACTGAGATATCTTCTTTGGGGCTCCAACCAAAATTTTTACTGAATTTTGGATGAGTCATTAAGGCATCATACACATGCTCGGGAGGATCACTCCATTCAACGCCACCGTATAATCCTTCAGTGTTCTGGCGGAAAATTGCCACATCTACTTCCGGTTCTTCAATGACATCGCCTTGTCCACGGCGAATAAAGTTCAACGGATTACCTTTATATGTCCTACATGGTCTTAAACATATATCTAATCCAAAATGTTGGCGCAAACCAACAATCGGACTCGAGTAAACCAATCCCTTTTCCTGTAACTCGGGTTTAAGTTCGTTGAAAGCCTCATCTTTAGGTTTGGATGTGATTGCACCAAACAAGCCGATCTTGTGCTTTTCAATTAGATCGAGAGTTCTTTGGGGTAATGGATTACCCTCATTGCACCAAAATTCCCATCCGATATCACCCTCAACATAATCAGCCTCAAATCCGGCTGCATCAAGTACACGAATCGTTTCATCTAATACGGTTTTACCAATGCCGTCACCGGGCATTGCTACTATTGTTCTTCTTGACATTATTTCTCCTAATTTCTAACCACAAATTTCACCAATTGCACAAAAATATTTATAATAATATCCTATCATACTGTAGTGATTTTTCACCAAAGTTTATTATTATACCTAATTTCAATTTTGTTACTTTGAGGTAATTAAGTATTTGCGCTCTTTCAATATCTGTGATTTGTCTTGTGGCTTTTAACTCAATTACGATTTTATCATCTATCACTAAATCACAATAAAAATCTTTTATAATAGTATTTTTGTAAACAACAGAGTATTTTTCTTGTGATTTAAATAAAATATCTTTTGCTTTTAATTCTAATTTAAAGGCTTCTTCATAAACAGATTCTAAAAAACCAACACCCAATTGTTTATGCACTTCTATTGCACAACCAATAATTTGGTAAGATAATTCTTTATAAATGATCTCTTTGTTTTTCATTTAAAGAATTCGTGTTTTTCGTTCAATTCGTGGTTTATAAACGGTTTTTAACCCAATTCTCCAAACCTTCTTCAATCACCAATTCCTGAGCAGCTGCACCAACAGGACCAATATCATAAACTTTTGATTCCGTAATTAATTGTGATTTCTTGAAGTTAACTTCGACTTGGATACCTGTTTTTATTGTCAGTTCACCTGAATCAATCTCAGCATTAAAATTGGTTTTTAGGTCATTCACCAATTCGGGTGCTTCAATAACAATATATCCGTTATTTATTGCATTACGTTTATATGTTTGACTGAATGAGCCGGCAATCACTAATTGGATACCTCTATATTTTAACGCGGTAGCAGCCTGTTCCCGCGATGAACCCGATCCAAAACTGTACCCGCCAATCAGAATGTCACCCTTGTTAACAATTTTTACAAATTCGGGATCATAGTTTTCCATTACAACTTCAGCTTGTTGTTTCGGTGTAAAGTCATCTATATACGTATATTTGCCAGGATAAATTCCATCGGTATTCAGGTTGTTTTGCGGACAAAAGATCATTTCTCCGCTAACTTGCTCGGGGAATTCTTTCAGCAATTTGACACTAACTTCTCCAGCTGCCTGTTTTTTATTCTCAGTTATGGATGTCTTCAGATCAATATCAGTAAAATTTTCAGGTCCGGTAATCTTACCGGCAATCGCCGATGCCGCAACAACTGCAGGTGAACCTAAGTATGCTTTTGCTTCGCGGCTGCCCATGCGTCCTTTGAAGTTGCGATTTGTTGCTGAAATTCCAACTTCACCATCTTCCAACAAACCTACGCCAAGACCTATACAAGGACCACAACCCGGTGGTAATTCCATCGCTCCGGCTTCTTTAATTATTTGCCAATCACCGTGCTTAATACTTTCTTCCTGAACTTCCTTGGAAGCGGCAGCAATATAGAACTCTACTCCATCCGCGATCTTTTTCCCTTCTAAAACTTTGGCCGCTTCGGCAATATCGCTCACCCTACTATTAACACAAGATACTAAATAAGCCTTGTTAATTTTTACATCCTGTTTGCCAATTTCAGCAATACTTGTTTTGGTTTTAACATTATCAGGACCGGCTACGTGCGGAGTGACGGTGCTCAAATCCAATGTAATTATTTTTGCGTAAAATGCATCTCTATCGGCCTTAAGATCTTCGTCAATCAATTCAGCTATTCTATCTTCATTAATTCGTGGATGTATTCCCCCATCACCATCCGATGGTACCCCTTCTAATCCTCGTTTACTGATTAAATCTGCTCGGTTTTTCAGCCATTCGATCACTTTATCATCGATTGGGAATAATCCTACCAATGCTCCCCATTCTGTTGTCATGTTGGCAATCGCCAAGCGGTCATCAATGGAAATAGATGAAACACCCTCTCCGGTGAATTCCAAAGCGTGATTCAATACTTCGTCATTATTGAAATGTCCGGCTAATGATATGATGACATCTTTGCCGGTTACACCGGGTTGCAGTTTACCGGTTAATTCGACCATAGCTATCGGTGGTATTTGCCACCATGTTTTCCCGGTAGCCCAAATTCCGGCAGCATCGGTTCGTACGACCGGAGTACCGAGACAGCCAAGACCACCGTACATATTGGAATGACTGTCGGAAGCAACTGCCATTTCGCCCGGAAATGCATATCCCTCTTCAAGCATAATTTGATGTCCGATCCCGCGTCCGGCAGGATAAAAGTCCACGCCCATCTCATCAGCGAATTTTTCAATATTTCTATATTTTTGAAGATTCTCTTCTGACTTATTTTGAACATTATGATCTAAGGCAAACATGGGCTGCTGTGGATTATCCATTTTCGATGCACCGATTGCCTTAAACTTTCCCATCACAGCACCAGTGTTGTCGTGCGTTAAAATATGTTCCGGACGAATTGTAATATAATCACCACTGTGTACCACTTGACCATCATCCAAACCCACAGCATATTTCTGCGCGATCTTTTCAATTAAATTTTGTGACATTGTATTATTTACTTAAACGGTTCAAAGCTTACGAAATCAGCATGATGAACAATTATTGATTCAACAGTACGGATTCCCAAATCACCTTCTTTGGAATGTGTGCCAATAATATGTTGTACCTCAGCCGGCAAGTCAAATCTGTCTGCAATTGCAACTCCGCTGAACGGATGACGGACTATCTTACCAAAATTACTTGTAGTTAATTTGCCATCTTCAATTTTGTATTCAATTAACTTACCAATGTCAATCAGTATGGCACCTGAGATAAGGATATCCATGTCAATGTCAATCTCATCACCAAAATTATCTTTCATACGTTTGGCAATATCTACCGCCAATTGCACACAGGTTCTTTTATGATTCATAAAAGTAACATTGCAGTCTTTGATCAATAATGAGAATGGTATTTCTTCTAAATCTTCGGCTGACAATACACTTTTTTCTATTGCATATTCCCAGCATTTTGCGGTTTTCTCTCTGATTTCTTTATTTTCTATCCAATCTATTTCAGGCCATAGTTCTAATATTTTTGATTTCATATAATTCCTTTTTTAATCTGTATTTATTAATTCCATTTAATTCTTCAATCTGCAATTTTAAATATGGAATCGATGACCGTACCATCAACCCATTTGACAATTCCAACCACTTCGTCATCTAATTCAGGCTTGGCAGGTTGTCCGCCAATCAAGTCATCAATCTCAGCTTTAATCTCTTCAATTTTACGGATTGGTAAACCGCTGTTCTTGGTAGCTCTTATTAAGTCTTTTCGCAGCGGATTGATGGCTATTCCACGTTCAGTTACAATAACATCAACCAATTCTCCGGGTCCGACTAAAGTTGTTACTTTATCTACGATTACCGGAATTCTATTTCTGAACGCCGGTATCGGCAAAATTGTACATTTACTAAACAAACAATTTTGCCATCCGCCGATGCCATGCAGCATCCGTCCATCGGAATGGGTCACAACATTGGCATTGAAATTGACATCGACCTCTGTAGCACCTAGCACAACTACATCGAGCATCGAAGCAAAATTTCCTTTGCCGTGCCAATTGTAACTTGTGAATGGTGATGTATTAATGTGACCAAAATTCTCGCGCATTGAGCGCACACCTTCAAGATCAAATGTTTGCCCATCTAAAATGAAATCAGTCAGACCTTCTTCCAACATTTCAACTAAATACCTTGTGGAGCCGCCTCGAATAAACCTTGCTTTGATCCCCTCATCCTTCATCATTTCTTTTAAAAAGATTGCAAAAGCAAGCGCGGTTCCACCGGCTCCGGCTTGGAAACTGAATCCATCCTTCAAGATTCCGGCTTTTCTAACAAATTTCGCTGTTAATTCAGCGATGTGTAAACGATCAGGTGATTTTGTGAGCTGAGTGGTGCCACTGACAATCTTTTCCGGTTCACCGACTTTATCCAAAACAACAACGTAGTCAACATTCTGACCTTGAATCTGCCAAGGCACACAAGGGAAGTGAACCAAATTATCGGTAACGACAATCACCTTATCAGCATACATTGAATCCGCTAAACCAAAACCTAATAGTCCGCAAGCTGATGGACCTCTATCGCCGGTGGCGTTACCGAAAGCATCGGCTGTTGGCGCGGCAATAACTGCTATATCTATATGCACCTCGCCGTCCTGTATAGCTTGCCACCTTCCGCCATGACTCCGCAGAACTGCCGTTCCATTCATGTTCCCGTGGGAAGCGTTATCGCCAAGCGGACCATTCAACGATCCTTCAACCCAATCAACAACACCATTTTTAATATGATCAATTACCGGTTTATGGCAGGGAAAGGCAGCTGATGGAAACCATCGCAGCCCCTTTATTCCTTCTTTAGCAGCGATGTCAAAAACCTGATTCATCACTAGATCGCCATTCCTGAAATGATGATGCGATGATATTGTCATTCCATCTTGCAATCCACATTTTAATAGGGCATCTTTCAGAGATTTAATTATTTTGTTTCCATCGGCAGGGTATTCCGAACAAGAACGGATTGGCGGTGCTGCTTTCTTTCCGCTTGGTTTATATTTTCCAACCCCTTGAAAGGGTGTTTGTTTTACGCCATTTACAACCGTTGGAACTAAGCGACCGGCAGCATTTTTAACTAATTGTTCCATAGCAAACCATCATAATATTTTGTGTTCATAAAAATTAATACTCCCTAATTCTATAACCAATTATTAAAAACGATTACGCACCAAATTACCGAGGCAATCGGTGCAATAATTCCAATTATAATTCCGCTCGTTAAAAAATCCCTGATCGTTAATTTTTCAGATGCATAAGCTAAAGCATTGGGCGGTGTGGAGATTGGCATACACATCGCTGCAGAAGCACCAAGTGCAATCGGTATCACAACTTGTGGTTCAAATCCGACCGCCGCCGCAAGTCCGATAGGAACTAAAATATTTGATGCAGCGGTGTTGCTCATAAAATTTGATATGATAGTTGCGATATAACTAAAAATAAAAGCAACAATTATGATTGCTCCCGATGAAAGTGGAATCCCCCCGACTAACCATTCGGCGAGCCCTGTGCTTGATACAGCCAATCCCAATGACAGTCCACCGGTAAGCAATATTAATACATCCCATGGTAACTGACGAATATCACTAACGCCGATCACTCGTACAGCCGCAAATATGGTAATGGGAATAAATGAAATTACCGGCGTGGAAATTCCGTGCAAGGGCGTGGTCAACCACAATCCGATCGTTAATACAAAAACAAGCATTACCAATATTTTTTTCCACAGCGGTAAAATTGCACTCTGATAGGAATCGTCCAGTAATTTTGACAGATCAATTTTGCTTGCTTGACTCGGATACTTCTTCAATATATAAAACCACGCTATTGCACCTAAGAATATCGCCGGTGGTAAGCCGACTAACATCCATTCCGCAAAATTTATGGGATAAATATTTGCGATGGCACCTGCAGCAATCGCATTCGGCGGACTGCCGATTATGGTGCCCATTCCTCCCAAATTTGCAGCAAAGGGAATCGCCAACAACATACCTTTAATAATCGGATCATCCTTTTCAAGATTTGCCACAACCGGCGTGATAACCGCCAACATCATAACAGTTGTGGCTGTATTTGACATAAACATTGAAAAGATAAACGTTAAACCCATTAATCCGAGCAATACAATAGGCGGATTAGTACCAAAACGAGCTAGTACATTTCTGACAATCCATCGGTCTAATCTTGTTTTGGTAGCAGCAGCAGCTAATATGAATCCGCCAAAGAACAGCCAGATTAACGGACTTGACCACGGTCGTACAAACATTTCCCAATCGTTGGCTGTTTCAGCAAATACACCGCCCGGCGTTCCAAGAACTGCAATTTCCAATCCAATCACGACCAATCCTGTTGCAAACGCAGGGATCGCTTCTGTTATCCATAGTCCTGCAGCAAATACTAAAATGAAAAAAGTCCATTGTGCTGCTTCCGTTAATCCTTGATAGTCCGGAATAAACACTATCAAAATTGCAATAAACAGGCAGGCTGAGAATTTGCTTAACGACTTAACCGAATTAAACTGGAGAGCACCGACAAGTCTTCTGATTTCACGCCTGGTATCTAACATGGATATTGAATATACTTACAGTTCTTCAGATAGTTTAACTGTGCGCAAGGCTCGCTTAACAACCGGTGGATCGACCATTTTACTGCCGAGTGATACAACGCCAAGTCCTTTTTTTTCAGCTTCATTGTAGGCAGCGACGATCTTTTGAGCTTTCTCGATTTCGCTTTGTGTCGGAGCAAATTCTTCATGTATTGGCCTTATCTGACGGGGATGTATGCAGCCTTTTCCATCAAATCCGAGTGTCTTTGCCTCCTGTACGGATGCTCTCAAACCGGCTTCATTGGCAACATCGCTGTAAACCGTATCTATTGCTTGAATACCGGCTGCCCGGGCTGCGTTTATCAGCATGCTGCGGGCAAAAAAAGATTCGATCCCCTCATCGGTTCGTTGTACGCCGATATCTGCAGTATAATCCTCCAAACCAATTGCTATGGCAACAATGTTTGGACTTGCTTCGGCAATCTCAAGCGCTTTCAGAACCCCGCTCCCGCTTTCGATTATCGGCATTAAAAACACCGGAGTTTTGCGCCTGCATTCCGCCGATATTTCAGAAATTTTTGCATCCACATTTTTTATCGCTTCGGCATCTTCTACCTTTGGAATTAAAATTAGATGAACATTATGCGGAACAACAAACTCCAAATCTTTTAACCCCGGTTCTCCCTGATTTATGCGTACCATCCGCTCGGCACCAAAAAAATCAACAGAGCGCAAAGCATTGCGAACGACATAACGCGTATCTTCTTTTTCTGCCGGAGATACGGCATCTTCTAAATCCAATATAATTCCATCGGGGTTATGAATTCCGGCATTTAACATTAATTTGGGTTGATTGCCCGGCAAATATAATCGGCTGCGCCGAAAACGATCGCGCGTTGAATTCCCCAAACAGAAATCTTTGATCGGTGGCAAAGATTCCTGTCTCAAATCTGTAAAAGCCTGTTTAATAACTGATTCAATGCGCGCTGCGATTACAAACGGCAATGCTCCGAAATCCTCAATCTCAAGTTCACCGGTTTTAATCTGCAGCTCTTGATAAACTGACTGCGCCTGACTAAGAATGTTTTGCCCATACATTCTTTTTACGGTGCTGTTAATTGAAATTGATAATGGTTTATTTGATGGCGTGAATTTGGCACGCAGATCGGAACGAGGTTTTTCGCCTTTAGCGCCTGAAATGAATGTGTGTGGCATTTTTACCTGTCATTTAACTTTTTAAGGGTTAAAATTTATCAACTTACTGATAGGCGTAGCAAGCTGAACCGAACGAAAAATTATGTTTTTATATTAGGTTGTGATCAGCAAACGAATAATAGTCATTACCGGCAATAATTATGTGGTCATGAACTTTAACATCAATCGTCGCCGCTGCTGTTTTTAATTTATTTGTAATGGCAATGTCTTCATCGCTTGGTTTGGGATTCCCGCTTGGATGATTATGTACAAAGATAAGCGCCGCCGCGTGTTTTTCTATGACTTTTTTGATTACTTCACGAGGATAAACAACTGATGAAGTCAGTGTACCCTCAAATAAATCTTCCATTTCAATAATTTCATTTCTGCCATTTAGGTATATTACTGAAAATATTTCCTGTTTTTTATTTTTCAGATTATGTTGTAAATAATCCATTACTTCTTCAACCGAGGTTATTACTTCTTTGCCGATGATACGCTGAGATAAATATCGGCGGGCAACCGTTTGCGTAAGTTTTAGTCCGAAAACATTATTGGGTCCGATTCCATTAATTTCCTGTAGCTCAGCCGGAGATGCATCCAAAACAGCATTCAGCGAACCGAATTTCTTCAAGGCGTCTTTGGCTGTTTGTTTACAATCTTTGCGGGGAGTTCCAAGTGTAAGCAGAAGTTCCACAACTTCATAATCATGGAAACCCTGCAGCCCGCTCTTAAGGAAGCGCTCTCTCAGTCTTTGGCGATGTCCTGCTTTATCCTTCATTTTCTCTCAAAAATTTCATTCTTTCAATATATTCCTTTTTGAGTCCCTTTGGAAAATATTTTAATGAATTATTGATCGTTTCTTTACTAAAGTATTTTATATAGCGTTCGATAAAATTAACTACAAAATCTTTATTGATTTTAGAAATTTCTCTTAGCATCCAACCCACTGCTGTTTTTGAAAATCTTTCCGGTCGTTTAATCAAAATAGTATTAATTGATTTTACTTCATTCAAATACTGTGACAAGTTCTTGGCTTGGGCAAACGCCACAGCCGATGCTCGGGCTTTCCATAAATACTCTGCATCTTTCCATGAAATTATTTGATTCACCAATTTCTTATCATTTGACTCAACAATTGCAGTTAATATTCTAACCGCTAGCCAATCACAAGTATTCCAATCAAAAATATGTTCATTATCAACGATGATTTCTATCAAAGACAATATATCATTATAATTGTTGGGCTTTAATAAAAACAATTGAATATAAAGAATGCCACTTATTTTCTCTTCGGCTTGATCAAGTTTTAGAAATTCTTCCGCTATTTTAAACTGTACAGAATTTGGTTCATCTAATAGTTTATTAGAGGTGTGCCACTCAATTAATAGCTTCCGTATATCCGGTATCCCAATGCCAATGAAAGAGATTTCATTCCGGAGATAGTTCTCCCACCATTCTTTTTTATTTTTATCGGAATTGTTTTTGAGTAATTGACTGAATTCGTGAACAAGCGCTACTATATCTTTCACAGTTTACAATTATTGTATTATCAATTTATCCAATTTTTTTAAAAACTCGCGCATTTCAAAGATATTACCGGTTTCAATTTCAGCCGAATTCCATTTTACATTAAAATCTTCTTCGGTGTCAGTTCCACCATTTTCCGTATATAATTTATAGAGTTCGTTACCTTGACGTTCCTTAATATCATTCAAACTAGCAACAATTTTATAAATAACGTCATCTTTTAAATCGTCAATAACTCTTTCCGGTAATTTTGATTGAAGAAGTTTACTTTCAAGCTTGGAAAAATACATGCCATACAAGATATAATCTTCAAATGCTTCGTAGGCAATGGGCACTACTTGCTTGACAAAATCAGCCATGGCATCGGCAAATACGCGAATCTCATATTGCGCATGGTCATCCATCCGTAATTTCAGGAAATGGAAAATATTATGCAGATCGTTCTTCCAATACCATTCAGTATATAAATTTACCGGCAGGATTCCCCGCGCTAATTCGCGGGCGATGCCGGCTTCGTTCAATTCATCATAAATCTTAAAGGTTTTCTCCGAAATCTCTTTAAAATAGTTAACAACTTTCTTTTTTAAATCACCCGGTACTTCTGCATCATCACGTCCCTGCTTATTAAACTTGCTTTGAAAATGAATGTCTTTTTTCTGCGGTATATAGAAATCGTGCCGGGCTTCCGAGTAACGCAAGCTGTATTCGTTGATGTTTGCCGTACGGTGTCTAACCCATTGGCGGGCTACAAATATCGGCATTTTGGCGTGAAATTTTAACTCCACCATCTCAAACGGCGTGGAATGCCGATGCCTCAACAAATAACGGATCAATGCTTTGTCACGGTTAAGCTTGGTAGTTCCTTTACCGTAACTCACGCGGGCTGCCTGAACAATTGTATCATCGCCGCCCATTGAATCAACCAAACGGATGAATCCTTTATCTAAGCATTTTGTTGCACCTTGTGGATATTCTTTATCGGTCATAAGCTGTTCAATTTTGATTAAAAAGATTAATTGTACTCTGTAAAATATCTTTTCTCACGGCGATGATGCCGGGAGTTATCAGCGTTCTTGCATTATTATAGGTTATCGCATCCCCCTTCAAAGATAACATTTCACCTCCGGCTTCACGCATGATACAATGACCCGCACAGATGTCCCATTCATTCTTGGGACGCAGGGATGCGAATACATCGGCTTTGCCGGCTGATGTTAAACCGAGCTTATACGCCACACTGCCAATCGCGCGCTGTTCTTGAAAGTCGTTTGAATAAGGTTCCCACAAACCTTTACGCGTTTCAGAACGACTGTTCAAAATTACCATTTTTTTAAAATCGGTTTGGTTGGAACATTTAATTCGTTCACCATCTTGATAAGCACCATCGCCTTTTGAGGCGGTAAATAATTCCCTGCTTGCCGGATTATACAAAACGCCAATTACCGGTTCACCGTTTTCAACGAGGGCAATGCTGACCACAAAGTGGTCAACGCCCTCAATAAATTCCTTTGTACCATCGAGCGGATCAACAACCCAAGTTCGCTCTTTGTTCAATCGCTCTTTGGAATCAACCGTCTCTTCCGAGAGCCAACCATATTCAGGATATTGTTCGGTCAAAGTTTCTTTTAAAAATGTATCTGAAGCATGATCGGCAGTAGTAACCGGATTGTGGTAACTTTTATCACGTATTTCGTATTTCGATTTATAGTATTGCATTATGATCAAGCCGGCATCTTTGGCGGCATCAATCGCAGATTGTAGTTCCTTTTTCATGGGCGGAAATCTACGAATGGTTGATGGAAAATAGTTAGAATTGATTATTTTCTATTGGATATTGGATTAATTTGAAAGATTTAGTTTCTTTATTTCTTGAAATATGGGAGTATATGTAATTAATATTTTACAACTTAAATGGTATTAAATTAATTTTTTATTAGGAGAAGGAAACCAATGAAATATTTAACTAATATAAAAGTTTTAAATATTGTTTTATTATTTATAATAATCGTTGGCTGTAATAATAATAGTAATATTACCGAAAAAGATTTTTTATATAGAATTAGCAAGGATGGTAATTATGGTTTTATGGATAGAAATGGTAAAATTATTATTGAACCTCAATTTGAAAATGCTTATGGTTTTTCAGAAAATGGAACAAATCCAGTAAAATATGACAACAAGTGGGGATATATTAATAGAAAGGGGAAATTTATCATTCAACCTCAATATGAAGAGGCATTTAGTTTTACAAACAATGGATTGGCTAGAGCAAAAATTAATGGGAAATGGGGATATATAAACACAAAAGGTAAATTCGTTATTGAAAGAAAATTTGATGATGCTCAGGGATTTTCTGAAAATGGATTAGCCGCTGTTAAAATTAATGACAAATGGGGTTACATTAATTCTAAAGGTAATACTATCATTAAATTCAAATTTGATGAAGCATATAAATTTTCTGAAAATGGACTAGCTAGAACTAAGTTAAATAATAAGTGGGGATATATAAATGACGAAGGCAAAAAAATTGTAGAATCCTTATTTGATTATTATATTGAAGATATTTCTGAAAGCATACAAACATATGCCGATAAAGGTGATGAATGGGTTAAAAATCAACGTCGGGGTAATCCAAGAGTAAAAAAGGATTATGCCATTTTATCAAATTTTGATAAAAATGATTTAGCAATTGTTGTAATAAGTGGGAAATGGGGTCTTATTAATAAAAATGGTGACTTTGTATTTAATCCACAGTTTGATTTTATAAAAGCCTTTAATAATAATAGTTTAGCACAGGTAGAGATTGATAATAAATGGGGAATAATAAAATCAACCGGTGAAATGATAACATATCCCCATTTTGATAACATGTTCGATTTTGCTAACAATCTTGCTCCTATCGAAATTGATAAAAAGTGGGGATATATCAACTTAAAAGGTGAGGTAGTCATTACCCCACAATTTGATGGGGCATTTGGTTTTTATCAAAATGAACTTGCTGCTGTACAGATTGGAGATAAATATGGTTTTATTGATGCTACAGGAAAAATTATTATATTTCCTAAATTTGATGGGGGAACTATATTTTATAAAAACAACTTAGCCCCTGTAAAAATTGATGGTAGATATGGTATCATAAATACAGATGGAGAGTTTGTCGTAACACCACAATTTGATTTTATATCTAATTTTACTGGTGAAAATTCTTTTGCTCAAATTCGTAATAACTGGAAATATGGTTTTGTTAATTCGAAAGGTGAAATAATCATTACTCCCCAATTTGATAATGTTTGGTCATTTGATAGCAATGGTTTGGCAACTGTTGAAATAAATGGTAAATATGGTGTAATTAATACTAAAGGAGAAATGGTATATAAACCTCAATAAATTATTTTCTATAATCTAAATTTGTAGTTAAAAGTCTTTCTACTGTTTTTATGGAATCGTTCTTTCTGTCTGAGTAATCCTCTACCTGCTCCTGAGAAATTTTGCCCACATTAAAATATTGAGATTGCGGATGGGCAAAATACCAACCACTCACCGAAGCAGCCGGCACCATGGCAAAATTTTCAGTCAGTTTAATCCCGGTATGTTTTTCGACATCAAGCAATTGCCACAGCTTTTGTTTCTCCGAATGATCGGGACAGGCAGGATAGCCGGGAGCCGGACGAATACCCATATATTTTTCTTTTATTAATTCATCATTAGAGAAATCTTCGTCTGAGTAACCCCAAATTTCTTTCCGCACTTTTTTATGCATAAATTCCGCAAATGCTTCGGCTAAACGATCGGCAAGAGCTTTGGTCATTATCGCATAGTAATCATCATTATTTTGTTCAAATTCACGCACCAAATCTTTAACGCCGATACCAGCGGTAACGGCAAAAGCCCCGAGCCAATCATTTTTAGCACTGTCTTTGGGAGCAACAAAATCGGATAAGCAATAATTTGCCTTACCCTCTGATTTTTCGACTTGTTGACGCAAATTGCAAAGTGTCAAAATCCTGTGTTCGCGCGCCTCATCTGAATATAGCTCTATATCATCTTCTACCGAATTAGCCGGAAACATCCCGATAACAGCCTTAGCCGTTATTGATTTCTTGGTTATGGTTTCATCCAGTAAACCCTTAGCGTTATCATACAATTCACGCGCTAGTTCACCATGCTTTTTATTATCCAGTATTTGAGGATATTTTCCTTTTAACTCCCAAGCGGAAAAGAACGGTGTCCAGTCAATATATGGAACAAGTTCGGCAAGCGGCAGATTTTCATAAATCTTAACACCGGTCGTTTTCGGTCTATGAGGAGCGTATTTGTCCCAATCGGGTCTAAACCGCTTTTCCCGCGCCGCCGCTAACGACAATAAATTTGACGGTTTCTTTCTGTTCAAATAAACCTTGACCACTTCGGATTGTTCTTTCTGCAATAGCTCGATAAACTTGTATCTTTTCGTTGAACTAAGCAGACTCGATACTACCGGAACGCTGCGTGAGGCATCGGGAACATAGGCTACCGGTTTGCTGTAATTAGGAGCAATCTTTACGGCAGTATGCAATTTTGATGTCGTAGCTCCGCCGATTAGGATTGGAATATCCATATTTTGCCTTTCCATTTCGGCGGCAACGTGTTCCATTTCCGCAAGCGATGGGGTTATTAAGCCACTCAAGCCGATTAAATCCGCCTTCTCTTTTTTCGCAGTTGCGATGATCTCCTCGGCAGTGACCATTACACCAAGATCAATTACATCAACATTATTGCATTGTAAAATTATGCTAACAATATTCTTACCGATGTCGTGCACATCACCTTTGACGGTTGCGAGCACAATTTTTGCGTTGGTACTTGAGGTGTCAGTTTTTTTCCGATAAGCCTTTATAAATGGCTCAAGATAAGCCACTGCCTGTTTCATTACACGGGCACTTTTCACTACCTGCGGTAAGAACATTTTGCCTTCTCCGAACAGATCGCCCACTCTGTTCATTCCGTCCATTAAAGGACCTTCAACAAGTTTGACCGGATCATCATAAGTTTTCCTTAATTCTTCAATATCCGATTCAATATATTCGGTAATTCCTTCTACCAAAGCATGGACAATCCGTTTCTTTATTGGTTGATTGCGCCATTCTAGCTCAACTGTACTGTCTTTTTTGATATTCTTATATTTGTCGGCTAAATGCAATAATTTATCGGTTGCATCGTCTTTGCGATTAAGGATCACATCTTCAACTGCGACTCGCAATTCTTCATCAATATCATCATAAACAACGAGTTGCCCCGCATTCACAATTCCCATATCCATGCCGGCTTGAATTGCATGATAAAGAAACACTGAATGCATCGCTTCGCGAATGCGATTATTTCCTCTGAACGAGAAAGACAGATTACTAACGCCACCGCTCACAAGACAGCCCGGGTACTGTTTTTTTATATATTCACAAGCTTTTATATAATCAACCACATAATTTTTATGTTCTTCAATCCCGGTGGCTACAGCAAAAATATTCGGATCAAAAATTATATCGGTTGACAACAAGCCGACTTCTTCGGTTAATATTTTAAAACTTCGATCAATAATTTCTATTTTGCGTTGGTATGTATCAGCCTGACCTTGCTCGTCAAATGCCATCACAATTACGGCTGCCCCGTATTTTTTTATCAAACGTGCCTGCTCGACAAATTGTTCTTCGCCCTCTTTCAAGCTGATACTATTTACTATCGCTTTGCCCTGTAGGTTTTTAAGTCCGGTTTCTAAAACCGACCAATTCGAAGAATCGAGCATCACCGGTACTTTGGCAATATCGGGCTCCGATGCTACCAATCGAAGAAATGTTTCCATAGATTTTTCCGAATCCAACAGGGCTTCATCCATGTTAATATCAATAACCTGCGCTCCGCCTTCAATTTGTTGTCTTGCTATGCTCAATGCTTCTGAAAAATTATCTTCTTTGATCAATCGCCGGAATTTGGCGGATCCGGCAACATTGGTTCGTTCTCCAACGTTTACAAAAAGGGATGTGTCATCAATAATAAGCGGTTCTAATCCGCTTAAAAATGTTTTGCGGGACGACATCTTAATAGCCCTCGGCTTAACATTTGTCACGGCTTCGGCAATAGCCGAGATATGCTCGGGTGTCGAGCCACAACACCCACCAACGATATTTACAAATCCACGTTCGGCGACATCACGGACTATTTTAGCCATATATTCCGGCGTTTCATCATAACCACCCAATTCGTTAGGCAGGCCGGCATTGGGATGAAAACTCACCAACGATTCACAAATATTGGATAGTTCTTCAATATATGGTCTAAGCTGCTCGGCACCCAAAGCACAGTTCAGACCGACTGACGCTAACGGTGCCTGTTTTACCGAATAATAGAACGCCTGCAAAGTTTGCCCGGATAGGGTTCTTCCACTGGCATCGGTGATCGTCCCTGAAATCATAATAGGCAAAGAACGGTCATTTTCTTCAAAAACATTTAAAATTCCAAACAGGGCGGCTTTGGCATTCAGCGTATCATATACTGTTTCAACCATTAAACAATCAACGCCGCCGTCAATAAGACCTTTGGTTGATTCGGCATAATATTCCGATAAAGTATCAAAAGTGATGTTCCGATAACCGGGATCGGAGACATTTGGCGACATGGATGCTATTTTATTCGTCGGACCAAGTATTCCAACTACAAATCTCGGTTTACCGGTATTAGAGTATTTATCGGTTGCTGCACGGGCAATTCGGGCCGATTGCAAATTCATTTCATAACTTAAATCTTCCATACTATAATCTGCTTGCGATACTCGCGTGGCATTAAAAGTATTGGTGGATATCAGATCGGCTCCGGCCGCTAAGTATTTAGCATGGATCTCTTGAACAATACTTGGTTGTGTGAGAGATAAAAGATCATTATTTCCTTTGAGATTTGTTGTATGATCTTGAAATCTATTTCCGCGGAAATCCGCCTCATTTAAATTATATGACTGTATCATGGTGCCCATAGCACCATCCAATACTAAAATACGTTTTAGCGCTGTTTTTACTATATTATTCATAATAAAAAAGCTCCGAGCTAAACGGAGCATCAAGTGCCTTTTTAGCTCATTATTTATTGTCGCGGCAATATTGCTCAAATCACGACATATTATTATCAGCAAATTAATACAGAATTACTCAATTCCAAACTAAATATTTGCTTGATGAAATAACCATTAACTCGTATTTTTGGACAGGCTTGGGAGGACTTTAAGGACTAATAAGTTTACTTTTTTTACCGATATTTGAAACATTTTTATTAAGAACAAAAAATTTTTTCTCTCCCTTATTTTCTTCCTGCCCAACAATAAACACGATGAGATGATATAAAATCATATACTCGTGTATAAGTGCGCATACAATGCGATAAAGCAAAATACGCAAAATATGGGGCTACCATGAAGAAAGAAATATTTATCAACGAGAGCCTTGGCGAAACTCGCATTGCTATCCTTGAAGAAGACCGCTTAGTTGAAGTATATGTCGAGAAAAAAGGACAGCAGCGAATGGTCGGCAATATATACAAAGGCAAAGTAGAAAATGTTATTCCGGGGATGCAGGCTGCTTTTGTTGACATCGGCTATGGCGTCAATGCCTTCCTGCCATTCTCTGAGATCCACAATGGCGAATTTTTAATGGCTGATGTTGAGAAAGAGGATTCCAAATCTAATAACAACAACCATGACAACGGCAATATTGAAGTTGATCTACACACCGGGCAGGAAATATTCGTACAAATAATTAAGGAACCATTTGCTAACAAGGGCCCAAGAGTTACCACCGAAATTGCAATTCCCGGACGCCTGTTAGTATTGGTACCGAACGTCAATTATATCGGCATCTCAAAAAAATTATGGGATAAATATGAACGCCGACGTCTAAAAAAGATCGCCAATAAATTACGTACCAAAGATTTTGGATTAATCATCCGGACTGTGGCGGAAGGCAAAACCGAAGAACAAATTACCAACGATTTTGAAATGCTTGTTAAGCATTGGAACAAATTAGAGAAAAAAGCCAAGAATTCCGACGCACCGGCGCTGATCTATGAAGACTTGGAAACTGCCTCAAGCGTAATTCGTGATTTGTTAACTACGGATGTCAGTAAAATCACAATTGATACGAAAAGATTATATAATAAGATTAACAATTATCTTGAGGATGTTTCGCCTAATCTGACCGAACGACTACAGTATTATAAATTACGCTCGCCGCTTTTTGAAAGTATGGGAATCGAAGCTGAGATTGCCAAGTTAATGACTCCGCGCGTAAAACTAAAGAGTGGAGCTTATTTAGTAATCGAAAAAACCGAAGCGATGGTCGTTGTGGATGTTAACAGTGGCAGGTTTATTGGTAAACAGCTTCATGAACAGAATTCATTAAAAATTAATATTGAAGCTGCTAAGGAGATAGCACGGCAATTGCGATTAAGAGATTTATCAGGTTTGATAGTGATTGATTTCATTGATTTGCGTGAACAGGAAAATCAGAAAAAAGTCTATAATGAACTGCGCAATGAACTGAAAAAAGATCGCGCTAAAGTAGCAGTAGCGCCGATATCGGAATTTGGATTATTAGAGATGACCCGGCAGCGTATCCGTTTAAGTTTATTGGACAGCATGACCGAAGAATGTCCCACCTGTCATGGCGCCGGACAAATCATATCCAAAGAAACTTTGATAACGCGCATTGATCATTGGTTAAGGCGCTATAAGACCAAACATCGCAATTTGCGGTTAAATCTGTATTTGCACCCTGAAATCGAAGAATATCTTAGATTACACAAGAAAAAAGCCTTGCGAGGATTAATGTGGAAAAATTTTGTTCATATCAATATTGAGCCTAAGAATAATGTTCCACGCGATAAATTTGAATTCTACACCAAATCTGACGGTAAAAATGTAACAAATGCCCTTGAAATCGAGAATTTCATAACTTAAATTTGCAGGCTTTTTTAGGAGAAAAAATGTACGCAATCGTAAATATAGCAGGGAAACAATACAAAGTCGCTGAAGGCGAACAGTTGAAGGTAGCCCGCCTTACATCAGAAGTTGGCAAGCAAGTTAACTTTACCGATGTATTGTTGACGGATGATGGTAAAAATGTAAAAATCGGCAGCCCTGTTATAGAAGGAGCCTCGGTAACTGCCGAAGTTTTAGAACATGGCAGACATCGAAAAATAATGGTCTATAAGAAAAAACGCCGCAAAGGCTATCAAAGAAAAAGTGGACATAAACAAGACTTCTCTTCGATTAAAGTAAAGAGTATCAAGACGACATATACCACCACTACAAAAGCCACAACTGATAAAAAGGTTCCTGCTAAATCAACTGCAAAAAAAACCACTGCAACTAAAACCGCTTCTCCTAAAAAGGCGGCAGCCAAGACCACTGCTAAAAAAGCACCGGTCAAAAAGACACCTGCCAAAACAACGAAGAAAGGAACTAAATAATGGCACATAAGAAAGGACAAGGAAGTTCACGCAATGGCCGTGATTCAAATGCCAAAAGGCTTGGTGTTAAAGTTTACGACGGTCAACAAATTCTTGCCGGCGGCATCATTCTAAAACAGCGTGGTACAAAAGTACATCCCGGTATGAATGTCCGTCGGGCAAATGACGACTCACTATTCGCCACAATTGACGGAATTGTTAAATTCGGGAAAAAGGGACGCGACAAGAAAATTGTCAACGTGATTCAATAATAATCAGAATATTTTTGAGTTAGAACCCTCGCAATTGCGAGGGTTTTTTATTTATAATTATATTTTTAGATTCCAATTTAGAAGTAGCACGATGACAACCAATTACATGATTATTGTGTCATAAGCAATGAGATGAGAAAAGAACGTGGAAAGAGAAATTAGAGAACTAATTATTAAAGCTCAGGCTGGCGATACTAACTCATTTCATGAAATAGTAGCAAAATATGATGCAAGAATTATGACTTTATCATTACAAATAGCACAAAACAAAGAAGATGCGGAAGATATCTATCAAGAAACTTTTTTGAAAGTCTATAAGAATATTTCCAAATTCCGCTTTGAGAGCGATATTTATACTTGGATGTATAGAATTGCCGTTAATACTGCTTATAATTATAAAAGAAAACATTCTAAACTTACGGTTGCGAAAGCTAAAGAAGACGCTGAATACGACATATTGGATTGGATAGATGATCCACATAGTAATGAAGACAACCGAGAAGAATTACTAACTGCAATAAATCAATCTTTGTTGCAACTATCTCATCAGCAGAGAACTGTATTCATCTTGAAACATTTACAGCAACTAAAAATTAAAGACATCGCAAACATTTTGGACTTGTCAGAAGGAACCGTCAAAAAATATCTATTCAGAGCTATGGAAAAATTGCGTGTTTGCTTAAAGGAATATCATTATGCCTAATAATTTATCAGAACAGCAAAAGAAACAAGCTTCGCTTTATTTAAACAATGCCATGAGCATTGCCTCTAAAAGGAAATTCGAAAAGGAGCTAAAGACAAACTTGACCTTGCGAACATACGTGGATGAGCTAAAGAATATGCTAGAAACTACAAGAATGTTCTCAGTATTGAGTCCATCCAATGAACTGTTACAAGGCAACAGGAACATATTAAAAAACAATATTCAATCGGTTTCAAATCAACAGACCTCAGGTTTACAGATTAATGATCTGCTTGCAAAAATCAGGAATGGAATCGTAGCGATTGTTAAAGCCCGGCAACCGGTGTGGGCAGTAGCAACTTATATCATTATTGGAATTGTTGCCGGTCGGTTGTTGCTTGGCCCCGTCGGGAAAAAGCCTTTGGATCTGAACGGAAACGGCCAATTAGACATGAATAAAGTTATAAGTTCGGGTTTATTAGATGACGTCCAAATTGACCGATCAGCACTTTCGCCCTCTACTATAAAATTTGTTTCTAACATTGATGATCGTTTTAACGTTTCGGGCGATGTAAATGATCAGGACATCAAGAAACTCTTATATTATATGTTATTGAATAATGAGGATCAAAATAAGCGTTTAGAAGCCGGCCGTTTGATTAATCGTATTGCGCCCAACGAAGAAACCCAAATGGTCTTAATATCATCTGTCTTATCTGAACGGAATGCTCAGGTAAAATTACAATCCCTGCGGACATTGGGTAATTATCAAACGACAAGTGAATTAGTGGATGCTTGTAAAAGAATTTTGTTGGACGAGCGTGATCCAAAAGTACGTTTAGAGGCACTAACACTTTTAGAAAACAGCAGATCAAGTGATTTGATACCTTTATTAGAGGTAGTTATAAAAATGGATGATGATATATCCGTAAGAAATAAAGCTGATAAATTGCTTGATGAACTACAAAAACCGGTTGCAATTGAGAAAACGGAGGTTGCGAGATGAAGAAAACAATACTAATTGTGCTGACTTTAACATTTATAATAATCCCAAATTTGTTAGCACAAAAATATAACGACGATTGCGAGGAAATTGAACGAGAGGACTATTATAGGTTTAAGACTAGACAGTACAAAGACCTTGACGTCTCAATATCTTATGGGTTAGGAGAATTATCTATCGGGCCAAACGATGAAAAAGATCAAATTGACGGATATATATCCTATGACAGTCATCGAATAAAGCCCAAAATAATTATGGAGAACGTATCATCCAGTGGTGTTTTTACCGTAAAAACCGAAAAGATCCGTGATGACGATGAATGCCGGAAAAAACTCCGCAATTATGATAACGAAATGGAGTTTTATTTCCCATCAAATATTAAAACCGATCTGTTTTTAGATTTTGGGGTGGGCGATGCGGAAATTGACCTGACAAATATAGCTGTGAGCAGATTAAATGTTAATTGCGGACTCAGCGATGTAGAAATCGAAATCAACCGAAGAAATGAGATCACCTGCAAAAATGTGAACATTGAAAGCGGTTTAGGTGATTTGGAAGTGTACGGATTGGGCAATCTCGCAGCTAATAATATAGATATAAACGTCGGGTTGGGATCGGCAGATATAGATATGACCGGTGAGAAAATTTATGATATGGAAGTTGACGTGGATGTTGGCTTAGGATCGCTTGATATGATTCTGCCTGATAACGCTAACATAGAGATATATATTGATGCTTCATTTCTTTCCTCAGTTGATATATATGGATTAAAACAGAAGAAAAACAAATACTGGATTACTGATGACTGGGATAGCGCTAATCCCACTATCTCTATGGATGTAAACGTTGGAATGGGTTCAGTCGATATCTCTGTTGAATAATATTTATATCAACCCCTCAGAAAAAAGAAAGCACTCGTCTGAGTGCTTTCTTTTTTCGATCAATATTTCTTAAATAAGGTCTAATACTTCTTGCACTAATTTTTCAATTCCTGCTGCTGCCTCAGTCATGTTCTTGGCTTCCATATAGGCCGGTGTGGAAACTATTTTTCTCTTTTTATCAACAACTGTTTCCCGCACCGGGCAAACAATATGATTAGAACCCATTTCGTTAATGTCATCGGCTGTTTGTTTATCACTACCGATCGTCAAATCAGATGATAAATTCTCCATTCTCAAGATTTTTGCCATCATTGTCGGGGCAATGCACATTACCCCAATCGGTTTTTGTGCTTTGTGTACCGCCTGAGTTAATTTTGCCACTTCAGGATTAACGGTGCAATTTGGCCCGGACATCGCATAATCGCTAAGATTCTTAGCGACACCAAAACCACCCGGAAAAATCAGTGCATCTATATCATTCTCAGATACATCCGAAATACTTTTTATATCACCGCGCGCGATCCGAGCTGCTTCAACCAACACATTCCGACCTTCACCTTCCATTTCCTTACCGGTTAAATGATTTATAACATGTAACTGATCAATGTCAGGTGCCATCATTATTTTTTCAACACCGGCACGATCCAAAGCTAACATTGTAATAACAGCCTCATGGATTTCCGATCCATCATATACTCCCGAACCAGATAAAACAACTCCAACTTTAGGCATGAAATCCTCCTAACAAATTAATTATTAAGCATTCAAAATACTGCTAACCAAATAATCAGTCAACAATATGGCGTGATTCTTTTACCGCTTCTACATTACGTATAAAGCGTCCATGCTTTAATCTTTCAACCGGGGTACTTCCAAAGATTTGATCGAATGTCTCCCGATCTATTTCAGACCAATCATTAAGTGTATAATTTTGAATTTGCTTGATTGGTTCAAAGAACTTTTCATTGGAAGATTGCTTGGTTCTTTTATTCCATGGACATATCTGCTGACACATATCGCAACCGTAAATCCAACCATTTAGATTATTTTTTTGACTGTCATCAAAATCAGCCTTGTACTCAACTGTTAAGTAGGAAATACATTTACTGGCATCCAGTTGATAGTCGCTCAGAGCGTCAACAGAACAGGCGTCAATACAAGCAGTACAATTACCGCATAGATCTTCAACAAATGGTTCGTCATATTCTAGTGGAATGTCTAATAATAATTCTCCCAAGAAAATCCAACTGCCATGATCTTCATTTAATAATAGCGTATTCTTACCCTGCCATCCCAAACCGGCGCGCATAGCCCATTGTTTCTCCAAAACCGGAGATGTGTCAACACAGATAACACCTTTAGTTGATAATGCCAAATCTATGGTAACGAATTCTAATAATGCCTTTAATTTTTCTTCAATAATTATATGGTAATCCTTACCCCAGGCATAATTGCTGAATTTATATTCGCTCCCTCCTTTAGCTACAATGTCCGGACCATTTCCAGTAAAATAATTAATAGCGACCGAAATGACTGATTTAATTTCCGGAAAATATTTTTTTATGTCTCTTCTTTCATCATTACGTCTTTCCATCCATTTCATCGTACCATTTTTGCCGGAAGTAATCCAATCTTCATAATAACTAAAATGTTCCAAATCCGAATCGGGCTCTGCAATTCCAACAACATCAAAACCAAGGTCAAGAGCCTTGGCTTTAATCAATTTCGTTAGATCCATTGCTAAATTCTATATCGCAAGCTTGTCATTGAGAATAAGCTTCTCAAGCCAGAAGACGGAAATGACAGTTTTGACATCGGTAATTTTTCCCTGCCATACCATATCAATGGCTACTTCAGCACTGACAGGGAAGAATTCCAAGCTCTCATCATCCATTTTATTCTGCGGTACTTTTTCGAGATCTTCGCCTAAGTACAACCAAATCACTTCATTACTATAACCAAGACAGGGATTAATTTTAGTCAAGTAGGTAAGTTTATTGGGGAAATAACCTATTTCCTCTATCAACTCTCTCTTTGCTGTATCTTCTACCACTTCTCCGGGCTCGATGGTGCCGGCCGGAACTTCAATATGTATTTGATTGGCCGGGTAGCGAAATTGTCGGATCAACCCGATTTTTCCACCGGGCAAAATTGGAATAACAGCCGCTGCGCCAGGGTGTTTGGTGTATTCACGTACTTTCTTTTGCCCGTTATATAACTCTACCTCATCGACATAGATATCTAATAAACTGCCTCTAAAAACTTGTGTTGATGACAGTTTTTTTTCGGTTAGTTCTGTCATCCCAACTTTACGATATTCTTACAGTCCGGATAATAATTCCTGTGCTTCTTTTTGCAGGATGCGATCACTTTCATTACCGGCGGAAATGCCTAACGCCGCATCAAGCGCATTTTTTGCAGATTCTTTATTATCTAATTCGATATAAGTTTTTCCAAGGAACAAGTGATGACGTACTTCATCAGGTGCAATTTCTATCGCCTGTTGGAAGAACTCAGCGGCTTCTTCAAAACTGGCTTCCGGCGGTGTGGCATAAATCAATCCTGCGATTTTTCTTTCAACCCAGCTTAAATCTGCTAAAGTATAATGCCACCGGCCCATTACGTGTAAATTGCCATCATCATCAGGATCCAACTCAATCGCTTTCAGAGTATGGTCTTTTACTTCATAGGAATTTAAAATCTTCTGTTTTGTTCCTTCCAGAATACCGACCTGTCCAATTAGAATACCATACCATTTGTGAGATTCCGCTCTATTGTCATCTAATTCTAACGCTTTTTTGGCATAATCCAATCCGGCATAAGCATTTTTATTGATTACTTCCTCATCTACCGAATTATCAAAGAAATCAAAATGAGCACGCGCTAAACGCCATACAACTTCAAAATTATCCGGCTCCAATTCCTCCGCTTGTTTTAATAAAGCATAGTTTGCATCATAATCATCCATAGCATGTTTAGCGTCCGATTGACTGATCAACTCACCAAAACTTTGGGCAAATACAAATCCGATCATTATCAAAAGAATACTAATGACTTTTTTCATGGTTTCCTCTTACTGTTATTTTAAAAATCTATTATTTTAAAAACTACAAGTAGAATAATTCTCTTCCAATTAATTTTTAACGATCACGGACTGAATTGTAAATAGACCGGCCGGTGATCCGATAAGTATGTATCATAGTCGGAATTTCCGTTTTCAAAATACTCTTCAACTTTAATTGTGCTTACAACTGAATTGTTGCCATATTCATCAAATAAATTTCGATTAATCAAAATATGATCGAAATGAATAGCCGGATAGGAACTGCTCCAGCCTTGCCAACTCCAATTATCAGCACTGCCTTGTGCTATATCCATATCCGCAAATTGGAAATTAGTGTTGTCATCTATGAACACTTGAAATACGTTAGTTTCCTGCGGTTCTTCAATGGCATCGTTCCAATCACCGGCAACAATCACATTTTCAGCGGCTAATTCATTATTAATATAATTATAGATTAATTCATTCGCTTTGACTCGCCTAAATTCTTCATCTCTATCGTTTCCAACTTCTATTGAATCATCGCCACAACATTTATAATGCAGGTTAATAAGTGATAATTCCTTTGTGACGGAATTGTTCTCCCACTCAATTTTTGCAAGTAATGGTGGGCGACTCGCAAAATAATAATCATCCTGTTCTAATATTTCAGCAGTGCTTCTCAGTTTAACAACTGTATTATTGTAAACAATCGCAAGTTTTAAGCCAGTACTATTCGACAATAAAAAATAAGCGTAGTCCGGTAAATTACCGACAACTTTTGCCAAACTATCTCCATTAGAAACTTCTTGCAGCAAATAAATATCTGCGCCAATCCCCTCCAGCAAAATCTCCAAACAAAAACCTGAGAAATCGGATTTTGGAAACCGCTCAACATTCCATGTTACTACTTCAATCTGATTGGAATTGTCAATAGGAATTATACCCGAAAGTAATGGTTTATTATCTTCGGGATCAGTACCATTATCTTTACACCCCATAAAAAAGGCCAAAATAAGCAATAGCTTCAGCAATTTCATTCCCATATTATTCTCCTATCTCCGATATGAATCTTCCGATGATTATAGCGCTTTTCACCAGACCAGCGAGTCAAAGACTTATTTTCATTGTCGGTTAACAATTCTAATTTATTCAGAACCGCTAATGTAGCTTGTGGCAAACACCTTTGACCGCCGTCAAGTACTTTCAACGCTATGCCGATGGGACCGTACTGCTTGGTTTGCAGAGCAACACCCCTGACGGCTTCTCCGCCAATTTTGGTAACACCTTTGCCTTGTAATGCTTTAATAAAATCGGTATCGAAACGGTCGCTTCCACCGATATTTACCGGATGATTTACCATTGCATCGTAAACCCTGTTCAATTCCTCCAAGCTGCCGTCAGCCAATTTTTGAAATAAACTGGCAATAGTCCGCAGTGAAAAGAAGGGCGCCACCGCGCTGCAACCATCAATACTGATTGGAATTTCCACCAGACCTGTATAATGTTTAGTATTTTTTAGAATTGCCTGCTGCACCGGATGTTCGGGAGCAGTGTAGCCCTTTGGATCAACATTTAAAAATTTTGCTAAGGCTAACATTCCGGCGTGTTTACCGCTACAATTATTATGCAAAGGCGTTAACTCAATATTTTCTTTTATGAGTCTGCGCCTGCTCAATGCATTATAAGGTGGATGGCTGCCACATTCATAATAAGATATATCAAAATTGAGTTTTTGCATCATTGATTTAGCTGCGTTAACATGAATTTCCTCGCCGGAATGGGATGCACACATCAAAGCCAATTCATCTTCGGTAAATCCGATGGCATCAATGGCACCTAATTTTACAGAGGTAGCAGCTTGAAACGGTTTGAATGCCGAACGGATACAGGTCAAATAATCCCCATCGCCGGCTTTCAATATTTCTTTACCGTCGCCGTCAATAACAATGGCATACACAATATGGATGCTCTCTAACAGATTACCGCGTGTTACTTTGCAGATCAAGTTCATTTCAGGGCAAAATTACCGCTAAATTAAGATACTGTGGAATACCAAGTGCTTGTGATCCGATTTGAACACCGTAACCAAATTGAACATTTCCAAGATGCAAACTGATCCCACCGGAAATCGATACATTTTTGTCGGAAAATTGTGAACCTATTTGAAATCGAATTCTATCCAAGGCACTTATATGGCTCGCTCTAACTATAAGTCCTTCAACCAATGAGGAATTTTCCAACACAGCTGAAACCGTATTGTTAAGCTGACCCATAGAATATTTATAAGTTGTGCCAATTATTGTTCTAACCGGCAGTTTAGGTTGTTCCTGATATAATTCCGACATAGTACCGATATTTAATAGGGCTAATCCTATATTGAATTTGTCATTAACATTTTTCTGAAAACTCAGATCAGCCGCAAATCCGTTTGATTCTTCGTTATATAATTGAACCGATATAAATCTTAAAGCGGTTGATATTTTACCAATTCCAAACTGCTTGGCATACTTTCCATCAATAGCAAAGGAGGAGGAATTATAATATGCCAAAGGATTGTCAGTCGGTCGGTCGGTTCTTAATTCCAGATCATTTAAGGCTGCATATCTGAATGTCAAGCCGCCCCAACCGTTTAAGATACTTCTATTATAATCAATTGATGACATGGTCATATCTGCAAGCCAATCTCCATACGATACGGTAATTTCAGGTTTGGTATATACATTATCAAAGGCTGGATTATATCCGTGCACCAATTCAACCGGATTGCGCGGGATTGACAAGAACTGTGTCCCCACAGCCAAAACCATACTTTGCAAGACAACTATTAAAATAGTAATCTTAAAAATTAACCGCATAAGATATCGCATGCGACAAGCCACCGATCCTTTCGATAATGATTGCATAATCAATATTGGATTCAATTTGATTAAATTGTTCTAATTCTAACCCCACACCAAAAGCAAAATGATTTTCAAAATATCCGCTTCTTAAGAAATAGTCTCCTGCTACGGCATATTCAATTCCGATACGAAAAGCACTGTCCAAATAATCATTTTCAACGAAGTAAATTCCTATATCGCTTAGCAGTAAAAAATTGTATTTCTGAAATTCAAAGCCCGTAAGTAATTGAATAGGGAATTTATCTTGGTATGTTCTGATTAAATTATCATCAATTTCGTTTGACCATTGATAAGCGGCATTTAAGTTTTTTACAACCGTAGCCAATTTAAAACTATTATTAATATTGTATAGAATACCTAAATCAAAACCAACTCCGGACCCGGTTATCTCTCCATCAATATTTGGCAGACGGTGTTTTAAAATTTTAACAGTAGCGCCAATTTGTAATTTTTGAAATGGCATAATCCCAAAAGATATTGCAAACAAGTCTTCCCTAGCTGATAATACCTCGGTTTTATCACCGGTTAAATTACGCCCTTGAATATCTGTAACACCCGACCCGATCCATCCCAAACTAAATCCGCCAATTGGCGGTAACGGCAAAGTTACACCGAGTGTTGATTGGTGCCGGTCAAGCGTAAGAAACTGATGTGCGAACAGAATTTTTTTCTTTGTTGTATTAGCTATTCCGGCAGGATTATAGTAGGCCGGATAATAAAGATTGGAACCGGCTGTCAAGGCATTACCCAAAGCAATGGCACGTGCATTACTACCATTACCAACAAAACTTCCGGCATATCCCGAATACTCCTGTCCTATTATGTAAGACATTAGTATTGATATTACTAACACCACGCGCATTATTTGACCACCACTAATTTTACCCAATGATCTTCATCAATATTATTTAGATCGTCAGAAAGTTTTAACTGAATAAAATATACGCCGTTGGCTACTAATTTCCCATTTTGGTCTCGCCCATTCCACTTAACCACACCCGGATTCGTTCGCCAATTAAATTCCTCCGAATAGACTTTACCCATTGCAAAATTATAGATATTCAATTTAACGCTGTTGATCTGTGTTTCTCCGGTATTGAATCTAACCCAACCATCGCCATTCAGTTGGTTATGCGAATAAGGCGAAAATGGATTGGGGTAAGCATAAATTTCTGTTTGATAATTTACTGCCCGATAAATCTGCCAGTTGTCAGCCGATTTATTGAATGACCGTGCAAGACCATCGGGTGTTCCGATCCATACAATCGGATCAGTAAAATATTCTCGATTATCAGCAGCAACCGAATAAACCGTATTGCTAAGAATCTCATCGGAAGAAACCAGTGTTGCTTCCACAGCAGGCTCAATTAGTTCCCAATTTCGGCCGCTAACGGATTTCCAAAGACCGACTTCAGAGGCAACAAAAATGACCGAATCTTGAACGGCAATATCATGACAGCGAATATTTCTTAATTCATCAACTATTTTCCAAGTTTCGCCATCGTCGTCGGTATAACTAACACTTTGTTTCTCGGTATCGAGCAAAGCGTTGACAGTTACCGCCCAAATTGTCCGTTTGCCAGCATATTCTTGTTTTGCAATATCAATCACCCAATTCCCCGACAAACTATCATTCGGATGAAAATAGTGTTGCCAGTCTATACAATCTTCGGTGCCTAAAATACCCCGATTAATTCCATTGGCAGTACCAATCCAAACTGTATCGCCATAGGCTAGGACTGCAAACGTTTTATGGTTATTATTACCATCCGGATCGCTTGAATCCCAATAATAATCTTTCAAGACCAACTTATTATCGGACTCCACATATTGCCCCTGATCACAAGTGATCAGTGTTTCCACGCTATCAAGCGGCAAGGGGATACGCTGCCATCCAGTTTTCTGAGCAAGATCCAAACGTCTTAATCCACCGTACCAACTCGTGATCCATAGATAATTATTATTAATGTCCATACTATATGTAACCACACCGCGCGTACCAACAACCGGACGAGCTTCAAAATAACCCAATCCGAATTCCGCTAAAGCGACTCCGGTGCTGTCTATCGGTTGGTCAAAACGATACCATTTCAATTCATCTGCCGAACCATTTTCTGTTAAATATATTCCGGTTCCAACCGGATCACCATCAATGCTGGTTAAACTTGCGAAAGAAAAAATATCATCCTGAACGCTCATTGATGCAATCGAATCAAATATTGAACGTGGTTCGCCATTGACAATCCGCATTGTATCAAGGGAATAGATGTTAACTGAATCCCGCATTACTGAGATGCCTTGTCCGGTTCCAACCCAAGTAGTATTGGAACCTTGAAGAGCTATGCAATTTATAATATTACTTCTTAAGCCAATCTCGCCATCGGATTGATCTGATAAATACATTTTTGTAATCGGTGGATTTTGACCAAGCACAAAATTCAGACCCAAAATTATAACATTAAAAATGTATAGTATCTTTTTCAACTTACTACTTTAAAGAATAAATGTAATTGGTTAATAATGTACCTACTTGTCTCAGGCTCTCCGGGGAGCAATTATTTGGAGTATCATTCATTGTATGCCAATAATTGATGCGCGTGTTCGGATAATTCATGTCAATCAAATCAATGGCAGGTATTCCGGCAATTTCCCATAGTGGTATGTGATCATCAAAAACGTCATATCCTAATCTATTTTTAAAAGCTGATAAATTTAGTTCCTCAGTTATATCCCACAAAATACTGATCAATTCGGGTGCAACACGATATGAGTTCCGCTCGATCGGGATTTCCAAAATAGCATCCCCTACCATGTCAACTATAATTCCATAATCCGGTTTCTCAATGGGTAGATTTTCCGCAAAATATTTTGATCCTTGGGCGTAACTATTGGGAACTCCCTCTACCCCCATATCTTCGCAGTCAAAAAAGACAATTGTAATATCAATTGGCGGCGGGTGGGCTTTAAACATTTTGGCAAGTTCCAATAATACGGCAACGCCACTTGCTCCATCATTGGCACCTATTATTGGTTTCGACCAATTAGACGGATTAGGATCCATATCAGCCCATGGTCGGGTATCCCAATGTGCACCCAATAATATATGTTGATCGCTTGGAGTATTAAATTGGGCAATTATATTGGTCAAATCATACGTATTGTTATACTTCAATTCGGTATATGAAAATGATTGTGTAAAAACTGTATCGGCAAAATCATTCAAATTGTCAATTAGAAATTTTTTACATTGATTGTACCCGTCTGATCCCGGATTCCTCGGACCAAATTCACATTGTTTTTCCAACCAACCAAAGGCAGCCATTCCGTCAAAACTTAGCTTTTGCGACTGACAGTTAGTTAATAATAATATACAGAAAATTACTAGTAATTTATTTTTCATTATTTTACCTGTTACAAATTCCCATTTTTTCAAATATGTTCTATCCGCTAATTGCAAAATTCAGATCAAAGCCTATATCACGATCAATCTTTTTACCTATATTCTTTGAATCGCTTTCGCGATACTCAAATATTACTGCGCCGGTAAGTCGTGTAGAAAATGAATACGAAATACGCAAACCTGCTTTCCAGCTTTCATTTTCTGCAATAGTTGTTAGAGTTACATCATCTTTAGATGCCATAACATTGCTCAAGTTATAGTCAGCATTTAATATGAAATTCATCGTATTATCAATTCTGTAGTCCTCCATGAAGGGCAGTGGGATTGTGAAACCGCCTTTCAGCGAATAGTTGGAACTGAAATTCACGGAGTGGTCTTTTTGGACTGTCAGACCTGTCGGGCTTCGTCCGGCAGATTTACTCAGATTATGCCTTAAATTTATTGTAATTCCTCTTGGTAATGCCATTGTTAAGCCTATCAGCGGTGAATAATTTGATGTAACTTTCGATGATAGTAAATAATCGGCATACGTGTCTCCAAAATCTGATACACTAAAGAATCCTGTCATGGGTATATCGGGAATTCCCTCAATTTTCCACGAACTCACCTCTTTTCCGGAAAAAGCATGTTCCAAGGATGCTGATTTAGTAAAACTCTTTAGTAATGGCCATTTTTCCAAACCGGTAATTCTCAGGCTCCAACTTGTGAAAGGCATACCATTTTCCAATTTCTCCCCAAATGCTATGTAATCACGGGATGAAGAATGAAGCTCAAGATCAGTTCCAATTGTCCTATTAACACCTAGTTCTTGTACATAATTCAAATTAATTAGGGCATTTTTTGTAATCTCCAAACCCGACCTGATTGACATATTTCTAACATAATTCCATTGTCCCAAACTTGATCCAACATCTTTAGATTGTTCTAAACCATGCTCGGCCTGCCAGCCAAATTTATATCCGGCAGGTACATCACCAATAACACCATATCCGGTTCGATTTAAATTAGTATTATATGAAAAAACTATTGGCTTAATCTTTTTTACTATTACTTGTAGTCGTTCATAAGTACTGATCTTTTTTATTTCGTCTTCTGAATCATCAATTTTTTCAAGTTTTTTCTGCTTTTTCGATCTAGTATCTTGGTCGGTGCCGGTCTTATTTCTAGGTGAGATTTCCTTTTCTTCAATATTATTTGTTTCTACGTTTTCTCTTTCAGGCTCGGTTGTTGTCCGCCTTCTTCTTGGATTGCTCATACTGACGGGTTTCTTTTTATTGGTTTTAGCGATGCCGTCAAGGATTAACGGAAAATTAAGTGTTACAGTCGAGGAAAAGCGTAAAGTTGAGTTAATATTGGCGCCTTCTATCGAACTGGTCAGTGGTTTACTCCAATTATAAGCAGCCGAATAATTGAAATTAGGTTTTAACCACTTAGCAAATACCGGATTAAATGTTGTATTCAAGTTCTCTGAAGTATTGGTAACGATGCCTGGATCAAATTCTTGAATTGCTCTAATTATTTTAGCACGATAGGAATCTAAGTCACTTTGAGAACTGGAATTGTACTTTAGCTGAATATTATCGGTTAATTTATAATCTAAACTAAAGTTACGATTCAAGCCCAAATTATATTCATCGGGTGAACGCCCGCTAACTCTAGAGTTCTTTTGGGTAAGTTTCTCATTAAAATTAATTCCTGCATTAATAGCGGTCGGTGAATAATAAAAATTTGTTTGGCTGAGTTTTTGGCCGATAACAGGAATACCATTAAGCCATTTTAGTGGTTTGATAAAATTATCCCTTCCAAAGGAATGGATATAATTAAGTTTACCTTTGTATGACTCATTCAAAACTTCTTTCATTATTGCGTTTGATGAAATTGATTTCGTAGTTGAAAAGTTACCCGTTATATTATCAATGGTATATCTTATCCATTTATTATCAGAATTGGTCGTCTTGGAAAAACTAACACTATAGTTAATAGATTGGGACTTGGTTACTATTGAATCAGGAACAGATGATTCGCTAACGCGAATATCAGTACCGGGATAAAATTTTGGAACATTATTAGTGTTGGTAAATGACAAATTAACGGGAATTGCAAGGCTCCATGCTTTTGGTAAAAATTTGTTCATCTGTAGGTTTGTATTGATTCTAATATCCTCTTTTGTTTCATTACTACCCAACCGTTCCTGCAACACGTGGAAATCTGCATCTTTTTTATTATAGATAATTGATGCTTTACCGATATCTGCAAGTTGAAGACTAGATTGAATACGCATTGCTGTTCCTTTCTCTTTTTTAACCTTGCTCAAGCGTAATTCGTCAATCCAAACCTGGCCTGAAATCGGTTCATCATTATTATTAATAATACCGACTGTAAACTGTTGAATACGGGAAAGTGATGGTTGACCTACAATTGTAACCTTTTTCCCGGTTAATTCTCCGTTCTCATTTGTAAACAGATACTGTTTAAAATCAGTGGAATCTACAAAAATATCAGTTTCATTAAATTTCGTAACTGTTGATTTATCCTGTATTTTTAATTTTGTCAACCAGTCCAAATCCAATTTAATCGCATTGCGATTTTCTTCTTCATCCCATCCGCTATATACAGGCTGGATTACCTCATAGTATTGATCGCCCAAACCAAATTGCAAAAATAGGTTCACCTCTGATTTATCAATTCCAATCCAAGCGCTTTCCCCTCCATACACGAACATCTTCATTTCCTTATATATGAGATAACTTTGTGCGCGATTCCCTGACATTGTTGTTAATGTTTTTTGCGCCGCGCCCTTGTGATGCGCTGATAAATTATCGAACTGCAATACAAGCGACTGCTCCTTAGAACGGATGTCATAAACCGGATTATATTCACCCCTTACTCCTTCCGGCGGTGTATATTCAGGATTTTCTTCCGTGTTGATAACAGTTATTGAAAATGTACTGTCCGTATTGTCATATTCATTTTCTTCATTTAGCGATGTACCAAGTTCTTTCCAGTCATTACCTACAAGTTCAATTTTAGCAATGCCAATTTCATCACCTGAATCAGCCCCTGACCATGTTAATCTGATGTTTCTGATTTCAGACCAGTCAACATCATTGATTTTTTCAAAATGCGAAAGCGGTATCCTGTATAATTGCCAGCCCGTTGGAGTACCGTCATCTTGTTTTGTCTCATCAATAAAATAATTTGATCTGTCTAACGTAAAAGTTTTAGTAAAATAATTATTATTTTTATCTAAAAATCCCGAACCATCCAAGTCTTCCGAATTGGGATACGTCCCTCCGATTGAATTTCTGTTGCCTTGCGTACCATTTGCTTTACTAAAATCATTATAATCTTTATCCTCATCATATTCCCAGTTGTCACCATTCGGATCGTTAATATCCGCAAAAGGATTGATTAATACTGTTTCACCACTTGATAAATAATCTTGATAGGTTTTTCCTGCGGTTGAATCCAATGCTCCCCCCCAACCATCTTCATACTGATCACGTGCTCCATCTAATCCAACATCTTCACCGTCATCTAAAATTCCATTCCCTTGAGCTAATCCAGCTACCGGTACATCTTCAGTATTCAATAAACCATCTCCATTCCAATCCTCGCTGATCTTACCCAAATCAACCGTTAACTTTCCTTGATCGCCATAAAGCCAAATTTCAAAAAACTTGCTTTGAGTTTGGTCATAAGCACCTGAGTGCAATGTGGTAATTAAACCGGCCCAGATCGAATCCTTTTCTGTTGAATTCTGATAGGCATACTTATCAAATTCAAGTATTAATATATCTACGGTCGTATTCCCGCTTTGCGTTGAAGTGGATTGTTGCGGCCAAATACTTTTAGTTGGGTAATCAATATATGGATTATACCAAATAAGATTAGCTCGATTTTTCTGAGAAAAAGGTAAACCTGTCAGGGGATTAATAGGTGCTGAAGATTCCAGCCAATTATACATTGTTAGTCTGGGTGTGTCGCTTCGTTTCGCCCCTTCAAAATCATCAATATAGGCAACTCCATTTGGATCACCAGTTGCTTTATTTGACACCGGATTGGGATTGGGATATACTTGCGCATACTCACCTTCCAATGAGAATGTTGATCTTTCATTTGTTTCTATCAATGGCAAGTCATTAAGATAATAGGTTAACTGGTCTAAATCTCTGTTATATCTTCCATTTATATTCCAGATAAAATTTCGTGTCGGTTCGTAACCGACTTCAACTTTTTCATCAATTACAGATTGATTGTAATATAATGCGGTCGCACCGATAAAAGCATTTTCTCCTATATCCATTTGAGCTCTGCTACCCAAGATAACTTTTTTATCAAAACTGACTAACTCATTTTTCTCATAATCTACTCTTATATCAGCGTTTGGATTTATGTCTGCCTTGATTATATTGACGGTGCCAGTATAATAATCTATGATATAATCTTGGTTCTTTGTCTGTACTTCCCCGTCGATTTTAACTGTTTCACTACCCTCAACGATCATAAACCCGAGGTTAATCGTTGAACTTTGATTAGTATAATCAGCTTCAATTATAAAACGACTGTCACTCACATAATCAGTTGAAACAGTAGAGGTGTACATTTCTCCCGAGCCCAACTTATCATCCAAAATTTCACTAGTATTACCTCCCTCGATAACCTTATCAGAAACAAATGGTAGTAAGTAAGGCAAATGCAATTCACCGTAATTCAGAAATACAATATTATCCATATCTATTTTATCATCCGGAATCCTGGCGCCATTTTCATTCCAGTTATCAATTTCAAACTGAGAAAGATATGTGCCGTCCGCATCGCGATCACTGACAGGAGTTATATTATTATTTAATATTCTCACAGCGAATCCGGAAGAATCAATATTTGTCGTACCAAGATAATAAACATTTTTGAACATCAAGTCCCAAGTTGGATGATTAGGGTGCGGAGATTGCGGCTTTAGCATTTTAAGAACTAGAGTCGAATCGCTTGGCAACAATCCGTGTCCAACACTATGAACTATATCAGTCGACCTTTTATTCATTAACTTATAATGCGCAGCTAATATTTGGTTTTGACTCCGGTTTCTTAAGCGTATATACCCAAGGTCAACATTAAGATAATAATCAACATCGCGTTCCAGTTTTACAAAGGTACCCTCTTTATTGTAAGTTTCATATTGCTCCGGCTGCGAAGGATCAATATATGCAATACCGCCATCAGCCGCAGGGTTGTTTGATTGATCCAATTGATATAATTCAAATTCCACTAACTGGTAATCACTTAAATAATGCCTTCCCTCATCATTCAAAGGAAAATACGGTACCAATTCAATTTGTTTTCCATCAATAATTGTACTAACACCATTCCTGTACCATTCATGGACAAAGAAATATTGATTCTTAACATATTCATAGTCTCTAATAACTTGGGTTTGTGCTTGCCCCGAACCCGTATAAGATTGACTTGCTTTTTTGGTTTGCTCAATTGCTGCAATGGTAGTTATATCCACCGGCCCAAGTTTAGCCAGTGCCTTCACCCCAAATAGTCCCTGGCTATTTCCGGTAAAAGTAACAAATTGCGTAGCAGGTAAAGATAAAGAAGTATTACCTGCTTCTATTGTTTGTAAAATGTCATCCTCTTTCCCTTTATAGGATATTTTAATATTATTTTCCCAATCAAAATCTCTTTCTGAATCTTGATCCAGAGATATAGTAATTCTATCTCCAATAGTGCCTTCGATATTTAAATGTTGTTTCTGATCAATATCGAATTTTGTTTTTTGTGATTCAGTATTATTAAGAACCGCAAGGTCTTGATCTTGGTAAACAACATTACCGGTAATATTTACATTGCCGTTAACGCGTAGCGATGCCCTCCCGAAATCTCCTAAGTTTACACCAACTAACTCCAACGATTTCGATCTAGAAATCCTATCGGGTGTTCCAACTGCTTTAGATAGCGGTAATTTTTCAAAAAAATAACTTTTACTGTTTAAATATATTTTTTTATTTATAAACCAATCAACCGGTGCCGTAAAGGGGACTTTTAACTGTTGCCCGTTTACTGTTTCAATAATAGATATATATTGCCATTCATTATCAATTTTAACAGTTCGTTGGGTTTTGTCAATTCCACTCTTCAATAAATTTTGATATTTATATAATGAATCACCGGGCAATCCAAACATAGGAAAAACCGGAAAAGGATTTACAACAAACGGAGATGAAATTATTAATTTATCCGGTTGATCGGGCATCGCAAGTATAGACTGCGCCCGCAAATTAATCGCAATTGCGATCAGCAATACGAAAGTTAAACTGAATTTACGCCTTAAGCTCAAAGGCGGTCTCCTATTTGTTATTAAATAATCGGCACCAAAACCGTCAGGTGCAAAACAAATAGCGATAGGATTCTATACGTTACTCCTCATAATTAATCGTTGAGGTTAATTTTACCTAAAAGTATACGAAATTTTTGCAATGCAAGTCCACGATGACTAATTTTATTTTTTTCAGCCAAAGACAGTTCCGCAAAAGTTTTTCCCAAAGGTGGATAATAAAATACCGGATCATAGCCAAATCCTTGCCTGCCTTTTGGTTTATCCAAGATAATGCCTTCCGCAATACCATCCACCCATTGCTCATTATCGTTAGATACAAACGATATAACCGTCCTGAATCTTGCTGCCCTTAGTTGCTCCGGCACTCCCTTAAGTTTTTTTAGTAATAAATCAAGATTATTCTTTGAATTAGCATCATTTCCGGCAAATCTTGCCGATCTAACTCCCGGAGCGCCCTCCAAATAATCAACTTCAAGACCGGTATCATCGCCCACTGCGGGCAATCCGGTGAGATTGTGGACGGTTCTCGCTTTAATAAGCGAATTTTCTAAAAGTGTTTTACCCGTTTCTTCAATTTCGCTGATCTCAGGGAATTTATCAAGCCCCACGAACTGGTGTTCCAAGCCGGAAAAAAATTCCCGAATCTCTTTCAATTTATTTAGGTTCCGCGTTGCAATTATTATTTTTTGCATTGATCAAAATTAACAAAAAAGCTTGGTCAATCAACGGTATATTGAAGTAGAACAATCCTTAGTAAAAGATTGCTTTCGCCACTTTGCAATAATAATTTCTGTGCCGTTATTTACAAAATATTGGCTCGGTAGCTCAGTCGGTAGAGCAGAGGCCTGAAAAGCCTTGTGTCGGTGGTTCGATTCCGCCCCGAGCCACAGTTTCGAATCCCCTATTCTATTACATTATAATGAAAATTATTAATATAAACTCGTGGAAAAGGAAAGAACACTTCGAATTTTTCACACAATTTGATGAACCATTTTTTGGAATTACCACAGAAATTGATTGTACATACGCATATCATTTTACAAAAGAATCTGAAATATCTTTCTTTGCCCACTATTTACACAAATCATTGATCGCAGCCAATCAAATAGAAGAGTTGAAGTATAGAATTAAAAACGATGATGTGGTAGTGTTTGATAAAATTGACGCCTCTCCTGCTATCGGTAGAAAGGATGGAACTTTTGCCTTCTCGTTTATTGAATTTGATCCTGATTTCGAAAAATTTTATAATTCATTACTTGCGGAAATTGAAGCTGTTAAGAATCCAGGCGGTTTAAGAGCAGAAAATGACGCTGAAAAAATTGATGTAATACATTTTTCATCAATTCCATGGATTAAATTCACCGGATTAACGCATGCACGAAATTTCAAAATTGTTGATACGTGCCCAAAAATAACTTTTGGCAAGGTTGACAAAAATAATAATAAGTTAATGATGCCAATTTCCATAAATGCTCATCATGGATTTGTTGATGGCAAACATGTTGGAAATTTTTTAGAAATATATCAAGACTTATTAAATAAAAAATAATTTATATAATGAGCAATAAAACATTATGCGACTGGACCAAAAAGGATATTGATAAAAATTTTAAGAAATTGTCCAAAATCCTTTCTAATCCAAAGTATGTCTGTAGAGACTGTGCGCGCGTTTCCAACAAGGAAAAATATCTTTGTAAGACCCAAAAACTTTAATTGATGAATAACAAAGAAGCCTGCATTTCCTCAATGCAGGCTTCTAACGATATTACGATATGTAATATCTGCTCTCTACAGGAGTTCTTCAATCATCTAAATATTTCCATTCGATATTAAACACACCCGATTCACCTTCTTCATCATAATAACTTATGATTTGAAAAGCGGGAAATTCCCCATCAGTAGTGTTTACTATATATACTTTTTCATATGGCAAAATTAAATTGGCCTCAGTGGTATAATACCATTCTCCTAACTCACTCACAAAATTTGTGATAAAATTGGCAGAATCCGGGACATCATCAATATCTTCTAAATTAGTGTTATTTATTACAGCTATACTTAAACCATTTTTAGATTTGAACCTTGGATCTTTGATTGTTATCGGCGCTCCCGGAGGTTGCCAATCTTCGGAATAGAATACAACATCATGATCAAAATTGGCATTGGTAGAACCTGAATTAGATGAAAATCTAAAATAATCGGTTGTTTCCTTTACATTTGCTGTGGAATAGGATTGTACATCTTCATTGTCACCTTCATCTTTCGGATCAGTAGAAGTTTCGCATCCCATGGTCACTATCATTATTGACAGTATTATTATGTTAATAATGTATTTCATTTTGCTTCCTATTTATTTTGATTAAAATTTAATCCGACATACCATTCACGTCCCGGCATCGGTCCCCAAACTTCATCGTAAAAATCGGTTATATTATTGATACCGGCATGCAACTCGATATTTTTATAAACCGGCACTTTAATATTGGTGTGTAATAAAAAGTATTTATCAATCCAACTCTCCTCATCTTCCTCACCTGTAATACTTTCTTCACCGTAATAACGCTCACCGACATATTGAGCCCGCAAATTAACACTAATATCCCAAGGCAATTTCAGTCTTAGTTTGGAATTTCCTTTATGTTTGGCTTTCAAATTTATCGGGCTTTCATTATCCACGTCCCATGTGTCTAAATAACTGTAACCAATCACAAGTTCAATATTGGGCGTAAAGAAATAGGTAAAATCAATATCAAAGCCTTGTGTTCGAGCTTTATAAATATTGGCAGTTTGCCATTCATGGACGCCGGAATCATTAAAACCTCTACTAACATAATCAATTAAATTTTGAATTTCATTGTAGAAAACATTAATCCTGCCGTGGTAACGATTAGTCTTCCAGCGTTCAATATCTAATATAATACTATTTGAAATTTCCGGTTCAAGATCGGGATTTCCCAAAATGTGATACCCAATCTGAAAAACTTGGTAATCCAGGAACATTTCCTTAAAACTTGGTGCCTTAAAACCGCGACCGTACGAAAGTCTTACCCGCGAAATTGGTTCAGGCTTATACATTAATGAGAGCTTCGGAGATAAGTATTCTCCATATAATGAATGACTATCGGCACGCAATCCTGACAATAGAATTAGTTTATTTCCGATATTCCATTCATCCTGGACAAAACCAAAAAAAATATTTGACGATTTTGTTTTTTGCACGATACGATCAGATTCAATTGTCTCATATTCATACCCCAATCCGCCATTGAGTTTGTGTTTATCGAGATCAATCTCAAAGGTCATATCGGTTTTTAATAAACCGTCAATCGTTGTATCACTTGACCGTTTGTAGCCGGACGAAATAACGAATTGTTCATATAAGTGATCATAATAGGAATATTCAACTCCGGTTTTATATTTTATTCTCTTTCGATTACCTTCATATTCGACACGGTTGGCAAGGCGTAAATTATCAGTGACATCTTCAAATAAGTCTTCAGTATTTAGATTTTGGGTTTCAAAAAATATTTTACTATCAATCCTAAATATTCCTTTTACAAAATCAGAGTTTTCAATTCTTAATCCCGTACTGTATTTATTGTACGAACTCCCGTTTTCCCATAAACTGTTATTACTAAGTTCATTACCTCCATATCTACGGGCGTTGAAATATAGTTTTGATTTCCAATCCCCAAAACCGCCTGTCACGGTAATATTGCCGTTGTACCTACCATAACTGCCGGCATCTCCGCCCAACGATATTCCGAATTTTTTGGTCGGTTTCTTGGTCAAAATATTAATTATTCCACCCATTGCCTCACTGCCATACAATGCCGACGACGCTCCTTTCACAACTTCAATTCGCTCAATTTGATCGGTTGGTATCTGTGAAATATCCAATTGACCATTAGTCCTTCCCAATATTTCCATTCCATCAATTAACACTAAAATATGATCAGCATCGAAACCGGCTAATTCCGCACCACTACCAAATTGATTTTCAACAATAGCAACGCCGGTTAATTCATTGAGGATATGAGATACATCCATCGGACCCGACTCGGTTAATTTTTCACCTTTTAGTACCTGCGTTGTAACCGGCACATCTTTCAAATATCGTTCGGTACGAGTACCGGTAATAACGATTGATGACATTTCTATCAAAGACTTTTCAAGCCCCACCATTAGCAGATCGGTTTCGATCAGATCAATATTTATAACTTGCGGTTCATAACCAATCATTGAAATGTTTAACTGACCCGAATCAAATGGTAATTCCATTAGAGTGAAAAAACCTGTTTCATCAGTTACCGTTCCAATATCAGTGCCTTCAAAAGATATATTAACATGAGCAAGCGGCTCTCCGCTAGCTTTGTCTTTTACGACTCCGTCAATATCATTGGCAATTAATATGAACGGCAAACTAAGAAGTATTATATGTTTTAACATTATTTGTTGCTCTTCTGAATGAATTGTCGGAACAATTGTTCTATGTCATTTTCGGTAATATTGTCACGGTCTTCTCCAAGGAAAACCATCCCGTGGAAGATGTGTCCGAGAGCTTTTAATATCATTTCACTATCAATTTGCGGAAATTCTTTAGCTTCAATCCCCGCTTGGATTATTTGGTGCAAAGTATTAGTGAATTTTAATTGATATTGTTTCCATTCCGGCTCTGCTTTAGCAGTGGACGAGGGTATATGCGGGGCAGCGAATAAAAATTCGTATAGCGGCCTGTCATCATTAACTAACTCTATCAGTTTTTTTATGATATTAATAAATTTTCTCCGCGGAGTTTCATCAGAGATAACTACTTCTTCTATACCATCCCATAATGTGATCCAACCCGAGATTAAGATGGTATTAAAAATGTCTTCTTTGGATTTGTAATAATAATACAGTGTAGCCTTGCCAAAATCAGCTTCATGCGCGATTTCATCCATCGTGGCATGTTCCAATCCTTTAGCTTTGAATACACGTAATGCACCTTCAAGGATCAGTCTTTGACGCACTTTTCTTTCAGTTTCTTTTCTTGATATAGTCATTCTATGATTAATTACAAAATAGTTGGTTTATTTTTCGAATTAACGGTCGAATATTAAAGACATAATTATCCTATTATCAAGTAATATTTAAACACAAATACAGATATTTTAATGCCAATACTACAAATATCTTACAACGATTTTCTATAAACCAAATCATCCGACCGGTATTTTTATTTTTAAATATTGGGCATCATTACTAATTTCCGCTTCACTTTTATGGAAAATAAACAGACTAAAAAACCTTCATTCTTCCAAAATCTATATACCACTTTGGTATCTATGAGGTTTGCAATTATAATCCTGATAATCTTAGGAGCAACTTCATTATTATCAATGCTGATAAACGAATATCCTGATTTTTTTAAAGAGGGAACATTAATTCATGAATTATTCAGCCAACATTCGCCCTATTCTTCTTGGTGGTATTCGATTCTACTGTGGTTTTTAATCATTTCGGTATTTCTATGCGTTGTTCAGAATATCGGCCCGACATTCCGGTCAATTTTTAGGAATAATTTCCTGAATACCGAAAAAATCAAAAACTTAGACAATGCTAAGCAATTCACCGCAAATAAGAAACTAAACGTTGATCAGATCAAAAAAGCTCTCAAAAAACGTTACTTCAAAATAGCCGAGCATACAACGGAAGGTGAAAAGTTAATTGTAGCACGAAAATTCAAATGGAGTGCCTTGGGGCATATTGTAACACATATTTCACTATTGGTCATCGTAATCGGAAGTCTAATTTATACTAAGACCCATCGGCAGGAATTCCGTTATATAATTGCTCAAGAATATCTTGGGACTGAATATTCCGATAATTATCCGGAATTATTTGATTGGCACTTTGTAGTTGATGAATATCTCCATCCGACTATGATAGTTGATAGTTTCCGTGTAAGATTTTATGACCAAGACCATGGTCCCCGCATATCCGATTTTCGATCATACGTACGCGTATTCGACCACAGTAATCAACTCATCGAGCAGCATGAAATTACCGTCAACTCGCCCTTAGTATTAAAACATGTTTCAATACACCAAACCGATTACAAGCCGCTCGTAAACGAATTTTTTAGAAATGTTCCTAATCGGAATCAATTGGTTGGGCAGGCACAACGGAATCAGGAGTTTACCAAAAACGAAACTAATTGGATTACCGGATTATCGCTGCGCGCCAATAAAGGGAAATCTATCATATTTATAGGTATGTTGATCAGTGCAATCGGTTTGGCGATGGCATTCATGTTTTGGCCAAGGCACGTTTGGGTGGCACTTAAAGATAACAAGATAACCATTGCAGGAAGATCAGTTAAAAATAAAATTGCGTTTGAAAAAGAATTGGATGATCTTATTAAAAGGATTAAAAATGAATAGAAATTTGCTCACAGGTTTGGCTGTAATAGTTTTAGCCATACTTGGTTACTTTGCTTTACAGAAAGAGGATACTGCGGGGACAACTTCCGCCCCCCATGGTATGACTATGAGCGATCAAGCCGAATCGGGCTTGGAGCTTATCAAAGATAATATTGATATTAGATTCAATGAACCATTCGCAATCAATGATGAATGGAGTATTAAAGTAATTCAATTCGAGCCAAACGCCAAAATAAACGGTCCGGGACTAATTGAATCAGATACCGATGAAGAGTTGAATCCAGCTGCTAAAATTAATTTTTACAAAAATAATGAATTAATCCATTATCAAATTTGCTTTAAAGAAATGCCCGGTTTTCACTCCGTAAAGGAAGATCAGGAATATATCATTGATTTAATCGGTTATTACGGTTTCAAAAAAGACAATGATAGCTACACGGTTGAAACAATCAATACCAAGATTTGGAGAATAAAATGACCGATACTTTGTATCAAAATTTGTTCTGGTACACCTTTGTTTTTTATCTAAGTGCATTTATTGCCTTCGCAATGTATTTTTCACTCAAAAAGGATTTATTCCAAAAACTGGGCACACTGTTATTAATAATCGGTTTGTTAATACAAACCGGCGGTTTTGTTGTAAAATGGAGTATGGTCGGCGAGATCCGTTTCCAAAGCATGTTCGAATATCTGATGGTGATGTCCTGGGTTGGTGTGATCCTGATATTATATGGCATTTATAAATATAAAAGTCCCCTATTGGGTATTATTATTACGCCAATTATTGTCATGCTGAATGCCGCTGCCTCACTGCTTGACAGTTCTCCCGCAGAAAACTTAATGCCGGCTCTGCAAAGCAACTGGCTAACCATCCATGTCTCTTTAGCTGCCATAGGTTCCGGTGCATTCGTGATTGCCGGTTCGGTAAGTTTATTTTACCTGCTCAGCAATCATAAATATCAAGACGACAAAAAAGATTTCAGCAATTTCCTTTCGTTGGCTTTGATATACTTGGTTTATATCCCCCTGGCATTATTCTTCATACTAAAAATATTAGGTTTGACACCGCAACACACTGCTTTTTCATTAATGACAAAATTCGCGAGCAGATTCGAATATGAAAATGCCCGAACCCTGTTGGGTCAATTTGTGGCAATTCTCGGACTTATTTTTATACCAATGATTGCCATAATGGGTCATTTTTTCAAAAAGAAGTTTGCAGATTCAAAAAATCCCGGTTATGGCGGAGTACTATTTGGAATATTTGCGTTGAGTTTTGCTTTGGCATGCCTGACAGTCGGCATTTTAACTCATAATCAAATATTGTTCATTACTCCCCAAAGACATTTGGGTGGCGTATGGCGATTTTTCGAGTTTATGGGTTCAGCCTACATTGTTACTCTAATAATTTTCCCCCTTCTATATTGGATTATTTACCGCAAACTGGGCGCCGCTATCAACAAAATTACCGATAAATTAGATACGCTTGATGAAATCAATTATCGCGCAGTGTCATTAGGTTATCCTCTTTACACTGTCGGCGCATTATTCGCCGGGGCGATTTGGGCCGAACAGGCTTGGGGTTCGTTTTGGAGTTGGGACCCTAAAGAGGTCGGGTCATTGTTAGTATGGTTCTTTTATTCGGCTGTATTACACGCCCGCTACAACCGCGATTGGAAAGGCAACAGATTAGCTGTCTTATCCATTATTGGAACATCAATGATATTCGTTACTTTCTACGGTAACTTTTTCTTCGGCGGACTACACGCTTACGCATAGAACAACTCCATTTTAAACAGGAATTTATCCTGCCGGGGAATATTCCGGATACGCTATATCTTCATCGTGGCAATTATCGCAAGCGGGAGCAATCCCGAAATCCCGATCTATGTGGCAACTTTCACAATCTTCTTCTTTATGATACTCACTTAGAACTACGCCGGTAACACTGTGATCAAAGTTACCGACTGCCCAATGCACATGACAATTAGCACACCCCCTTGATGGCACAACAAAATCTTTTACAGATCTATGGCATTGCGAGCATTCCGCATTTTCATGATAATGTCCTAACACAAAATTTGTTGATGTATCATGATTGAACGGTGGTTTTACTTTGTCGGAATGGCAAAACGAACAATTACTCTCCCGATGACATTTACAACAGGTTTCAACATGATTGATACATACTTCTTCTGCTGGCTCGGTTTCATCAACATCATGACAGCGACAACAACTATCTCCCTTATGACAATCGGTACATTTTAATCCGAAAACATCCACATGATCCGTATGATGAAATGTTACAATCCGGCCGGCTTCGTATTCCGTATCATATATATAAACAGGTTCGGCTTCTATCAAGGGATGAAAAGTGCCAACAATGTCGGTTGGGTCTGTGGATTCGGTTAATTGGACCGGTGAATCAATTTCCTCATGGCAAAATTGACAAGCATTTTCATGGCTCCATTCACGATGGCAGCCTAAGCATTGTCGGTGATAAGCGCCTTTTAAACTGGGAATATTCAAATTAGCCATGTCAGCCTCATCAGCATGGCAATCACAGCAACAGGGTATTTCACCACTTTCTTCGGAATAATGATGACAAAGCGTACAGCCGCCACTCAGGTCTGACATTGAAGCATGGAATTTATGAGAAAAAACGACCGGTTTGTAAATATCACTTAGCCTGTCAATAATCACAACATCAGGCCCTTTATTATAAGAGTGTGTTCCGTTGAACTCAGCTCCATGACGCGGACATTGGATCAGGCAGGGATTTTGTTGGGTTGGATTATCACAACTATGACAAGTTCGGCAATAGTCATTCATTTGAGGGTGAACATTATCATGGTCAAATGGATGTGCCGGATCAACAACTTGAGCAAAAAGCACAGTAGAGAACGTGAATGATAAAACAATCATCAAAATATTCTTCATTGCTAATTCTCCATCTCCTCGATCACCGAGAAATTCAAAGCAAAAAATCTGTATAACAAAATGATCAATGAAATAAAACCAACTGTTACGGCAATTTCTGTCCAAGCCGGAAAATATGTTTTTTCAACATACAACGGATGGAAACCGGTTAAAAATACATTGATCCTGTTAAGTGCAACTCCAAAGACAACTAAAGCAGATCCAATAAATAACGTTAACGGTGTCTTTCGGTACTTTTCTGACATGAATAATACAAATGGAAAAACAATGCCTAATAGAACTTCGATCATAAACATGATACTTTCAACGCTACCGTTGAATAGATAAACATAGGTTTCGCGATTTACCATATCCATAATTTTAGCACCTAAATAAACGATCAATAATATCGGGATAAAGCGGGCTAAGCGACTTAATACCTCCATTTCCGGTTTGAGTTTAAATGATCTTGCAGCAATTATGGATTCAAAAATGACCATCGAAAATCCTACCACAAATGCTGATAGTAAAAATAATAATGGCAGGATCGGTGTATGCCACAACGGGTGCAGCTTGGTGGTGGCAATAGCCATTAAAGTTCCTAATGACGATTGATGCATACATGAAAGAACTACACCAAGAATTATAAAAATGAACATTATTTTGTCCAATGTACGATCTAAAAATCCTAATAATTTTTCAACAAAATTATTCAACACTTTCAATTTCCCCGACAAATTGACTTTCCCCAAAACACGTTCGGTTATAACCGGCAAGAACTCAATATATAAAACCGTTACATAAGCTAAAACGCATAAACCGACTTCTAATAACACTGAATCAGGATTCCAATAAGTTGGTACAAGCACATGCCAAATATTATAGTACCGTCCGAGATCGGAAAATACTCCTAAAGCTACAAATGAATATCCGAGCATAGCCGTCAAGATTGCCGGGCGGATTACACTTTTATAGCCTTTGCCATGCACAATGTGCGCAATGAAAGCTGTCATAAATCCACCGGCTGCAAGAGCAACTCCGCAGGCTACATCAATTGCAATCCAAATTCCCCAAGGATATTGATCGTCTAAGTTTGTAACGGCACCGATTCCAAAGATAAATCGGGCCAACAATGACAACAAACCGATGACGGCTAATATAGCAATTGCAATGGTACCGGGTGTAAAATAACGTGGTTTTTGATAAGCAATTGAACTACTCATCGGTTTCGTCCTTCTGCATCACTTTCATGATTATGCCAAGTAATCCAAATAATAGAACCGGCCCGGTAAAGCCTTTAAAAATTCCATGCTGAATTGATTCGGTAAGCTGTGCCGGACTTTTATTGCCTAACTCGGGGAAACCTATATCAGTAAACTGTTGATTGGATAAATACATCCAAGAAGTACCGCCGACCTCATATTCACCATAGATGTGATCAACATAACGATTGGGATTCGTCCGGATCCGTTCATGGGCAATTTTTAATAAATCCTTTCTCTTCCCAAATAATATAGCTTCAGTCGGGCATATTTCAACACAGGCCGGCACCTGATTGTTTTTGATTGTACGCTCAAAACACATTGTACATTTCATCACGCGAGGCGTTAATGCTTTTTCATATTCATAGGCCGGGATCTGAAAAGGGCAGGCTATCATACAATATCGGCAACCGATACATACATCGGGATCATAATGAACAGGCCCTTTAGGATCTTTTTTTAGGGCTCCGACAATACAGGCTGATACACAAGCCGGATGTTCACAATGCATACATTGTACTTTAACATTTAAATCATTTCCACCATAACCTTTGCCCGTATATGAATTCACAACGGTATAGTGATCGGATGTCGGTCTTCTGCTCTCATTAAATAATTAGGCATCTGAAAAAACTTCAAGCGGTTGATTTGGCAAACCGTTGGCTTCATTGCAGGCCCATTCGCAATGCCGGCAACCGAGACAATAAGTCAAATCGGAAAGAACTCCAAACCGATCTGCATCAAGTCCGTTAGATTCGGTCGCCGTCAAACTTGAAACACCTGCTAATGAACCTGTAGTGACAGCGATTGTTTTAAAAAAATCTCTTCTGTCAAATCCCATTGTCAAATTTCCTTGGTATTTTTTAAACAAGTACCTCTTAAGTCTTTTATTACACAAACATCTCCGCAAAACCCATCGCATTGCAGACATAACAAATCCATGTTGCTATCCTCATGCAAAGTATTTGTTACAAATTTTCTCAGATAAAAAGCGAATTTGTCTTTTTCTTCCTTGTTGTATTTTTTGAAAACTTCAGCCTGTTTATCAGTTTTTATTTTATTGAACTTTTGAACTAAAGTTTTACCCTCTTGAGTAATAGATACCTTTGCAGTCCTTCGATCATTCTTACGAAATCTCCTGCGAACTAATTTGTTCTGAACAAGCTTATCTATATTTTTTCCTGTTGCAGCATTACTAACTGCCAACAATTTTGCTATATCACTGATATTAAACGGGGAGGCACTGTTCAGAATTTTCAATATACTAAATTGATTATCTGACAATGGGATAGTTGTAGCTTCTTCCAAGAATTGTTTCTCACATACATTATTAACAATATAAGAGGATATTCTTAGCAATTCTGACAAATATTTATCTTCATTCATATTATTAAACTTAGTTTAATTTTAACTATATTAAATTAAAAACATTCACTAAATAAGAACAATAGTAAACATATAAATAAGAAAAAGGGCTCTGTTAACAGAGCCCTTTTTCTTTATAGTGAAGATGTGCTTTTATTTCTTTTTTTGCTGTTCTTTCAGATCCTCTTTCGTAATGGAAAGTGTATCAATCTCTTTTCTTAACAGCTCGGCTTCTTCCTTTTTAGCATCTTCCAAGTGCAAAGGATGCTCATGTTTGTACATATCTTCCGGCATTTTACCGGTTATCCAGGAAGGATTCATCGGATATACATGCGGATTGAACAGAGTCGAATACAAATGCCACACTGCTATCGCCAATGTCGCAAGCCATGCCTCCCAATAGTGTATAACTAAAGCCACATCTAAAAATCCTTTTGGCAGGAATAAGCTGAAGTAATGATCAAACCACAGGAATAATCCCGTAATAATCATTACAACCGTGCCCCAAACTATTGCCCAATATTCAGCTTTCTCTACATAACTGAAACGGTGGAATTGCGGCGGATCATCTCTGCGCCCAAGGTTGTACATGATCCTTTGATAAAATTGTGTAAAATCTAATAATCCCGGTAGCATATCCTTGAAAAAGGCTTTACCGCGTTCGGTAAATATAAGATACAGTATATGCCAAATAACCGTGACTATAAATATTACCGCTGCAAAGCGATGAATTAAGCCGCGCAATTCGAAACCCCCTTCCCAGCCAAAGAAGAGTTCGGTGATCCATGCCTCGCTAAATCGAAGGGCAAAACCCGAAATGACCAAGGCAATAAAACTGACCATTGTAAGGGTATGTTGCCATACTTCATTGGTGCGCATTCGTCGAACCTGTGGCTTACTCATTGAATTTACAATTTGTCTAAAAAGATCAATCAGCCAGTGAATTATCATTGCGCCAATAATAACTATAATGGCAATTATATAAATTTTTTCGATCAAATCGGCAACCGGCGTATGCAAACCTTGTTCAGTTATTCCATGTATAGGTGTTGCTGCCAATCTTTCCGTTATCTTTGGATGACACTCACCGCAGGTAGTTTTTAAATTGTTCGGATGAATAGAGCTCGCTTCGTCATTGCTAGGTAATATTCTATGTACTCCATGACAACTTGCGCAATTGGCAACGTGGGTATCTCCTGATTTACTTTTAAGCCCATGATAACTATCCACAAATGTTTTTAACCGCGCGGTTGGCATGCCATATTTTTCATTTAGTCTTGCTGAATCATGACAGGGCGAACAAGTAAATTCGGCTACCTTTGATTTTGACACGGGCGATCGCGGATCATCAGGAGAAATGATTCCATGTTCACCGTGGCAATGAGTACATACCGGCGCATCGGTTTCCCCCCGTGCAGCTAACTGACCATGGATACCATCCCAATAATCCTTTTCCACACCCTTATGGCATTTCCCGCAAGTTTTGGGAATATTAAAGTGATTTATGGAAGATTCCCGGTGTCCCGGACCATATATCTTATGTGCTGTTTCTTCCGTTGAATGGCAGTCATTACAGGTTGCCGCCACATAAATGCCACCCTTGGAAGCTTGACCATGCACGCTGGTTTCATAGATTTCCACCGGATGGTCAATTAATATATCATATTTAGTAGTTAAATCAAGATTTTCATGACATTTTCCACAGGTAGTCGGCAGATTTGTGGGATGAGCCATCGAATTACGTTCTTCACTCGGCAGCACATTATGATCGCCGTGGCAATCCGAACAGTGCGGCATATCTTCACATTCGCCTAGCAATGCCGTCCCATGACCTTGATACTCTTCAGCGGCATCTTCATGACAAGAACGGCAACCTTCGCAACCTGCTATAAAATCACTTTCCGTATCTTCATCATGTTCGACATCTTTATCTATGTGACAGTCCAAACAACCAAGTCCGTCATGAATAGAATGTGAAATATCTGTTTCTATATCAGTTCCAAATACACTTTCTTCATGGCAGTCAACACACGAATCTTCATCAAGGTATTCAATGTCATCTTGTGCAAAAAGGGGAAATAACAATATGATGGTAGGCAGTATTAACCTGAATTGTTTTAGCATAATCTTAACTCCTGTGATTAAAAACTATTTCTAAAGATTATTTATTGTTTCTAAATATTGTTCTAAGAGATCCGAGACTAGTTCATAATTATGGGCACCATAACTCCCATCTTTTTCAATCTTCTCCAAACCAAATCTTATAGAATCAATTTTCTGACGATTTTCTTTACTTAGATCGTAATAAGTAATTTCTGATAATAGTGTTTGTATATCTACTATGATAGTTGAAACACCACTTTGCCATTCTTCAAGAATATCATCATATTCATCATCGTGACAGTTGGAACAGTTTTTGCCACTCGTTTCGGTAATTATATTATTTTCATTTAAATGGCAGTCAATGCATTCTACCTCACCGTCATACATATAATCAGATAAAACCGCCTTATAAATCTCAATTGTCCCGTCATAAAAATGCGTTTGAACCTGATGGCATCGTAAGCAGTCCGATTCGCTATCATCATGGTGGCAAGATAAACATTGATTTCTGTCAATTGTAGTTTCACCATGCCTTTTTGCATGTGAATGGCATGATAGGCATTCCAGTTTTTTATTACCAACATGTATATAATGATCAAATGATATTCCAAAAGCTTCAACCTGTTTACTCTCTTGTCCATAATGACAATTCTGACATTCAGATGGATTTATCGTATTGAATAATTTTATATCCGGAAGCTCGGTCTCAATCTGATTCGTTTCCAATAATTTCTGTATAGTTGTGTATGAACTCAATAGTAATTCATCTGAATAAGCAACATTGTGTACCACATTTCCGACTTTTACCAATTGATAATTAAAATAAGCTTCATCAAATAACTCAGGATTTTGTTGTCTCGCCCTATCATTTCCTAATTCATTCTCTATAATCCTGAACCCCAACTCTACCAAATCTATTTTACCTTGCATGTTGTCTTCCCACTGCTGATATATTCTGGCATAACCTTCGCCATGACACCTTTCGCAAGATTCGCCTGTAGCGATGGTTTTTCCTGATATCCCAAACTCAGATTCATGATAGATATGACAGGCTTTACAATTTAAACCGGCAGTGAACATTGGGTTGGGGTGTTCCTTAACATTTTTACCACCGGTCCCTGAGAACAAATCAAACTGAGCCAGATGTGGTGTTTGATGACATTCTTGACAATCCGGTAATATTTCTTCTGTTCGGGAAATAGATTTATGCTGAATTGGTAAGTGACAGTTTTCACATTCTACTTTACTCTCGGTAACATGCATTTTATGAATAAAGTCCATATCATCTTTCTTGGCCAATTTCCCCTGTTCGGCATGACAGAAACTGCATCGGCTATCGAGTACTTCGCCTTCGCCTACCACCATAGTTCCATGACAGTTATTGCAATTAATATCACCGGCGACAACAAAGCTATGATCATATTCCAACTCAACGTTACCAGATCCGACCGGCGCAGAATGACACCAGGTGCAATCATCAATCGGAGCTGAATCATCAGCATTCTTAAAATGACACAGGAAACAGGTTGATTCCGTGACTGTCATGTGCTCACCCTGTACTATTTGCGAATGACAACTGGTGCAGCGCAATTCCTTGTCACGTCTAAGATTGTTAAGATGAGAATAGTGATTGAAATGTATGTCTTGCTTAAAAACCACATCTTCATTTAAATCCTGTTCAGCATGGCATCCCGAACGCAAACAACTGGCATCTTCAATTTCTGCCCATGGTTTACTTCTTTTATATACTCCGGTAAAATAATTAACTACCATTGAGGCGGCAGTAAACTTGCCTTCAATTTTTGATCTGAAGCCGGGTGGGAAATGACATTTGGTACAGGTTATATCAGAATGGGTAGAAGTTTTCCAGTCTGCAACATACGGTTCCATAAAGTGGCAATTAGCACAAAAATTTGGGCGTGAGGTTAGTTCCCCTGCACCGTATAATAATATTAGTAATAGTGCAATGCTAGCGACTGTGATTAGCGAAATTTTTAAAAATTTTCCCAGCCGCATTGATTATTATCCAAATGATCCCATGATTATAAGAACTAATAATGCTAATCCAATAAACAAGAAAATATAACCCACAATAAAATACAATATTTTCATCCAGCGCGGCAGCGGAGGAACTAACATACTTTTATATTCTTCCTTTGATAATTCTGCCAACTCTAAGGAACGTTCTTCCTCGAACTTACCTTCCGGTATCCTACCGGTAAAGATCACTTCATCCATCGGGAATGCGCCCGGTCTTAAATGCGTATTGAAGAAATGTACAACAAAAATAAATCCAGTGGCTAACAGTGCTTCTTCCGAGTGGATGATATGAGCAGCATTGATAACCCAGCCCGGGAAAATAGAAGAGAAGGCTTCGGGGAACCACAAAGTTAAACCGGATGACCCGATTATGAGCATACCCCAAAATACTGCGAAATAGTCAAATTTCTCCCAATAAGTCCATCGGCCCCAAGCCGGTTCCTTTTTATTAATACCAATAAAATAGGCCATGTGATTAAAGAAGTCTTTAAAATCCTGCCAGTTTGGCACCAAACTATTTGCACCGGAGAATAAACCTTTTTCTCTTTTAATAAGTGCTTTATAAATGAGTTTGGCTATATGCACAAAAAATACCAGGCCCATTGTAAATGCCGCTATTCTATGTAATAATGCAGCTTGTTCAAATCCAATAATATTATGTACAACCCAAGTTGCCATTGGCGAGTGAGCATACTTCAATGGTAATCCGGTACCTGCAAGCAGTAAGAAAGATAGCGCCATGAAGAAATGTAGTATTCTTTCCATCCCACCAAATCTTTGGACCCGCATGTTAGTTTTCGCCGGTTTTTTGATTGGTCCATACTTTATGCGCCTAATAAGCAATCTGATCAACCACAAAATTGTGTGTGTCCCAAATACAGTAAGTACAATTCCCAGCAACCATAACATAGAGGTATTTATCCAGGTTAATACTTTATTCTCAGATTTAGTATGAGGCGTATGGTGTGTTAAATATTGGACAAAATTTTCGTTTACATTATCGTGACATTGCGCGCAAGTAGCAATAATATTTTCTTGAGCGATCGAAGATTCAGAGTCATCGCTAGGTAGAATTGAATGATTATCATGACAGGAAACACAGGTGGCAAATCTTTCACCTTGGTAACCAAGCTGGTACATCTGACCATGATACGATGTTTCATAGCCTTCGATAACATCCGGATTAAGTTGAAATTGCATTGTCAAATCACGATCACCATGACAACGTGAACACAACTCAATTACTGACTGTCCGGTGAACTGTTCTTCAGATTTTGATATCCTTCTTTCATCATGGCAATCTATACATCCGGGGGACTCGAGATGCCCACGGGCACGGGTCACATAGTGCGTTGAATTTTCATATTGAGCCTGCTCATTCGGATGACAATCTGCGCACGATTTTTCCAAAGCCATATCCTGCTCATGTCCAGGGGCCATATAATGATACGTATGGCAATCACCACAATTAGACTCTTCGCCCATGGCTACTTTGGTGATCTCTTCGCGATGAATTTGACCGTGAGCTTTGTCTTCTTCAATAATTAGACTGCCTTCGTGGCATCTAATACATACTTCATCCAGCTTGATGTCAAACACAGTAGTTACCACATCACCCGTCATTTCTGTTTGATGACCGGTATGACATACTACACAAGTTTCTAAACGAGGATCATCACCTTCAGTAGTACGATGAATTGATGCCTCATAGCCTGCATGACAATTCATGCAGACCATATCAAGTCTAGCTACTGATACAATACTATTTGGATCTCTTGGCGATAAAACCTGATGCGTGGCATGGCAATCAGTACAGATTGGAGCCTTAAGGTTGCCACCGGCTACTTCTCTAAAATGAGCGCTATTATCGTAATTCTCTACTTCCTTACTATGGCAACCGCGGCACTCTTCGGTTATGTGAATTTTCCAATCTTTTTCAGAATAGCGCGACCGTTCATCTTTATCATGCGGCGAGTGACAGGAAACACAATTCAGATTGTCGTTTTCATCAGGTAATCCATAGTGAGCGGAATTAAGGAAATCATCCAATACATCATTATGACATACTCCGCAAACTTGTCGCGGCTCACCTTCCCAAGAGACAGAATGCGTTCCGTGGCAATCGGTACAAGTTGGGATATTGGTATAACCTTTATCAATTAACAGTTGAAAAAAATGGTCAATGAATTCTTCCTGAGCTCCTTCATGGCAACTACCACAGAATGGCAGGTCAAGATTATCCGCATGCGGAAAATCCTCCACTCCGTACAAATCTTCATGGCAGTCAATACACATGAATCCTTCATGCGGCGAGCCCTCAAGATGTTCTTCATTGACGTATAACGATATTTCGATTCCACGACGACTCTTTGCCAAATCTTCATCGTCATGGCATTCCAGACATATTTCATTATCCTGAGAATATAAAAATAGGGGAATTCCAAGTAATAAGAATAATTTTTTGAAATTCCCCTTCACAATCATTACTATCTATAATTTTATGGATGCGGATGTGCTATTTCCGCATTTCGGGCTTCATAATCAAATGTCTTGTAAGTCGGACTTTCTTCATTGTGGCAAACCAAACAAGTAGCTTCGTTCACTTCCAATAAACCAACTGACACCGGATCAATCTCCCCGGCAACAATTCCCTCTTTTACTTTTTTGGACTTGTATTCACTTCCTGCCCCATGACAAGACTCGCAACCAACTCCTTTTAATGCCTCCATCAGTTTAACCGCTTTTTTACCGGTTTTGTCATCTTCGGCAGGATTCCAAAATGCTTCATCCTTTATTTCATAACCACCGTCACCAAAGCCAGTTACATGGCAGATCAAACATTCAGCTGCTTCCCAAGCATTACCGGCTATACCCATATCGGCGGCAATTTTGGCTGATTCATCGGACTTTAATGTCTCAAATGCATCAGAATGAGGGCCTTCCAACCATTTAGTATATTGGGCTCCTTTTTCAGCTTTGTTATGACACATTTTACATTTTTTGCTGCCAACATACTCAAAATCTTGAGCGAATGTAGAAGACACCAAAACAATCAGTACTAACACTATTCTATTCATTTTTACCCCTGTAGTTTTAAGAAATTTCGTTGTGACAAGTATAACAGTTCACTGCGGTAACACCACCGGACAAATCATCCCCGTGGCAAGCCTTGCATCTATCCGGATTTTCAGTTCCATGAAAATTGCTATTCCCGGAATCTCCCATCCAAATATCGAACGCCGGATGTCCGCTCGGTCCTCCCTCATGGCAAGCATAACAAGATATACCGCTCGTGCCACCGAAGAAGTCATTCTTCTCTAATCCGCCATGACAGTCTCTACAGGCTTGTATTCCCGTAACAGCAATTTTTGCCATGTGCGAATCCTCCGAATTAGTATTTGTCCAATCTGCAGGATGCATGGTCGGCTGGTTCAGTTCGGTACAACCAACTATTATTAATATAGATGATAAAAATAATAATTTATTCATTATCAGTCTCCCAAGTGGCATTCTAAGCAGGTGGCATCTTCAGTCGGGATATGACAGGTAGCGCAAAGCTCCGCTTCCGATTCGGCAAAATCAATGTGCAAACCACCTTGTGTACTTACCCAATTATGAAAATTATGATTCATCGGCATGACTTGATTGGTAACATGGCAAGTATAACAATCCTCAATAATATCATGGCAGGTAGAACATTCAATTACCCCGGCCTTTGCTTCAAAACTATGTAACAATATATAATCAACCGGATGCGCATTAGGTGAAAATTCCTGCAACTGATGACATTCTTCACAGCTATTATTGGTATGACATAATTCACAATTACCGATTGTACTGCCACTCACCTCAGTGCCGTGGAGTTGTTTCCAAGCTAAATCATGGTTGCTTGGACCTTCTTCCAAATTATGATGGCAACCCTGACATTCGGACATTACCCATTCTTTGGGATAATCAATTTCACTGTCATCAGCTATATAGTTGTGGCAATTACTGCAGTCATCATTTTTCAGTAAATGTTTTTTATGCGAAAACTCTAATTCACTTCTTCCCCAGCTTTCGCTGAAAGCCAAAGGATCATCCGGGTCTGTATGGCAATATTCGCAAGAACCATCTGCGGTATCATCATCGTGGCATTCCAAACAAGTATCCATATCGGGGAAAATGGACCATGTTTGACCATCAGCTTCCGCTACTCCGGAATGACAATGCGTACAGGTCAATTCCATATCCTCCACATGAAGCGCATGTTGGAAGAGGACTCTGTCCTGATCTTTACCTATAATCAGTGCTAAAGGGATTAAAAATATAGCTATCTTAGAACGCCACATTTATCGTAACTCCTCCTCTTCCATCTTGTTTGAAATACTCATTATTGGAAAATCGTCCAAATAATTTTATCATAATAAAATCTTTAGGTTGCCACCCGATCCAGCCATAGGCTCCGGTAGAACTCTCTAAATCGGTAAAATCTCCGAAATCTATCGCGTTAAATGAAACACTACCCCCGAAACTCAGCGGTAATCTTAATTTGTGCGATGCCCCGAGGATCAAACCATACTCCATATTGTCGCCCTCAAAACCACCTAAAATGGAGGCATATAACTTTTTATAATTAACTGAACTGACTAAAAAGGTTTTACCTTCCTCGCCCAGCCGATGTGACAATTGGTTGCGCCATAAAATAGATTCTGACAGCAAGGAATTAACATCAGCTGTAAAGGTTGGCGATATGCCAATTATTTCTGATAAGTGCTGAAACTCTTCCCACAGTTCAAACCTTTTTTGACGAAAGCCGATCCCAACGGTATGGTCGCCGAACCGCTTACTGAGCCTTAATCTTTCATAGTTGAACTGCTCTTCACCAATATCAACAGCCAAGGCATACGAGAAACGTATTCCGAATTTCTTAGTTGATAATTGTATCCCGGCATAAGGATCAAAATCTTCAGTATCGCCCTTACCCCAAAAAGACAACGCTAAATTATTACCGATCCTGCCCTTGGACCAATTAGCCATGATGTAAGTATAGTCAGCAAAGAGAGTGTCACTAAAGTCAGTTACTGCTTCCACTCCGCCAACCAAACTTAAAGAGCCGAACTTTTTAGTATTAATGTCAAGCTGTGCACCGTCAACCCGGGCATTTTGCAGTGCATTCCATATTGCAATTCTGCCAATGCTAAGTTGATGATCCCACAAATTAATATCGGCTGTTAAGTGATGAACACGGAAGGGATTTTGAAAATATTCATTTTCCGAACCGTACTCGACGAGCGCATCTACGCTCAAATAGTTACCAAAATCCTGATCGTAGCTTAATAAACTGCGCCAGTGCATTTCCTCTTTAGTATCCACCATGCTCATCCGTGGATACACGGCGGACGATGAAAATTTAATTTTCGGTTTGGAACCGAAAACGTTTGACACATTAATAAACATAACCAATAAAAGGAGGGTTATTGATAGTTTGTTCATTGTATAATTATTTAAATGTGTTTTTTTCATCATCCGCCTGTATTTTTTATTTACAAATTACTTGATTAACCACCGTATGGTTTAGGCCATTTGTGGCCGGTCAATTCATCATAAATCATTGAGTTAACACCGAAAACCAATGATTTGGTAGTGTAACCGAGTACTGTTAAATAAGCATTTACTGCTGCTGAAGTTTGACCCGTCCAGCAATAGATGACATTTGTCTCGTTAGGATTTAAGGCTGCTAAGTTTGCATCGGTTGACAATGTTTTTGGTGTCAACTGATAGGCGTCTTTGATATGTCCATAATGCATATAATCATCGTTACCCCAATAATTATAGATGGCATAAGCATCGGGGTTGGCTATCACATCGCCGCCACCAATCAAAATGCTAGACCAACTATCAATTGCATGTTGAATCCGTTCGTCTAATATGTCTTCACCTTTTTCTTCTCCGGTATTTAATTCCGGATAATCGAATGAAGGCAATGCAGCCGAGGCATCCATTACCCAATTTGCATGATTGGCATATTGGTTAGAACACTTGCCGGTCCATTTGTCATGGTCTGCTGAGAAAGCGCTCATACCAAACTTCATTACATAAGCTTCAATACCTTTAAGCCTCAAAAGCATGTGAGCATAGCTTGCAGATTGACCTGAATAACATACTACTAAAACCTTATCCGCATTAGCTTTGCCGATAACATCAAACATATTGCCCATTGTGGCATTTACCGCGCCGGCGATATGTTCAGCATTGTAATGATCGGCCTGTCTAATATCAAGCACAAAGTAATCTGCTGTATTGATATCGGCAAGATTGACGATCCAACCTGCCATATCGTTAGCCCAATCAAGCCCATTATCCTCAATATAACTTGACAAGACATCAAATTCATTAATTTCTTTATCATCATCTGATTCACAGCCAACAATGAAAAATGTAAAAGCTGCAATCAGTATAAGGAAAAAGAGTTTATTTGTCTTCATATATTAACTTCCTTCTTCGTTTTTTTATGGTTTGAGCCAGGATTCTGGCAATTTATTATCAACAACCACCGGTTTATTAGCAATACTCTCATCAGGATAATCAGCATCTACGTCAGCTTGCCACAGAAAATGTTCCAGATTATCTTCTGCATTGTCTCCGGTTAAATGACAATTTGCTCCGCAACCCACTCCACCGGTAGTATCAGTTTGAGATGTAAATCTTATAATATTGTGCGGGCTTGAATATTCCCATGTAACGCGATCATCATAAAATTGTAACTCATCATGTCCCCAAGGGCGATATGAATCACGTACAACAGGTATATGCCGCACAACGATAAATTTTCCTTTATGTAATTCCTGATTATAATTATAACCGATTTTAAAATCGGGATATTCCCGATATCCACCGGCACCTTCTTGCACATCGATTTCACCGGCAACCGGTCCATAATTTGTATGCCACCATTCAGAAAGATCACCATCGGGATTCTTGGTATGACAGCTATTACAGTTGTTGTACGGTTGTGAGTGACATACATAGCAAGCCAACCCCTTTCCTTGCGCAGGCCAATGCACTTTATGGTAATCATTATTCGGATTATCGGATTTGGCATGGCAGTCCTCACAATCCGGTAAATCAGGCAAATGATACCTCGTTGGATAATTGGAGGCATCAGCATGAAAATCTTCCATGTGACAATCCCAACACTTCATGTATTTTGTATAATGTACATCAGGTTCATTATCCTGTAAATGCCCTTCATAATCTGTTGCAATACGGCTGCCATGACAGGCTAAACAATTATTGGTCTGATCGGGGGTTTTCTTAAATCTATGACTATCTATAAATCCACCTTCCACACTTTCCGGACGGCTAACATGACATTGACCGCAAGTTGTGTGACAACTGGCACATTCGCGGTTAAAACCCTCGGTCAGTTCAATCGGGCAATTATCAAAATCGGTGTGGTCATTCCCGGCGCCCAATGCGCGTTCAGCAATAGTTGTCATTTCACCCCAGGCTTTAGTATGCATACTATTTTTATTGGTTTCTACAATTTCAGTGTGACAAGGATTACAATTTGATTCAGCATCTCTAGATGGATCTCTTACTACTCCTACGTGAGCGTTCTCAAATTCCGCCGGCTCGTTACCACCATGGCATTCCACGCAACCAATCAGAGCATGAGCCTCATCAATATCAGCATAGGATGTTTGATTACCAACTAACTTTATATAAACCTTTTCCCATGGTTCCAACGGAACCACTTCGCCGCCTCATCCACCGCCGCTACCACCGGATGAATCACCCTCGGCATATAATTCCAAGGTCTCTCTGCTAGTGTGGCAGCCTTCACAGGTTGTCGGATCACCAAGTTCCACCGTTTTGCTACCGGGATCACAGGCTATCCACAATAATGACATAAACACAATTACTGCTGAATTAATTTTTTTCATCATCTTCAATTACAATATAACTTTTTTCCAGTTTACCAGCTGTACACGCATTCTCATATACCAAACAATCACGACAGCTATCTTCTTGGCATATCTTTGAGCCCTGATCATCAATAGTCCAACACACAACATTGCTATTTTTATATGCTTGGCAATTCTTGCAATCGCGGCTTGTGCACTTACTTTTCAACTTCCAACACGGCATCAGTGCCAAAAGCATCCTGATGCCGGCTATATTCATTTTATTATCGGTTATCTGCCGGCGAAAGCATTCTATCCATTCTAAATCTTTTTCCGAATATAAACGATGACCTGATTTGGTCTTGTAGGTAATCACTAATCCTTCTTTTTCATAAAGCCTTAATAATTCGGGTGATACGCCTAATTTTTTTGCGGCAACACCGATACCCAGGATAGGTTCTTTTGGATCAAATTGCATTTTTACAACACTGTAAGTTTTGTGTACAAAATCAGAAATATTTACTATGATAAAGTTAAAGTATATACTACAGATAATACAAGATTTATTTGTCTTTTAATCTTGTTCTAAAAACTATTATTTACGTATAGTTTTGTAACGGTGGAAGAACCGGCGATTCCAAGAACTACATCGCCGTTTTGGTCGCGCAAATTCGATAGCTCGGCATCGTTCAAAGGCAAGCTTGAAATAATATATTGGCTATATTCCTTGCTCAATACTGAGATGGTTAATTCCGAAAGCCCGAAGGGGAACAAACTGCGCCATAATTGGAAGAGTGCCTTATCTGAATCAATAGATTCTTGCGGTGGGAAATAAGTACTGAAGGAGTAAACCATGGAGTCCGGCTTTAGCACTTGCCGGATTGTAAAATTGCACAACGAAACCCGACCGTCCGTCAAAAACTCAACTATATCCGAATCATCATTCAAGATCAGTGTATCAGCTACCCACTCCGTATTTTCCACTATCAATTCCGCCGGCGGGAAAGGCTGTGTGGCTCCGGTTATTATTTTTCCACCGTTTGCGATAATCGAAAATTCATATTCCTTATTATAATCAATTTGTACATTATTATAAATTTCTGAGGGTACATACCCGCCGTAGGTATATACTTCGACAGATTCTTCATCGCTTTCAAAATCGTAATTGTATTCTTCAAGTATAGCGGCTTTTGTTTGCCATTCAAATTCAGCCACTAATTCTCCTGTAGTTTTCTCCAATAAAACAACTGATTGCATGGTCGAATCATGGACAAATGGCAAAACTTCAGCTAAGTCATCCACATGCGGTTCACCGCGATCCGGTACTCCGTTGCCTTTTCCGCCGTCATTACCGCCAATATCATCATTCAATGGTTCACCTTCATCCCACTGACCATTGCTATTTGCATCGGTATAACCGATCCAATCACCGTTGTCATCTATACCATTAAAAAGAACTGTGTCGGTAACGAGCAAAGTTTTGTCAATTCTGACAATCGAATTCATAAAATCATTTGGATGCAGAATCGCTTCAACGCGCAATTCACTTCTATAATCGCTGAATTCATCTGAAAACTCTGCGATACTGTGTTCCTCCGTACAGGCAAATAATAACAATAAGATTAATACTGCTAAAAACTTTCGCATTTTAGAATTTGAACTCCACTCCGATTGATGGAAACAGCGGGAACATCCCGATCGCCTCAACCACCTTATCTTCCAAATCCCAATTATATAACAAAACATTAAAATGATTGGTCACATTGATGATCTGTAATTTAAAATTGCCATCCCAACCGAACGGAGATATTTTCCTTACCCAGCTTAGATCCATTCTAAAATAATCGGGATAGCGGACCGAATTCTTCAAACCTTTTAATTCCGTTAAATTTCCATAAGGATTATTATAAGTATCTACCCCATCCGAACTTGAATTCTGAGTATAAGTGAATCCAATTGTTGGTGTATAAGGTCTGCCACTACTGGCACTTATTGTCAATCCGAATGAATTTTTTTTATTCAATCTATAGTTTCCTACCAAATTGAAAGCATGTGGTTGATCGGATTGCGGCGAAAAAATCTCGCCGGTATTTTCTGTGATCTTTCCATCACTATTAAAATCATATTCTTGTTTATTATAAATGTAGGAATAGCCGATCCAGCCGGTTAGTTTTCCTGAATTTTTTCGAATTAATAATTCGATACCATATACTTCACCCTTTCCTTCCACATAATCATCTGAATCGTCAGCCGGATCGTTATTCGGATTGGTGGTTAACACATTATTATATGGCTTATAATATCCTTCAAGACTGATTGAATATTTATTTTTTATTAATTGTTCAACGCCCAAGATGAATTGCTGCAGGGATTTTGCAGCATAATTTTCCGGTATTGGTTGCCAAAAGTCAACAATGTTCAAAATAGCATCATCATCATTGGTCGTAAACAGGAATTGGTGATATTTACCCCAAGCCCCCTTAACCGCCAAATTATCATTAATTAAATATTTGAATCCGATTCTCGGTTCATAATAAACATCGTCGTGCAATTCATATTTTGATACACGAATACCGGGCTGTAGTGTGAATAGCGGAGTAAGCTTCCACTTGTCCTGTAAATAACCACCAAATATGAAGGGTTGCTGATCCTGATTGAAAAAAGTAATATCTTCAAACGCAAAATTGAATTGCATGCCCAATTGTTTAAATTCAAAACCGCCGGTTACGGTATGTCTATCTGATATGAACCAATCAATTTTTTCCTTTATCGTCCAATCATTGATTTCATTGAAAATTATGAACTCGCTATTTTGTTCATTCCCTACAGAATCAGTCTCGGTAGTGATCAAGTTGACATCAAATTGAAAATTGGTATTAGCGATTGACAATGTTGATAGAAATTTTGAATTCGGTACAAAACGCCACTGTAAACTATTGGTATAATTTCCCCAATCCCAATCAAAATCAACGGCATCATCACTCTCACCAAAATTCATTGCGAGAACGTCGCGACCTAAATAAGTCGAAAACGTAAGCCGATTTTTATCATTGATATTATAGATCAATTTCCCTTGTGTATCCCAAAAATAATATTTCCAATCAATATCGCTTTCCTTGGAAGTAACAAGATAATACAGTTCTGCGAGTTTATCGAAATAGGTTCTACGGTAAGACCACATCCACGAACCGTTATGAATTGGACCTTCAGCCAATATTTTTGAACTCAATAAACTTATTTCACCTTCAACCCGGCTCAAATCCCAATATTGACCGATATTGCTATTCCTAAACAGCCTGCCATTTTTTGAATCGCCTTCTTTCGATGTGATATTTAATACCGATGAAATACGATTTCCATAGTTCGCCGGAAACCCACCGGCGATGAACTCCGCATCAGAAATTGTGCTGGCATTGAAGGTTGAAAATATTCCTCCAAGATGATATGGATTATAAAGCTCAATACCATCCAACAAAATTAAATTTTCATCAGTACTACCGCCACGAACAACAAGTGCCGATGAAAAATCATTTGTCGAGGTGACGCCCGGTAATAATTGTATTGTTCTGAATAGGTCTGCTTCAACAAAAGCGGGGGCATTCTTTATTTCCCGCAATCCGAGGTTAACGCGGCTTACTTCGACTTTTTCTTTGAATCTTTGTCGCTCAGCGGTTACAGTAACCTCCTCTCCTTCAAGCACTGTAGGTATTAATTCAAAATCATATCGCAAATCAGCATTTTCGCTGACTATTATTTCGACTGATTCTGTTGTATAACCCATCATCATTACTTTTAATTTTTGTTTTCCGGAAACCGCATTTGGTATAACGTAATAGCCAAAATTATCCGAAGCGGTTCCGATTGTGGTATTCTCCAAAATAATATTAGCATACATAACCGGCTCACCGCTTTCGGCATCTTTAATATAACCGCTTATCCGCCCGGTAGCATGCTGAGCAAATACAAACTGCGCAATGATACCAAAAATTAAGATTATCCTAGTCAATTTATGCTTCACAGAACAATAAATATAGATGCTTTATTTACTTAATGGTTAAATGTAAATTTGGTAATAAATAATTGAAAATAATCTATAAATAGATTTTAAATTTAATGCCCTTTTCGTTTATTTGAATTTATAAATTGATTGAAAATAAATATATAGCATTTATTCTATTATTACTTGCTATTATTACCCCTCTTAGCGCACAAATCAATGTACTATGTGTTGGAAATAGTATTACTTGGGGTGATGGGACACCCTCCCCCGGAGGAGAAAGTAGCTACCCCGCAAAACTAGGAATGCTATTGGGTGGTAATTATTATGTAGAGAACAGGGGTGATCCGGGTCATACTATACTATATTGGCCACCAGTGGCATATATGAAAGGTGGACAATTTAGGTACTCAATTGAGGAAGGCATACCCTGGGACATAATTATAATCTGTCTGGGAACTAATGATAGTCATTTTGGTATTTGGGGAGACAATGAAGACTTTGTAGATGACTATAATTCTTTAATTAATGCTTATATATCAAACAATATTGCAAAGTTTCCAGATAGAGATGAGCCTGTTTTTATTCTTGTCTTTCCTCCGCCAGTATTTGATGAATCAAAAGGTCATAATAATGATGTAGTACATGATGAAATAATTCCAAAAGTAAAACAACTCGCACAAGATCTGGGATATACAACTGCAGACTTCTATTCTGCACTAGCAGGTAAACCCGAAATGTTTGCCGACGGTATTCACCCCAATGAAGAAGGTGCACAAATAATGGCTAATGTAGCGCATGAAGCTATTCAAAAAACACTGGCTGTGGCAGGACCCGCGCCAGACATACCAACCGGATTAAAAACAATTCCAAGACTTGATTATATTGATCTTGAGTGGCATCCAAATCTTGAACCAGACATTTTTAAATATAGAGTTTATAGATCCGAAAGTGAATTTGGATACCAATTATATCTCGGTGAAGTTTTAGCTCCTGATACAACATTCAGCGATACCTACAATATTGTCAAAGACCACATTTACTATTATGCGATTGATGCAATGGATCTATCAGGTATTACAAGTGGAAGATCACACTCAGTTCCTGGAAAAACAATTGACCTTACACCGCCCTCTCCACCAAGTGATCTATTCGGCTCTCTTGAAGCCGATTCTATAAAACTCGATTGGAAGCCGAACACAGAGATTGATCTTTCTAGGTATTACATATATCGCAATACCGACCAAAATGAACTTCAAAACTCAAACAGCATAATTGCAACAATCTATCCCCCACTAAGTTCATATAATGATATTAACTATATTTCTGCTGAAACCCAATTCTACGGGATTAAAGCGCAAGATGTATCAGGGAATCTTAGTACTATATCAAACATCATAGAGATTACAGCAAGATCAAGACCACTAAGCAGTGATACTACCGTAACCGCCTACGAAGATCAGAAACGAATATTTTCAAGTGCTGATTTCCCATTTAACGATGCGGACGATGATGTATTAGAACATTTGGTGTTCATTAATTCCGACAAATGGGAATATTTCCTATATGACAATGATTCCATTGACGGCAGCTTTATTTGTGAAGAATTATCAAAACTATCTTTCCAAGCCCTTGCTAATGAGCATGGACCTGAATATACCTATTTTAAATATAAAGTTATTGATAGTTTCGGCAGTACAAGCCTAGATACGAATACTATGGTAATAAATGTTTCACCGGTAAACGATGAACCCACTTTAGATCCGCTTGATGACTTACATTTAATTGAAGATACGCACGATATATCAATTCAAGTCTCAGGAATAAGCACAGGACAGATTGATGAAATTCAAAATCTTTCAATTGAAATAATACCACCGGACACTGCATTGTTTAACCCCGGCCGGATTCAGTACACCAGTCCTGATAGTAATGGTATAATCACCATTGACCCCAAAGAAAACGTATCAGGGGAACAATTAGTGACCGTTAGAATATGGGATGATGGCGGGACAGAGAATAACGGAGTCAATTACACTGATGAATCATTTCATTTATACATCGCACCAAGAAATGATCCACCAGTAATTGATTTAAAACCCATTACCATAATCGAAGACATTGATACAAGCATTACCATCACTGGAATTCAAGCCGGTCCTTGGGAAAGCAATCAAAATATCTCCATTTCTGTTAAATCCAATAATACTGATATTTTACCTGATCCAATCCTGACCTATTTTAGTCCGGACAATTTTGCCACACTAACATTTTCCACTATTCCGAACGTGAACGGAACAACAGCATTAACTTTGAGCATGTCTGATGATGGCGGCACAGAATTGGGTGGCATTGATTCAGAAGCCTACACTATACCCGTTGAAATTTTAGCAATTAACGATAAGCCTTCCGGATTTGATATAATAACTCCATCGTATGACTCAACTTTGGTCATAACTAAATACAATTTCAATGATAGTTTTACTATTAACTGGGAAGAATCAAAAGATATTGAAAACGATGCTATTACTTACGACATAATTTTCGAAAAAGGTTTATCAGAACTGTCACGCTATGGTTTAAGTGAGACAAGTTATGATTTCACGCTTAAAGATATTTTATCGGTAACCGATACCGTTAATATAACAACTGATTCTTACACTGTGTCAGCTTCCGATGGTGAATTAGAAACTATCGCTTTCAACAGCGGTTTGAAATTAGCAATTGATGGTCGCGCGTTCGCACCCGCTGAACTGAATTTAGATCAGAATTATCCCAATCCTTTTAACCACAGCACAAAAATTGGCTTTGATCTTCCCAAAAAATCCGCGATTACACTATCTATTTTTGATCTGCTTGGCGAAGAGATAGTGAGGTTAGTTGATAACAAAACCTATTTGCGCGGCTATAATATCGTAACCTGGAACGGTTTAGATGAAAATTATCAGCACGTATCGGCCGGAGTTTATATAGTTCAAATAAAAATGCAAAATGAGGTTCGTCATAAGAAACTACTTTTGCTTAAATGATTAGAACTTCCAAGTTATTGCTTTTCATCACCTGAAAAAATTATTATTTTAACCAATTGTATTAAATCTTGGAGATATACTGTTATGAAAAAAATCCTAGCATTTTTGATTATTCTTCTTTTAATTGCCGGTTGTGCGTCATCATTGAAACAATTACAGCGTGGTGATTATGATGCAGCAATTCAAACCGCCGTTAAAAAGTTGCGCGTTGATCCAACCGATCAGGAACAAATTGAAGTTTTAGATAAAGCTTACCTTTTAGCTAATCAACAAGACTATGATAGAATAAAATTCTTAAAAGAAGAGGGTAATCCGGCCAATTGGGATGAAATCTTTGAGCGTTATACAGACTTAAAAAATAGGCAGGCACTGGTCAGTACCGTTCTGCCCTTGCAGCTTGGCAATGAAGTAATTGATTATGAGTTTGTTGATTATGACACAGAAATTATTCAAGCCAAGAAAAATGCGGGTGATTACTTCTGGAATCATGCCAACGAATTAATGAACAATGGTGACAAAGAATCATATCGGCAAGCCTATTATGAGTTTAACAAAGCCAAGACATATATCGGTGATATTGAAAATATTAACGGATTGATCCAAAAAGCACATTATAATGGTATCAGTCGCGTTCTGGTAACTTTCTCCAATAAGACCCAATTAAAACTGCCTGATAGATTTATTGGTGATTTAATGTCATTCGGAGTAACCGATTTCAACTCGGAATGGATAGAATTTCATACAACTGATGGCGGACAAAAAACACATTTTGACTATGTAACATTGATAAATCTAAAGAGGATTGAAGTTTCGCCGGAAAATATAGAACAAATTGACCGGATGGAAACTAAAGAAATTGAAGATGGTTGGGAATATCTATTAGATGAAAATGGAAATGTGGTTAAAGATTCTGAAGGAAATGACATTAAAGTTCCACAAACCCGTACTGTATCCTGTACGATAATTGAATCTCATCAATTCAAAGCAGCCAAATTAGAAGGTGAAGTTGAATTGGTTCAAAATAAACCTAAGAAAATTGTCAAGCAGGTGCCGATTGGTGCGGAAAGTATCTTTGAACATGTTTCAGCAAGGGCGATCGGTGATACAGAGGCATTATCTGATGCTGATTTGGAGCTATTGAAAATCCCCTTTATTGATTTCCCGCACGACTTAGATCTGATAATTGACGGAGCCGAAACATTCAAACATAGTATCCGTGAAGGTCTTGGCAATATAAGAAGATATATAAAATAATTAACCGGTTTTGTCTTTAAGTGACAAAGTCAAAATAAATTCCGCCACCGTTTCATCTCCAAAAATTTCCGGAACGGTGGCGGTTATTTTTAAGGGCATATTTACCCGTTCTCCAGTTTTGATGGCATCTTCAATTAATTTCTTTATCTCTGAACCGTCATTGCAGGCGAAATAAGTATCTCCTTCGGCACGTTTTAAGAAATCCGCTTTAAAATCTTTGAATACCAGTGAAATTTTGCGACCGCTTTTACGAATTAAATTCATGGCAAGCACACCTCCGGCGACATCGGCGCCGATGGTAAGCGTGCCAAAATACATCGAATTAAGATGATTCTTATTGCGGCGTCGAAATGGAATTTTTATGACTACCGATTCACTGGTAATCTTAACTACCGAAGGCCGAGCATAAAATATTAACGGAACTTTAGTCAACCCGAAACTCCTGATAAACCACGTAGCTTTAAACTCTTTGGGAAAAATGCTCATTTAATTGCCAACCAATTTTTAAACTCATTAAAATCATTAAATACTTCTTTCCCCGTGGAATGCAGCCGATCATAACTTGTATGCCCATGGGCTAACAAAACACACCGTGCACCAATCGCATTAGCGACGCTCACATCGTGCAATGTGTCGCCAACAAATAATATCTGTTCCGGTGGTAAAGCTAATTTCTTAACCAACGCTTTACCAACCTCTAACTTGCTGTTGGCGTAATGGTTATCCAGTCCTGCAACCGTTGAAAAATACTTAACAATATTGTGGAAATCCATTAGTTCATCCAACATTTGTTGTTTTGCTGCCGAAAGTAATGACTGCGGTATGCCTTGATTATTAATAAATTTTAAAATGCTCTTAGCATTTTCGTGCATTTCAACATCGAACATTCGCGCCGTATATTCATCAATAAATTCTGTCCCGACTACCGTAAAAGGTGTTTTGTCAAAATCGAATCCCAAACTTTTATAGTAATCAACCACCGGAAAAGAGAATATTTCTAAATATTTTTCTAAAGTAATCATAGGAAGCTCGTAACGCTTTAATAATACATTGATGGCTGTTACTGCCAATTGCTTATCGTTTAATAAAGTACCGTTCCAATCCCAAACAATGTGTCTTATATTCATAGTTAACTGTGTTTCTGATTTTTTCGCAATAAATTAATAATTTACGTCCCTGTGATATTACTAAAATGGCAGACATTAATAAACTAATAGAAAAACTAAAATTGCAGTTCAATGAAAAACTGCCCGGTGATGCGGCTCAACGAAAAATGCTGGCTGTTCCGCGGGTAAAAGTTGAATTCCCCGATACTGATGAACAGGCCATCCCTTCAGCAGTATTAATTTTACTTTTCCAAGATGGAAACGAAATTCGGTTCTTCCTGACCGAAAGAACCGATACCGTTCAACACCATAAGGGACAAATCTCTCTACCGGGTGGTGCCTGGGAGAAAGGTGAACATTTGTTTGAAACTGCCATACGAGAAACTCACGAAGAAATTGGTGTCCTAGAAAAGGATATAAAAATTATCGGTGAATTGACTCCCTTGTTTGTAAAAGTTACCGGCTATATGATCCATCCGTTTGTTGGCTATATCAATTACATTCCAAAACTTGTCCCTCAGCCCGGTGAGGTGAACAATGACTTTTCAATATCATTAAATGATCTATTAGATCCGACAAATATCAAAACTGAGTTATGGACGATTCGCGGTCTTCCGGTGGATGTACCTTTCTATCAATTTAATAAATATAAAGTATGGGGCGCCACTGCTATGATCTTAGCCGAGTTTAAACAGTGTATAGAGGAAATAAATTGAACAGAATCGGAATAGATTTAGGCGGCACAAAAATTGAAGGGATATTGATTGGTGACAATGATCAGGTTTTGGAACGTAAGCGAATTGCAACCAATCGTGATGAGGGTTACAATAATATCGTATATAGAATAGCGAGACTGATCAATGAATTAAAAACAATTTCTAAATCACCGGTCAAAATCGGGGTCTGTACGCCGGGAGCTATATCTCCGCAAACCGGTCGTATTAAAAATAGTAATACGGTTTGCTTAATCGGACAACCTTTGAAGGAAGACATAGAATCATTAATACAGCAGCAAATCAAAATGGAAAATGATGCCAATTGTTTTGCAATTGCCGAATCCCGACGGGGTTCTGCCCAAGGCTATGATACGGTATTCGGCGTTATAATCGGCACCGGCGTGGGTGGCGGCATCATAATGAATGGCAAAATACATCAAGGACGAATGGCAATTGCCGGTGAATGGGGGCATCACACATTATATCCAAATGGCAAACAGTGTTATTGCGGAAAAAAGGGTTGCGTAGAAACTTACATCGGCGGACCGTCATTGGAAAAAAGATGGATGGAATTATCGGGAAAAGCTTTACCACTTGAAATGATTATTAAAAATGACCATAAGTCAACAATATTTAAAAAGTGGAAAAAGGAATTTATCAAAAATATTGGTATTGCTCTCGCAAATGTGATTGACATTTTAGATCCCGATGCAATAGTTTTAGGCGGCGGTGTATCAAACATTGACTTTTTATATGATGAAGGCAAACAAGCTGTATATGATCATGTTTTCAGTGATTTTGTTGATACACCGATTTTAAAAAACAAATTAGGAGATTCAGCCGGAGTATTTGGTGCGGCTGATTTGTAATCGGGAGAAAAAATGCGATTTAGCAGATGGTTAAATTCCTTGGGGTTCATAGAATTTTTAGCATTACTAATCCTATTATTGGCGGCTGTCTATTTGGCTAATCTTAGCTTTACTATATTCAAGAACTGGTATTACAATAAGCAAAAAGGCAATCCTTTCGCTGAAGAAATTCATAAAAGTCCAATTCTGTTCGCAGCCATTACTTTGCCCTATTTCCTAATTTTATTTGGAATATTTTATCGTCATTTGCACGCACTCCTCAATAAAATATTTCAATAATACAAAGATTATTTCAGCTACCTCAATCTTTTAAGACAACCATTTTGCAGATCAATTGTCAATACTAACGTAATTAACCAACTGAGAGGTTCTGCGATGAAGAATTACTTTAGTAAAACAATTAGATTGATCTTATTTATGGTGTTGGTGGTAAGTACTATTTTTGCAACAATTTCACCTCAAACCTTTAAAGCCCAAAAACTGAAGGGCAGCAAGATTAATATTGATGGAGTTATAAATGAATCATCTTGGGAATTTTCGCTAAGTTCATCAAATTTTCTGCAACGTGATCCCTTAGAAGGTGAACCCTCTACCCAAGAAACAGATTTCTCTATTTTATACGACGAAGAATTTTTATACGTTGCCGTGCGAGCTTTGACTGAAAACAGTTCCACGATTAAAGGTATTTTAAGCCGGAGAGATGTCGAAACTCCGAGCGACTGGGTGTTTGTATCAATTGACAGTTACAATGATAATCGCACTGCCTTTGAATTCGGATTAAATCCGGTTGGTGTAAAAATTGATACACGCAGATTTGATGACACTAATAAAGATACCAACTGGGATGCAATATGGGATGGAAAAGCTTCAATTGACGAAAAAGGTTGGTATGCCGAATTTAAAATTCCATTCCGCGAACTGCGTTTCGATAACAACAGGAATAAAACATGGGGAATTCAAATCCATCGCTATATCGCAGAAAACAATGAGGAAGCCTATTGGGCATTTTGGCCAAAAGACGTAAATGGTTATGTTCAGCATTACGGAGAGCTGAATGGACTGGAAGACATTCCTAAGCAAAAAAGAATATATGCTATGCCTTATGTTACCGGTTCATATAATAAAAACGATGACCTGAGAACACCAGTGCATGCTCATTCCTATAATTTTGCTGAAAATATCGGATTGGATGCCAAAATTGGTATAACCAATAATTTAACATTTGATATTACCATAAACCCCGATTTCGGTCAGGTTGAAGCCGATCCGGCAGAGTTGAATCTCTCTGCTTTTGAATCATATTTTGCCGAGAAACGACCATTTTTTGTTGAGGGAGGCAACATCTTTAATTTTAGTCTTGGGTTAGGTGATGGTAATCAAGCAAGCAATAGTTTGTTCTATACAAGAAGAATCGGAAGAGCTCCACATGATTATGCCGAAGACGACGATGGCTATGAAACCAATCCAACCGCTACAAGAATATTATCAGCCGGGAAATTAAGCGGTAAAACAAGTTCAGGATGGTCCATCGGTATCCTTGATGCTGTTACAGCCAAAGAAACCGGAACAGTGAAATTTGATGATGGCTCTCCTACTATCAAACAAACCGTAGAACCCTTAACCAATTATTTTGTATCTAGAGTGCAAAAAGATCTCCGTGAAGGCAAAACCACTATCGGAGGTATTTTTACAGCAACGAACCGCCATATTGACGATGAACATCTTGAGTACTTGCATGACAAAGCCTATACGAGCGGTTTAGATTTTGATCATTACCTATTTAATGATAATTATGAACTGGAAGGTGCTTTTGCGTTCACCGATGTCTATGGAACAAAGGAAGCAATCCTTGAGACTCAAACAAGTTCTCGGCATTATTTCCAAAGACCTAATACTAAGCATCTCAGCATTGATTCATCAGCAACGAATCTAAAAGGATTTGGACACAAATTAGCCTTTTCTAAAATTCGGGGTGATCATTGGCGTTGGGCAATTGGGGAATGGGCTTTTTCTCCAAAATTTGAAGCAAATGACCTAGGCTTTAACAGACGAGCTGATTCTCAGGTTCAATTTGCCTGGATTCAGTACCGGGAAGATGATCCCGGCAAACATATTCGTCGTTATAGAATTAACTTTAATGCCTGGCGCGGTGCTACCTTTGGAAACGAGAGTACCGGAGATGGTGGAAATGTAAATGGTGGTCTAACCTTTATGAATTACTGGAACACCGGCGCTGGTATCAATTTGGAACTCCCGGGCTGGCATACCTCGGCGACTTGGGGTGGTCCTGCTGTAAGAACAGATAGTCAAATGAATTTCTGGGGATATTTAAGTAGCGACAATCGAAAACCAATTCATTTTGTCCTGATGGGCTATAGCGGACAAAGCAGAGGTGGTTCCAACTGGTACGGTATTGATCCAAGCATTAATTGGAGACCAACCCAAAATTTTTCAGTTTCAGCAAATCTCAGTTATAATTATGTTTATGATTCTTGGGCAAACTGGTCTGGTTACGAGACAACCGAGGATTTACAAACAGGGCAAATGGACTATATTATGGCAGAAATGGATCAAAAAACCATATCGGCAACCTTAAGACTCGATTTTACGCTTACACCAAATTTATCAATTCAATATTATGGTTCTCCATTTATTACCGTTGGAAAATATAATAACTTCAAAAAATTAATTGACCCCGATGGCGATACTTTCTCTGACCGGTTTTTGGAATATGATAAAATCATGCAGAACTATAATGATGCTGATGAAGTCTGGGAAATTGACTATGACAATGATGGTGTCACAAATTATGAGATATCAAATCTTGATTTTAATTATCGCCAATTTAATTCAAACCTTGTTATTCGTTGGGAATATAAAACCGGTTCAACACTATACCTAGTCTGGAGCCAAGGTGCTTCGGAATATATTGAGAACAGTGCCTTAAATTACACTAATGACATGCAGGATTTGTTTAGAACAAATATTGATAATGTGATACTTTTAAAATTTAGTTATTTACTGAATATTTAATACATTCAGCGCTTGATTTAGTTAACAATAGGAGATTTTTTGCGACTGTATTTATTGGGGGTAATATTTATATCGTTCTTATTAGGGCAGATTGATGGATTTGACCCTAATAAATATAGGAATCGCCAGATTACTGCTATCCGAATAGATGAACCCTTAAATATAGATGGTGTACTTGACGAACCGTTATATTCCACCAAAGCTAACGGACCTTTAATTCAATATGAACCAAATAATGGTGTGCCGGGCAGCGAAGAAACGGAAATTTGGGTCGGATATGATGATAATGCGATTTACATCGGTGCAATGATGTATGATAGCAATCCCGACTCAATAGTCGCCAGAATGAGTCGTCGCGATGGTAGTGAGACTTCCGACTTATTATACATGGTTATTGATTCATACTACGATAGAAGATCCGGATTTTGGTTCGGTATTAATCCGGTAGGATCAATTGAAGATGGTACGGTTTCTAATGATAACAATTTTGACGATTCATGGGATGGTATTTGGGATGGTTATGGAAGAATAAATGAAAATGGCTGGAGCTCCGAAGCCAAAATTCCATTTTCGCAATTGCGATTTAATAAAGCTGATGAGAATATCATGGGTATTGGATTTCGTCGCAGAATACACCGCAGGGAAGAAATAGATTTCTTTATGTATTTACCTCGTGGCGAATCGGGAATGGTCTCACACTTTTCTATTTTAAAAGGAATACAAAATATTAAACCGCCTAAACGACTTGAATTAACTCCTTATATAACTGGAAATTATGGATTTTTGCAAACAGAAGATGATAATCCTTTTTATAATGGTACTGATGCTACTTTAAATATTGGTACTGACCTAAAAGTAGGAATTGGGAATAATCTCACTGTTGATGCTACAATTAATCCTGACTTTGGTCAGGTAGAGGTTGATCCATCAGTAATAAATCTTTCGGCATTCGAAACGTTTTTTCAAGAAAAACGCCCATTTTTTATTGAGGGAGCAAATATTTTTCGATTTGGTGGCGGTGGCGCAACCAATAATATGAATTTTGGCACAATGCGTCCATCATTTTTTTACAGTCGTCGCATCGGTAAATACCCTAGCTACGGACATGACGTTGACGGTGATTGGGTCAAAGTCCCCTCCGCAACCACAATTTTAGGTGCCGGCAAACTAAGTGGAAAAATCACTGACACGTGGTCCATTGGAGCATTTTCTGCTATAACCAAAAGAGAATTCGCCGATGTACAAATTGACCATGCAAATTCGGAGGTTGAAGTCGAACCATTAACCTCCTATAATTTAGTACGGTCATTAAAGGAGTTTAATGAAGGCCGGCAGGGATTAGGTTTTATTGCCACCCATGTTGAAAGAAGTTTTGATGATGAAACTCTGAGAGAAATTTTATCCGATAGGAGCACCGTGCTTGGGATTGACGGGTGGACATTTTTAAATCAGGATAAAGACTGGGTAATTGGAGGTTGGTTAGGCTATTCCAATATTCAAGGAACTAAAGAATTTATCTCAGATTTACAACAAAGTTCATCAAGATACTATCAACGACCTGATGCCGATCATATTGAATATGATCCTGACCGAACCAGTCTTGAAGGATTTGCCGGAAAAGCATCCATAAATAAAGAAACCGGAAATTGGAACTTTAATGCGGCTGTCCAATTTCTCTCCCCCGGATTTGAAAATAATGACATGGGTTTGAATTTTAGAGCAGACAAAATCAACAAACATATATCGTTCGGTTATGAGTGGTTGGAACCAAGTAAGTATTTTCAGTATGCTGAAATCAATACTGCTTATATGACCAACCACAATCTTGCATGGGATAAAACCAATGAAATGTTTTTCCTGTTTGGTTTTGCCAGATTCAAAAATTATTGGTCGATGGGTCCCATTATAGGCGTCAAACCGCGAACGATAAGTGATGAAACACTGCGAGGCGGACCCTTGGTAATCTCACCTTCCGGTTTGTGGTCAAGGGTATTCGCTAGAACAGATTCAAGGAAACCACTTATATTCGAACTTTTCAACGTATATGAAAAATTTGAGGAAGAGTATTCTTGGCGTTTTGCAGGAGAGGTTGAGATGAACATCGGTACTCGTTTGCGCATAGAATTCGAGCCGGGATACAACACCCAATTTGAAATAAATCAATATGTTGATTCATTTGATGATGAAACCGCTGAAGCTATGCTTGGATGTCGTCATATTGTAGCCCAAATGGAAAGAAAGACTTTATCGGCCGAATTAAGATTGGACTACACATTTACTCCTAAGTTATCTTTTCAAGCCTATTTTCAGCCCTATATGACTATAGGTACTTTCTCCAGATTTAAGGAGTTTGCAAAACCCGAATCATATGATTTTGTTGAGTATGGAAAAAATAACAATATGGAAATTGAAGCCGACGGAGATGATGGCTATTATCTATATCCGGTTGGCAAAGACGGACATCAGTTTTATATAGATAATCCTGATTTTAATTATAAAGCATTGGTTGGCAGCGCAGTATTGCGGTGGGAGTTTCGACCGGGATCAACGCTTTATTTGGTATGGACTCGAAATGGATCTGATGATTCCAATCCCGGGAATCTCGATTTTAGCAGAGATATTAAGGATATGTTTAATGCAGACGCTGATAATGTATTTGCCTTAAAATTGTCTTATTGGCTCGGTAGATAATTACAGCAAACCAAGATAATTCAATACTAATAATCCTAAAGATAGAGTAAATGCGGAAAGAAGTGTGGTTGTTATCACAATGTTGCCGGCAATTTCACCGTGCGGTGTCATTGAATCTGCCAATATGTAGCTTACTATTGCCGTTGGGCAGGCAAATATGATAAATATTATTCCCAAGTCTATGCCAACGTATCCCAATAAGTAGCCTAACCCGGTTCCTATGACCGGTGCTATTATTAGTTTTAATAACGCAGCTCCCATTGTAATTAATGAGGTCTTTTTCAAAAAAACAACTCGCAGTGAAGCACCGACTCCAATCAGTGCCAGAGGCAGGGTAATATCCGCTAAATACTTTCCTGTAGTGGCAATTATAATCGGTAATGGCAACTTCAAAATTGAATAAATTATGGCGACTATTCCCGCTATAATAACCGGATTGGTTATGATTGACTTTAAGGATTTTATCAGTGCTTTGCCGCGATGCCCGGTTTCATCAAATATCGTGAGAGCAACTACGGATAATACGTTATCCAATGGTACTAAAAAAGTTAATATCACAACCGTTCGGGCAACACCCTCATCTCCAAATATATTCATAATCAGCGCTAAACCGATTATAACATTGTTTGGTCTGAAGCTACCTTGAATGAAAACACCTCTACCATGACCTTTAGGAATAAACTGCCGGGCGATCAGCCAACTGATAAAGAATATTATGAAAATTCCAAGATAAATTAAAATAATGATCTTTACATCAAACACTTGTCTGAAATCAACTGTAGCAAGCTTGAGAAAGATCAAAACCGGTAGCGTAACATTAAATACAAATTTTGTGATCTGTTTAATAAATGATTCAGCAATTATACCGCGCTTGCGCAGTATCCATCCTAATACTACAATCAAAAAGATCGGGCTTACAGTGTTCAAAATGAATATCGTATTATTCATCTGCGCTTGAATTTTTCAACATAATATTTAATTGTAAAAAACCTATTGTACTTGACGGCATATTCCATACCCGCCCACGCTATACCAAGTAGAAAGGGTGGCCAGGAAATAAGATAAATGACAACTGCAAGCTTTCTAATTAAATCATTATTGAAATATATGATAAATGCTGCCTGAGTCAATTTACCAACAACCAAACTGGTAATTATCAGCCAAATTCCAATATAAAAACGCTTGGAAAATTGTCTGTTGTTCTTGGAAGTTGCGCCCAATTTTGACCAAGTAATTACTTCTTTTTTCTTACCTTCTTACTTATGGCTTTCCACGCAACCTTGGGAACTCTATCCAAATCATTGAATTCCCCTGCTCCTTTTAGCCATTCACCGCCATCAATTGTAACGACCTCTCCATTTATGTAAGCTGCCTGATCGCTTATTAAATAAGCGGCTAAGTTAGCAAGTTCAGTGTGCTCGCCAAATCTTTTCAAAGGGATCCTGTCTTTCATTTTCTTTTCAATCCCCAAGCCGGGGGGAACCAAGCGTTGCCAGGCACCTTTTGTCGGGAACGGGCCGGGGGCAATCGCCACATGGCGTATTCCGTATTTAGCCCACTCTACAGCCAATGATCTTGTCATCGCTAGCACGCCGGCTTTAGCCGATGCCGAAGGCACAACATAACCGGAACCGGTCCAAGCGTAAGTGGTGACAATATTCAGGATCGTTCCTTCCTTGGCTTTCATCATTGCCTGACCGACGGCATGGGTAAAATTGAAAGTACCGTTTAATACAATATCAACAATGACTTTAAAACCGCCCGGCGATAGCATCTCGGTCGGACTGATAAAATTACCGGCGGCATTATTGATCAGGATATCAATGTTCCCAAACTCTTCCATTGTCTGATCTACCACATTTTGTACTTCAGGCGGTTTGCGCACATCGGAGGCTATCGCCAATATTTTTGCGCCGTCTTTTTCTAATTCAAGTTTGGCTTCATCCAATACTTCCTGCCGGCGACTTGTTATTACAATATTCGCGCCAAGTTCACAAAATCGGGCTACCATAGATTTTCCGAGTCCGGTACCGCCACCGGTAGCAATTATAGTTTTTCCTCGCAATAGATCCTTTTCAAACATGATTTTCCCTGTTAATAATAATTAAGGAATTTAGAGATTTTATTAACAGCTAAGAATAATTATAATAGCCGACTTGTGTTCGGTCATATCTCCTTGTAAATTTGATATATATTTATATGTTTAAGAAACTCTCCTAAAGGAAACCAATTGCCTAAAAAGAAATTGTTTGTAATTGATACAAATGTCATCCTGCATGATTCGAGCTGTATCATGAATTTTGAGGAACACGATATCGCTATACCGATCACCGTTTTGGAGGAAATGGACGAATTTAAGCGGGGTAATGAAATGGTAAATTTTCACGCCCGCGATTTCCTTAGAACTTTGGATGAATTGACCGGTGATATTTGGGTTGAAAACGGAGTAACAATTGGCAAGGGTAAAGGAAAAATCCGCATTCATGTTGATCATGAGAATAATAATCCGCTAAAAGATATATTCCACGAAGACATCCCCGACCATCGGATTCTGTTCAGTGCTTATAAACTATCGCAAACCGTAAAAGACCGTGAAGTAATTTTGGTAACCAAGGATACCAACCTGAGGATGAAAGCTAAATCGGTCGGTTTACCGGCACAGGACTACACCACCGACAAAGTGGAAAGCATAGACAAAATCTATACCGGATTAAGATTGATTGAAGAATTGCCCGAAAATTTGATTGATGCGTTATATTCAGAACCGTACTATATTGAAGCTGATGAGATACCGCAGATCGAGAATCCGCTGCCAAACGAAAATTTTATATTACGCAATAATCAAAAATCCGGACTGGCAACTTTTAATGCTTTTGAAGAAAGATTTGAACGGGTTGACAAACAAACGGCTTATGGCATAAATCCGAGGAATGCCGAACAATCTTTTGCCTTGCAGGCTCTGATGGCTCCCAAAATTCCCTTGATATCAATAACCGGCAAAGCCGGCACCGGAAAAACTATTTTGGCTTTGGCGGGTGCCTTACATAGTCGGCAAAATTATCGACAAATTATGCTGGCGCGCCCGATCGTACCTTTAAGTAACCGCGACATCGGTTATCTACCGGGCGATATTGATTCAAAAATAACTCCCTACATGCAGCCTTTATTCGATAATCTTACCGTAATAAAACATCAATTCAAGCAAAACGATAAAAATTTTCAGCGTGTTAATGAGATGGTAGAAAGCGAAAAATTGGTCATCACGCCTTTAGCATACATTCGCGGGCGCAGTTATCAGAAAGTATATTTTATCGTTGATGAAGCGCAGAACCTCACCCCGCATGAAATTAAAACCATCATAACGCGCGCCGGAGAAGGCACAAAATTTGTATTTACCGGAGATATACATCAAATTGATCAACCGTATTTGGACAGTTTGTCAAACGGACTAACGTATTTAATTAACCGCATGGTGGGGCAATCAATCTTCTCGCATATCAATCTTGAGAAAGGTGAAAGATCACCGTTGGCGGAACTGGCAAGTAATTTATTATAAGGATTTATTATGAATGAAATAACTGAAACAAAAAAACTCGAATATAATTTGGATTACGACGGGTTATTCATTTTGAACAAATTATCCAAATGGAATCGAGTAATCGGAATTCTATTCATCGTCATGGGTGTTATTTCTCTTTTGGGCATCTTTGCCGATAGTTCCAATTTCGCTTTAGTTATATTCACAATTTTAATTAGTGTATTTATCGTTTATTTGGGCACCCGCCTAACTGCCGCTGCAACCAATTTCAGAAACAGTTTAGCTGATTACAACTCGGAAAACTTAAAATACGGATTGGATAATCTGCGGCAATATTTTATGGTTACCGGAATATCCTATTTTGTCGGATTTATCCTGATGATAATTCTAATGGTAATCGGATCTTTCTTTGGAATTGGAACCGAAGGTTTATATGATATTTAATCTTTCCCGCCCGTTAGAAAATCTATAAATTTTTCCCAAAGCGTTTCTTCAACTTTTTCTTCTACTGCGTCTTTGGTTTCTTGAGCATTTTCTTTACTGCTCGATACTGTTTCCTTCATTGTATCTCTTACATCTTCGAGCGAAGTGGGCACATCTTGTCCGGTCCAAACCAAATAAGCAATATATATCACGAAGGCTACTAAAACGATCAGGGCTAATTTGAATAATCGTTTTATAATTCCGAAAACGATAATTACTGCAAAGACAATTGCCAGAATTAAAAAGAACGGATTCTGCAATAAATTGGTAAATGTTTCTATCCAACCATCAAACATTGTTAACCTTTATAATGTTTTGTAAAATACTAAGGTCAATTTAAAACAGTATTAATTTGAACAAAAATAATTTAAAGTTTATTCTCTTGGTATTTATCGTCGCCGGGGCGATGGTTTTTTCACAGTCCAAATTCCCGGCTGATACATTGTTGGCAGACAAAAATGTTTCGTTAATCAAAAAATTGGGGATCCTACCCATTGCCGGATTTCAACGTATATCATATAATCTGAATTCAATGAATTGCCAATTTCACCCGAGCTGCAGTAATTACGGTGCGGAAGCAATCAAAGAATTTGGATTAATACGCGGTAGCTTTATCACATCAGACCGGATTACCCGTTGCAATCCTGCTGCCTTAGACAGTCATTTAAAAAGCGGCGGTGCATTCAATCCAATTGATATTAGATTGATTGATCCATTGCATCCCGCTGAACCCAACGAATTGCAAAAATCTCCCCTTTTGGCAGCATCGCTTTCAGCGTTAATACCCGGCAGTGGAAGAATGTACGCCGGCCGGTGGTTCGATGGTTTGATGGGACTGACCCAATTCCTGCTTTATGCCACAATTACCAACTACGCTTATCAAAATGACAGGGATATTCTAACGGGAGTGGTCGGCAGTATTGCAATAGTAACTTATGGCGGGGAAATTTACGGGGCTTATCGAACGGCCAAATATTATTGATCTTTTTATATTTGTATTTTTTATTCTGTGCAAAATAAATTAATTTTAGTTAATACAATGATGTTTCAAATAACAATACAGGGAGTATTCAATGAAGAAAGCGCTTAGTATTATTCTCATTCATCTTATTCTATTAGTTCCGATTTTAGCCCAACAACCCGGAGATGCCTGCGCTCAAGCCAAAGCAGACGCTACAATGGAAGTAAATTCGACTGTTTGGTTCGGAGCGGGTTGCCTTTTTGGTCTGCTAGGACTGGGTGCCGCATATGTTATTGAACCGGAACCATCAGCAACATCATTGCTAGGTAAAAGCCCCGATTACGTTGCACACTACACCGATTGTTATAAAGAATCCGGTAAGAATATTCAGACTAAAAAAGCTATGAACGGTTGCTTGATAGGCACCGGTGTTCAAGTGCTTGGCTATGTTCTGGTCGCAGTGGCAGCCGAAAGCGTCGATTAATTACTAAATTCTAATTACCAATATCCGGCTATGGCTCCAAGTGGTATTTTCATTCCACTATTAGTGTTTTTTACCCAAATCTCAAACATAAACGGGATCGAAAGTACAATCAGGGGTGAATCTCTTCTGATTAATAATAATGAAATATACATAGACCTAAGCGAACCAATTAACCAACTTATGTTCATCTCAAGTGATAGTACACTTATTTATTATCCTGATGATAACCGTGCTTTCATTTTGAAGAAAACTAAATCGGATACCGTTATGGACGAATTTCTTCAACTCGAGCCACTTAGCCACAATTATTACAGCCAGTTAGGTTTTCAAAAAATAGTTGAAAAGGCCATCAACGATACTCTGATATATCAATTCCTATCGAACAATAAAAAGACGCCTACGCTAATCACCCAAAAAATTGTAAACACTAAAACCGTTCAAATTATTATCGCAACTAATATTGCCGCATCAAATTATACCAAAATAGATTTTAATGAATACTCGGTTTTTAACGGGATGGATTATATAAAAAAATATACTGTTACAACCTACGATTCAAATGTACCGGTAAATACAACCGAATATTTGATTGAGAGCCTCAGAGAAGCAGAAGGAACCGATTTTGAAAGGCTGAAATTCACGATTCCAGCTAATGTTGATGTAGAGCACAAAAGTTTTAATTAGAAATTATTAAAATGGCAAAACCGATCCCGATAAAATTTGCCAGCATATCACCCCAATCAAAAGGTTGAGCACGCGTTTTCTTATCACTTAACTCTTTTGCAAGACCAATTGTCGCAGCTGAAGATGCGGAATAATAGAGTGCATCATCTTTGGAAATTTCCGTTTTATCTTCAAGAATATATTGTCCGCTTAAGGTTATAAGGCAACTAACCGCAGCGTGTTGCAGCTTGTCATAGCTAATAATTTTGTGCTTAGTTATAGTACTATCAGTATCTGCGGATTGTCCATTCAATAATGCTGCCGTCAGCACAATATAGATGATAATCAATAAGCAATAGTTCTTTTGCATAAAATACGATCGGAATGCCTTCTATATATTTTCAATCTTTAATTAAGCCATCTAATATATATTTTGTTGCTTGAACAAATTTTTGCCTAAAATCAACCTTCCACTGACAGAATTCAGGTAATTCTAAAATCTTTTTCTGATTCTCTGATAAGTCTGTCATTTGATAAAGACCAACACCGATGGTACTCTGCAAACTTAAAAATTCAGGAACCTTATCAATTGTAAAACCTTTTATTTTTCCAGCGAGGTGGGTAATAACTTGCTCAAAATCTTTAGTAAAAGTCTGTTTAAAATCTAATAAATTGTCATAAGAAACTTCTTTTTCGAGATGCAAATAAAGTATTGATGTCAATTCAGTCAATCTTTTGTTTTTCTGCAAAAGATCAATCCAAATTTCAGCAAATTCATCAACTGAATAATCACTCTTTATAAAATTATTCAGTAAATCACTTTTCCATATTTTCATATCATGTTTTAGGAACTCGAGAAAGATTTCTTCTTTTGAGCTAAAATATTTATACAGATTGGACCGAGTAAAACCGGCTTCTTTGGCAATCTGCACAAAAGTAATTTCCTCGTAGCGATGATTTGAATATAATCTCTCGGTTGCCGATACAATTTCTTGAATCCGCATTTCTTTTTGCTCATCACTGCGTGCTCTTAACCATTTCTCTTTTTTCATATCTTCAGCTATTTTTACTAACAAAATTCATCCAAATACTCAAAGCATTGATAACTGGAATCAAGAGTATAAACGCAACCAAAATTATTAGAACCATTGCCGACAAATCAAAAAATGCCAAGCTAAAGATTGCCAACGCTGATAATGGAACTATCCAATTCCCCCATTTAATAAACATCGCATGCTCATCAGGATGTTGAATAACTTTCCCTAATAATGATATTCCTAACAGAACAGACGCTACAGACCCCAATAATAAATATTTGCTGTTCATTAATTGTTCTGCGTCAAAGTGTTCAAATATGTTTAATAAAGCTGCCCCGGTTGCTGTTATCCCAAGAACAACGGGTAAATGCAAATAATACCAAAAATTAAAATAATTCACTCCTCTTCGAGGAGCCTTGTGTGAAATAAAATCAAAGTAAAGCCACCAAAGTCCAATTGCAATCAGCGTTGCGAATAGTGCTGTTATCCAAATTTCCCAATCCAAATGGTGATTACCTGAAACACCGACGACCACACCAACAATCACTTCGCCAAGTACTATAATCGTGAATAAGCCAAATCTTTCTACTAGAGCAGGATTTATTACCGATAATTTCCTAACATGCTCCTGAACGGCAGGATTGTTCCGGGCAATTTTAAGAGGAAGCAACGGCAACAATAACGAAATAACAATAGCGGCAAACCACAAATAATACTTATATGGCTCGGCAATAAATACTGAGACAACAAATAATATCGTATTTAATAAGAATAACGCTGAATATGGAACTGCCAACGGGCGGTGATCTTTATCGTGTACTCCTGTGCGCCACCATAAATAGGTCAATATCAGTTGGAAAAAAGCATAGGCTAACGCAAAACCATTGGCATTATGGCCAATAGCGTCATGCGCAAATATCGCCATGGCGATAACAGCAAACATCTGCAAAAATGTAAATGTGCGTGTGCGAATATCATAGTTTCCATGCAGATCATGGTAGATTGTACCGTTAAACCATGCCCACCACACAATTATGAACAGAAATACAAACTCACCAATCCCATGCCAACTTATGTTATGGGCAAGTTGATGAGAAAACTGTGCGATCAGTACAACATAGACTAAGTCGTAGAAAAGTTCTAAAAAAGAGACTGTTCTATCGGGGCCATTGTCACTAATACGGCGTGGCACTTGCCACCAAGCTCTAAAATTTTTTATTAACAGTTTCATTTTCTTGCAATGAGATTTATATCCTTATTCTCCAAATGTTTATTATCCCGCTGATTCTGCAATATATTAATCATTGCTAAACCAACTTTTTCCGTTGTTGTAACATATTTCGACCTTAATAATAGTGGATTTAACGGCTTGAATAAAGTATAAAATAGATTGTACCAGTTTGTTTTAGACCTAACTCCTTTAGTTGGCAAAATTATACCGGGACGGAAAGCATAGGCATCCTTGAAGCCTTTATTTAGAATCATGTTCTCAGTTTTACCTTTTATTCTTGCCCACATTACACGGCCTTTTTCAGAACTGTCCGTACCGGTTACTGATACATAGATAAATATTGAATCAGGATTTTGTTTAATAAAGGTATCTGAAAAATGTTTTGTTAGCTCATAAGTTATATTGCTGTATTTATCTTTTTTCATGCCGGCAGAAGAAACACCGAGGCAGAAAAAACAAGCGTCATAACCGTTTAGTTCCATTTCAATTGAGCTCAAATCAAAGAAATCCTTATGAATAATTTCTTTCAGTTTTGGATGCTCAATTCCAACGGTTTCCCGGTTAATAACAAGAACTGATTCAATATTGTCGCTATCCAAGCATTCTAACAGAACGCCTTTGCCAACCATCCCGGTGGAGCCGGTAATTAGAACTCTGTTTTCCAACTTATCTCCTTAGCGTCTAATTTTTTAATCCTACGATTTTATAACTAACTTCCACTAATTTTTTTGCAGTTTCCATATCTTTTGCATTGGGATTTGGCGATTCCAATGGCCAACCACCTTTTTTACATTCTTTATCTCTGTAAAGTACACTCTGTTGACTAAAATAAGCACCAGAATGATTCGGTGCATCATCAGATAATAAACAATGTAGTGACGTTTGCGCTGATTCTTCATTGCTGTTCGTTGCCGAAGCCATTATAAAGTTCACAGATTTCAGTAGAAATCTCATGGCAAACGTACCTCCACCTTTACCAAAATTCGATCTTGCCCAGCCAGGATGAACTGAATAAGCAGTAACTCTAGTTCCCTCCAGTCTCCTACCAAGCTCCATTGCATACAGGACAGTAGCCACTTTGGCCTCGCCATAGGCGCCCATATTCGAGAACTTTCTATTATTATAATTCAAATCTTCTAGGTGAACCTTATACCGGTTTTTGGGAGTACCGGCATGAATAACAGACGAAAGTATCACCATTCTAGATGGGGCACTTTTCTTTAAAATATCAATCAATAATTCCGTCAGTAGGAAATGTCCGAAATAACTTACAGCAATTGTTAACTCCAAACCATCCTTAGTCCTTTGAGGTTCTTTTCCCATGGTCATTAGTCCTGCATTGCAAACAAGACCATCTAATCTATCATATTTCTTTAAGAATTCCGCAACAAAATCTCTTACTGATTGTAGATCAGCAAGGTCTAATTTCATTACATCATAACTGCCTTTTAGATCGCGAAAGCTCTGTGCAACTTCTTCACTTGCATCAACTCTTCGGCAAGCCATCACAACGTGACCACCCTGTTTTACTATTTGTCTTGCTGTTTCCAACCCTACACCCGAATTTGCTCCGGTAACAATATAGGTTTTACCGCTTAAATCCTTTAGTTTTGTCTTTTTATCTAACCATATAACATCCTTCCTAGGCATTTAGTACCTCCTATATATTGAACTTAATTCTAGTCAAATCCTCCGAAACCTCCCAAAGTTTTTTGGCAATATCTTTGTCGTGGGAAAGTTTATTAGATTTTACTTTTACGGGATACCCGCGCATTTCGCGATAACCATCGGGCCCATAGTACTCACCGCTCATGGCCTGAACATCGGTTGCCGCTCTTAAGGTTGGAAGAGCTCCCTGCTCAATCGGCATGGCGAAAAACTTATTGCCAAAGCTTGCTAAGCCGGAATGCCTTTGCAGCTCGGTGGCCGTCCAGCCGGGATGTGCTGCAGTAACCATCGGATTTTTTCCGACCTCAGCTAAACGGGCTTCAAGTTCATAAGTAAAATAAAGATTAGCTATTTTGCTGTCCCCGTACGATCGCATTGGCTTGTAATTCCTGTTCTCCCAATTGAGATCATTAAAGTCAAGATTACCCTGTGTATGAGCAATACTTGATACATTGACTATTCTGGAATCGGCCGTTTTTTGTAACATGCTTAAGAGTTGGCCCGTAAGTGCAAAATGCCCAAAATGATTAGTACCAATCTGTAGTTCAAAACCGTCTTTGGTTTTACCATAAGGCGGCATCATAACACCGGCATTATTGATTAGAATATCCAATTTAGAATATTCAGCTTGGAATTCATTGGCAAATTGTTCAACCGATTTTAGATCAGCTAGATCAAGCAGCATCAATTTTATCTTGGCATCTACATTTTGATCTTTTATCTTTACAACTGCCTTTTCACCTTTCCCTTCGCTACGCACCGCCACAATAACTTCGGCTCCTTTATTGGCGAGCACACGGGCTGCTTCATAACCAATACCGCTACTGGAACCGGTTACAATTGCTATTTTCCCTTTTTGACTTGGAATATTTTCCGCTGTCCATTTTTCTTTACTCATTATTTTATCTCCATTTTATTATACAATATTTTCAATTTATTTCAACTAATTAATTTGACTCATAATTAACCGGTCATAAGCTCTATCACCGAATATGTCTCTGAATTTGATTAAAAATTTTCCCATTCTTCCTTTTACATACCTTGTTTTAGGTGTATCATCATCAATAGCTTTGCTTACTACTTTAGCAATTACAACCGGTTCAGACATTTTCGGCCTCACTCTCATATTTGTCATTGGATTTAATATATGACCATAGGCCGTATTCTCTAAATACGGTTCTAATTTTTCATCATATACTTGATAAAAATTAGTATTTATTAGTCCGGGTTCAATTATAACGACATCAATTCCAAATTCCTTAACCTCAAGGCGCAAACAGTCGCTCCACCCTTCAATTGCATGTTTTGTCGCATGATACCATGCTCCCATTGGGGTATATATTTTTCCACCCATTGACGATATATTTATAATTTTACCGAATCTCTGCTCACGCATATAAGGTAGCACGGCTTTTGTAACTCGGGCTACACCGAACAGATTTACATCAAATTGTGCAAAAGCATCTTCCATTGTAACTTCTTCTACCGGCCCGTATTGTCCGTATCCTGCATTATTCAGAACTACATCAATTCTTCCCTGTTCTTCAATAATTCTCTCAACACCTGCAATTACCATACTGTCACTTGTTACATCCATATCTATTGAATAACCACCTATTTTATCTAAATATTTGTTCTTTTCAAATTGTATATCACCACCATATACAATATGACCTTCATTAATTAGATGCTCGGCCGTTGCTTTACCGATACCTGAGGCAGTTCCTGTTATGAGCACTACTTTCTTATTTTGAGCATTTAAACCGACCATTAAGCTAATTATTACTATTGTGATTATATTTTTCATTTTAAATCTCCTCTTTTAAATAATATAAATGACATTGCGTCTCTAAAATAAGGAACACGGTGTCTTTTGTCAAGCGTTTTTTATGTAATTATCTCATATAAGGATTAATCGAGATTAAGAGATGCTGACTAAACACCAGAATTGAAAGCTGTTTAAGTTAGTATCCACCTCCACACCTGGCCTAGTGAATAAACTTTGTAACTGTTAATTAATATCAATAAGATCTTTGAGAATAGATTTCACAGCCTGTATATATTTTTCTCTAAAATCAATTTTGTAAAATGAAAATTCCTGTTTATCTAATACTTTTCTCTGGTTTTCCGATAAGTTAGTCACCTGATATAGGCCAACGCAGATTGCAGCTTGAAACGTTATGAATTCAACAGCAATATTTTCGACAAAACCATCAATTTTACCAGTAATACATTCAACTACTTTTTTGTATTCCAATGTAACATATTTTTTGAAATTTACTAAATTGCTATATGATGCTTCCTTTTCTAAGTGTAGGTGTAGAAGTGAGAATAAATCAAGGAATCGTTTATTTTTCATAGTCGTATCTACCCATTTTATCGAAAAGTCATGGATACTATATATTTTATCCTTATTAAAAATTTGATCTAACTCTATTCTCCAATTAACCACATCATTTTTAAGTAGTTCAAGGAAAATTTCTTCTTTCGAAGTGAAGTATTTATATAGGTTTGCTCGAGTAAAATCTAACTCTTTTGCAATTGACGCAAAACTAATATCTTCATATCGGCAATTTTCATACAATTTTGCCGTCGCAGACACAATTTCCTTCACTCGGAAATCCTTTTTTTCTTGGCTTCTAGCTCTAATCCATTTCGTTGTTTTCATCGTGGTAAATTTACCATCACATATATTTGATTATTCAATCTTTTTGCAATGATTTCGATGCAATCAATAAATAATTTATTGTCGATTAAATAATAATAGTTAAATACTATTTAATTGTTTGACCAGGCATAATTTTATCTAATAGGCCATATCCAAACCACCTTCTCATAAAAATTGCAGCCTTTGCGTCTATATTTGGATGATACCGACGCTTAGGTTTTTTGGCCGTTGCAGCATGAACAACCACCTTGGCAATCGTATCAGGAGAAGCTCCTTTATCAATGCCTGTTCCCCATTTTTTCCTGAATGTTTTCATTTGATGGGCATAAGCCGATGCATTAGGGTGTTGTTCTGCTTTATCAAGCCATGGAAAGCTGGCATTATCTATGTCAGTATCAATATAACCAGGTTCAATAAGTGAAACTTTAATCCCAAATTCTTTTACTTCCATACGTAAACCATCTCCTATTGCTTGTTGCGCAAATTTTGTTGCCGGATACCATGCTGCTCCTGGCATAGTAACATGACCTGCCACTGAAGAAGTAATAATAACGCGACCTGATTCTTGTTTTCGCATATGTGGAAGTACAGCAGAAATCGCTCTGCCACAACCAACAACATTTACATCAAATTGTCTGGCTACGTCTTGTGACGAATGGAGTTCAACAGGTCCAAGTAGGCAGTAACCTGCATTGGCAAATAAAACATCAATCCTTCCTTCATTTCTAATTATTGTATCAACCACACTTTGAACATCCTCATCTTTGGTGACATCACATTTCATAATCTTTGCACCTAATTTCTCAAGATCATTCATTAGTTCTGTTCTTCTCGCAGTTGCGTAAACAAGAAAGCCGTTTTCAACTAACTTTTTTGCTGACGCATGACCTATGCCTGTTGAAGCACCAGTAATAAATGCAACTTGTTTCATATTTACCTCACTATTTATTTTGTTTTTTATTGAGATTTAACCATACCAAAACTGGAACACTAATTAAGTCAACAACTATCAAATACGGATCAATTTCCCACAAAGGAGAATTCTCTCTAGCAATTAATACAGTAGTAAGACCAAGTGTATTGATTATCAATGTTATTAAAATTAATTTTGATATACCGGCCATCATTATAAGTCCGAAGAACAAATAGAGAACTCCGAATAGCATTCCTCCAATAGCCGCAGGTTCTGTTAGAGTTGTTGTAGCAAACCAGCCCATATATACAATGTGTGCCAGGCCGGCTAGGCTTAACAAAATCCCATCAAATCTTAATATTTTACCGTATTTTTTCATAATAACTAGTTATCCCAATACTTTAAAAGCAATTTCGCGATTCTAATCTTTTTCAATTTTATGAATTTGTTGTAGTATCATTTTATCAAACCGCCTTTCACTAAAAAGTCCCTTCATTTTCATCATCATTCCTGCTCCTGCAGTTCGATACTCGGTTTTCGGTTTTTTGGCTTCGATGGCTTCAACTATGGTATTTGCAGTTTCTTCCGGCCCCGGAGCCGATTTGTACATTTCTACCATATAATCGTAGAAATTATTATGTAACCGTTCATATTCGGGTGCAGGAGTGATGCGTTCCATTGTACCAAAAGCCACCTCGTCAAAATTGGTATTTACACCACCCGGTTGGATCTTTACAACATCGATTTCTAGATGGGTTAATTCTGCTCTAAGAGCATCACTAATTGCTTCGATAGCATGCTTGGTAGAAGCATACCAACCCAAACCCGCCATGGAAACTTCTCCAACTACAGACGAAACATTAATAATTCTTCCCCGCCTTGCTTCTCTCATGTGTGGAAGAATTGCTTTAATTAGTCGCCCATAGCCAAAGACATTAACATTATATTGATTAATGATTTCTTCGATTGGCACATCTTCAATCATTCCATATGTCCCATAGCCTGCATTATTAACTAATACATCAATGTGACCTTGTTCGTCTATAACCTTTTGCACACCGGATAAAACTTGTTCATCATTGGTTACATCCATCACTAATGCATGACCTCCGATTTCATCGAGATACTTGTTCTCCTCAACCTTTATATCGCCGCCGTAAACTATATAACCTTTATCCACTAGTTTTTCTGCAGTCGCTTTACCAAATCCTGAAGCTGTTCCTGTAATTAGTACTACTTTCTTGTCTTGAGCATTTAGACTAACCATCAAGCCCATAATTAATATTGTTATTACTTTTTTCATTTTCGTTCTCCTTTTTGAAATATATTTAGAAACACTGTGTTACTAAATTAAGTAACGCCGTGTTACTTGTCAAGAATTATTTTTTTATGTTAGTGCCCACTAAGATATCTTAGTGGGCTTATGAAAAGACTTGGCCTAATTGGCTAGTCGATAATCAGTAGGTGATTTGCCTGTTTTTGATTTAAATAATTTTCCGAAATACTGCGGATATTCAAAACCCAAATGAAAGGCTATTTCACTCACCGTATCTTCTGAACCGAGTAGCATGTTCTTGGCTTTCTCGATAATATGGAAATGAATATGATCTAAGGCACTCCTTCCAGTTTCTTTTTTTAACAAATCGCTTAGATAGTTCGGTGACTTATGAATTTGGCCTGCACAATATTTTACTGTAGGAATACCATTGTCAATTTGCAATTCAGAATTATAGTAATTGCTTAGTATTTCTTCAAATTGTGTTACAACGTCTTTGTTGAGATTGGTCCGCGTGTAAAATTGTCGGTCATAAAAACGTGAGCTATATTTCAATAATAACTCAATATTGGAAACAATCAGGTCTTGGCTATGCCGATCAATGTTCTGATTATATTCCTTTTCAATTTTGAATATGATATTATTCAGTGTTTCTTTTTCTTCATCTGAAATATGTAATGCTTCCCTAACATCATACGAGAAAAATGTATATTGCTCAATGATCTTGCCCAATTCTGATTTGCGTAACAAATCGGGGTGGAATACTAAAGTCCACCCCGCATTATTTTGCGTACCCTGAACATTCTCAAATTTCAAAGTTTGGGTTGGCTTGGTAAACATCATCATGCCTTCTTCAAAGTCATATGAGGTTCTTCCATAAGTAATATGACTAATATGACCAACTTTCAGACTTACTTGATATAAGTCTATTACATAGATATGATCTCCAAAATCTACATCTGCGACTTTATCTCCAATCCGGAGTACCGATACCAATGGGTGCTTGGGCCTTGGCAGTCCAAAAAATTCATGCACCTGACTTATAGATTTGATTGAGATCATACTATTCATAATACTTTCATCTAAATTTACTATATTTATTAATTCATGTGTTTATCAAACCACTCAAGCATCTTTTCAGGATTATCATAGAACCAATTGTAACCATCAAAACGGTGAGTAGGTTCTTCCATCCAATACATTTCTTTTTCTACTGGAAGTTTTTCATATACGGCATTAATAAAATCAAAGTTTGTCCAAGGATCTTTTTTACCTTGACATAAAAGCGTTGGAGTTACAACTTTATCAATCTGCTCTAAAACAGGCGCATCAAGAGAATATCCGGTTTGTTCATTAAACTTCGCTTCCGCAATTTTAAAGACTTTTGAATCTCTATTATAACCATAAGCGCAAAGGAATTCACCATTCGTCAAGGGTTGCATGGCAATTAATGCTTTAACATTTGTACTAAATAGTTCCGTCTCTTTGGCTTGAGCAAAAAACGTGGCATTAGCACCCATACAATAACTCAGCAAACCGATATTTTTTCCTTTGGTTGATTCATTTGATGAAATGAATTTAATGGCAGCAATAACATCGTTAGATTCATCAATACCACCCGTGCCACAACCATTTTCAGTTTTTTCACTTATGCCATGATTTCTTAAATCGTACATTAAAACTCCATACCCCGCATCTGTCAGTCTTCTGGCTACTTTTACAAATTCGATTTCTTTCTTGTATGGTTTGATTGGTCCCGGCTGATGCTTTACCTGATAACCAAACCGATTTGCTCTATAACCAAAATGCGTCATAATAATTATTTGGTCAGCATTTTCGTTTAATAACCAACCTGACAGGGTCAAATCGTCATCGGTTTCGAACGTTACATCTTTGTATTCGATCTCATAATCTATAGGTGTTTTAGGGAAAGGTTGTTCAGTCGGATACAGAAAACTCTCTCCCATCATATTTCCCATAAATTTTGAACAACCTTGAAAGCTGACTGTCATAATGACAACTAATGCTGTTAAAAATACTTTTCTTATTAGGTTCATTTTATCCTCCATTGATTGATTTCTAATATTTTCAACACAGAAAACTTAAAAGGATAAAAATTGCAGATGATAAAACATATTACCGGAATGTGAATACAAATTACAGATTTGTTCTAGAGCTATATGATTTGACTAAGATCTATTAAGAATAATTGCTCGATACTCGACCATTCCTGCGAGAAGTAGAATTGCGGCTATTGCACGATGTAATAATTCAGCCTCATGGTATTTGGTACTGTAAAAGAAAAGTAATGCCACCGCACAAGCTAGCAAGATAATAGAAAGCACGTGTTGACCGATTTTACTAGTACCCCAACTAATACATGCGCTAAACACAAGACCTAACCAACCGGAAAGCCAACCGACAATAACTCCACCAAGCACATCGCCGGGCCAATGAATTCCAACGGCTACTCTTGAAAATCCGACTATACAGGATAATGTGAAAATAAAAGCATTAAGTTTGTTATTTCGAATTGATAAAATATATACTGCTACAACCGTAAAGACTGCCGATGTATGCCCGGATGGAAAAGCACGTTTCTTGTACGCCGGCCCGGTAAGAAAGAATTCCCCGCCTTCTAATACCTTTGGCGGACGCGGGGTACCAAAATACTCTTTAAGTCCGTGTGTAACAAAAAAAGCGATTACGCCGGCACAGAGCATAGCCCAAACCAATTCGGGCTTCTTCCTGATCCACGGCAAAGCCAATACAAGTAATATCAAAGCATCGCCCAAAATAGTAATGTTGGCCCATAATACCGAATCCGATGTCCCGATTGCGCCATTTAATATCAAAAACAATTCGCGATCAATATTGATCCAATATAATAAAGCAAGCAATATCAGAGCCGCGATTGGCGGTAACCATATCCACGCCGAGCGATTTCTATAGCGGTTTACATCAATCAGTTGTCCGGATGACTTTGACAATTACAATGCCTCCTTGTTTAAATAATATCTCATATTCTGCGAATTTGTTCAACCTGGTTATTTTGGTTATGGCAATCTCACCATCCTTTGGTTTTAGTATCGGTGTCACCTTTTGGCGATATACACTGAAACTTGGATTGTCCAATCTCCATATAACTAGTTCAAGGTCATTTTCAGCAGCAAAGGCGGCCGCATTCTTGATCGGCTGCTGATTAACTTCACCAACGGCTGGTGCTACCACAGTCAGAACGTAAAAGGTTAAAACATATCCCATAGCGATGACAATTTTATCAGCCGTGAATTTCTTCAAGAATATAAATATTATCCCAATTACCAGTACAATGCCGCTAATCAAGCGATACTTTAGGTCGAAAGCATGCCAGCCACCTTCAAGCATGGCTTTGGCATATACATCAGTTACATTTGGCAAAATCAACTTTAGAATATCCGGTAAAAATAGGATTATTGTTACAAACAGGATGCTGGGAAACAATGCCCAAAAACGAGACTTCAGCCTATCGCTGTATTTTGCCATTAAAATGAATAAAGGCGGTGAACCATACAGAACATAATGTGGCAGTTTAGTCCTCGCCAATGAGAAAAAGACAAAAATGAACAAGAACCAAATCCACAGAAAACGATCTAAATTGTCCTTGAACATATCTTTTATTTTTCCGGTTGTCTTAATCAAAAGGGAGCTAAAGGGTAATAGAATCACAAGCAGAATTGGAATATAATAGAATATTGAACCGCGGTGACCCTCCAATGCGGAAGTGAAACGCTGTACATTATGCCTCAGGATGAACCCATCGATAAAAGGTTGTCCCTCTTTAAAATATTGAACGATATACCAGGGCATTGCGATCAACAAAAACAAGAGAATTCCAAGCGGATTAAAAACATGGGCGAGCCACGCCCTAAAACGCTTAAGCGATACCATATAAATGAAGCTTACCGCAACCGGAACGATTACAGCAATGGGTCCCTTAGTTAGAAATCCTAATCCGGACCACAAGAATACCAAATACAGAAATTTTTTCTCCGAATCTTTTACGAATTCATAATACGAAAATATTGACAGTGTGATCAACAGATTTAGCAGCGCATCGGCGATTGCCGCCCGGCCGATTACTACAACCCACAGTGATGTTGCCATTATCAACGCGGATTTTAAAGCGGTATCCTCCTTCAATTCCTTTTTAACAAAAAAGAAAACGGTAAGCGCCCACAGTGACGCAAATACCGCCGACGGAAATCGGAATCCGAACTCAGTGACGCCAAATACCGAAACACTTGCCGCTTGAAACCAATAGATAAAAATCGGTTTATCATAGCGCGGTTCATCATTCAGATAGGTCGAGACAAAATCTCCGCGTTCAAGCATTTCCCGCGTGGCTTCGCTAAAAGCTCCTTCATCTCTGTCAAAGAGCGGTGTATCACCAAGATTATAGAAAAAACTCAAACCAAATGTTAGAATAAATACTAGCGGTAAAAAATAGCGGCTCTGTCTAAGTGAAGTGTAGTAATCAGAAAATCTATTTGTCATAAAAATATCTCGCTAATCATTTAGATATAATTGTTACAAAATTCGAACGGAATTTAGCAATTATATCCAAGCCCCAAAGACTAATCGTACTTTTTCAAACCAAAAGGCAGGGCAATGAGTGCCGAAAGCATGCTTACAGATAGTGTGATAAGATGCAAATTAACAGCGGCATTCAGTGCTCGCTCGGCAGGCACTCCGGCCGGTATCATTGATGCGAGGACACCGGCTTCATAAGTCCCCGCACCGGCCAAACCATGAAATGGTAAAACACTACTCATTTCACCGGTAATACCGCCAAGAACTGCCGTTGAAAAATCGCATTCTGCGATAACTGACAATATCCACCCGAAGGCAAGTATTTTAGATGTCCAATTTAGAAGTGTCCAAAGCAATATGCGGTAAGTTTTTTGCAAATTATTTGGAAAAGCCTTAATTATTTTATTGAAAATACGTTTCAATCTGCTTGCCTTTTCAATATCCGCTTGCTCCCGGCCACTCTTAAAATATGAAAAAATTCCCGGCATGCCTAAATACAACACTATTATTATTAAACCTATTATTGGTGACACTCTTGACCAAAAAAGGCTGATGAAGCCAATCAGTATTAGCGTATATAGGTCAAGAATTCTGAACCAAAACAATGCCGGCACCGAATAGCCTATCGGTATTTTAAAATATTGTTTCATCAATATTGGAAATGATAACTCACCACTGCGCATTGGCAGCAGATTATTTAAAATATTGTGGATCAGGAATAGTCGCAATGCGCGTCCGTATTCCCTGAAACTTTTGAATTCAAAATAGTCATATATCCGGTATCCCCTTAAAAGATAACTTGTAAGAATTAAAGCCAGAATCAGTATAAAGGTTTTATTGTAAAAGTACTGCCAACTAGAAACGATTTGATCCCATCCATAGCGCGTTTCAACAATATATACAAAAAATATAAATATCGTAATGGCAATCGCCCACTGGACGATGCGGTTCTGCCAAAAACTTTTACTAAAGATGTTGAAATTGTTTATCGCCATCGGGTAGCAAATTTAAATGATACTCTGATATTGTTCAGATAATTTTATTAAATAACTATTTAATTCTTTAATGCTGAAGTATATGATACAGATTAGTTGCATTCCAAATTAGAAATTGAATTTTTATCTCTAAAATCATTAATATGTTCTGAGTAATTATAACTATCAATACAGATTATACGTATTGTATAAATTAATTCATCATATATTATGGTTATTAAAGAATCAAAAATCCTCAAAGAAGAATTAGCAATCATAACAATAGACCATATTAAAGATGAAAATGATATTGAAATTATGCTGAGAGGTGGATTTGAATTCTGCAATGCTAACGACCTCAAAAACCTACTTTATATCGGCTGCAATCAATGCAATGGTGTAATGAAAGAACCATTTAAACAATATCAATTAGGTGAACTAATTGAAGAAATATTTAGGTTGTCAAACATTCAAATTGCAGTATTGTCAACCTGCAATCATTTTTCCCGATTCACAGAAACCGTCGCCTTAAACCGTGGAATTTCATTTATATCATCTGACAATCCCCAAAAAATAGAAAAATGGCTTGATTTAGATTTTACAATATTTGATTCTATTAGTTGGTAACAGTATGGATACTAATTTTCTGTTTTCCACTTTTACAGATAATTATACAAAAAGATTTAAATCGATTTTAATTCAATGTAAATACTCATTGCATCATTCTCCAGTGCTTTAGAAACGCCCGCTATTGATTTCATTTTCGGAAGTTTTAACTGTTTAGCAAATAATGTAGGGTTATTATCTATCCCCAATTTCTTAAACTTTTGTTGAAGGATTTTTTCTGGATTTTCACATAATTCTTCATAACATAAAAAATCACAATTAATATTTTTATTGGACAATAAATATGAGTAAGTATCAACCCACATTTTTATCCAATAGTTAATGTCGTCAGATTTATAATTAGATGTTTTTGAATCCTTAAAAATAAATGGCAGATGATTAAGACCAAATTCATAATGACCAAGCCATTTGAAATATTTTTTAGAAAAAGAATCCCCCAATTGTAGTTGGCTAAATTTTTGATGTTGATTCAATAAAGAGATTGCTTGTTGTAGGGGATTTCTAAAAAGAACTATAATTGTTGCTTCGGGGAAAGCTTTTTTTATTGAAGGAATTCGCAAAATGTTATTATTATTTTTTGATAAATATCCAATATGATTTGTTGAAGTGGGGTCTGCAATTATGCGAGATACGTATAATTGAAATTTTTCAATGTTATCACTATTTACTGTGTGCGGAATCAAGCCATGTTTAGTTATATAATCGTCCTGACAAAAGGTTGTCCAAAAAACTTCTTCAAATGCCTCAGGACTATCAAAATCAACTAATATACCATCACCGTGAGCTCTTATTTTTTGTTCAATATGCTTCTGATTCGATCTAGACAACAGTCTCCACACGTTTGGCATAAGAACAAAAGGCATATCACGATAAGTTAGGGATTTAAATTTTCCAGATTCATAGAAAGTTCGCATGATAATTGTTGTGCCGGCACGGGCTAAACCACAAACAAAAACATGCTTGTTTTGATCAACACCATTAGTTGGATTTTTCTTTACTAATAATCCATCCAAATCAAACGACATTGATTTTACAACATTTGACCCCAGTGCTAGCTTGTGTAAAATTTTATCAACAGAACTATAATCACTTTTCTTTTTGGATTTTCTCAAATAAAAATAGAGTACTGACAAAACACCCATTGTTCCAATCCCTTTAAAACTCAATAGTTGTTCGAATATTGAGGGATTAAACGAAACATATTTGTTGAGTAAAATTATTGGACCGAATACAGCAAGTAAGCAAATAATTATGTAAAACAACAGACTAAACATTTTTTTTAATAGATCAAAAGAGTAACGTCGAAGTGTAATTTCTTTCCAATGATCAGAGATTTTGACTGATGTTAAAACATTTATTGCTTTTCTTCCGATGCTGAGTACTTGTTTAATAGCTTTATCAATTGGAAGTCTTATAAGACATTCCACTAAAACAATAGTTAAAACAAGAATAACTATGAACATTATCTATTTGGATTAAACAATATTTTTATTCACCAAATCATTTTTTCTTAAAACGCTTGATTAAACGTTTAAAAGGATACCAAATGATAGAAACTAATCCTAAAAATATGGCGATTATTATGCCAAAGACAACTGCGAAAACCCCTGCGCCTATTCCTGGACCAATATACGCGTATGCACCTGAAACCAATAATAAATAGAGTAATAAACTAATATATTTCTTCATTTCAATCTTTTCCTATAACATTTTGTGTACAATCACAATTTTCTAATTCTGGTAACACTGCCTTAACTTGATCATAGGTTAAATAACGACTCCAATTCCCCATACCTAGACTATTACTATCAACTCTAGATGTGAATTCCCACCTTACATCATCTTGTGAAATACGCAACAATCTTCCTGTACTTTTTTCATCAATAATTGCATCGCCACCTGCAAGTAATGTTGCTCTACCTTCTGTTCTTTCCATTACACCAGCTTCTTCAAGAATTGTCGAATATGGAGATGTTATTGAATCTTTTTCGAAATCAACTATATAGACATTACTATAACCAATATTCTTCTCCTCTGGTAAGACTCTAATTGTGTTATTGTCAAATACCGATATTTGTGAGTCATTTAATATATTTACATCATGCTGTGCAAACCATGGACCAGTTTTTAACCAAAGTATTTTATTTGTTCTAGGTCTATAAAGTAAAATTGTACTTTTATTCCTGATACTTAAAAACACATCTCCGACATCCCAATATTTAGATTTTGAAAGCGCCGGTTGAATGTCGTTAAGGTGAATTGGGTCATATTCATATGCATCTGGTCCGACACCCCACAATAAACCTTGATATCCATTTTCTAAGAGCATCTCAGTAACGGACTTTTTATAAATTACTTCACCATCAACATTTACTAATGCAATAGCGTCATCTACATATTCCTCATTTATAGTATCATATTTTGTTGGGAAAATTCTTATTGATGCCCAAATATTATTACTGCTGTCCATTTCTAATGAATGGTGAGTTATAATATCCGATATCCATAGTATTTCTGAACATTTTGAAATCTTTACTAAGTACGAACTGAAATTATTAAAAATTATACTCCCATCATCCATTAATAATGGGTGTATAGTCCTATATCTACTTTTAGAAAAAGAAGTTAGGTCAAAATCATCCGGTAAATTATTCAGTCCCATTTTCTTATGAATTTTTTTTATCTCATCGATATTTGGAACCCACTCAAAAATGGTTTTTTGATCCTGAATACGAATAAGTTTAACAGTGGACTGTTTCTTTTCTCCTGAATAAGCGGAGAATAGCAGGTATCCTTTATCGTTTCTAACAGCATTATTTATAATTCCATTTTTACTGAAACCATTAATCTCCGGCCATCTATCTTCAATGATTAAAGGTGTTGACTTCGGTGATTTCTTGTAGAAAAGAAGATCACGTGTGAGCGTAGGAAGATTTGATGTATGATACGCTATTCTTCCGAGCACACCTGCCCTTTTCCAACCCACCAATTCGCTTTTTAAAGACCAAGTGAAAACAATTATAAAAACTATTCCAAACCAAATCACTAATAACAGAACCCACAATTCTATTTTTTTACCCATAATAACAATTATTACTGTTTAATATACATCTAATTTTTAATTACTAATGTTTGAGTATACAATATACTATTAAATGATTATATGGAGGTTAAAATATTGGAGGTATTACTCGAAATATTTATATATTTTGTTATTGGTTTTTGAATTCTTTAGATCAAACAGTCCACTACTTTTTTATATCATGTAAGTATATGATGATTTTCCGCCAAAATTATGATATGAATTATAACACCACTATAAACAAATCAAATACCAATACTATTTCATTATAGACGTTTAAAGGTTTACAGAAGCAGTTGCCTTAAATCGTGGAATTTCATTCATATCATCTGACAATCCCCAAAAAATAGAAAAATGGCTTGATTTAGATTTTAAAATATTTGATTCAAACGCCAATGATTTTTCACTTGCAACCATTTGATAATTTTTCAAAGTTCTTAAAAATAAGTTTTAATATTAATTTCCCCTGTCAATTATATTGATAATATGCCACCGTAGCTCAGTTGGTAGAGCAGCTCATTCGTAATGAGCGGGTCGGGGGTTCAAATCCTCTCGGTGGCTCGATTGGTTACTGGATGTTAGATATTGGATTTTGGATAATAACAAGAAAGTGATGGTCATACTCTCACGCTCCGCTTCCTATCACCTTTCTACTAACTGCTGACTACTATCTACCATCTACTATATTATATTGCAATTTCTCTTGTAATGTTGTAATCTCGCGCAGGTTGTCAGTTGTTGTGACAGGATTTAGATGTAGATACAAATATATATTAAAATAAGATTTGAATAGTAGTAGCCTCTAGCCCAATCAGAACTCCCGACACAGATTTATTAATAATTTAGGACAATAAAACATGGCAAAACGTGAAACTGGAACAGTTAAATGGTTCAATGATAAAAAGGGATTCGGATTTATCACCCGTGAAAACGGCGATGATCTTTTCGTTCACTTTAATTCAATTGAAGTAGAAGGTTTCAAAACATTAAAAGAAAATGCTCAGGTTGAATTTGAAGTCGTTAAAACCGATAAAGGCGAAGCGGCTGCAAAGGTTACTCCTGTATAACGGAATTTTCATTTAAATAAAAAGCCCTCGCAATGCGGGGGCTTTTTTGTAGGGGATAATACTATTTAGTAGAGACGTAACATGTTACGTCTCTACAAGCCATGTTAATTCTCGTTCTTCTCCACTTTTAATAACTCCACATCAAATATCAATGTTGCATTCGGTGGAATTACGCCACCGGCTCCGCGCGCGCCATAACCCATTTCCGGCGGAATTGTTAAAGTCCGTGAACCGCCTTCTTTCATTCCGATAAAACCTTCTTCCCAACCTTGGATCACTTGTCCCATCCCGACTGTAAAGCGGAAAGGTTCACGTCCGGGATTTTTAGATGAATCAAACATTGTTCCATCTTCCAATTTGCCGGTATAATGAACTGTTAGAATATCGAATTTTTCGGCCTCAAGACCTTCGCCGACAACATGATCAACAATTTTCATACCTTTCACCATTTTTCCTTCTGTTTCTTCCTTACAACCAAAAACCGCCAATAATGCTATCAGCAACACGCCGGTAATAGTCATATAATTATTTCTTTTTTGCATATTTTTCTCTTATATCTTTTCAGTAACTTAGCATAATTAATTTTTACTATCTACTGCTTTATTCTGTGTAAATTGCTGTCTGATGAATACAACTAAGTCATTATTCAATCAACATTTACCGCCTTTAGCCGATAGACTTCGTCCGCAATCCATTGAGGATTTTGTCGGTCAGGAACATTTAGTTGGCGATGACAAAATATTATCATTGTTAGCGAAATCGGAAAAACCGTTTTCGATGATCTTTTGGGGACCGCCCGGCTCAGGGAAAACTACTTTAGCACGGATCATCGCCCGTTCTACCAAAGCTAATTTTCAGGAAGTTTCGGCTGTATCGAGCGGTGTGAAAGAATTACGCAAGATAATCGCTTCCGCCAAAAGTGGTTTGGATATTGGTAAAAACACAATATTATTTATTGACGAGATTCACCGTTTCAGCAAATCACAACAGGATGCACTGTTACACGCCGTTGAAAATGGTACTATTATTCTGATCGGTGCCACCACGGAAAACCCATCGTTCGAAGTAATCAGTCCTTTGCTTTCACGTTGCCGCGTATTGGTAATGAACCCGCATACACCGGAAGCTTTAAATGATATATTAGAAAAAGCACTTAAGACTGATATTCTATTACAAAAAAGTGCTATTAAAATTTCTGACAAAGTTAGAAAAGCGCTGATCAACGCTGCCGGCGGGGATGCTCGCAAAATGCTCAATGCTCTCGAAATTTCGATGAATCTAATTGACGGAAAAGGTGAAATCACCATCAAAATTTTGAACGAGGCCTTACAGAAAAAAACACAATTATACGATAAAACCGGTGATTATCACTATGATACTATCAGTGCTTTTATTAAATCCGTGCGGGGTAGCGATCCCGATGCTGCCATTTACTGGCTGGCAACAATGTTGGAAGGCGGAGAAAAACCGGAATTCATCGCCCGCCGCTTAGTTATTTTAGCCTCGGAAGATATCGGCAATGCCGATCCACAGGGTTTGCCCATCGCAGCAGCGGGTTTCCAAGCCGTACACATGATCGGCATGCCGGAAGCGGCAATTACCTTAGCTCATGTTACCACTTATTTGTCTGCCGCTAAAAAATCAAATGCATCATATTTTGCTTTGCGGCATGCCCAAGAGATCTTAAAAAATGAAGGAACCCAATCGGTGCCTAAGCATTTACGAAATGCACCGACGGGATTGATGAAAGACTTGGAATATGGCAAAGACTACCAATATGCTCACCACCACCCCGACCATTTTGTGGATATGCAATATCTTCCGGATAACATGGAAAGCATGTTCTATAAACCCACCCAACAAGGTTATGAGAAATATATTTCTGAAAGATTAAATAAATTGTGGCCTAAAAGATATAAAAAATAATGCGGTTGAAGTTTTTCATAATCTTAACATTACCTCTTTTACTTCTCGCTGATGAGCGCTTACGGCTTGTTCAAGCCGATGTTTTGGAGAATATAACCGAGAATGGTACGGCAATACAGATATTAACCGGAGAGGTCATCTTTAAAAAAGGTGATCTGACACTTTTTGCTGATGTGGCACGTTACTCTGAAAATACCGAGCAAGGGTATTTGATCGGCAATGCACGCGCAGAAAATGACAGTACATTCATAACCGCCGATACCCTGCATTTTGATTCTCCTAAAGATTTACTCACTGCCCGCAATAACGCCCATGCCTGGGATAACGAATATGATCTTACCGCCGATATGATACTTTATTATACTGAATTGGATAGCGGCAATGCCATCGGTAACGCAATCTTAAAACAAAATGATCAGGATATAGCAGCTGACACGCTGATATATTCCAAGGCTAACAAAATTGCCGGAGCTAATTATACGGCATTTGGAAATGTAATTATTATCAGCAGTGACAGAACTATTACCTGTGGTAAAGCACATTATGATCTTGATGCTGATATCGCCCATCTGACAATTGAACCACAGGTTACATCCGAAAAGGATTTTTTGCAGGGTGATGAACTATTCGCCCATTTTCAGGATGATGAACTGCAATATCTTTTTATACCTTCCGGGGCTAAGGCATCTTCCATCCGAGAGAACGAAATCATTGGAGAATACAGAGATGATATGACCGGTAAAGTACTTAAAGCTTATTTGAGGGAAAGTCAGCTTGATTCAATGCGCTTGGAGGGAATGGCGACCACATTATACCATGTTTTTGATGACTCTACCTTTCAGGGGACAAACATTACTTCCGGTGACACGATTACCTTGAATTTTAATGATCAGGAATTACAAAAGATTTTAGTGATCGGTGGCGCCCGTGGCGAATATACACCCGACACATCTAATACAGATTTAGAATCTGAAATCCTCTATCGCTCCGAACAGATCAATTATTTAATACCGGATAAAACCACTAAACTTATCGGCGAAGCACGGGTAGATTATGGCGACATAACGCTTTCAGCGGGTTATGTCGGTGTAAATTGGCAAACCAATATTTTGAATGCTTTGCCAAGCGCAGTAAATGATACCACTTTTCGCGCGATAACGCCCATTTTGCAGGAGGGCGAGCAAGAACCGATCAGCGGAGACCGGATGCAATATAATCTGCAAACGGAGCGTGGCAAAATTTTACACGGTAAAACCAAAGCTGAAGATGGTTACTACACAAGTACCGACATCAGAAATGAGGATCGCAAGATTTTTTATATGAAGCAAAGTGTTTACACAACCTGTAGTTTGGATACACCGCATTTCCATTTCTCCAGTCCGCGCATGAAAATGATCCATGACGACAAAGTCGTAGCCAAGCCCCTTACGTTGCATTTAGCACAGATTCCGATCTTAAGTATTCCCTTTGCGGTGTTGCCGATGAAACAGGGCGGCCGGCAATCCGGTTGGATAATGCCTTCTTATGGGACAAGTAATAATCGCGGACATTATTTAGACGGATTTGGTTATTATTGGGCGTTCAGTGATTATTTCGATACCAAGCTGACGGCAAGTTTCGCTGATAAGCAGGGCATCACTTTCAAACTGATCAATAAATATAATAATAGATACAAATATTCCGGCAATCTGCATCTTGAAACCCGTCAATACCTGACAACTGATGATAACGATATTTTCAATATATTCGGTCCGCGTGATCAGGATTACGTGGTCAAGTGGTCGCATAGACAAATCTTGAGACAGCATCAATCCTTGAATGTAAATGCCAGTTATTACAGTAATAGTGATTATAATTATACCACTTCGCTTGATCCGGTCAAGCGTATGAATCAGCAAGCTATTTCCAACGCCACCTATTCCAAACAGTGGCCCAAAGTAAACGCTTCAGTCAGTCTTAATTTTTCTTCAAATACCGACCTGATGGCAGATAACAAGATTAATCCTGCGACCGCTTTTTATCAAAAACCGGTTACCGCAGGGACAAAACTCAGCTCAACCACAACAACGTTGCCAACGGTATCTTTCCGTTTAGGGCAGCGAAATCTAATCCCCACCAAATCATCCGATAAAGCATGGTTTAACAATATCACTTGGAGTTACTCGTCCAATTATAAAAATACTACTCAAAGTTATTATAAATCGGTTGAGGCGGATTCTACCGAAGAATACATTTGGGAAACCGATTCAAACGGTGATGGAATCTTGAGAACATCTACTGACAAATTATTGACACATTCCTTTTCGTTTAATGCGCCGCAAAAATTATTCCGGTATATAACCCTGAATCCGAGTATGTCTATTAAATCAGATTGGGTCGAAGAATATTACATCGCTAAACTGGACAGTTCCAACGCCTATCAATCTATAAAGAAATCAGGTTTTGCAGCTCAAACAACCGGTTCGCTAAGCTTAAACCTTAGTACTCAATTATATGGATTATTTCCAATTAGAATTGGAAAAATAAACGGATTGCGTCATGTGGCATCCCCCTCTATCGGTTATTCATACACACCGGATTTCTCTAAACCTGTTTTGGGATGGGATCCCAATTATATTAAAGCCATCATTGACAGCTCAGGTTCAGAGATATTGCATGATAAATTTAAAGGTACAACCGCCGGTAGTACTCCCGTGAATGAACGCCAATCGCTTAATTTTTCATTGAACAATGTATTCCAAACTAAGATAATAGATGGCGAATCTGAGAAAAAAGTGGATATTCTATCGTGGCGATTATCCACTAATTATAATTTTACTGCCGATGAATTTAAACTTGCTAACTTGACTTCCTCGATTCGTACCGGTTTATCCAAAGGATTAAAATTTGACATCTCGATGACCCATGACTTTTATGAATATGATAAAGAAAACAATCAACGCATCAATACCATTAGAACAGTCAATAATGTCCCCCGACCAAGACTAACTTACGTAAGCGCTTCAACAGGATTCAAATTCTCAGGCAAACGGATGCGCGCTCCGCTAATCTCCGATGTTCCCGATAGTGCCGCCGTATCGGACACATCATCAATTACCGACCTTGAAGATTTTGGCCAAAACATTGATTTCAGGAAAAATCCCAAGCAAATCAGTAGCGGTCAGCTTTGGAGCACTAACGTTAGTCTGAGTTATTCGTATAACGCAGCAAATCCGACAAATATCTCAAAGACTTTTTGGATGAACACCAATTCAACCATCCAAGTAACGCCGAGTTGGCGTGTTCAACATAATGCACGATTCAATCTTGTAAATAAAGCCTTGGTTAGTCACAGTTTTTCTATCTATCGTGATCTGCATTGTTGGGAAATGTCGCTGTCATGGACGCCGGGCGGCTACGGACAAGGTGTATATTTACGTATCAATGTAAAATCACCAACGCTGCGCGACCTAAAGATCGAGGAGCGCGACGGAATTTTTCAAAAACGTTCTAATTTTTAGATGATAAATACGAGTAATCAATTATTTGTTCTTAAAACTAATATTTAGAAATTCTACTATAGAATAAAGGAAAAATATGTACTGTCCCAAATGCCGAACAGAATATCTTGAAGATGTGAAAGAATGTGTTGATTGCCATGTACTACTCGTTGACGATCTCCCGGAAGAAACACCACTTGAAAAAATAAAATGGGTTGCTTTACCGGTTCTTCCCGGGAAAGTATATGCCGATATGGTTGAGGAAGTCCTCTCAAATATGGATATTCCCCATTTTACTAAGTCCGATTGGGCAACTTCGGCATATAATATTTCAAGTTCAAACTTAGTAGGCACAAAAATCACTATTTTTGTCCCAGAAGATTACCACGATGAGGCGACTCAAATACTAAACGAAATTTTAGGAAAGAAATAAATTGATACGTACGGTTAAAGGTACTCATGATATTCTGCCGGATAAAACCGGTCTTTGGCAAAAACTTGAAACTGCACTCCATAGTTTTATGCGTAAATACGGTTACAGTGAAATCCGTACACCAATGTTTGAGAAAACCGAATTATTCAAGCGCGGGGTTGGTGAAGAAACCGACATCGTCTCAAAAGAAATGTACAGTTGGGTTGACCAAAGTGGTGATAATCTTACTTTGAAGCCTGAATTAACCGCACCGGTTGTTAGGGCATTTATTCAAAATAACTTAGGAGGGCAGGCATCTATTAGCCGTGTTTATTACAAAGATGCTTGTTTCCGTCGTGAACGGCCACAAAAAGGTCGAACCCGCCAATTTCATCAATTCGGGGCCGAATTATTCGGCTCGCCGCATCCCGAAGCCGATGTTGAAATTATATGTTTAGTCTATAATTTTTATAAAGAATTAGGCCTAAAAGATATATTATTAAAAATAAACAGTATCGGCTCGGAGGAGTGTCGGAACAATTTCCGCAAAGAATTGCGCAATTATTTAAAACCGCTGCTCCCCAAATTAACGGAAACAAGCCAAGCCCGTTTTGAAAAGAATCCTCTGCGCATTTTGGACACTAAAGTAGAGCACGAACAGGAATTACTGAAAACTTCGCCCAAGATCAATGATTTCTTAACTGCGGAAGATCAAGCACATTTTGAATCAGTAACCTCAATGTTAACAAAGCTTGATATTGCCTTTGAGATTGATCCGCTGATGGTTCGGGGATTGGATTATTATACGCGCACAACATTTGAAATAACATCCACCGCACTTGGTGCTCAGGATGCACTGTGCGGCGGCGGACGCTATGATAAGCTTGTTGAATCATTGGGTGGTAAACCAACGCCGGCAATCGGTTTTGGCGCCGGCATTGAAAGATTAATTCTTGCCATTGAAAATACTGAAGCCGGTAAAATTGATGACTCAATACAAGTTTACATAACAGCATTAAGTGAAAAAGCCCGGACACAGGCACAAGTCATGGCAAATGACGTCAGAAAGAATGATTTCACAGTTACAATTGATTTGTTACGGCGCAGTTTAAAATCGAATCTTCGAGAAGCTAATCGGCTTGGTGCTAAAATCGCGATCATAATCGGCGATGACGAACTCGTCAATCATTCCGTACAAGTTAAAGATTTGACGACCGGTCAACAGAAAGAGATCACCGTAAATAAATTAATTGAGTATCTTTCCAATTTGGATTTATAATTATATACTTTTATATTTTATACGCGCGTAAGGAAAAACCCAAATTATGTCCAACAAACCACTATTAATTGTCGAATCGCCTTCCAAGGCGACGACGATCTCCCGCCATTTAGGCGGCGAATACGATGTGCTTGCATCGGTTGGACATATCAAGGATCTGCCAAAGAACGAGCTTGGAATTGATATCGAAAATGATTTCAAGATAACTTTAAAGGTACTTCCCAAAAAACAGGATTTTATCAAGGAACTGAAGAAACTTTCTAAAACCGCTTCCGCTGTTGTCTTGGCAACCGATCCGGACCGCGAAGGCGAAGCCATTGCTGCACATATTGCCGGTGAGGTAAATAATAAAACTGTTGAGCGCGTTCAATTCACCGAAATCACCAAAGCCGGTATTCAGGAAGGTATAAAGACCCGCCATCCGATTGATGAAAAATTAGTGAACGCGCAGGTAACGCGACGGATAATTGACCGCTTGGTTGGTTATAAAATATCTCCGGTGTTATGGGCAACTTTGCAGCGCAATATGAAATTTGTAAATACTGCACTATCAGCCGGACGGGTTCAATCGGCCGCCGTCAAAATTATGATTGATCGTGAACGCGAACGGGCAGCTTTTAAATCAGCAGCCTATTTTACTTTAAAGGCTGAATTGAACAAAGCTGCTAATGGAAATTTCAATGCCGACCTATACAAATTGAATGAACAGCGTTTAGCCACTGCTAAGGATTTTGATAAAAACACCGGCAAACTGAAGAACAATAAAGTAATCGCTTTGAGCGAATCGCAAGCTAACGCTTTAAAGCAAGAATTAGACGGCGGGGATTGGCAGGTTACCGATGTACAGGAGAAACCCGTAACTTCTAATCCACGACCTCCCTTTACCACATCTACGCTACAGCAGGAAGCCGGACGCAAATTACGCTTTACTCCACGCCGTACGATGAGCATTGCACAAAAATTATATGAAAACGGTTTTATTACCTATATGCGAACTGACTCAATGCACTTATCATCGGAAGCTATCAATTCAGCCCGGGAAGAGATCAAAAATCGTTTTGGCAGTGAATATTTACCGGATAAACCAAGACATTATTCTACTAAAGTCAAGAATGCTCAGGAAGCCCATGAAGCAATTCGTCCGGCGGGAGTCAAAATAAAATCAATATCTGAGGTCGATGCAAAACTTGATAAAGATGCTGTGAGACTCTATGAACTGATTTGCCAACGAACCTTAGCTTCACAGATGAAATCGGCTAAACTCAAAGAAACTACTGTTTTGATCAAAAATCAAAAATCGCTTTTCCGTGCCAGTGGCAGGGTGATCCTGTTCCCCGGTTACATGAAAATATATGTCGTCAGCCGTGATGATCCCAAAGCCCAAATAGATGATAAAGAAGCACTTTTACCGGAATTACAAAAAAATGAGCAGCTTAATCTGACAAAGCTGGAAGTCATCGGAAAAAAGACTAATCCGCCGGCACGCTTCACCGAAGCCTCGTTGATCCGTGAAATGGAGGCACGGGGAATCGGTCGTCCCTCAACCTATGCCGCAACCATTGATACTATCCTTAGACGTGAATATGCTGATAAAAAAAACGGAATGCTTATTCCAACCTATTTGGCTGTGGCGATCACTCAATTATTGGAAAATCATTTTAATTCTTTGGTTGATGCCAATTTCACCGCCGAAATGGAAGACGGCCTCGACGCCATCTCCCGTGGCGAACTTGATTCTTTACCATTTATAAAAGAATTTTACTATGGTGGTAATGAATCCAAAGGATTGGAGAGTATGCTTGAAGAAGAAGTGGACATTCGTAAAGCCTGTGAAATTGAAATTGAAGCATCGGAAGAACCGATTGTTGCCCGCATTGGCAACTTTGGACCCTATTTAGAGCATAACGGAAATCGGAAATCCATACCATTAAATATACCGCTCGGTGATCTGACCGTTGAAAAGGCTAAAGAAATATTAGCCAACGAACTACAGGAAGAAAAATCACTTGGCAAACATCCTGAAACCGGTGAAGAAATATTTTTCAAAGAGGGTCAATACGGACCATACGTGCAGTTGGGCGACAGCAAAACCCGTAAATCAATTCCAAAGGAATTCAAAACCGAAGATGTTAATCTTGAACTGGCAATCCGCTTACTATCGTTACCACGTGAAGTGGGGAAACACCCTGAAACCGGAGAACCTATCACAGCGGATTTTGGCAGATATGGTCCTTACATACGCTGCGGAAAGAAAAATGCAAGCATTGCACAACCGCTTTCCCCATTGACAATATCGGTTGATGAAGCGGTGGAAGCACTGTCAAAGAAACGCCGCGGCTCCCAAGAATTAAAAACGTTTGGCAAGCATTCCAAGACCGGTGAGGATCTTTTGTTAAAAACCGGCTTTTACGGTCCGTATGTTACCGATGGAAAAATTAATGCTGCCCTGCCCAAAGGTAAAGATATTGAGACCATTAGCTTGGCTGAGGCTGAGGAGTTAATTGATAAAAAACGTGCTGCCGGCCCAACCAAAAAACGCCGCAGAAAAAAGAAAAATAATTAAAATGGATATTAAATCAATCGAAAAAATTGTATCACTTTCCAAACGCCGCGGATTCATTTTTCAGAGTTCGGAAATTTATGGCGGGTTAGGCTCGACTTGGGATTACGGTCCGCTCGGTGTTGAGATGAAAAACAATATTAAGAATTTGTGGTGGCATGATATGGTCACATCTCGACAAAATATTGTCGGAATGGATGCTTCAATTCTAATGCACCCGGAAGTTTGGGAAGCAAGCGGGCATGTTAAAAATTTCCATGACCCGATGGTTGATTGCAAAAATTGTAAAGCGCGGTATCGCGCTGATCATCTCTCATTTAAAAAAACTTGTAACAAGTGTCACAAATCTATAAGTGTTTCATTTCCTACAGAAGTCGTTAATGACCTTATCAAAATACATGGAAAAGTTGGTTCAAATGAATTGTCAAAATTATCAAAAGGCATAAAAGTTGAACCATGTCCATTTTGCAAACATATTCTTTCCACAATCGAATTGAAATGTCCAAGCTGTGGTAGTTATGAATTGACAGAACCTCGTCAATTCAATCTGATGTTCAAAACGTCGCTTGGTGCTTTGGCAGATTCCGGCGATGTAACCTATTTACGTCCTGAAACGGCACAGGGAATTTTTGTCAATTTCAGTAATGTTGTTACCACAGCACGCCAAAAACTACCTTTTGGAATTGCACAACTTGGCAAGGCTTTCCGTAACGAGATTACCACCGGTAACTTTTTATTCAGAACACGTGAATTCGAACAAATGGAAATGGAATTTTTTATCCATCCGGAGGAAGCAGATAAATGGCTCGATTATTGGTCGCAGGAAAGATTGGATTGGTTTAAATCTCTTGGAGTTCGCGAAGACAAATTGCGCTTACGACCACATGACAGCGATGAGCTTGCTCATTACTCAACAGCCTGTTATGACGTGGAATATGAATTCCCGTTTGGCTGGTCCGAATTGGAGGGCATTGCCGATCGCGGAACATACGATCTTGATCAACACAATGAACATGCTAAAAAGAAGCAAACCTATTTCGACCAACCGAATAATAAACATATTGTACCGGCAGTAATTGAAGCATCCGCCGGAGTTGACCGCGCATTCCTGACCTGTTTAGTAGATGCCTACCGTGAAGAAAAAGTAAACGGTGAAGAGCGCATAGTTCTGAAATTATCACCAAAAGTCGCACCGATCACTGTTGCGGTGTTTCCCTTGGTCAATAAAAACGGTTTGCCGGAAATTTCGGAAAAAATATTTAATGAATTGCAATCTGAATTCAGTGCTTTCTTCGATCAGGGCGGCTCCATTGGCCGCCGTTATCGCCGGCAGGATGAAGCCGGAACACCATTCGGCATCACGGTTGATCATCAAACGTTGGATGACAACACGGTAACGCTTCGCGATCGTGACAGCATGGAACAAATTCGTATTCCCACAGATCAAGCGGTATCCAAGATAAAGAAAAAACTCTCAAATTAAAATAGTACTCTATATGCGAGCGACCCTTAAGTATCTATTTGCAATAATAGTCTCTACTTCATTCCTTTTTACGCAAACCGATAAGAATTTTGCTAAAAACGGAATGGTCGTGTCCGCTTCGGAGTTGGCATCGCAAGTAGGCGTAGAAATTATGAAAAATGGTGGTAATGCCATTGACGCTGCCGTAGCAACCGGATTTGCATTGGCGGTTACCTATCCGCAAGCCGGGAATATTGGCGGAGGCGGGTTTTTGGTGGCGCATTTAGCGGACGGAAGGAATATCTCCATAGACTTTAGAGAAACCGCGCCAAAAAATGCTGACAGGGACATGTTCCTTGATCGTAACGGAAACGTAATAAAAGATATGTCGCTTTACACACACCGCGCCTCCGGTGTGCCGGGTTCCGTAGCAGGATTGATAGAAGCATGGAAAAAATTTGGCTCAGGTAAAATCACACCAAGACAATTACTTGAACCAGCCATCATACTGGCTGAAAAAGGATTTACAATATCTGAAAGATTTGCAGCCACCTTAAATAATTATCGGAATTTATTCGAGCAGGATCAAGGAGCAGCAGCAATTTTTATTCGACAAGACCAAAAATCTTGGGAAGAAGGCGATTTATTAGTGCAAAAGGACTTGGCAAAAACCTTGCGACATATTGCTGAATATGGTATAAACGGATTCTACAGCGGCGAAACGGCAAAGCTGATTGTCGAGGAAATGAACAGACATAACGGATTGATTACCATTGCCGATCTCCAAAACTACCGACCAATTATTAGAAATATCGCAAAGGGAACCTACAAAGGATCTGACATTATTTCAATGGGACCGCCAAGTTCCGGCGGTATTCTATTAATACAGATGTTAAATATGTTGGAAAATTTTTCCATTGATTCATTATCATTTAATTCCCCTGAATATATTCATCTGCTTACCGAGATTGAACGTTTGGCTTATGCTGATCGCGCCGAGCATCTCGGCGATAGTGATTATTGGCCTGTACCGTTTGAAATGTTGACCTCGAAAGAATATGCCAAGGCACGCGCTGAAAAAATATCATTGGAAAAGGCAACTCCAAGCGGTGAAGTTTTTGCCGGAAAACAAACGACTTATGAAAGCATGGAAACCACGCATTACTCGGTAGTTGATAAAGATTTGAATGCCGTAAGCATAACAACGACAATCAACACATCATTCGGTTCAGGCAAAGTAGTTGACGGAGCAGGCTTTTTTCTTAACAATGAAATGGATGATTTCTCCGCTAAGCCGGGGGTGCCTAATATATTCGGTTTAATTGGGAATGAAGCCAATGCAATTGCACCAAATAAACGACCATTGAGCTCAATGACGCCAACCGTTTTGCTCAAAAATAACAAACCATTTCTGATACTTGGTTCGCCGGGCGGCTCGACAATTATTACAACTGTATTGCAGGTAATCTTAAATATTATTGAGCATGATATGAATATATCGAAAGCCGTCTCCTCCCCTAGAACCCATTCACAATGGCTGCCCGATCAAATAACAATTGAAAAGGATGCCTTATCTGCTGAAGTCATAGCCGCACTTGAAAATAAAGGACATATAATTAAACTTGACAAAGACGGTAAAATCGGTTCAGCGAATTGTATATTAATCGAAAATGGTAAATTTTTCGGAGGTGCTGATTCCCGTTCGGAAAACTCAGTAGTCGGCTATTGATCATCGGGTATTAAACGTTTACCGAGTGTAGTGATACTTTCCTCCTGATAGCCAATTGATTTATAAAAATCAATAACTTTTGAATTAGTTTTTCGTACCATGATATTGATCTTCGGGCAATCTAATTTTAGCAGATGATCCTCGGCAAATTGCATTAATTCTTCGCCAAATCCTTTCCTTTGATATTTAGGGTGAACCGCTAAATAATATACCCAACCGCGGTGTCCGTCATAACCTACAATTGCGGAAGCCATGATTTCGTTTTCAATTTCGCCGATCAAAATTTCTTCCGAATTTTCCTTAAGCTTTCTTTTAATATCAGTGCGGGGATTGTTCCATGGTACGACCAAGCCGCAGTTTTTCCATAATTGCACAAGGGCGCTTTCATCGGAGTTCTGATAGATTCTTATCTGCATATCTATAGATCAATATTTAAAATCACTGTTGCCGATATATTCGCGCAGAAGCGATGTCCCCGGTACGTATTTCTCACTAATATCGGTGAAAAATGAAAGGAACAGATCCAACCGGTTGGCGAGCTTTGTCGTTTGTTCATTACCTTTAACATTCTTAAGCAAAGGTCGTACATACTTTGCCAGAACTGAAAATTCATAGACTAGTGATGAATTGAAAATAAAATTTGCTTCTTCACTAAACGGAAATATATTCCTTTCTTCACCCTGTCGAACTGAGGGCCAACGTTCAAGCGTCTGTTCGGGGCTGTAACCGCGAAATTTGCTGTCCCGAACCAATCTACGCAATAAGCGATTATCAGAAGTAGAAATTCTATGATTGGCATCAATATTCATTTGGGTTATAGCGCTTACATATAATTTTTCAACCCGGTCATCTCCGAATTGCTCGGTTAATTTTGGATTTAAACCATGGATACCCTCAATTATGACAAAATCCCAATCACCTAATTGCAATTTTGTTTTAAGGTCACGACCTTTACCAATGTCAAAATCAAATTTACGTTCTGGAATTGCCTTGCCCTCTACCAACGCATCTAATCTATCCCCCAACAGTTTGACATCAAGTCCGTCAATGGACTCGAAATCTTTCTGCCCGTCCTCACCAATTGGTAGCAAATTTCGATCTATGAAATAATCATCCATTGAAATGGTGTGCGAACGAAAACCATTTACTCTTAGTTGAATTTTTAACCTTTTACTAAAAGTTGTTTTGCCTGCTGATGAGGGTCCGGCAATTGTGATGATACGTTTAGTCGGAAAATCGGCAACGATCTCATCGGCAATATCACTAACCTTTTTTTCATGCAATCCTTCCGCAACCCACATCAATTCCTTTATTTCGTCATTTTCGATAGCATTGTTCAAATCGCCGATCGTGGCGATTCCCAAAATCCCGCTCCATTTAAGATGCTCCTCCATTGTGGCAAATAGTTTTGGTTGATCCTCAAATGGCAGCAATTCCTCAGGCTGCAGTTCAGTTGCAAATCTTAGCAAGAATCCATCATTATATTTTTTTAATTCAAAACTTTTCAATTTTGATTTATCCGCAATAAGCGGATCAACTATATAATCCCAATACACCTTATTGTATTTGGCAATTGGAATTGTGTCCCCCTCCCACTTGTCAGCGATGGCAAGTTTACTCTTGGAATTATATTTGTATAATTTTTCAATAAAACGCTTTTTGTCCCATCTTTCAAATTCAAGCCGTTTATCACTATTGATCCATTCATGCATCAGTTTTTCTAACTTAATCAGATCATCGGCGGAAATCGGTTCATAATCCACATCATGACAGAAAAAAGCATCACCGAACGAATGTTCAATTATCAACAAATTATCGGGGAATATTCTTTTGAATGCTCCGGATAGAAAAAAGGCTAAGGTCGCATGCACTTCCGACAAAATCGCCATAAATCATTCACCTATGATTTTTACCAGAACGCGTTTTTTGCGACGTCCGTCAAATTCACCATAAAAAATTTGTTCCCAAGTACCAAAGTGCAATTTACCATCGGTTACGGCGACCACAACTTCGCGTCCCATAATTTGACGCTTGTGATGGGCATCGCCATTGTCTTCGCCGGTGCGATTATGATCGTACTGCTCAATCGGGGCATGCGGCGCTAACTTTTCCAACCACCTTTTATAATCGCGATGCAGACCTGACTCATCATCATTAATAAATACGGACGCCGTTATGTGCATGGCATTCACCAAGCACAACCCTTCCTTAATGCCACTTTCGAGCAATGCTTCTTCCACCTGCGGCGTTATATTCACAAAATCCATTCTTTCGGGAATTTGAAAATAGAGTTCCTTGAAATATGATTTCATACAATTCCTTTATTTCTAAATCAATTCGAAAAATCTTTAATTAACTGTACAAACAACGATGTGCCGACCAATAAAGCCCGTTCATCAATATCAAAATGCGAACAATGATGTGGGACAGACATAGGTTCTTCATCAGCCGGCGCTGATCCGATAAAAACAAACGCTCCCGGAATCTTTTGTAAATAATAGCTAAAGTCTTCCGCCCCCATTGATAAATATGGTTCTCTTACAATTGCTCCTTTTATTTGTTCGGCAGACTGTTGAATGAGTTTGGTCGGTTCGTCATGATTGATTGTAGGAGGATAACCATCCTGATAATCCATGGTAATTTTAGCATTATATGATTTGGCAACGCCTGCGATAATTTCTTCAATTCTTTGCTTGATCATTTGGCGGTTTTCTTCGGTCATTGCCCGCACAGTTCCGCGTAATTTGACTTTATCGGCAATGATATTAAAGCCGTGACCGCCGCTAATTTCACCAATCGTTATAACAGCGCTGTGCAAAGGATCGGTATTCCGGCTAATAATAGTCTGAAAATTCATTATTAGATTTGAAGCCACCACAACTGCGTCAACCGTACCCTGCGGTGCGGCGCCGTGTCCGCCGATTCCTTCAATCCAAATATCAATAATATCTGCTGCCGCCAATACCGATCCGGATTGTATGCCGATCTCACCATAAGGCTGATAGTTCCACAAATGCATTCCAAAGATTTGATCCACTTTGTTCAGAGCACCATCCGCAATCACATACCGGGCTCCGCCTTCACCTTCTTCGGCAGGTTGGAAAACGAATCTAACATTCACCTTAAGTTTGTCACGCATTTTTGATAATACTTCTGCCGCACCAAGCAGCATCGCCATGTGCCCGTCATGGCCACAGGCATGCATGACGCCATCATTGACCGATTTATATTCAACCTCAGAATTTTCCTGGATCGGTAAAGCGTCCATGTCCGCTCTCAGGGCAATCGTATGAAATGATTTATCTTTGATGAGGTCGCCAATGACACCGGTTTTGCCAACCTCGGTCTTAACATCCAATCCGTAAGATTTTAATTTATCGGCAATAATTTTTGCCGTTCGTAGTTCATTAAAACCCAATTCAGGGTGCTTATGAAAATCGCGGCGTGTTTCTATTATGGTTTTTTTGATTTGCTCAACTTCCGGCAATATTTTAATTGTCATAACAATTCCCCGATCTCTTTTATGGTAGTACCAATTAATTTGGCAAAGGCATCTTTTGTTCGATTAGCCGTCTCAATGACTTCGGTATGTGTTAAGGGCTGATCTAAAATGCCGGCAGCAAAATTTGTTATTGTCGAAATACCGATTGCATCAATTCCTAATTCTTTCGCTGTCATTAATTCCGGAACTGTACTCATCCCAACTGCATCACCGCCGATTCCCTGAATATACCTGATCTCAGCCGGTGTTTCGTAACCGGGACCTTGCGTCCAAGCATAAACGCCTTTTTTAATTTCAACTTTTGATTTCTTACCGGCAGATTCGACGCATTCCAATAATTTCAAAGGTACATTCTTGTTGATTTGAGGGCTTGAAGCACTTTTCAAGAACGTACAGTCCAAGTAACCTTCAATGACCATTAATGATCCCGGTGGTATATCTTTTCGAGCCGAGCCGGCAGCATTGGTGATAATAATATACTCTACACCTAACTTCTTGAATAATTTAATTGGTAATGTAACCGTTTCAAGATTGTGTCCTTCATAATAGTGAAAGCGCCCCTTGGCGGCTAAAAGCGGTACTTTTCTATAATCGCCGATTACAAATTCACCGCTATGACCGGCAACGGTCGGAAGCGGATAATTCGGTATTGCGTGATAAGGGACAACCATCGGATTTGCAAGATTATCAGTAAAGTCTCCCAACCCGGAACCTAATACAATCGCAATGCCTTTTGTAAAACCTGTCCGGTTTGCAATATATTCGGCCATTTCAGTTATATTATATTTCATTCAAAAACTCTTTTTCACTACCAATTGACCACACCCGGCCTTGATATTTGATCCTTTGCTCCAACGGGTTGTAACCGTAAAAGGTACGTCATTAAAATAATTTAGAAAACTGTTTATTCTATCTTCTGCCGGTCTTTTGAATCTGCCATCAATTTCATTGTACGGAATAATATTTAGCTTACAAGGTAGATTATTTATTAAACCGATAACTCTTGAAGCATCGGCTTTTGTATCATTTTCTTCAGCCATTAACACATATTCAAATGTTACAAAATTCTTAGTGGCATTATAATATGTCCAAGCGGCATCAAGTAATTCATCTAATTCATATTTCTTGGCAATCGGCATAATTGTTGCCCGGTGTTCCTGACTTGAGCTGTTTAAACTGATTGCCAATCTATAAAGATGTTTGTCTTCAGCAAATCTTTTAATACCCGGAATTACACCGGCTGTTGAAATTGTGATATGCCGGGCACCGATATTAATTCCTTTATTATCATTTAATAAATCAGCGGCTTTAATCACATTTTCATAATTAAGCAATGGCTCCCCCATGCCCATGAACACTACATTTGTGATTGTTTTATTTGATCCTTTTGCAATAAGTAAAAATTGTCCAACGATCTCGCCAACCGTTAAATTTCTTTTTATACCCATTGTTCCGGTTGCACAGAATTTACAATCTAAGGCGCAACCGACCTGCGATGATAAACATATCGTCGTCCGATCAGTTTCACTCATTAAAACCGCTTCGATTCGTTCCCCATCATTACACTCAAATAAATATTTCTGAGTACTTGAATTATTTTCTCCGGTAATATCAATAATGGTTAGCGGATTCAATATAAACTGCTCTTTTAATTTTTCCCGCAGCTGCTTAGGAATATTATCCATATCATCAATTGATCGAGCCTTCTGACCATATATCCAATTAAATATTTGATTGGCTCTATATTTTTTATCCCAAAAGTTTGCAATTACAGACTGTAGATCATCTAAATCCATCCCGACTAACGTTTTGTGCTCAAGATCAACTTTTTTCATTCGATTCAAATACAAAGAAAAATCCCCCGAACGGGGGATTTTTCCCTTCATGCTAATGAAATAATTACTTTATAATTCTTTTGATTTATCAAAATATTCCTGAGCTTCATCGGTATAGCCTTGCCTGAGCAGTACCCGCGCCATTGCCCGATAGTGCTGTGGATTTTCCGATTCAATATCTATTAATCTGCGATAATAGTACTCCGCTCTACTCCATTCTTCCGCGGTTTCAAAGGTTTGTGCAATTCCACGTAAGGCATCTATATCATCCGGATTTAGATCATAAGCCATTGAAAAATTATCTTCTGCCGCCTGAAAATCCTCTAATTGCATATTCAGCACACCAAGGTTATAATGCAGATCAGCTTTTATATCCGGATCAGTTTCGTTAGCAATAGCCACTTCATAAGTACCTAATGACATTTCCTTATCACCCACATCATAATAGGTTTGAGCTAACTGACGACGTGCCATGCTGTCAGTTGGATCAAGATTAACTGCTTTTCTATAATAAATCAACGCTGTCTCATAATCTTTGGCAGTTAAATACATTTTCCCTGCTGCCATATTGGCATAAAAATTATCAGGATCTTTAATAGCGCCCGTAGATGCTGCTTCGAGGGCACCGTCTAAATCGCCGGCAGCGAATAAACAGTTTGCCAGTATTCCATACGCAGCACCATTATTTGGATCAACATCGGTTGCAGTTCTAAAAGCCTTAATCGCATTCTGTAATTCTGGTGAATCCGTCCCGCCTACTTTTCTGGCTTCATTGAAAAATCCAACCCCCTGATTATATATAGTTACCCAATGTTGTTCCCGGGCTGCTTGTACCATATCGGATACTTTTGCTGTCCTATTATTTATAGTCATCTGTATATCAGGGCCAAGACTTAATGCTTTATCAAACATTTCATTCATTTTACGCCATTCTTGTTTACGGGAATAAATCTCATGTCCTAACAAAAATGGAATTTCAGGATTTTCAGGTTCAACTTTGCGTGCTTTCAATAAGTATTCTTCAGCATTAGCCCAACTTTCTTGCTGAATATAAAGTCTTGCAGATCGTAACTCTTCACTGACACATCCTGCCATAAAAAGCAACATCAAACCTAATAATAAAACACTGGCGATTCTTGTTTTCATAATAACATCCTCTTGTATATTAAATAAGAAAATTTAATCTATTAAATTAGAGTTTACCATCTTGTTTATCAAGATGTAACCTGTTCCATTAAGAATTGTTGGCGTTTGTCAATCTCTTGATTGGAAGCGCTCAATAACGCTTCCACGCCAACACCTTCAACACAAATTGAAGCTAATACAGTTGCACGAATAAGCGCCTCAGTATTTGATTTGCCTTGCGCTAAAGCCGATATAAATCCGCCTCCAAACGTGTCCCCTGCCCCGGTTGGATCAACAACTTTATCAATCGGATAAACGCCGATCTCGATTCTTTCATTTTCGTTGTATAAAATTGCACCTTTGCTTCCTCGCTTGATGACTACCGTCGGCGGCCCCAAACCAATCAAAGTCCGTGCGGCATCATCCAATTGTGAACAATCGGTTAACATCTCCGCTTCACTTTCATTGATCAATAATATGTCCGATTTGCTTAACACAATTAACAATTCATTCAATGTCGTATTGATCCACAAGTTCATCGTGTCAACCACGATCACAGGATTTCCCTGACATTGATCAATAACTATATTCTGTAAGCCCGGATGAATATTGGCTAAAAATACAAAGCGGTGATTTTTATTGATCGGTGATAAGACCGGATTGAAATCAGCAAATACGCCGAGTTCGGTAAACAAGGTGTCACGGTCATCAAAATTTTCTCCGTAATGACCGCCCCAACTAAATGTTTTTCCGGCTACGATCTGCAAATCAGTTTTATTGGCAGCATATTTATCGAATATGGCGTGCCCGTCTTGAGGAAAATCATCGCCAATTATACCTACAATATGAATATCGGAATTTATTCCGGCAGCGATTGTAGCATAAGTTGTTGAACCACCAATCAGGTCATCGTAGCGTTCATCACCAATTTCAATTGTATCAAGCGCAATAGAGCCAACAATTAACAAGGAATTATCTCTCATAGAGCTCGCATTTTACGGTATTTAAAACTTTGCAACAAGCACTCTCAACCTTTATTTTCGGGTAAAAAATAGTAACTTCCGCCCCTGAAATGATATATTTTGATCACAGCGCAACAACACCAATTGATCCTCGTGTACTCGCTTTGATGCAAAAGGTCGCCGAAAAACATTTCGGCAATCCTTCAAGCATTCACAAAAGCGGGCAAAAAGCACGGGCAATAATAGAAAAAGCCCGTCGGCAAATCGCCGATGCGCTCGGCGTAAAACCGCGGAACATAATTTTTACCGGCGGTGGAACAGAAGCCAATAATCTTGTTCTGCGGAACATTTTGTACAGTAACAAAAAACATGTAATTACATCGGCTATCGAGCATCCGGCAATTTTGAAGACTCTCAAGGATTTGGGGAAATTTGGTGTTGGTCATTCAATAATTCCGGTTGACAAATACGGGGTTATTAATATTGACAAGTTAAAATCAGCAATCCAAGACGATACCGGATTAATAACTGTCATGTATGCTAATAATGAAGTTGGAGCCGTTCAACCAATTAACGACATTGCTGAAATAGCTAAAAAACAGCATATTCTTTTTCATACCGATGCCGTTCAAGCCCCCGGCAAGATATCAATTAATATCACTGATGCAGTTGATCTTGCCTCTTTCTCGGCTCATAAATTTTACGGGCAAAAGGGCGTTGGATTTTTATATGTTGGTGATAAGATAAAACTACACCCGTTGATAATCGGTGGCGGGCAGGAAAGGAATCTGCGCGCCGGCACTGAAAATACGGCCGGAATTGCTGCGCTCGGATTAGCTATGGAATTGGCAAATACCAAGCTGGATGATTCAATTGCACATCTGACTAAACTTGAATTGTATTTCAAGGATCAGCTCAATTCAATCTATCCCAATGCAATTTATAATGGTCATCCTGATAGTCATCTGCCCGGGCTAATCAGTATTACTATTCCATCTATTACAAGTGACATTCTGTTGGTAAGCTTAGATCTGCAAGGCATCGCGGTCTCAAGCGGCTCGGCGTGTTCTTCAGGAGATGTGAAACCTTCTCCGGTTTTGAGCGCGATGAACATAAGTAATAAACATAATATTTCAACTTTGCGAATTAGCTTTGGTAAAGATAATACGATAGCAGAAGTGGATGTCTTAATTAACGCATTAAAAAATATTCTTAAAAAACATAACAAACTGTGATGGCTAAAGATGTAATAGTCGGAATGAGCGGCGGAGTTGACAGTGCCGTAGCAGCCTTTCTGTTGAAAGAGCAGAGTTATAATGTTCAATGTGTTTTTATGAAGAATTGGGAAGACGATGACGATGAGTTTTATTGTTCTTCGGAGGAAGATTACAGTGATGCTTTGCAGGTTTGTGATTTATTAAATCTACCTTTGCATTCAGTAAATTTTTCAAAGGAATACCGTGAAAATGTATTCTCTTATTTTTTAACTGAATATAAATCCGGTCGAACGCCAAACCCTGATGTACTTTGCAATAAAGAAATAAAATTCAAATTCTTTTTAGACTACGCACTAAAATTGAGCGCTGAGAAGATTGCCACTGGGCATTATGCCAAATTGAAAAAGCAAAATGATTATTATCATTTAATGAAAGGTGTTGATGAAAATAAAGATCAGAGTTATTTCTTATATCTTTTAGGTCAAAAAGAGTTATCCAAAACAATATTCCCGCTTGGTGATATTACCAAAGATGAAGTCCGCAAAATAGCGGAACAGAACAATTTTCCAAATCATGACAAGAAGGACAGTACCGGCATTTGCTTCATCGGGGAGCGGGATTTCAAAACCTTTTTACAACAATATTTGCCTGCCCAACCGGGAAACATTGTTACTCCCGAAGGCAAGATTGTTGGCAAACACGATGGATTAATGTACTATACCTTAGGACAAAGAAAGGGAATTGGTGTTGGTGGTGGTCATGGCAAAACCGAAGAAGCGTGGTATGTCGTAGAAAAAAACTTAGATAGAAATCAACTGATAATCGGACAAGGGCACGACCATCCGGGATTGTATCGGACAGAAATCACTGCCGGACAATTGCATTGGATTATCGAAGAACCTGATGCTTTTCCATTTCAATGTTCGGCTAAAATCCGTTACCGGCAAAAAGATCAAGTTTGTATGGTTGAAAAAAAGAAGAGCCTTGTGTCAATCACTTTTGAGGAAAAACAATTTGCTCCCACGCCCGGACAGTCTGTAGTATTTTACAAAGACAATGAATGCCTTGGCGGTGGAATTATTGAAAGTATTTGATTTTTAACCACAAAGACACCAAGACACAAAGAAAAAGATTAATTAAATATTAGATCAAAATAATGATTAGGTTTAAAGAAAACCATATACCATCTGCACAAAAAACTATTGAACTTTATAGAAGTGTAGGTTGGGGGCATACCAAATGTCCAAATTCTCTAAATCAAGCAATCAAAAAATCTGATTTTGTTGTAACAGCTTGGGATGGAGATAAATTAATTGGACTTGGCAGGGCAATTAGCGATTCCGCATTGACCGTATATTTCCCTGATATTCTTGTTCATCCTAATTGGCAAAGAAAAAAGATCGGAACTGAAATTATGAAAAGGTTATTGGGGAAATATGGTAATTTCCACAATCAAGTATTCATTGCAGAAGATAAGATTGCCAAACAATTCTACAAGAAATTTGGTTTCGTTGAGGAAACATCAGCTTTGTCAATAACAAAGCCCTTTCAGCCGGAATAATCATAATTTGCATAGACAAATTTTTGCTCAATCAACATGAATAGTAAGCCCACGACCATAATTGTGGCAACTGATAAAGATACGCGGATGAAATCTTTTAATAATACGTATTTGCTTTTTAAATAGAAATAACGCAAAATACACTATTAATGGAAATTTAAACCATCAAGGTTTTAGAAACCTTGATGGTCTTTTAAAAAAGTTCAGTTAAAAACAACTCTGTGCCTTCGTGCCTTCGTGGTAAATTAATCCAATAAATATGGATAAAAAACAACTACTCACAACGGTAATAATGGCCGCCGGAAAGGGCACACGGATGAAATCGGATTTGCCAAAGGTTTTGCATTTGGTAGATGGCGTGCCGATGGTTGCGCATGTGATCAACTTAAGTAAAGCAGTTGGCTCCGATCGAACTGTTCTGATCCTTGGGCACGAAAAAGAGATGGTCATTGATGCAGTGCAAGATATGAATGTCGAATACGTTATACAAGAGCCACAACTTGGAACCGGACATGCAGTGCAACAAACATATTCATTATTAAATAATTTTGCAGGCAATGTGTTGGTACTTTCCGGAGACGTGCCATTATTAAGAACAACAACCCTCCAAAAGATGGTCGAAATTCAAAATACTGGTAATCATGGAGCCACCGTACTAACCGCCTTATTTGATGATCCCTTTGGTTATGGACGTGTTGTTAGAAAAAGCGACAACACCTTAGATAAAATTGTCGAACACAAAGATTGTACTGAGGAGCAATTAAAGATCAAAGAAATCAATGCCGGAATCTATATCTTTGATGCAGAATCGCTTTTCCCTGCCTTAGATAAAATCAGTGCCGATAACGAACAAAAGGAATACTACCTGCCCGACGCGCTTAAACATATCGCTGAAAGCGGAAAAAGCATTGCCTTGCATATTACCGATGAACCAACTGAAATTTCAGGCGTTAATACAGTTGAACAATTGAAGGAATTGAATTTAATTTACAAGAAATGGTATGGTTAAAAGCGTAAAATATATTATTGTTTTGCTTAGCATATTGACGCTCGGATTCGGGCAGTACAAATCTGATGTGCACAATAATAATATATTTAATAATCAATTACTTGGGAATAATTCTATTGGATCGCTATTTGATCCAAGCCGGTTCAGCATGAACCACAGTTTTTCAATGAGCATGATGAATATGAACAGTCAGTCAATCGGCGTTGCCAGTTATACAAATAATATGAATTTCACCTTGCGTGATAATCTGCGTTTGCAGACTTATATGACATTCATGCAACCCAAAGTTCTTTCCAGTGATTCACCCAATCCATATTCGCAGACACAAATGTATTTTGATGCCGTGCTTGATTATAATCCCACACCAAACTCGCACCTGCGAATCAGCTTTGGAAATTATCCGCAATATAGATATTACAATTATTCACCATTTCTATTAAATCGCGGTTACTAAATTGTTCTAAAAGCATAGATGCCAAAAAAGAAAGTTAAGTCCCGGAATCTATTCCTAAATATTCTAATTATCATTTTCGCATTCATTATTGCCGGATTTGTGTATTCGTTCGCGAAAAAGACTTTTAGCGATGGCGTTAATATTCCTAAGCCCGATTTAGCCAATGAACAGAGTTATCAAACGGCGCTTGAATTATATGAAGCAAATCCGATTTCGGATATTACAATTGAGGTGTTGAACGGTTGCGGTGAAAAAGGCATTGCCGGCATCACCGCCGATTTTCTACGCTCGGAAAGCATTGATGTGCTCAAATCCGAAAACGCCGATAACTTTGATTATGTCAAAACAGTACTGATCCAACACTCCGATGATTTAAACAATCTTAAGACCGTGGCTGAAATTCTCGATCTTAATATCAACGATAGTGAACACATAATTTTTATGCCTGAATCGGATTCAGGTGTAGATTTAACTTTAATCATCGGTAGTGATTACCGAACCATAAAACCGTTAAGGCTGTATATCGCCAACTTGTAAATATTTTGCCAAATCCTACAGATATTAACGATTCAAAACAGCTTGCCGGCTTAATTGCGGAATTAGCTTTAAGCAAGAAAGCTGACGATGTGCTTTCGATTGATTTAAGTGAAGTTTCAAGTTCCACCAATTATTTTATTATCTGTTCCGCCGAAACGGGCTTGCAGGTTAAGGCGATTGCCAATGCGGTTCGCAAAGGGACACCCAATAAGCCTTGGCATATTGAGGGAATGGAAAACGAGAATTGGATTTTGCTCGACTATGTTGATGTTGTTCTGCACGTTTTTAAAACCAAGATCCGCGAATATTACAATCTTGAAAAGCTTTGGGCTGATGCGCCGGTAACCGAGATCAAAGATGAACCCGAAAGAACTAATTAGCCAAGCACTGAATAAAGTATTATCGGAAATGAAAATTTCCGATGTGAACTTCGACCTCTCGCCATCCAAAGATCCGAAATTTGGCGATCTATCTACCAATGTAGCAATGCTGCTGACCAAGCGGTTGGAGAATAAACCGACTGACATCGCCAACAAAATTGTTGATAATCTCGTGCTTGATAAAAACATCATTTCCGAAATTAACGTAACACAGCCCGGCTTTATAAATTTTAGAATAAGTAATGCTTATTACCAGTCAATCGTTAAAACAATTTTGGATAAAAATTCCAATTTTTATTTCGGAGAAATCGGTCAAGACAAAACCGCCAATGTGGAGTTTGTCAGTGCCAATCCCACCGGTCCGCTCTCGGTTGGACACGGTCGCCAAGCTGTGATCGGCGATACAGTTGCCAATATCTTACAGTGGCATGGATATGATGTTGAGCGGGAGTATTATTATAATGACGGTGGCAAGCAAATGCGGATTTTAGGTAAGTCAGTCGAAGGAAGATATTATCAAGAAGTTGGAGAAGATGTTGATTGGTCTGATGACTATTATCAAGGCGAGTACATCAAAGATATTGCCAAAGAGATAATTAATAAACATGGAAATGACCTTCAAGCCGATGATCCTATATTCCGCAAAATTGCGGAAGAAAAAATATTTGGGAATATCCGCGAGACACTTGAAAAAATTGGAATAGTATTTGATATTTTCTCAAATGAGAAAAATTATATAACCCAAGAAGCGATTGATAATTTATTAGCAGAATTATCTAACAAAGATTTGATATATAAAGATGACGGTGCGACATGGTTTAAAACCACAAAATTCGGCAAAGAGCAGGATCGGGTGTTGATAAAAAGCAGCGGTGAGCCGGCTTATCGCCTACCCGATATTCTTTACCACAAAGATAAATTTGATCGTAAATATGATTTATTGATTGATATTTTCGGAACCGATCATATTGACGCTTATCCTGATGTAATTTCAGCTTTGGAAGAGATTGGTTATGATACTTCAAGCCTTAAAGTTTTGATCCATCAATTTGTTACTTTGATCAAAGCCGGTGAAAAAGTGAAAATGTCCACCCGTAAAGCTGATTTTGTAACCTTGGATGAATTGACGCATTTAGTCGGAAAAGATGTGGTTCGTTATTTCTTTATCATGCGCGGGATGAACACGCACCTAAATTTTGATTTGGAACTTGCTCAAGATCAATCCGACAAAAATCCGGTTTACTATTTGCAATATGCCCATGCTCGGATTTGTAATATAATTCGTCATGGCGAGCAAAGAGGAATTTCATTTAAAGATGATTATGATCCTGCTTTATTGAAGCACACATCGGAAATTGATTTGATAAAAATTCTTGCCCAATTCCCTGATATAATGGAAACAGTCTTAGAATCATTGGAACCGAGAGTGATTGCTAATTATCTACAATCGCTTGCCACTGCTTTTCACAAATTTTATACCGAATGCCATGTTATCACTGATGATATTGAATTGTCCCAAGCACGAATTGCTTTTGTGATCGCCACAAAAAATATATTGGCCGAAGGACTAAAGATTTTGGGTATTGCTGCGCCGGAAAGAATGTAGTAATACCTTATAATTAAACTGCTAATTGTAAGGTAAAAAAGGAAGAAAGCATCGGAAGGGAGATGTTAAAAATTAAATCCCGCTAATGCGGGATTTTTTATTATAGTGGAGGTGTAAAAATCAATTATTCATGAAAACATATCGTTATTGTCTGCTTTGCATTTCTTTATCAATCTGTAAAATATCGTGTTCTACATTATTTTTTGCATCAATTAATCCCCTCTCCTCGAAAGAGCTTTTTAAAAAATTTTTACTTTCAATATCTGACAGATAACCTTCTAACAACTCCTTCTTCTCCATACGTAGATTGAATAGCTCGTCCATGTTCATTTGCTTTAATTCTAGTCCATTCATTCTTTATCTTAATTTTGTTAAACGCTTCAACATTTCTTCTCAATGATAGTTTTGTAAGTTTGTTTCTTATCCACCTATGTTACATCTCCCTGATATAGTATATCTCTAAGCAATATTCTTCGGTTTCTTTGATAAATAAATAATATAAAAGATCAATAAGGAAACACATGTTGGAATAACTACAATTGATCCAGTAAATATATTATACAATGAAGCAATTTTGATTATAATACAAATAACCCATGTTACTATTAAATTTAAAAAATATTTTTTACTAATTAAGGATAGCCCAAATAATTTCTTTATTCCAAATAGAATAAAACAAGAAATCAAAAATCCTATTATTACACTTGGCAATACATAAGATCCTGATACCAAAATAATTTCAAACATAATTTACTCCCGTAATATTTTGTAAAAATTTATACTTTTAAGCGTGGAGGCGGGGAGAGTCGAACTCCCGTCCGAAATAAAACCTTGAAAAACTTCTACATGCTTAGTCTACCGGATTAATCTCATTCTTTATACTGCCGGAGACCTCAATCACAAAGAACCAGTCCAAACAAATCTCATTCAGTCCGTTAGGACACCAAACCGAACCAGCCTATGTATATGACGCCCTTGAACAAAACCATAGGCGCATCCCGTTCAGGACGGCTTACGTCTTAAGCGTAAGCGTAATTGCCGTTATTGGCATTTATGTTTGTTTCCAGAGATATTCAATTCCACCCTGGTGGAACGCATGCCGTTTAACAACGTTTTTATCCCGTCGAAACCGGTCGCCCCCTTGTCAAATAACCGCTTAATTTACAACAAGTTCCAAAATAAAAGAAGGCTCCGAACGCCAACCCGGAGCCTTGCTTTGCTCGCTAAATTTATTAGCGATGCAACATTTTCACTTGCCAACCTCCCTGTCTAAAATTATCTTGTCTGATCAATTTTCAACCTCAAGAGGTACAAAGAAGATACAAGTTAAAAAAATTAAAGCGCAACAACTAAAGTGATTCTAAGTAAAATTTTTCTGATTTTAATCGGATTTTTTATGACAAAATTGCTAACTTCGCAACCCTCATGCGCCGGTAGCTCAATTGGCAGAGCAGTTGACTCTTAATCAATTGGTTGGGGGTTCGATTCCTCCCCGGCGTACTTTTATAGTGCTATTTTTATTCCGATTCCACCACCTAAGGCGATTGGCGTTGCTTCACCAAATATTATATCTGTTCTGAATTCAATTGGTAATGTGATATTATCGGTCAGGCGGAGGTCATGCCCGATTGCAAGCGGGAATCCAACAGTTGTACCTGAGCCGTTCATAAACGTGTAAACGCCGGCGCCCGATGTAACATAGTAAATATCAGCTACTTTCATTTGAATGAGAACACCAAGATGCCAGGTCCAGATTTGACCCCAACGCCAACGGCTTTCACCACTGGATACTTTGTAACGTTCTTCCCAACGATATAAACGGTTAAAACCAACTTCTCCGCCAATCATAAATTTATTCCGCGGGATAAACACCTGTACCAATCCCTTGTAATTAAATTGATCCCAATCAACTAAACCCTCCTCGGTTATATCGGAAGATTCCGGTATTTCCATTGCTTCCGATACATTTACTACAGTATATCCAAAATTGTTTTGTAGATTAATGATCAATTTTGAATCATTTGCAGGTTGAGCAAATAAAACTGATAAGCTCAACACCATTAAGGTAATCTGTATTTTCATATTTACTCCCTGATTTTAAATGATTTGTCTAAGTCGTTCAAAAACTACCGCCGCAACCGAGGCCGACACATTAAGCGAATTTGTGTCACCCTGCATAGGGATTGTAGCTTGAAAATCGCAGGCTTTCAATACCAATGGTTTTATTCCGGAGCCCTCACTCCCGACAACTATTGCAATTTTTCCGCTATAGTCAATTGCGTTCCAGGCTTTGGCATCAATACTATTTTCAAGCGCAATTGTCCAAAATCCATCCCTTTTTAATTGTTTCAAGGTTTGATTTAGATTTGTGACGGAATAGATTGCAATATTACAAAATGCACCCTGACTGACCTGCAAAACCGTATCGGTCATGCCAACGCTATTTCGCTCAGGGATGATTATGCCATTCACACCGGCACATTCCGCCGTTCTGATGATCTGTCCTAAGTTTTGTGGATCGGTAACATTATCTATTATCAAGATACAGTAATTACTGTTTACCTGTTCTAAGCACGACAGGTTTTGTTCAATCCGACCTTTAAATCTTAGTACAATACCCTGAGTGTGTTTCTTAGCATATTTTTTACGATAGGCATCTTGAGGAATATATTTTACTACATTTTTATATTTGCCGATTAACTGCTGTATCTCAGAATTTTTAGAAGCGATTCCATTTTCTAAAATATCAATGTTTAATATTTCATATTTGGAGTTTTTGAGAACAACCGACGAGCCGTTGATACCGTATATCTCATGGACTTCATTTGGATGCGGCTTAGACATGATAAAAATTAGACATAATTTAAAAAATAAAAAACCCCTGCAATTACAGGGGTTTTTTGAAGATTATTTCGGTTTTAGTATATTACTGCTTATTTTTCTTCTTCGATAATCAGTTCATCATCTTTTTTATTACGCCGCGCAACCGCAATTATTACGGCACCAAATCCGGTTATACTAACAATTCCTCTAATCAATGCACCAAAGAATGGAATTAAACCGATTAACCATAATAGCAATAATCCGACTAATGTTGCTAAAATTATATTGGGATCATCAATTTTTATGGCTTTTAAAATTCGCTTGCCGATAATAATTGATATGGCGATATATCCGATTAACGTCGCCAAGAAAACTGCCAAAATCTCTAACGGTATTAGTGCTATACCGATAATTGATACAAGCAACATAATGGCTAACGGTACAATTAATATTACTCCCAATAAGCCCCACAAAAACATAATGACCGGTTCATTTTTGGCAATGGATGCCACTTTATTCAATTCCTTTGGCATTATTGCTGCGAGAAGCATCGCTAAAGCGATCAGGCCAATCAGTGGAATGAATTTTAATCCGCGCGGGATTCTGCGAAAATCCGGTGAAAAATCCATGTTGTCAAAAATATTTTCAAGATTAACCGCGCTTACATCTACCGTTGAACCATAAATAATTGCGCCGTCGGCTTTATCAATGCTGCCGCCCACGGTAACAACATCGCCATGGATAACAGCTTCTTCCCCAAGATGTACCGAACCACCGACTGCCACAGCATCCCCGTCAATAACGCCTTCAATATGCACGCTTCCACCAATAGCCACAGCGTCATCAATTCGCATATCCAGTTCGATATGAACATCGCTGCCAACCTTGACAATTGACTTGTTACCGGCTTGTAAAGGTCCGGCAAAGCCGATCAATACCGCAAGCGCCAAGCACAATGCTACAGTTCTACTATTTAAAAAACGGCTATTCGTTTCACTTAACATTTTGTTACCTCTTTTTACAAATTTTTAAATTTTATAATTCACAATTTAGACATAAATATCGAAATTTGGTTGTCAGAATTAACTATTCGGAATTATGTCCTGAAAGATAGGTAATTAATATTCACTATTTTCAATAGATAAAAAGAAATGTAACTTCCGCCCCGATTATTAATTGATACTTGCTATTTTAAATGACTCCGTAGCTCAGTTGGTAGAGCAGTGGCCTTTTAAGCCATTGGCCGAGCGTTCGAGTCGCTCCGGAGTCACTCCTCATAAAAACCACTTTCTCGATGAGAGAACAGTGGTTTTTTTGCTTTTGTATGAATATTAAATAGTACAGATTGTACAGTAATGAAATATATGGATTACAAATTTCCTACAGTTGATTAATTAAACGATCAAATTGTTTGGAAAAAGATTTATCGAATAATAAATGATTTACTTGTTAGAATATTCTTTCCGGTGTCAATTCTATAAAAATAAATCCCAGAAGAAAATCCTGTTGTATTGATATCAATGATGTTTAAACCTTTTTGAAGATTATTATATTTATTGTGGTGAACTTTATGACCAAGTACATTATATATGCTTATGATAATTGAAGATTCCGATTGCAAGTTAAAGGTTAATTTGGCTCGATTTATAACCGGATTTGGAAATATCATTACCTCCTCTGTACTTTCCAAATTATTTGTATTATCTACAGAGGAGGTGGTTAAAAATTTTCTATTCCATTTGCAAGTTTATTCAAAATAGATTTTACTTTACCAGTGTCAATTCTAGTTGTGTCATATTGATAAAAATGAAAAGCAATATTCTTCTTATATCCTACAATACTAATATTAGATTCCTCAAATCTCTTTTCATCATTCTGGCTATTTAGATAAAATTGATCTTGCCATTTTTCCAAAATGCAAGATAATTGATCTTGATTATCTAAGCTATAGTGATCGCAATCGCGGTTATCATTAGGTGAAAAAATTGTAACCGCATCCTCAGCTCTAATTTGGGCAGCATTTTCAGCTTCAATATCGGAGTTAAATTGACAAATATCAATTCCAATTAAAGCACCATTTTGATGGGTCCATTCTTTTCTGATCCCCATTACAAAATTACTTGAGTCAGTAACCCATTTGGAATCCCATTCGGTAGTGAGATTATAACCGACCATATCACTTGATTTAGTGCTATATTCAATAATCCTATTGTAATTATCCTCTGATATTTGATTCTGTTTAGCTGTTAACTCAGCATTATAGACTTCTGTTTTTAAATTATTCTCAACTTTATACAGAATTTTATCAATTATTTCTTGGAATAAGTCTGTTTTATAATAATAACCTAGAGGAGCACCGAGCTTAATTCCTATGTTTCCTCGAACAAAATACATTGCATCTGGTGTGAGAAAGACCCAAGAGCCATCGGCTTGGATTAAACCATTTATTGATGAACCCCAAATTGATGCACCCGCAAAACCAAACCTTGCATAAGCTGTTCCTCTAAAAGCATTAAAACTATTTTCAAACTCACAATAATCTATAAAAAAAGAGTGACTTGTGGTATCACCAATTTTTTTCCACGATTGTCGAAAACAATCTTTATACAGATTTAAACCAATTTGCCACCCAAAATCCGATTCGTAATTCAATTCGTAGCCGGGTAAATCAGACTCAATCAAATAATAGCTTTTTTGGGCTTTAACGGTTTGTAGGTTAAATATCATTAGTGAAATAAATGTTAAATATTGAATGGGTTTTGCTATAGTAATCATATATATCCCTATATTTTGTTTAATATACATTAGTATAGGCTGTAGGAGTCAAAAGATTCCAAGTGCCACTCAAAAACAAATCATAATAATAATTATTATATATTCCTTCTGCAGTTGGTATTCTTATTGGATCCCACAATTTTAGCACAGCATCGTAAACTTTGTTATTATAATAACTAAATTGATGTATACCCCACTCAATGGAATATAACCAATTAGAAGTTCCAATTGGCAGAATATATTGAGTATAGAATGGACCTAGTACTCGCCTAACTTTGACATTTGAAATTCCAACTGCGTTAGAGAAGGTTTGCACAACAGCCGACATATCTTGGCAATCTGCATAGTTCTCACTGAAAAAATTAGTTAAGTAGAAATTTTGTGCATATGTATGACTATCCCCTCCGTAATAGGTTTTTCCTATATTATTATACGCCCCCTCGGTTATTTTTTTAATAGTTCCTGAGTTAGTTGTCTGCCCACTTGCCCATGAACAAGTATAGTCCAAAACTTGTGTCCACGGTTCTTGCATTGGACTAACCGGATCATCTAACAGTGTATAATAGGCATGAAAACCGGAGTCGTGTATGTATGTATCAGCTATCGGTTCTCCGTCTATTTCAGTGATATACCAAATTAATGCTAAATATCTTTTACCTACGCTTGAAGGAGTGGTACCACTAAATGTTAATAATGCTTCACTAGAATATGCCGATCCATTAAAAGTTACAGTCCCTTCATTGATATTACCCCATCCACCACTATGATTTGCATATACCTTCATATTATTAATGGGACCATTATAAACATAAAACTTTGCTTTAATTTTCCGGTTTGATTGACTTTTTTTATAAGCTATTTTTTCATTTCTACTATAACTAGGATACCACTCAGGTACTGAAATATCGGTTGAGTTGTTTATTCTAATATCAATCGCATCATTGGTTGTTCCACTTGTATAATTAAATTTTATATAATATAAGTCAATTATAGGTGGCAAGTCTGCACCAGATATACTACCAATCAATAAAAGAATCATAGTTATCAGAATAATATTTTTGTTAATCAAATTTTATACCTCCAGTTCAGTTTTTAATAATTTCAAAGTATGGATGTTCTATAATATTTGCATTTGGATATTTTGATAATATCTCATTAAATAATTGCTTGGCCTTTTCAGGTTCCTTTAGAAATATTAAATATATTTTGCCAATTTGAAACATTGCAACCGAGTATAATTCTTCATCAGAATTTGATTTTTTACTAATAAGTCGATTATATAAGTCTATCGCTGTTTCAAACTCTTGTTTTTTAGTCTTTACCCAGGCAATGCCAAATTTTGAATATGCTACAATTTCAGTATTTTCAGAATATAAATTAATTGTATCATTGTACCATCTTTCCGCAATGTCCACTTTGCCTAACCAAGAATAACACAATGCAATATTATAGTGTGCATTAGCTTCTTTACCACATAGCTCCCCTGGTCCCAATACCTTTTTATATTCTTCAATTGCCGAGGAAAATTTGTTTTGCGAACGCAAACTTTCACCGTTATTAAAATAATTCAACTTACCTGAAGTATTCACACTATTAATAGATAATAATATTTCCTGTTGTTCTTGAGAGAAAGCAACCGTGCTTATAATAATAACCAAACACATTACCCTAATCACTGAAAATACCAACATCTTATTTAAGTTTTTCACTGCTATTACTCCTCTACTTCAACAATATCATCTTCTTAGTCTGACTAAAGGAACCTGATGTTAATTTATATATATATGTTCCACTAGAGACTGTTTTACCATTATTATCAAAGCCTTGCCATGTGTAATTGTAAAAACCTTCCGATAAATCTTGATCAATAAGTGTGAATATTTTTTTACCAACTAAGTTATAAATAACTAGTTTTGTGTTAATTTCATTTTTATTCGTTAATTCAAATCCAATATCAGTACTGGCATTGAATGGATTGGGATAATTTTTTAATAACCTATTCTTTTTTGCATCGTCATTTTCCAATATTGCATCAATAGAGTAATTCCATTTATTATTATTTCGATCCTTTAACACAAGAGGTATAGTGTAGATTAAATCATCCTGTAAATTATCAACATAAATAGAAATCCCTATATTTGATGAACTCCTTTTACCTGCCGAACTATTGATACTGTTTGTACAATACAAACTCTTAACAATTTCAGGGAGATTGTCAGGTTCAGTTACAACATAGACCGAATCAAAGGCAATATTAGTATTATTTTGAACCACAATTGAAAACTCATTATACCCATTAATAAGTTCTAAAGATTGCAATGTTTGCGAGTAAATAAAAATATTCGATAATAGGACAAATGATAACAACGAGGACACTTTTAAGTAATTCATAATATTTTATCTATAATTTATGATTCAGTATAGAATTTTTTTATAATATTACACAAATTAGAATATGATTAGCTCTAAGTTAGAATAACATAATTATGTTTTACTGGCTAATAAACACATACAGGGTATTGTACGCAAACTTTATCCCCCCAAAACTGTGGCTTTTTAAGTCATTGGTCGAGCGTTTCCCGACCTGTCGGGACTCCGGAGTCACTCCTCTCTAAACCCTAGTTTCCCAACGGGGTTTTTGTTTTATAAAGCTTACTCCAATAGCTCAAATAATATTATATTATAGATGTAGATTATTTGGACGCGAAGTTGCTAATATAAATTCCTTACAATAATAGAGCGGCTTTGTAACGCTACCATTCAAGGTTAGAGCTCCATTAATCTAAATTGTTTGCTAATTAGTATGTTGCCCAAAAGAGAAATTTTATTGAAATGAGAAAACTTAAGGCATTTATTCCAATCCATATTATAGTGTGTTTTCTCATTACCTGTGAAAAGCAAGATACTGAGGCGCCGGCGGTAACAATTTTAACATTAGAAGAAAATGAAACTGTCTATGGAACGGTGGTCATATCGGTTGCCGCAACCGACAATGAAGCTGTGGAAAAAGTAGAATTATGGTTAGATGGTGGATACTCCGGTATTTCCGATGCAATCGAACCTTATGAACTAGAATGGAATACTATCGGTTACGAGAACAAAAATTACGCTTTAACCATCCGTGCCTACGATATTAATCAGAATATATCCGAGACAGCTCCAATAAATATCAAAGTAGATAATGAAGGTCCAATGATTATCATATCAACAATAGCAGAAAATGATATTGTTAACGAATCAGTGATTATTTCAGTTACTGCAACCGATAGTGACGCTGTTGAGAAAGTAGAATTGTGGTTAGATGGTGGATACTCCGGTATTTCCGATGCAATCGAACCTTATGAACTGGAATGGAATACGATTGGTTATGAGAATAAAACTTACGCCGTAACCGTTCGTGGCTATGATACTAATATGAATATGTCGGAAACAAATCCAATCAATATCGTTGTAGATAACTCCGAGGATATTACGCTACCAAATACAATAACTAGCACAGTAATCGTTAAAACCGAACCGGAATTGAGAGCCGCAATACAAATTGACAATACCTATATCATCATAGAAAATGATATAACTTTGACTACCTCTACAAACTATTATTTAGGAAAAGGTGTTATTATTAATGGCCAAGGAAGTGATTACGGATCTAATGGAAAAATATTATATGCCGACGGAACCATGCCATCAGGTGCATTTTTTGAAATGGGCGATGATTCTGAAATTTGGGGCATTAGGTTAATTGGTAATAATAGTCATGATTCTAAGGGAATAAGTGCAAGAAACAAAAACAACATAAAAATAAGGAATTGTGAAGTCTCAGGATTTACCAATTACGCAATAAAATTTGGCGAAAATGAATCCTCCACATATAAGAAAGGGTATATAAGTTCAAATTATATTCATGACAATCAGCAATCCCCGTACGGATATGGAATTGTAATTAACAGGAATAGCGAAGTTTATATCAATAAAAATAAATTTAAAAATAATAGACATCACATTACTAGTCGAGATCATAAAGACAGTAGAGGCAACGATTTTTTAGGCGTTAGATACGAAGCTTCCTATAACATAATTTTAGAAAACACTGAAGATGAAGAAGCACATTTTGATGTTCATGGAAACGAATCTTACGGCTCCTGTTTGATTATTAGTTTTTTGTGGGATCATGGACAAGCGGGAGATTGGATTAAAATACATCATAATCTGTTCTTAGGAAATAATGAGGCTCATATTCTAATCCGCGGAGTACCTGTTTCAACCGTTTCTGATGGCGGCGGATATAGAATATATAATAATGATTTCGGACCCGATATGGACAAGATCCTCGCTTGCGATAATCGTTACTCACTCTCCATTATTGGCGCAGTTGTGTTTACTGATCAGAATATTGTGAATGGAGATAATTTCAATAAATATGTTACGATATATGATAATTATTAGCGTTTTAAGGAAAAGGCTTATTCTCTCGGCACAAAATGGAATGCTTAATTTTTAACCCCGAGGCTATTTAACTTAACATATTAAGTTAGGATCAAAAAAAAATGAACCATTCAAATTTAATGAAAATCGGATTAGCTCAGATTTCACCGGTATGGCTAAATAAAAAATCAACAATTGAAAAAATCAAAACTTATTTATCTCAAGCTGGCAGGGAAAAATGCGATCTTGTAGTATTTGGTGAGGGAATATTACCCGGTTATCCATTTTGGGTATCATTAACCAATGGCGCGGAATTTAATTCGTCGGTACAAAAGGAAATCTTTGCTCACTATGTTAAAAATGCCGTTCAAATAGAATTAGGCGATCTTGATGACCTGTGCAAGATAGCAAAAGACAATAAAATGGCTATCTATATTGGAATTATTGAACGAGCTGAAAATCGAGGTAGCCATAGTTTATATTGTTCATTAGTATATATAGATCAAAATGGAGCAATAAAATCGGTTCATCGCAAACTACAACCCACCTATGAAGAGAGACTTGTTTGGTCACCGGGCGATGGCAATGGATTACAGGTTCATAAGTTAAATTCTTTTAATGTCGGTGGTCTTAATTGCTGGGAAAACTGGATGCCGTTAGTTAGAACTTCACTGTATGGATTAGGTGAAAATCTGCATATTGCGGTATGGCCCGGCTCAAAAAGGAATACTGAAGATATAACCCGATATATTTCGAAGGAATCAAGGTCATTTGTGGTATCTGTGTCGGGTTTAATGACAATTAATGACTTTCCAAAAGATACGCCCCATATCGAAAAAATATTAAAAAATTGCCCCGATATTCTTGCAGATGGCGGTTCTTGTATCGCTGCCCCCGATGGTAATTGGGTTGTCAAACCATTTATCGGGAAGGAAAAATTAATTATTGAAACAATTGATATAAACAGGGTTTATGAAGAACGACAAAACTTTGATCCCGTTGGGCACTATGCACGACCTGATGTCACTAAACTATCAGTAAATCGCGAGAGACAATCCATATTGATATAGATTAGTTTATCAGGGATGCAAACTCCCTGGAGACAATCAGAGTTTTCTTGATTGAGTAATAGCGGAAAATCCCTCTGAACACTTTTCCAAAACCTCGTTTACTGGCGAAGTTTTATTTTTATAAACTGCTTAGAGTATATGACAAATCCATTCAAATTATAGACAATAAAATCAAAAGACCTTTTTATCTTGTTTAGTGTTTATATAATAATTATATTCTGTTGTGGCGAATACAGAATTTATGCTATACATAATACAGAACATTGACAATGGAAAAGAATTCGATTGACGATCCAACAGCTCCGCTTTACCCGTTGCGGGTTGCTGCTGAACTCACCGGAACTTCGGTTTACGCCTTGCGCCAATATGTAGATCTCGGCTTGATCATTCCTTACAAAACACCCACCAACCGTAGGCTATATTCAAAAGTTGATATTCAACGCATTAAGTGTATTCGAAAAAATTTGGACAATCAGGGATTAAATGTTGCTGGTATTAAGGCATTGTTGGCTTCCGTGCCTTGTTGGTTAATCAAGCCCTGTCCGATGGAAGATAGAGAACAATGCGATGCCTATACAAGTCTGACCGAACCCTGTTGGCAGGTTACTGTTAAAGGGCCAACTTGTCAAGAAATTGACTGTCGCGAATGCGATGTATATAAACTACAAGAGGAATGCAGCGATCTAAAATCAATTATAAAAAAAATCACTCTAAATCAAGGTAGTCAATAATAATGAAAAAATTAGTTATACTAGGCGCCGGAACGGCAGGAACCATGATGCTGAACAAACTTGAACCGGTGTTAAGCAAGGAAGAATGGAATATTACAATTGTTGATCAATATGAAACTCACTATTACCAACCCGGATTTCTTTTTATCCCTTTCGGTGTTTATAATAAAAATGATGTGATCAAGCCTAAACGTGATTTCTTTCCATCGGGCGTGGATGTAATGCTTGATTCGATTGATAAAATAGAGCCTAAGAAAAATCAAGTAATATTAAAAAGCAAAAAAATTCTTAACTATGATTACTTGATAGTCGCAACGGGCTGCAAAATCAATCCCAGTGAAACCGAAGGATTGAACGAGGATGATTGGTACAAAAATATATTTGATTTTTATACTATCGAGGGCGCTTTGGGATTAGCCCATTTTCTCAAATATTGGGAAGGTGGCAAAATGGTATTAAACATAACCGAAATGCCGATAAAATGTCCGGTTGCGCCTTTAGAATTTGTATTTTTAGCCGATTGGTGGTTCACCGAGCAAGGTATTCGTGATAAAGTTGAAATTTCCTTTGTAACACCTTTGGATGGAGCCTTTACCAAACCGCGCGCCTCAAAAGTTTTCGGCGATTTTTTAAGTAAAAAAAATATCAAACTGATACCGGATTTTAGCACAGGAAGAGTTGATCATAAAAACAACAAGATCATTTCATGGGATGAACAAGAAGTTCCCTATGACCTATTGGTTACGATCCCGACTAACATGGGCGATGAAGCAATTGAAAGATCGGGGATGGGTGATGAATTAAATTTTATTCCCACTGATAAACATACTCTGCAATCAAAAGAATTTGAAAATATATTCGTTATCGGCGATGCCACCGACTTGCCAAGTTCCAAAGCTGGATCGGTTGCACATTTTGAAGCCGATGTATTATTAGAAAATTTCTTGAGTGTAATTGACGGCCGACCGATGCGAGCAAAGTTTGATGGTCATGCCAATTGCTACATTGAGTCCGGATTTGGCAAAGGTATTTTAATTGATTTCAATTACGATACCGAACCCTTGCCCGGCAAATATCCTCTGCCGGGAGTTGGTCCATTCTCATTACTTGAAGAAACAAAAATGAATCATTACGGAAAAATTATGTTCCGGTGGATGTATTGGAATCTGTTGTTACGCGGCGCAGAATTGCCCATTGAATCTCAAATGTTAATGGCCGGCAAGAGAAAATAAAATGTCTGATCAGATCATTACGCAACAATTACAAGCCATTGATAAAAAATTAGACCTTATTACCGAGGAATTGGCTGTCGTTCGTCGTCAACGCGCAGAGTTAAATGAGCTAAAAGAGGATATTACCTTAATCGCCAAAGACATCTTTAATACGGCAATTGAAGAATTAGATGATATTGCACCTTTTGTCCAAACCGGCGACTTTTTGCATCTTTTAAAGAAAATTGTACGTAATACAAACAATATTACTATGTTAATGACAAAATTTGAAAGCGGCTTGGATTTCTTTGAAGATGCAAAACCGGTAGGCAAAGAATTATTTAACGATGCCCTTGAAAAATTGGATGAAATGGACCGGAAGGGTTACTTCCAATTTATGAAGGAATTACTAAATGCTGCTGATAATGTAGTCGGTCACTTTACCGTTGAGGATGTTAGACTATTAGGAGATAATGTGGTAACCATCCTTGAAACGATAAAGAGATTAACACAGCCCGATATGCTTATAGCAATCAATAATGCTGTAAATATTTATCAAAATCTTGATCCAAAAGACACCCCGGAGTACTCGATTTGGAAAGTAATGCGTGAATTGAATACTCCGGAAATGAAAAAGGGAATTGGATTTATTATTACCTTTTTAAAGAAAATTACCGAAGAACAAGAATCTCAAAATAGAGGAGAATAAAATGGCAACAAGAGAAATTGCCGGCGTAACAGTCGAAATTGATGAAAATGGGTATATGACCGACCACACAGCCTGGACTAAAGCAATTGCCGAGGCTTTCGCAAAAGAAGAAGGAATTGATGAGTTGACTGATCGCCACTACATTGTGATTGATTTTATGCGCAAAGAATATGAAGAAAACGGCACCGGTCCTTCAATACGAAAACTAAATAAACAAAGTGGCGTTAATACCAAAGAACTGTATCAGTTGTTCCCCGGCGGTCCCGCTAAAAAAGCGGCGCTAATTGCCGGTATTCCAAAACCACAGGGCTGTGTTTAATTACAGGAGTTTGATATGAGTGAAAATGAACCAATCAAAAGAGTGTCTTTAGTTTGTTCAAAGGGTGGCTTGGATGAGGTTTATCCGTCCTTGATTATGGCAAACGGCGCTCGCATGGAAGGCATTGAGGCGTCAATTTTCTTTACCTTTTTCGGCCTAAATGCCATTGTTAAAAAAACGCACAAAAATCTAAAAGTAGCTACCGTTGGCAATGCCGCACTAAACTTGGCCATGCCGATGTTGAAAATGCCGATTACGATGCCTTTCCCGACTTTAATCGGTGCAATACCAGGGGTATCTAACTTTGCTACATGGTTGATGAAAAATGAGATGGAAAAATTGGATGTACCGCCCGTTGATGAGTTTCTGGAAATGTGCGATGATGCCGGTGTAGAAATATATGCCTGTAAAATGACAGTTGATATGTTCAAATTAACCATAGATGATTTTGTACCTCAGGTTAAAGGTATTATGACAGTCGGTGAGTTTTACGAAAAATCAGCCGGCGCTCAAATAATCTTTACATAGATATATATCCGATCCAAACACTAAAAGTTGCTGCACAAATAAATCATTGGCTTTATTGTAGCAGCTAGACAATTCTATTTTAAATGGTTCCATTCCACAATGGAACCTACGAGCTATTTCTTATAAATTAGTTGAACAATAGTTTTCCCAAATCTGAATAATTAATTTGATGTAAAAAATATTTGACATTATGAAATATATTTTTTACATTTTGAATATAATATTTTACAATAAATAAACACTAACTAACAAAAGGAGTTAAATATGTCATTTCAAGAAAAAAACATAGCAGTGTCATTAGGAAGTTTTACCCTGATATTGCTAATATATGTAATCCGTCTATTACAAATATTCCAAGACGGGATGTTAGAACCAGTAAGCGTTTTTCGCTTATGGGGATTAATAATTGTTCTTTCAATCATCTTTACGATCATTGCTTCGATATTGACACATATTATTTCGACTATAATCCAAGTTATTAAAACCGGTGAGCAAGAACCGAAAATAGAAGATATCAAAGATGAACGCGATGAGCTAATTGATCTTAAAGGCACTAAAATCGCGTATCTGATTTCATCAATTGGCGGTTTTCTGGCAATGCTGACATTTGTGATCGGTCAGCCGCCTATTATAATGTTTTCATTATTTATCTTATTCGGTCTTATAGCTCAGATCATCGGCGATCTATCAAGAATGATCCTTTATAGGAAAGGTATCTAAAATGGGTAAATGTCGGGTTAGTAATAATATCAGAAAGTTACGATTCTATAACGATGAAATGACCCAGCAGGAATTGGCTGAACAGGTTGGGGTAACACGACAAACAATAGTTGCAATCGAAAAGGCCAAATATTCTCCGTCACTTGAATTGGCCTTTCGAATTGCACTTGTTTTTGATTCATCCGTTGCAGAGGTGTTTTCTTATGATCTCGATGATAAAAAATAAATTGTAAATTCGGTAAACCATTCCAATAATATTTAAAAGGAGATAAAGTGAAAAAGATAATTCAATTCGGAGAAAATGTCGAGAAATATAATATACCTGTTCTGAATGAACGTGAAGTCAGGGCTGCGGCCGGAATTCTATTTCTATTCATGTTTATATCAATTCAATTAGCCGCTGCCGGTGATTTTACTTTATTAAAATATGCCGTCGTCATATTTTTGACGGATTTCTTGATTAGAGTTTTTATTAATCCCAAATACGCACCAACGTTAATTATCGGACGATTTTTTGTGAAGAATCAAGTACCGGAATATGTTGGTGCACAGCAGAAGAAATTTGCCTGGATAATCGGTATCGTTTTAGCGACAACCATGTTCGTTTTGATAAACATTGTAAATTCATTCAGTCCGATAACCGGAATAATCTGTTTTATCTGTTTAATATTTTTATTCTTTGAGTCCGTATTCGGAATCTGTATCGGATGTATCTTCTATCGTTGGTTTTACAAAGACAAGGCACAATACTGTCCAGGTGAGATTTGTGATGTGAAAGACCAGCAGGAAATCCAAAAAATGTCCAAAGCTCAATTCCTGATAGTATTGATTTTTGCAATATATATCGTAGCGTTGATATATCTGTTTAACGATACTTTCAGCATTCAGCCAACTTATTTATTTGATAGAAGTGTTACTCTCGAATCTTTTTAAGATACCATAAAAATAGTAATCTGTCGCTAAGCGCTAAGATACGAATTCTTTATGGAATGGATCTTAGTATCACAAATCTCAATAAGATTTTGGATCTGTTTATTTGAATAAAACTCTATGCTCTTAATCCGGTATTCCTGAGTTTTTTTGTTATATGTAACGATATCGTGTTTTTTTAATATTTTATTGGTCGTACTTCTTACGATTTTTGAGTAGTCATTTACCAGACTTTCATTGCTGAATAGCAATTCTTTCGCAAGATCTTGTTCCGATGCCAAGCCGGAATTATTGAGGATGGATTTAATAATTACTAATTGGTGAATTTGATTAATGCGCTTTCTCTTATTGATATACTCCTTCAGTTTTTGATAACGCATTAATTACCTCGCATTTTAAGCGCGTTAAATTATTAAATTTTTATTAGAAGAGTATTAGATATTAATAACTTATTTAATTAAAACTATTCTGCTAGATTTTTTAAAGGAGAGGAGAGCAGATTTTTATCCACTATCCCTCCAAACTTCCTCTATAATATCAAACTACTGATTTTTAACAAACAATTTTGAGATAGATATTTGTTTCATTATTTATCCGTTATTTGGATTAACCAGTTCTCCATTCAAATAACTTGAATATGCCGACATATCAAAATATCCATGACCTGACAGATTAAATAAGATTGTTTTCTCTTTAGCTTCTTCTTTCGCCTGTATCGCTTGCTTGATCACGGCATGAATTGCGTGGCTTGATTCTGGAGCCGGTATGATTCCTTCCGCCCTTAGAAAAGTCACCGCTGAATTAAATACTTCAGTTTGGGGGTACGCTTCTGCTCTGACAATTCCATTTTTGACCAAATACGCCAATTGCGGCGCACTACCATGATATCGTAAACCACCGGCATGGATAGCAGGTGGTATGAATTCATGTCCTAATGTGTACATTAATATCGAGGGCGCTAACTTTGCAGTATCGCCAAAATCATATTCGTAATTGCCTTTTGTTAAGGTCGGGCAAGAAGCCGGTTCAACAGCCAAAAAGTCGATATCTTTACCATTAATTTTATCTATAATATACGGAAAGGCTAAACCGGCAAAATTAGAACCACCGCCAACACAGCCGATGATTATATCCGGATATTCCTCAGCAATTTCCATTTGCCTGATTGCTTCTTGCCCGATTATAGTTTGGTGAAGCAAAACATGATTAAGTACCGAACCTAATGAATATTTAGTACCTTTATTGTTAACTGCTTCCTCAACAGCCTCAGAAATTGCAAGACCAAGGCTGCCGGGAGAATCAGGGTCTTTTTCCAACATTATTTTGCCGGAATTTGTTTGTCTACTGGGGCTCGCAACAATCTCTGATCCATAGCTTTCAATCAATGCTTTACGATACGGTTTCTGATCATAACTTATTTTCACCATATAAACTTTAGTCTTGACACCAAACATAGCGCCGGAAAAAGCTATTGCTGATCCCCATTGTCCTGCACCGGTCTCAGTTGTTATTTTTTCAACACCTTCTTTTTTGTTATAGTAAACCTGCGGTATGGCCGTATTCGGCTTATGGCTGCCGGTTGGACTAACGCCTTCATATTTATAAAATATTTTGGCAGGGGTTTTTAACTCTTTTTCAAGCCGACTTGCTCTGATTAAGGGCGAAGGTCTGAAAGTTTTATAGATACTTAGCACCTCATTGGGTATTTCAATATATCTGTCTTGGCTTACCTCTTGTAGGATCAGCTCCATAGGAAATAATGGCTCTAAATCCTCCGGCTTAATTGGTTCTTTTGTACCCGGATGAAGCGGGGCGGCAAATTCTCCTTCAATATCAGCCGCGATATTATACCATTGTTTTGGTATATCATTTTCATTTAATGTAATTCTTGTCTTAGACATAATCATCCTTAATTATTTATTAGTTATTTAGATTATTTGTAAAGCTATGTGGTTTAATGCCCCTAACGGGGATTAAGAAAGATTATATGGCCCGTTGGGGCCACCAAGACCAGTGGTTCCAATTAAATGAAGTGAATGGTATCTTTAATCGAGTCATTGTTGCGTTAAAGTTTCAAATCTTTCCACTATCAAAGCAACAGTAAATTTATTATTTATTTGAAATTATACTGATTGCCGCCCCACCACCCTCTTTCAATTGAAAATTTATAACATCGTTCTTATTAACAATTTTGTCATAAATATCAAATACAGTTGGATTGTTATCCCAATGGGCATCCTCAGCATCAACGTAAGTCTTGGCTGTGTAACTCAAATCGTTATTAAGGAAATCCAAATTGATGCTAATTGGTCTGCTATGCTCATCAGTCACTGCGCCGATAAACCAATTATCTGTAGCGCGCTCTTTCCGAGCGATAATCACAAAGTCGCCTATTTCCCCATCTAAAACGCGGGATTCTTCCCAATTCAAACCGACATCGCGGATGAACTGAAAAGCCTGCTGACCAATATAATTCTCCGGTAGATCGGCAGCCATTTGCATCGGGGAATAAATAACGACATACAGCGCTAATTGATGCGTTAAAGTAGTATTGATTTGATTGTCCGGTTTAAAATCGCTCAGTTTGATATCGAAAATACCCGGTGTAAAATCTATCGGACCGGCGAGCATGCGGGTGAACGGCACAATAGTCAAATGCTCCGGTGGATTCCCTCCCTCCGACCACGCGTTAAATTCCTGACCGCGCAGACCCTCGCGCGCGATCATATTGGGGTAGGTCCTCCTTATACCCGTGCCTTTAATTGGTTCATGGGCGTTAACCATTATTTTATATTCGGCGGCGGTTTCCAACACCTTTCGATAATGATTAACCATCCATTGTCCATGATGGTATTCACCCTTCGGTATGATTTCTTGAACATATCCAGTTTTTACTGCGTTAATCCCCAATTCACGACATAAAGTAAATGCTGTATCTAATTGTTGCTCATATGTACGCGGTGCCGAGGATGTCTCATGGTGCATTATAATTTCAATATCATTTTTTGATGCATAATTTGCCACTTCAAACAAATCATAATCTTGATACGGAGTAACAAAATCAAAAATTCCTTCACGATCATCAAACCCGAACCAGCGTTCCCAGCCGGTATTCCAGCCTTCAACCAACACAGCATCAATGCTGTTACTTGCCGCAAAATCAATATAATATTTGGCATTCTCCGTCGTTGCGCCGTGCCTTCCACTATCCATATCCCAAGTGCTTTTCCCAATATGCATTTCCCACCAAATACCCACATATTTCATTGGTTTGATCCAATTTGTATTTTTTAACTTATTAGGTTCGTTTAGATTAACAATCAGATTGGATTCAATCAGATCGCCGGCATTTTCCGCAATTTGAATTGTTCGCCAAGGTGTTACAAAGGGAGTGCTGATCTTAACTTTTGAATCATCGACTGAACCAACCAATTCACTTGTTAATATATAATTTTCTGTATCTACCTTTAAGGTCATACCGGAATAATTGGTCAGATTTGCTTCATGGAAACTTAAATATATATCATTTTCAGTTTTCATAGTTACCGGTGTATTTACCGCATTGTACGGTATGTAAGTCTGCGCTAAGGAAGGATGATCGCGTTTTGAAATGGCATCAATTGCGCTAATTGTTGTCGTGTTGTATAGATGCTCATAGATATCCCAATCTCCAGGAATCCACCAGGTAATATGATCGCCGGTTAGATTGAATTCTGTGTTTTCATCCAAAATTACAACATCATTCAAGTTTTCCTGTTCCGGAAACTTAAATCTAAATCCTAATCCATCATCATATACTTTAAATACAATTTCCATTCTGCGCTGTAACACCGTTCCCTCAATTAGTTCTATTTTTAGTTCATTATAATTATTATCAACATAGCGCTGTTCTCCCAATATGGTTTCCCAAGTTTCGGAAAAACTGTTCTCACCATATCGGCTTATCGAAAAATTATTCTTCAATGGTTTAGCGTCTCTAAAATCAAATCCGAAATATGATTCATCAATAATCAATTTTTCCTTGAAATAGACCTTATAGCCGGGCTGCCCTTTGTCATTAAGAAAAAATTCTACTAAAACATCTTCACTAGGAGACTTGACTGATAAGTTTTGACCCGGTAGGTTTACCGGAATGCAAAAATTTAATACTATTAATACCGTTATTATTCTCTTCATCATTCAAAACTACCAAAAATAAATGTATAATAAGACTGTTAAGAAAACGACTAGTACACCACCTATCTTGGCTAATTTACTACCTTCCAATTGAATTGAATCATGTTGGAATCGGAATTTTTCCGGTAATGGTTTCAAAACCGTTATAAAAAGAATTACAATTGTTAATATTATAAATGTAAAGGCCATGTGATTCAGAAACGCTACATCCGGTAATTTCCACAAGAAAAATCCATAAACCGGCACTCCTAAAATCATTGCTGCAGCTGCGGCGGATTGCGGAGCTCTTCTCAAAATCAGACCAAATAAAAATACCGCTACAATACCGGGCGAAAGAAAACCCCAAATCAACTGAATATATTTAAATACACCGGAAAACTGAGCCGGGAGAGGTGCGAGCAAACAGCCGATAATCACAAAAACCCCCGTGGCAATTCGGCCGACAAGTACCGTTTTCTCAGGTGACACTGTTGTCTTCACATATTTTTTATAAATATCCATTGTGAAGATTGTTGAAGCAGAATTCAGCATTGAGTCCAAACTGCTCATCACAGCTCCAAACAAGGCAGCAAACATAATTCCACGCAAGCCCGATGGCAACAATTCGGTAATCAATACCGCGTAGGCTTGGTCGCCGCTTGCAATTTGATCACGGAATAATTGGAAAGTCATTATACCGGGAAATACAATTATAAAAGGAATGATCAATTTAATGAAAGCTGCAAAGATAATACCATTTTGACCGTGTTTTAGTGAGCGAGCCCCGAGCGTTCTCTGTGTAATAAATTGGTTGAAGCCCCAATAGAAAAAATGGGGTATCCACATTCCAAACAGTAGGGCGGTCCAGGGAATCTCAGGATGATCGGCCGGTAAAACGGTATGCAGCTTATCTTGATTGGTCATTAAAAATTGCTCTACACCACCAACTGCTTTAAATCCCAATATCATTACTAAGGTACCGCCGAGTAATAACGCTCCGCCTTGAATAAGATCTGACCAAACCACAGCTTTCAATCCACCGTAAATTGTATATATACCCGCAAGTATTCCGATCAGCCATATACCCAATTTCAAATCAATTCCAAATATTGTCTGTAATCCTAGGGCTCCAGAGTAAAGGACTGCCGCAATGGCGACACCAACATAGGCTATCATCATATATATTGCCATTAAGGTACGCGCTTGAGAACCATAGCGATGTTCCAAGAACTCGGGCATGGTATAAATTCCAAGTCTTAGATACAATGGCAGTAAAAACATAGCAATAATTACCAATGTCACAGCCGCGAACCATTCATAACTGGCAATAGCCAAGCCCTCAGTTCCATAGCCAGCTCCCGCCATCCCGACAAAATGTTCCGTTGATATATTTGAAGCAATCAATGAGAATCCGATCAACCACCAAGTTAAGTTTCTACCGGCCAAAAAGTAATCCTTGGTATCGCGTTCACGGCGCGAGGCATACAAAGAGATACTGACCACAGTGATTATTAATAGGGTAAAGGTAACTGCATCAAAATAAGATAAATTCATTATTCCTCCTGGTGCGCAATTCTAAACATAGTCAAAATGGGTTATACAGCGTTTAATTGGTTTCAAAATATAGCAAGTATCCTAAAATTGAGTAAACACGCGCCTTGGCTACTGTCGCTTTCTTTAGACCGACAACTATTATAAATTATGATTGTCTAATCAAACAAAATATTTAGTGTCCAAACGATATGAATAAGGTTTTCATAGCATATTTGCTTTCAGCGGTCATTATGCTTAGTCTAATGAGCTGCAGCAATAATAATAACACAATTCCTATAACTACAGCTTCTGACGAAGCGCTTGAATATTATAAAGAGGGTCTTGAACTCGCCCAAAACATTCGTGGTCAGGAGGCACTTTATTACTATTCAAAAGCGATCGGTGAAGACCCTGAATTTGCTATGGCTTACGTTCAATTAGCGCTTGTACAAACCACCCCTAAATTGGCTTTCAAGTATCTGAACAAAGCCAAATCGTTGATTGCTCTCATATCAGAAGGCGAAGCTCTGATCATTTTGGCCACTGAGGCGGGCTTTAACGGTGAGTTAGAAAAACAAAATGATTATTTACTGACACTTCTTGATAGGTATCCAAACGATGCTAATACTCATCGTATTTACGGCAATTTTCAATACGGCTTAGCAAAGTATAAATCGGCGATTAAATATCTAAAACGTTCGCTTGAACTGAATCCCGCGCTTACACAACCTTATAATATGTTAGGATATTCCTACCGCCAAATTGGTGATTATGATGAAGCTGAAAAATATTTGTTAAAATATATCGAAATAATTAGTGAAGATCCCAATCCTTACGATTCTTATGCCGAGCTATTACTGAAAAAAGGTGAATTTGCCAAATCTATAGAATACTATCGCAAGGCACTTGAAATACAACCCAAATTCTTTGCCTCCAAAATTGGTATCGCCACCAATTTAACTCTAATGGAAGAACATGACGCAGCCTGCGATGAACTCGAAACGATCAGAGAGGCAACCAACGATCCCGGCATTCTACAGCAAATGAATTTTGCAAAGTCGGTAGTAAATGTTGACCGCCGAGATTTTGACCAAGCCATCGGATTTATTGAAAACAACATCTCAATCTCCAAAGAGATTGAAGACAATTTATCACTGGGCAATGAACTGAACAGCTTGGGCACACTTTATTTAATGCAAGGCTACAACAATAAGTCCCTGAAATATTTTGAAAAATCGCTCGAATATTTTGAGAGGTCAGATATTAGTCAGGATTTAAAATATTATCTTAGAAGACAACTTTTTGTTGACACCGGATGGTTAGCCTACTTAAAAGAGGATTTGGAAACCCTTAAGAAGTATAAAGAAAAATATATCTCTTCCGCACCGCAAGCCTTGAACTTAAACGAAATCCGCAATGTCCATGTTCTTGGAGGTCATATAAATATGTTGGAGCACAATTACGCTGATGCGATCTACGAATACAATCAGGCTAATCTTGAGAATCCGGTAATCGTTTACCTGATTGGCTCAGCTTACGAAAATTTGGGCGACTTTGAAGCAGCCTATGAAAATTATTTTTCAGCTGCTAATTTTAATGCTCTAAATAATTTAAACTATGCTTATATACGTAAAATCGCCTTAGATAAATTGGAAGAATTTTAATTACTTCACATACCAGTCAATCATTTTTTCGATCGCTTCTGAGCAAACCTTACAAAAATCATCGCGATTACGTGAAAACATAATGCAATCTATTTCGGGTCTATATATTCCTTTAGCAAGATAACCGCCACCTTCAAAGGCGCCGACTTTTCCATAGTACTTATTATCATTAATCACCGACTTGCGGACAGCATCAATTTTTTGGGTAAGGGTTTCCATCTCCGAGACACCGGCGCCGTCTTTGATCAACTGTCGGCGTTGCTGACGATATTCAACTGCAATCGAATCATAGGCAGCTTGATCCCAAAAAGTCGGGATTGGCGTTCCCTCTTCAACTAAATGCTTCCATTTAAGATTCTCTGGATCAAACAAGGCTGTTACATTGGGATCATTCGGTTCATATTCCGGCAGGCTAACTTGATAAGCAACATCTGAAGTATAATACTCATCGGCAAGGCTTGCAAAGGAATGTCCAAACTCATGAACGAACACATAGTCCGCCTCACTTGAAAGCGCCGATACCGTTGACCATAGATTATAGATCCCACCACCACCATATTTCGGATCATTAAAAATTATAAAGATTGCATCATAAGGTGCTTGAGCGGCAATCTCACGCAAATTTTTATTATCATAGGTTAAGACATAACGATCGGAATCAAAGGCATTGAAGCTTAGTCCGAGAGATGATCTCTTCCAAATATTTTGCCGCGGATTGCTCAATCCGGTTTCATCCGAAAACACATCAATCGCCCAAACATTAAAATCCGATTTCCGCGATTTAAACGGTTCAGTTTCAAATAGTACATTGATTAAATGTTTGGCATTCTTTTTAAACTGTTTAGCATCGTCTTCCCTGTATCCATCACCAAGAACCAAAATATCAACTTTGTTTTCTGCTGAACCGTTTTCAAATATTTTCCATATTCTATGATTTTGCATCACCGGCGATCTATTAATATAATGGCTCTGTGGATTCTGGTCGGATTCATAAATCTGCACATAGGAACCATCAGGGTTCCTTTTCTTCAGTATTAGTGTAAATGGCTTCTTAGGCTCCGGGAATCTTTGTGATTCATGAAATGTCCGCCAAACACCTTCGGATGCTTCTCCGGTAGTTTGCCATTCGCCAAAGATACTGGCGAAAGGATAAGCATATATCAAATTCCCGCTTGCCGAATCAACCACCTCAAAGCGGTACAATCCATAATGGAGGTCATCGATTAAATTCACTTTACTGCCCGGCCATTCTCTTTCTATTCGTAACTCATCCAAGCTAATATATTCTGCATCGGCTATGCCGCTATGATAATAATCAAACCTTAAAGTCTTATCGGTGAAATAATCATCATAGTTTATATCTTGGGCAAACGCCAAAGAAAAAACCAATATCATTATACGATACATTCGATTCTCCAAATGTTTAATTGTTCTTAATCTTATTTACGGAAACAAAAAGTGGTTCTAAATTCTGCTCTGATTTTACAGAATAAAACAACAATCTGAACATACAAATTATGACTAAACACAACGATTCATTTATCCCGCGCCACATTGGACCCTCTCGGAAAGACATTGATAATATGCTAGAATCATTAGGATTGGATTCCTTGAATGATTTGGTAAGGGAAACCATCCCTGAATCTATTTTAAGCCACAACCCCTTGTCAATTAGTAGGGAAATCAGTGAACATGAATTAGCCGAGATTAGCAGAGCTATCGCTGAAAAAAATGAGCTATTCCTTTCTTTTATAGGCATGGGATATTACGGCACAAAGGTGCCGGCTGTTATTCAACGCAATATTTTGGAGAATCCCGGTTGGTACACGCAATACACACCCTATCAAGCTGAGATTTCGCAGGGCAGACTTGAGGCTTTGCTCGTTTTTCAAACGATGATTTCGGATTTAACCGCACTGCCACTCGCAAATGCCTCGCTTCTTGATGAAGCAACCGCTGCCGCTGAGGCGATGGCAATGTTTTATCGCGAGGTTAAAAAAGATGATCGAAATAAGTTTTTTGTGTCGGAATTATGTCATCCACAAACCATTGATGTACTAAAAACCCGTTCCTCACCTTTCGGGATTGAATTGGTGATTGGCGATCATACAGCATTTGATTTTGATGAAACTGTATTTGGCACTTTGTTGCAATACCCCGCAACCGATGGTGAAATCTATGATTATACCGGATTTTGTAAATCCGCCAACCAGGTCGGTGCCTATATAGCAGTTGTGGCTGATATAATGAGTCTTTTATTATTAACGCCACCCGGTGAGTTTGGCGCTGACGTAGCGGTTGGAAATACACAGCGGTTCGGCGTGCCGATGGGTTATGGCGGTCCCCATGCCGCTTATTTTGCAGCAAATGAAAAATTTACACGTAAATTGCCCGGGCGGGTTATTGGAGTAACCGTTGATAAACATGGTAACAAAGCCTATCGCATGGCGCTCCAAACCCGCGAACAGCATATCCGCCGGGAAAAAGCAACTTCCAATATTTGCACCGCTCAAGTCCTATTGGCAATTATGGCAGGTATGTATGCCGTTTATCATGGCCCCGAAAGATTAAAACAAATTGCAACTGATATAAATGAGAAAACAAATCTATTGGCTGCAAAATTCAAAGAACTTGACCATCAAGTTTTAACCGAACAATATTTTGATACTATCAAAATTTTACCAACCGGATTAACCGTAGATCAAATTAAAAAGTTAGCGGAATCGAACCATATCAATTTCAGATATTTTGAAGATGGTGGAATCGGTATTAGCCTCGATGAAACAACTACAATTCAAAATATTGATAGTATTCTGAAAATCTTTGGTAAAAAAGAATCCGAAAAGATTGATGATAGCTCTAATTATAATTACAATATAAAACTAAAACGTAAATCCGAATTTTTGACCCACCCGACTTTTAACTCCTATCATTCCGAAACGGAAATGATGCGTTATTTGCATCGTTTGGAATTAAAAGATCTTTCGTTAAATACAAGTATGATACCACTTGGATCATGTACAATGAAACTAAATGCCGCAGCCGAAATGATGCCGGTAACTTTGCCTGAATTTTCCAATATTCATCCCTTTGCCCCGATCGAACAAACTCAAGGCTATCGGCAATTGATCGGTGAATTAAATGAATATTTGGCAGAAATAACCGGATTGCCGGCCGTATCAATGCAGCCTAATTCCGGTGCACAGGGCGAATACACCGGCTTAATGGTGATCAGAGCATATCATCAAAACAGGGGTGAGGGGCAACGTAATGTGTGTCTTATTCCGGCTTCGGCACATGGTACTAATCCGGCAAGCGGAATTATGGCGGGAATGAAGGTGATTGTAGTAGCCTGCGACGATAATGGCAATATTCATGTAGCTGATCTGAAAGAAAAGGCTGAACAGAATTCCGCGAATTTGGCTGCTCTAATGGTCACCTATCCATCCACACATGGTGTATTTGAGGAAGAGATTGGAGAGGTTTGCGACATCATCCACAAACATGGCGGGCAAGTTTACATGGACGGTGCCAATCTAAATGCCATGGTGGGGTTGTGTCGTCCGGCAGATTTTGGCGCGGATGTTATTCATATCAACTTACACAAAACATTCGCCATACCGCATGGCGGGGGCGGTCCCGGAATGGGTCCCATTTGTGTTGCCAAACATTTGGAGGATTTCCTCCCCAAACATAGTGTTGTACATACTGCAGATACGGGGACATCGGCGGTGTCGGCAGCGCCGTGGGGCAGTGCCAACATATTACCAATTTCTTGGGCCTACATATCCATGATGGGTGCGGAGGGGCTAACGTTGGCATCGCAAATTGCGATATTAAACGCCAACTACATGGTGAAAAAATTGGAAGACCATTTCCCGATCCTTTACCACGGATTGAACGGGCGGGTGGCGCACGAGTTCATAATTGACCTGCGACCCTTCCGCAAAACATCCGGAATAACCGATGAGGATGTTGCCAAACGATTGATGGACTACGGCTTCCATGCGCCGACCATGTCCTTCCCGGTTGCGGGTACCTTGATGATCGAACCGACCGAGAGTGAATCCAAAGCCGAGCTCGACCGTTTCTGTGATGCTTTAATATCTATTAAGAAAGAAATATTGGATGTTGAGAATGGCAAAGCTGACAGTGAAGACAATGTTTTGAAAAATGCTCCGCATACTGCTCAGGAAGTAGTATCGGATGACTGGACTCACCCGTACACGCGTGAGCAGGCCGCCTATCCGTTACCATATTTAAAGGATAGCAAGTTTTGGCCATCGGTAGGTCGGGTAGACAATGCCTATGGTGACCGAAATTTGTTCTGTGCCTGTCCGCCGATTGAGGATTTTAAGTATTAATTAGAAATCAATAATTCTTGAAATTTACCTCGATAGGAGCCTTGGCTTCCTATTGATCTATACGCTTCTATTACGTTGATTTTAAAGTCAGCATAGAGAGTTCTGATTTCAGGAATATCATTATTACTTAGTAGCACTGTTGCGCCTTTTTTTGATATCTCCCTAATGTATTTTTCTAAATTCTCTCTATCTTCAATTGAGAATTTGCTAGGAGTATATTTAGTGAAACTTGTCTTTTTTAAGGGATCATAACAAGGATCTAAATAAACGAAATCACCTTTTTTTATAGCTCCTTTTGATGATTCAAATGATTGATGCCGGATAGTGACATTTTGTAAAAGCATACTAGCCAAGTTCAATGATTCTTTATTTATAATCTCAATACCACTACGATTACCATAAGGTACATTGAATTTATTTAATGCGTTAACTCTATATAATCCGTTATACCCAAACTTATTAAGATAAATAAAGGCAGCGGCTCTTCTAATCTGCCGTATTTGGCTACTATTAAATGCATCTCTAATTTCATAATAAAATGTATCAGAATTGTTTCTCTGAAAAACTCTCAAATGCCTTAATAATTGCTTTGGTGCATCTCTTACGTATAAAAATGTATTAATAAGATCCTTATTAATATCAGATATATAACAGGTTTTTGGTTTATATTTCTGCTTTACATAGAAAAAAACTGATCCACCGCCTAAAAATGGTTCATGGTATCTATTAATTTTTTTGGGGAAATGTTTTTCCAATTGAGGTATGATATTTCTTTTTCCACCTGCCCATTTAAGAAATGTGGGGATCTCATATTTAGTTGACATCTATATTTTCATACCTTCAATAAAATTATTATAAATTAAATTTTCTCCCATTTTCCCAGGATTATAATTATCAGAGGTGAATTCCTTGACCGCACCACTTTCCTTTGCTTTTTTTATATAAGCACTAAAATTGTCTTGAGTGGGCAATTCATCGTTATTTTCCATGTGCCGAATTAAATCTTTTAGAACCTTCATTAAACCGGAAAATCCTGAAGTTTTTGTTAGAATTAAATCTGTGTTTTCCCACTCACTTGAATAATGCATTCGTACAGCAATAAAATAATTTTTAATTATATCATATATTATTTTATCCTCACCCTCTATGAAATAACTCCAAAATATATAATTACGCGACTGCGTCTGTTGTTTGAAGTTTTTTAAAGAAATTCGTTTATTTTTATTTCTTTTCAATATATCCCTGATGGTATATGAGTCTTTTTTACTGCAAATTAAATTAACCAATTCTTTTGAAAACGTGCTTTGAGACAATATTGCATGTGGATTTCCTTCTGACTTCCCCAACATTTTTACTTTTCCAAACCAAGGACTGCCTGTTGTAGTGTTTAGGACTTTAATTATATCATGTGCTAGCTTTTCAGGAGTGTCGATAGTGGAAAACTCATATAAGTCTTGAGCTAATGATGGATTAATTCTTGTCATTTTTGTATTTATCACGGAGAATAAATAGCTTTGTTCTTCTAATTCAAGCTCAGGAAAAAGCGTGACTATTATATCAAATTTCCCAGAATAGTTTTCACTAAAACCTGATAATCTGTGTTGCCCATCAATAATATTAGCAGATTTTTTATCTTTCTTTATAAAAATATGTTCACCCTGTAAAAAGTAGCATTCAGGGTTAATAGAAAGAATAATTGAATTGGGAAAACTGGCATCACTTGTCACCACGAATTTTTTAATTTCTCTAACTCTATCTTCACTTAACGGTCTTTGAATACCTATATACTTTTCTAGTTCATCCTGTTCATCTCGTTTTCTTTCATTCGCAGAACAGATTTGTACTACATCTTGTGCATTTGCTATACCAATAAAAAATAGACCTAGAGGTTGTTCCACTGCTAATACTTTTATTTTAATAGCATCATTAGTATTAAAAGGTAATTTTTTCATGTTAACTATCTAAATCAGGTTCAAATTCTTGCCTTGATTTTTTTTCTCTTTCCTTTTTTTGTTTTGAGAATGAACCAGGACCAATATAATTACTTTCGGGATTAGTATTGTATAGAAATATTGAAAAATAGCTAATGATGATAGATATAATAACAATCAGTGCTAATTGTGGAATAGACTCAATAATATTATCATCATATATATAATTATATGCCAATAATAATGTGCCAATAATAACAACTAACAATGACCACCCTATTGATAAGTCATCTCTATTTTTTCTTAATCCTATATCAGTACTACTTAAAACTATACAATATGAAAATAATTGTTTAGTTATTAAAGATAATGAAAGACTAGTGTTATTACTCTGCCAATAAAATAATATTGTAATTATAATAATCAAAATTATGGGAAGTAGTGTAAAAATCCACCAATCTGTCGAACGGTCATTGAATTTAGATTTTAACATTAAAGAAGCAGTGTTAATCCATATAATTACGCAATAATATAATATTATTTCATAAGAATTTAAAATATTATGGTAGAAAAATTTATCAATCTAAATTGCTTGCAGCTCTTCCAATTCCTCTAAATATTTAAAATATTGCTCTTCGGTTTCCTTTACCTGATTCAATAGTTTTTGGATCTTTTCATAGTCGCTTGCAATAGCCGGACTAGCCAATTCCTTCTTATATCCTTCAGCAATTTCTTCAGTTTCAGCTATTTTCCTTTCCAATACTCTGATACGGTTAGCAATTTTTTTACGTTCCTTATAATCGGACTTTTTCTTGCTCGGCCCTTTGGCTTTCTCCTCAACGGCATCCACCACGCGCCCGCTCACACCCTTCTTCCATTGATAATAATCATAATTCCCGTTATAAACAGTCACCCTGCCCTTACCAATCTCGTAAGTAATATTAGTAATTTCGTTCAGGAAATGCCGGTCATGCGATATACAAACAATCGTCCCTGAAAACTGTTTAAGCGCTGCCTCCACAACATCACGCGACACCATGTCTAAGTGGTTGGTAGGTTCGTCGAGCAGTAAGAGGTTTGCAGGATTGATCAGCATTTTTGCTAAAGATAGGCGCGATCTTTCACCGCCGGAAAGCACTTTTACCAATTTTTCGATTGTGTCTCCGGGAAATAGAAAACTACCAAGGTAGCTGCGAATCTCAGATTCCTGCTTTCCGCTCGATACCTTCTGAATATTCTCAAATACAGAAAGATTTGGATCCAACACCTCCAATTGGTGCTGTGCAAAATAAGCTACATCAACATTACTACCGTAAATAAGATTACCGGCAGTTATTGCTTCTGCCCCGGCAAGTAATTTTAATAAAGTGGATTTCCCTGCACCATTGTGCCCGACCAAGCCGATTTTCTGTCCTCTCTCAATCTCAAGGTTCAGGTCATTATATACTTCAATAGCACCAAAATGCTTAGCAACCTTCTTCAACAATGCTACTTTTAAAGGATTCCGGGCCGGTTGCGGAATCTGTAAATTTATTTTGCGGCGGCTTTGTACCGGTTCTTCGATCAATTCAAGTTTTTCCAATTGCTTGATCTTGCTTTGAACTTGGCGAGCCTTGGTATTCTTGTAACGAAATCTTTCGATGAAACGCTTGGTCTGTGCGATCATGTCCTGCTGATTTGAGTAAGCCGCCTGCTGTTGCTCGATGCGCAGTTCTTTTTGTTCAAGGTATTTCGAATAATTACCTTTATATAGAATCACCTTATTTTGATCTATCTCAACAATATTATTGACCGACTGATCCAAAAATTGGCGATCGTGACTAATCATTACCAACGCACCTCTCCATTCCGCAAGGAAATTCTCAAGCCAAATTGTAGCATCGAGATCCAAGTGGTTGGTTGGTTCATCTAAGAATAATACATCAGGATTTTTTAATAATATTCCTGCCAAGGCGACGCGCATGCGCCAGCCGCCGCTAAAAGTATCCATGTACTTTTCAAATTGATCTTCCTCAAAGCCCAATCCGCCCAAAATATCCTTTGCATTACGATCAATATCCCAACCTCCAACGCTATCGAATTGTTGTTGCAATTCGCCCAATTTTTTTAATTTTTTAGAATCCTCAGGACTTTTCGCAATAGCTGCGGATAACTCAGCCATGTTGTGTTCAATTCTTCGGATTTCAGGGAAAGCTTCGAGCACTTCGTTGAGAATGGTTCTTTTAGTACCGATTATTATATCTTGCGGCAAGTAACCAATCGTAAGGTTTTTCTCAACTTGGATATTGCCCGAATCCGGATGTTCACTACCAAGCATCAATCGTAACAAAGTGGTTTTGCCGGAACCATTCGGACCCACCAAACCAATTCGCATTCTATTTTTTATTTGGAAGGAAACGTTACTGAATAATAGTCCGTCCGGATATTCTTTGGATATATTCTCAAGCAAAATCAATTTTTATTTTTCCTCTCCCTAATTCCCCCTCTAAAGGGGGATACAATGTCTCACTTTAGCCTGTCCCGCTCTGCGGGAAGGGGAGATACAGAGGGGTGAATTATTAATATTCACCAAATATATAACCGTCTCTATATTCAATTAATTTTACCGGTATGATATTATTTTGTAATTCAATAGTTCCATCTACTACAACTTTGATGTAATTATCAGTATGCCCCTGCATTTGGTCACCATATTTACCTTCAAATAACACTTTTCGTGATGTACCAATAAATCTTTCATTATACCTGGTTCTTTTCTCATCTGATAATTGATGCAGAATGGAGCTGCGTTCTTTTTTCTTATCATCAGATACAATGTTCTCAAATTCTGCTGCTGATGTATTCGGGCGCTCCGAATAGGAGAAAACATGCAGATAGGAAATATTCAAATCTTTTAGAAATTCATAGGTCTCTATGAACAATTCATCGGTTTCGGTTGGGAAACCGACAATTACATCTACGCCAATGCAACAATCAGGAATTATTTTATTAATGTATTCTACTCGATCTCTATACAAATCTCGTTGATAGCGGCGACGCATATCTGCCAAGATATTATTTGCCCCGGACTGCAACGGAATATGGAAATGCGGTACAAATAGTTTTGACTCCGCTATAAAATCGATCATTTCATTCGTGAGCAAGTTCGGCTCGATTGACGATATCCGGATACGATCAATACCATTAATTGTATCCAACTCTTTTATCAGGTCGAAAAATGATTCACCATTCTCTCGACCGAAATCACCGGTATTAACACCGGTAAGTACAATCTCTTTGGTATCTGTTTTGGCAATATCCGCTGCAATTTTTACAGTATCGGCAATACTGCTACTACGGCTTTTACCGCGCGCTAACGGTATTGTACAATAGGTACATTCATAGTCACAGCCATCCTGAATTTTCAAAAATGTGCGTGTTCTTTCGTTGGAAGAGTGTGAAGAATGAAAGGTATTCAGTTGATCCAAATTACTATGATAATCAAGCTTTTCAATATCAGACCGGTTACTATAATACTCATATAAATTATATTTTTCATCATTACCCAAAATGATTGAAATCCCCGGGATTGCCTCTGCCTCTTCATTATGCAATTGAGAGTAACACCCCACCATGGCAACATACGCTTCAGGATTGTTGCGAAGTGCCTGCCTAACAGATTTGCGGCAGTCTTTATCGGCATTGGCGGTAACAGTGCATGTATTAATTAAGTAAACATCAGCTATATCACTGAAATCAACTACCTCAAATCCGTTGTGTTCAAAATCTCTGACAATAGTGGATGTTTCAGCAAAATTGAGCTTACAACCGATTGTTTTATATGCTATGCGTTTTTGTGCCATATTTATAATGAAAAAATAGGGCGGAATTTCGCCATAAATGTTTGTGCTGACAAGTTCATAGATATTCAGACCAAATTCAATTTAAATTTATCTATATGTGGAAGAAGAAAAAGAAGAAAGTCGGCCTAGCGCTTGGCAGCGGTTCAGCGCGTGGTTGGTCTCACATCGGTGCGATTGAGGCAATTGAAGAAGCCGGAATCCCAATCCATTGCATAGCGGGTACTAGCATTGGTGCTTTTGTCGGGGCAGTATATGCCACCGGTGATCTGCCAAGTCTGAAGGAATTTGCTCTACAAATGGATTGGAAGAAAGTCGTCTCATATTTTGATGTAGTTTTTCCAAAATCCGGTTTTATGGATGGCAAGAAAGTCCATGATTTGTTCTCCATGCACACGGAAGCTAAGACTTTTGCTGATTTTAAAATTCCGGTCAGTATGGTTGCTACGAATGTTGAAACAGGGAAAAAAGTAATTATCAATTCCGGTAATATAATTGAAAGTATCAGGGCCAGTATATCGGTTCCCGGTGTTTTCACGCCGGTGAGGCGTGATGGAGAATGGTTAGTTGATGGTGGTTTGGTTGATCCCATTCCGGTCAGCGTTGTTAAAGAAATGGGAGCAGATTTTGTCATTGCCGTTGACTTGAATTCCGATATTGTGAGCCCCGAGAAACAGGAACAACCTCAATCCGGGGAAAAAACGATGCCGCAAAAACAGCGACATGATATAATACAGCGTATCTCTGCACAATACAATCATGCTGAGAAAGCGGTCCTCTCGCAAATCAATCGCTGGTTTCCGCCTTCACCTAAAACACCGAATATATTTGATATAATGGGCAGCTCAATTGGCATTATGCAACGACAAGTCTCGATGATCAATTTAGCGGTTGATCCACCTGATGTTCTTATCCAACCACGTTTAGGAGACCTGAAAATGTTTGATTTTGATCAGGCTGAACGGTCAATTAAAGAAGGTTACGAACAAACCAAAATACAGTTAGAGAAAATTGAAATACCGGTTTAGTTAATGAGTTTGTGAGTTATTGAGTTGATAGGTTGTTCAATAATCAATAGTCAATATTCAATTCTATTTTGGTTCTTCGGTTTCAAAGAAAGAATCCTCCAAGCCCTGATTGACTTTATATTTTGAAAATTTCAAGGTTATTAATCCTGAAAACTCTTGCTCCTTTAATTCTTCACCGGTCTCTGAATCTAAAACCATATCTCGTTTCATACTGACAATATGATCAGTGCTTTGAATCGAATTTTCTATTTCAGCGGTCAAATCCTTGGAATATTGAAATTTTATGATTGTTTCTTTTGGTAAATACACATCGTCTTTTACTTTTTTGTATTCGGATTCAATTTCAATCACTTGCGAAGTATCCATCCAAGTTTCTGATCTGAGAAGTATCCATTTATTTCGATCAACATATAGACGCATGCTAAGATCAAGTTGAGCATCATACTCATTCAAATTTTTAAAGGTCAATGAATCCGGGTTTAATGTGCCCCGTAAAATCCAAACCTGCGAATCATTATAATACTCAGCACCAACCACGGCAACATCTCGAAGATTATCAAACAGATCAACCGGTGAAGCGATCAGTCCGGACTTTGGAATAGCAGCGAAACCCTTGGCTTCAGCCTTTGTTAAATTAGGTTGTTTGAACCAAAATTCAACTTTCTTGCGCGGCATCCTCAGAACTTTAGTATTGATAGACAATTCAATTTCGGTATAGTAATCCTCAATCTTGGCATAATTTTGAGTGAGGCTATCCAACACGGCCTCTGCCGAAGGGAACAAACGATAGGAATCATTATCCGTCTGTGCAAACAAGATTCCGACACACAATATTAATAGAATTCTTTTCATTAAGTAGATATATCCTTTCTTATAAAATGAACAAAACTAATCACAATAAATACGACTGTATATCCTGACAGGATCAGTACATCTCGCCCGATTTCGCCCCAGGGTATTGGATCATAAAATGCTTTCTGCCAAATATCAAAATATGAGGTAAAGAGGTACGGTCGAATCGTTTCAAATATATCAATCGGTATATTGGCAATCGCTAAACCGATAATAATTATCGCCATAGCGCCGATGATTGGTCCAATCCCATTATTGACCATTGCCGAGAACATAAAGCATAACGTCACCGCCACAAACATTACAAAGGTGGCAAATAAAAATGCTATCGCGAATCGGCCCCACACCATTTCCTGTGGCAAAATCAGAACGCCATCATCATAAACCACCAAATCACCGATGCCCAACCACAACGAACCCAATCCCAAACTCATTATAATAAAAAAGGTTACCAATATTATGGTATATAAATAAGTAGATATTAATTTAGCGAGAATAATTCTAAATCTTGAAATCCGGCGTGTTAATGTTATTCTGAATGTCCCTAAAGCCCCTTCGCCCGCTACAACATCGCCGGCAACAAGCATCAATAAGAAGGGAATATGCACCCATAGGAAATTCATCGTGATATAGGTTACTAAAAATCCATTAAAGGCGGTTCCAACAATTATGAATGAATCTCCCACCCACCGTTCAACATCCTGCTCAACACTTGAAGCGCCCTGCGAAAAACCCCATATTATTAACGGCATCAAGACCGCTAAAGCGATGAATCCCAACAAGCTGCGTACCTTGCCGAATATTTTCACTAATTCAATATAAATCAACTTTAACTGCATTTACACGATGTCTCCGGTAAGCGAAAGAAAATAATCCTCCAAAGATGATCGGGGAATAATTGCCGAGACTTTTATGCCATTTTCAACCAACAGAGTGTTAAGTTTATTTAGGTTTTCATAAGCGGTCTTAACCTTGATAATTCCTTCAGACTCAGCAATATCTGAGGTGTATGTTTGCTTATTAATTAGAGCGTAAGCCTTTTTAATTGGCTTTACATGTATTTCGGTAATAAAAGCTTCCGAGGTCTTTAACAGCTCGGAGACTTTTCCTGACTTAATCAGTTTTCCTTTATTAATAATCGCCATTGTCGTGCAGACCTGCTCAACCTCATGTAAAATATGCGAAGACAAGAATATTGTTATGCCTTCCATCGATAATTTTCTGATCAGTTCGCGCACTTCTTTCATACCTAAGGGGTCAAGACCGTTAGTCGGTTCATCCAATATTAATAATTTCGGATTACTTAGCAATGCTTGTGCTATCCCCAAACGCTGTTTCATACCTTGTGAGTATGCTTTTACTTTATCCTTACCTCTGGTTGACAACCCAACAATATCCAATACTTCAGTTATTTTACCTTCAGACACATTATCCATTTTGGCAAGCATAGATAGATTCTGCTTGGCCGACAGATATTCAAAAAAATCCGGTCTTTCTACCAATGCACCAACGCCCTGCAATGCAGAATTATGGTGTTTGATTACCGATTTGCCAAAAATCTCAATATCACCATAATCAGGTTTAATTAAAGATAACATAGATTTTATAGCGGTTGACTTACCCGCTCCATTTGGGCCTAGGAAGCCGAATACCTCGCCTTCGCGGATCTCAAATGAAAGATTATCAACAGCCTTTCGTTTCCCGAAGGATTTGGTTAGCTCTTTTACTGATAATATTGAATTTGACACGAATAAATTTCTTAATAATGTATTAAATAGAAAATCATCAATTAGTTTCAACCTTTTTAGGATAATTAATTTATCATTAATTTCAGTTAATAAGTAGTGCAGGAATATTAGTCGTATATCTATTTATCCTGACTTATCTTAAAAATTTATAATTCTTCCAAGGAGTGAAAATGAAGAGCATTTTGTTTTGTTCCGTTGTCTTTATCTCCTTATCAATTGCCCAAAACTCCAATCTTGAAATTGACGGTAATTCATCACTAGAAGTATTTGAAGGCTCAAAAATTTGTGTTGATGGTATTTCAGTCATGAGCGGGTCTTCCCTTTGGGCGTATGATTATGGACAAATTAAGGAAAGTGATTGCACGAATGTGCTAACACCGACTGGTAATGGCACTGTCACTTTACCAATAGAAGTATCAGATTCTGAATCTTTGCCGACCAAATTTGTAATTGAAGATGCATTTCCAAATCCTTTTAATCCGACAACGAACATAAAGTATGGCATACCTGACAGAAGTATTGTAAAAATAGTCTTGTACAATATACAAGGTCATTTGATCAAAATACTTTACGATGATTACCAAGAACCCGGCTGGTACACAATCGCTTGGGACGGTTTACTGAATGATGGTACAATGGCTCCGGTGGGAGTGTATCTGGTGAAGATTACTAATACATCAAACAGTACAACAAATTTTAAATCTGTTAAAATATCATTAATTAAATAGGATAAACGATGAAAACTACCATAACTACAATATTACTATCATTTTCAATTTTAATAGCTCAAGGAATTACAAATACGCTTGGTGGAAGTACTGACGGTGATAGATTTATAATAGAAAATCAAAGTGGCGGTAAAATATTTACGGCAACTGGTATTGGAACCGTTGGAATTGGGGTGGTTAATCCTGCCCATAAATTAGACATAGACGGTAGGGCTAATATGCTACAATTTAAAATGCCAACAGGCGCAAACAATGGCTATGTACTCACTTCTGACGGTTCGGGAAATGGTACTTGGCAGGAATTACCGACTGCAAGTGCCGATAGTGACTGGACGATTGATGACAATAATTTGATAATGGCTCAATCAGGAAAAATTATCATAGGTGACAGGGACAATGCGAAGCTAAATGTAACAACATATACAGGCGATGCACTTGATGTCACCACTTATGACGATAATGGTTATGGAATATACGCCTCAGGTCGTGCTGGAGGTATATGGGGGGATGGTATTGACGAGGGTATACGTGGAGAAGCTTTTACAGTTGGCGGAACTGGTATAAATGGAGGTGGAAATAAGTATGGTGTTAAGGGGCGAGCCACTGCAAATTCAGGTTTACACTATGGTGGTTTTTTTGAAACCGAAAATCCTAGCGGTCGAGGATTATATGCAACAAATACCACTTCTTCAGGCTCCGCATATGGTGGAGTTTTTGAAGCTAAAAACAGTGACGATGGTGTTGGAGCGTGGGCTGATGGCAAGAAATATGACTTTTACGCCGCCGGTGCAGGTACGGATTATGGAGCAGCATCATCAATACGATGGAAAAAGAATATCGTAGAAATTGATAATCCTTTGGAAAAACTATCTAAAATACGCGGTGTATATTTCGATTGGGACCAAGAACATGGTGGAACACATGATATAGGCTGCATAGCTGAAGAAGTTGGTAAAGTATTACCAGAGATTGTAACATTTGAGGCAAACGGAATTGATGCCGAAGGAATGGACTACAGTAAACTTACTCCACTATTGATTGAAGCTGTAAAGGCTCAACAAGTATTAATTGGACAATTATTTGAGGAAATTGAACAATTAAAGAATTAATCTGAGGTATATGATGAAAAAATCAGCAATTTTTATATTATTATTAGCATCAACTATTTATTCACAAGGAATTACTAATACGCTTGGTGGAGATTCATCCTCAAATAAGTTCATTCTAAAAAATAGTTCCGGAACAGACATATTAGTTGCTACCGGCAATGGCAAAGTTGGAGTTGGCATTTCTAATCCAATACAAACACTACATGTAAGCGGTCCTATGAAATTAGAAGGTGAATTACATGCAAATTCTATTGAGACAACCAGCGGTATCCACTCATTCTCAGGATCTAGCTATCCTGCCATTTGGGGCGAAGCTACTGCAAGCTCAGGTGCAACAAAGGCAGGTAACTTTTCAAGTATTTCCCCCGATGGATATGGTGTGTATTGTACTGCACCTAAATATCCATTATATAGTAGAGCCACTGCAAGTTCCGGTTTTCACTATGGTGGCTTTTTTGAAACTGAAAATCCAAGTGGTAGAGGCATATATGCTACAAACACCACTTCTTCAGGTACTGCATACGGCGGTGTGTTTGAAGCAAAAAACAGCAATGATGGTGTTGGGGTTTGGGCCGATGGTAAAAAATATGACTTTTACGCCGCCGGTGCAGGTACGGATTATGGAGCAGCTTCATCAATACGATGGAAAAAGAATATTGTAGAAATTGATAATCCTTTAGAAAAAATTTCTCAGCTTCGTGGTGTTTATTTCGATTGGGACCAAGATCATGGTGGAACACGTGATGTTGGGTGCATAGCAGAAGAAGTAGGAAAAGTACTGCCAGAAATTGTTGTTTATGAAGAAAATGGAATTGACGCCGAGGGAATGGATTATAGCAAATTAACACCGCTTTTAATTGAGGCTATCAAGGCTCTTGAAAAAAGAGTGGCTGAGCTGGAAGCAACCCAATGAATTACTTACAGCAGAAATATTAAGGTTGAATCAAAATCTATAGACAATCCGATTGCTCCTTTGTATGTCGCAGTTGATGTACCGGCGCTATTTGGCCCAAGAAATCCAAAGATATCTCCTTCAATAATATCAAACGAAAGTCCATCAACAGCCTCGCGTTTGCCAAAAGATTTGGTTAGATTTCTTATTGATAAAATCGCTTCTGCTATATTAGAATTTTCACACTTTAATTAAAACAAAAAAGGGCAATGAAGAGTTCCATTGCCCTTTTCATTAAATCTGATGGAATATTATTTAAGGAACACCATTTTCTTGGTTTCAGTATGATTGCCAATGGTCAAACGGTAAACATAAACTCCGCCATTCACAATATTACCTTGCTGATCTCTGCCATCCCATCGCACACTGCGATTACCCGGTTGCTCAACTTGATTTACCAATCGGACGACTTCCGAACCAAGCAGATCATATACTGTTATATTTACCAAACCCTCTGATATTATCTCATAATTAATTGTAGTGCTCGGGTTGAATGGGTTTGGAAAATTTTGGTTCAATTGAATTCCTGTAGGCAACCCCTCTTCCTTTTCAGTTTTCACCAAATTATTCGGTTGGACAAATTGTACCGCATTGTTGTTCATTTCCGGAACTACCAAAATATCGTTCGTTTGATCATAATATATATCAGCATATCCTGCACCATTATCATTAAAATATGGAAGTTTATTTACAGTTGTAAAGGTTGGATCATATTTATATATAGAATTTGGATCGCTCCAACAGGTAACGTAAAAATTGCCGTGTTGGTCAACTGTCAAGCCATCCAACCATTGGAAATTAGTATTCGTGATTAACGTTGTAACATTTTTTGTGTTTAAATCTATTGCTGAAATTGCTGAATCATTAATTTGTCTATCATCAGTAAAAATCAATCTATTATTTGTACCATCATAAAGCAGTCCGTTCGCACCCGCATTGGCTAATAGAACCGTATAAGTGCTCGTATTAACGTCAATTTCATATATATTATTGTTATCAGATACATATATTTTTGAACCGTCACTTGATATAGCTACATCATTAATAAAATCACCTTCAGTAATTGTAATTTCTTTGTATACAGTTTTTGTTGTTAGTTCAATGAATATAACCACTTCAGCGTTACCACTAACGTTTGTGGTTGCTGCTATCAATGCTGATTCATATCTTGCAATTCCTCTTATTGAGCTAGCTATACCGCTAATAGTATCAACAATATTAGCGGTGTCATCCGGTTTAACGGTATTTAAATTACCCTCGTTTGCCGCTGTTGGGGTTCCAGTATTTGATATCCAATACAAGTCGTTTATACCATCGTAGGCAACACTTTCAGGCAAATTATATGCTTGCGAGAAAAGTGATGATGACAAAAATAAAATTGTTGACATTAAAAGAAAAAAAGATCGTTTTAACCTCATAATAACCTCCTGTAGTTCAAATTGGGGTTATTAATATAAAAAAGGTATCAGAAAAATAGAAATGCTTTACAAATCGCGCAGCTGGTCATCAGTAATCATAAAATCAGCTATGCGGGCTTCTTTCAAATTGTTAATAAACTGTTCCTCCTGCGTAAAGAAATAGCGATGGATTTTACAGTTGGCAACAATCGGGCAAATCTTAGGATTCTTCAAACATTCATTTACCGACATTTCGAAACCCATAGTGTTGAGTATATCAAAGAAGGATAACTTATCAGGCGTTCTTGATAGCTTGATTCCACCGTATTTGCCCTGGACGGTATCAATGATCTTACCATTTTTCAATTGATGCACAATCTTAGTCGTAAAAGGAACTGTTAAGAATAATTTTTTGGCTACATCAGGTACCGGTATGTGCCGATCAGGATAAAAATTAGCAAGATAAGCACAAATACGAATTGCATAATCATATTCTCTTTTAATGAATGCGGTCATATTATACTAAACTAATAAAGTTTAACTATACTAAATTAATACATATTTGATATGAATACCCAAGTGTCTATTTTATATTTTAAACGTAAATTTGCGCATGGAAAAAAAGCTAGAATACCTTAGAAAAATTCAATCCGATTTTATCGGATTAGATACTCTATATACCCGCGCCGATGGTAAAAAGACCAGGCGCATTTACTTAGATTCAACAGCGTCAACCTTGATGATGAAAGCCGCTCACAATGCAATTGAGGCGTTATATGATCATTACGCCAACACACACAGCTTGCTACATTTTTCAGCTAAAATTGCCACCGAGAATTACAATTGGGCGCATGATAGGATTCTCTCATTTGTCAATGCCGATCCTGATAAATACACTTGTTTTTTCACCGGCAGTGGCGCGACAACCGGAATCAATCGTTTGGCCCGCGTATTTCGCGACTACCAAAAAGACCGCGATGTAGTTTTAGTATCATTAATGGAACATCATTCCAATGATCTACCGCATCGAAAACACGCCGGCAAGGTCGTGCATATTCCACTAGACAATCATCAGGGACAACCGGGCTGCATAAATATGGAAGTTCTGGAACAGGAGCTTGAGGCCCACAAGGACCGGATAAATTATATTGCCATGACCGGCGTCAGCAATGTTACCGGAATTATTAATCCGATCTATGACATCGCGGAACTGGCTCATAGCTATGGCGCCCTTATTCTGGTAGATGGCGCTCAAATGGCTGCTCATCTGCCAATCAAAATGAGCGGACACAAAAACCCTGATCGGAATATTGATGCTTTAGTTTTTTCAGGGCATAAAACGTATGTCCCTGGTTCTCCCGGTGCCATTATTTGCCGAAAGGATATTTTAAGTTCCATGGAACCCGAAGAGGTAGGGGGGGGAATGGTTGATCAGGTGCATGTAAGCCGCTATACTGTAACTGACGTTTTTCCTGATCGCGAGGAAGCTGGCACCCCCAATATTCCGGGTGCAATCGGGCTAGCAACTGCAATTGATGTTTTAGACCGAATCGGGATGGACATCATTTTCGATGAGGAAATAAATTTAATTAACAGCGCGCTAACAAAAATAAAGCAACTCGCTGGCGTTGTAATATACGGCGAAACCGACTGTAAAATATGCCCGCGGGCAGCATCAATATCATTCAATGTGCGCGGCATGGATCATGGATTAGTTGCTGCGATCCTGAACGACTATCATAACATAGCAGTTCGTAACGAATGCTTTTGTGCCCATCCCTATGTCAAAGAGATGATCATCGAAGAATTGGAATATTCCCGCGAAGAAATCGAATCCATTGATATTGATGCTAATTTCAAGGTTAAGGCCGGCATGGTCAGAGCATCATTCGGAATCTATAGTACCGAAAAAGATGTGGAAGCATTGATCTACGCCCTAAAGGATATTGTTGCTAGAAAAACAGAATATTCCCTATTGTATCAACTTGGCAATGATGGAATTTATCGGCATAAATCCTTTACTCCGGATACCTCAAAAGTTTTTAATACCGAATCATATATAAGTAATTACTTAGCTAAACTGTAATAGTTATGAGCGAAAAGGATCGCATACTTGAGCTCCGTATTACAATAAATGATCATAATTATCGCTATTATATACTGGATGATCCCATTATTTCAGACCGTGAATACGACATCTTACTGCGTGAATTAGAGCAATTAGAAAAAGCCAATCCTGATCTGATAACAGCCGATTCACCCACCCAAAGAATCGGTACGGTACCATTGAGCGAATTCGGGCAGATACGGCACACCATACCGATGCAATCGCTCGAAAATGCGATGAATTCCGAGGAGCTGATCGCTTTCGATAAACGTATAAAAAAACTCCTAAATACCGACGATGATATAGCCTATATTGCCGAACCCAAATTGGACGGGATCGGTGTAGAGTTGGTCTATAATGATGGATATTTTTCACATGGCTCAACACGCGGTGACGGCGTAACTGGTGAAGACATCACTCAAAATCTAAAAACGATAAATGCTATTCCCCTGAAGCTACGGGAAACGGATAAACCAATGCCAAAATTATTGGAAATACGGGGCGAAGTTTTCATCTCAAAAAAAGATTTTAAAACATTAAACGAATCTCAGGAAAAACAAGACAGCAAACTTTTTGCAAATCCCCGCAATGCCGCATCCGGTAGTTTGCGCCAGCTTGATTCTAATATCACTGCCGGCCGGCCGTTGTCAATATTCTGCTATGAGCCGGGAGCAATCCAAGGTGTTACATTTGAGACACATCTTGATTTCTTAAATTCCATTAAACAATGGGGAATTCCCGTCAATCAGCTCAGCGAAACAGTAACCGGAGAAGGCGGAATAATCAGCTACCACGAACAACTGGAAAATAGACGGAATGATTTAGATTATGAAATTGACGGCACAGTATTCAAAGTAAATTCCTATTCCTTGCGAGAATCTTTGGGAATCCGCAGTCGCTCGCCGCGTTGGGCGATTGCCGGTAAATTCAAAGCCCAACAAGTAACAACAATTATCGAAAATATTGAAGTGCAGGTTGGCAGAACCGGTGCGATTACTCCGGTTGCCCGATTGAAACCGGTGCAGGTCGGTGGTGTTACTGTTACCAATTCAACACTGCATAATCAGGATGAAATTGATCGCAAGGACATCAGAGTCGGCGACACTGTATTAGTTGAAAGAGCCGGCGATGTCATTCCCAAGATCGTAAAAGTTATTTCCGAGAAACGTCCAAATGATGCGGCGCGATTCACAATCCCAGATAATTGCCCGGTTTGCGGGCACACGATTTTTCGCGATGAAGATGAAGCGGTTGCCCGCTGTCAAAATCTTTCCTGCCCGGCACAAATTAAGGGTCGGATAGAACACTTTGTATCACGCAATGCCTTGGATATTGAAGGACTTGGAGAAAAGCTGGTTGATCAGTTGGTTGAAAAAAAATTATTAACTACAGTTGATCAAATCTTCCAACTTAAATATGATGATATAGTTAATTTGGAGCGCATGGCAGATAAATCGGCTCGAAACTTATTGGAAGCTATCGGAAATGCCAAACGGACCACCTTTGCACGGTTTGTTTACGGTCTTGGCATTCGCAATGTTGGAGAACATCTTGCCAAAATTTTAGAAAAACAATTTAGTGCAGATGTGCAGAAATTTATGGACTCGAATACAGAAGATCTTGAATCAATCTTTGAAATTGGACCGATTGTTGCCAGAGGTATCGCCCAATTCTGGGATGATGCCGACAATAGAAAAGTAGTGAAAGGTTGTTTTGCCAATGGCGTGAGCTTTGCTCCGCTTGCTACAACAAATGCCAAGTTAATTGATAAAACGTTTGTATTTACCGGAACTTTAGAATCGTTAACTCGTCCAAAAGCAAAGGAATTGGTAGAAAATTTGGGTGGTCGCGCAAGCGGATCAGTAAGTTCCAAAACCGACTATTTGGTTGCAGGGCCCGGTGCCGGAAGTAAGCTTAAAAAAGCCAAAGAACTTGGAACCAAAATACTAACTGAACAAGAATTTTTAACAATGATTGATGAGCTCAATCAGTAATATTTGAGGTAATTATGAATAAATCAGAAATTATGACGATGAAGGATATCGCCGGCGATGTTATCCTATTAATCTTAGCCAACCCCGAGCCGTTAGCCGATCTCGGTGTAAACCAAAAGTCAATCTATGTAAAAGTTGTCGGTTACGATGAATATGGCATTTGGGTAGAATTCACTAATTTCAAATTGCCCAAGCTGAAAACTGAAAAAGGCGAAAAACCCAAAAAACCTATTTACCAATCAGTGACCGGTTCTCTTCTTATACCGTGGCCCTTGATAACTTCGGTCGTGCATTTTCCCGGTGTTGACGGTTTTGATCTGCCCAGTCCGTTTGAATCAAAAATTGGTTTTGATACGGACGATAAATCCGACGAAGTATAAGATCAATCATTAAAAGGTACAAACGCAAGGACTGTGCCGGGGAATTTATCTGTTACAATAAGAAATCCGCGGTCATCTAAACGCACTATTCCCTCCCAATTACGCGAATCTCCGGATTCAGCAAGTTTAAGGTTTAAAGGCGGCGTTTCTGTTCTAACTATCGTGTTACTCAACAATTCAAATTCGAGCAATCGTTCCACCGGGCGGATATCCTTAGCATTTGTTATTGGATAGCCCAAAGCCGGTTTCAACAATTTATAATCGCCGGGCCAAAAATAATTAATTGCCCAAAACGTATTATTGTGATCTACTTCGGTTGCATCGGTAAGTCGGTAATCAATATGTGGAAATTTGTTAACTACAAAATTATTCAATTGATAATCGAACCGATAATAGCTCGGATTTGGGTTTACTTCTTTGGAATTAACTTCATAAATAACGATAATACCTTCGTCAGTCAACAAGATGGTTTCATAGGTCATATTACGCAAATGAACCGGCGTTTTAATCTTCGTTAGCTTATTTGTATTTATTTCAATAGTGTTTCCCTCAAGACTTCCTTTAACCAGATATCCGTAATTACTATTGCGTATCTCCGCCTCAATGGTAAGGTAAACTTGATCATCGCTAAAAGCGATTGATTCAAAACCTTCAAATCCGCGAATCTTCTTTTCAAGACCGTTGGCGCTCCAATCAACTGTGCTTGGTGTGATAGACTGACGATCTGAATCAAGAAATTCCAGTAATTCGATTTTCGGTATGGAATAGATCGCGTCGGCAGGATATTGCGGAAGTAGGATTAAATTATCATTGTACCAGGCAAGACCTGATACTTCCTGATCGGGATCGGTGATCGCACCGTTAAGCGTAATATAAACCGGCTCAACAGATTGGGCACAAATAAATAGTGGAATAAGTATTAAAAGTATGTATGCCGAATATTTCATTAACTTCCTTATAAATTCCCTAATCAAAATTAGATGATATAATTGAAAGATTTGAAAGATTTTAAAACCCGGCGGATAAAAATGGTCGAGGATCAGCTTCGCCGCAGGGGAATTGTTGATATCAATGTCCTTAATACAATGGAATCCGTCCCGCGGCATTTGTTCGTTGCCGAAGGTGAACAACACCTCGCTTATTTTGACGGACCGTTACCAATTGATCATGGACAAACTATCAGCCAACCCTACATTGTGGCATTTATGACTGAAGTCTTGGAATTGAAACCGCACCATAAAGTACTCGAAATTGGCACCGGTTGTGGCTATCAGTCGGCTGTACTATCTATGATTGTACAAAAAGTAATCTCTTTAGAATATATCGAAGATTTGGCTGAATCCGCTAAAGATAGATTAAGTAGGCTTGGTTACAATAATGTCTCAGTTCACAAATCAAACGGTTTATTGGGTTGGAAGCAAGCCGCACCTTTTGATAGAATTATCGGTACAGCCGCTCCGTCATCAATTCCGGATACCTTGATTGAGCAATTAGCTCCAGACGGAATAATGGTGTTGCCAGTAGGTAAGAGCGTTTTTGATCAATCGTTGTTCATTATTAGAAAAAATAAAAACAAAAAAGTCTCAATCAAACAATCGCTCGGAGTACGTTTTGTTCCAATGGTTGGGTAATAATAGTGTGTACAATAATAATATTAATTATGAATCCCTGCTGATAAGGAAGTGATACGAACCGGACTTATAAAGATAAAACGCTAATTCGTAAATGCATCACTCGTTAATCCGGTGACGCGTTTAATTGCCTGAACATAATTAATATTTTTAAAGGAATTCATTCCTAGCTGTTCAGCAGTATTAATTACCTCATCACTATCAACTGATTCAACGGCAATGGTGTATAGATAATCATTACCAATTATTACTTCGGCAAATTCGCAAATTGTATAGTTTACGATGTAAGCATTGCGCTTTTTCTGAACAGTGATCGGAATAAGGTCTTTGTGTCGCTTGGTAATGCTTAAAAATTCCTTTACACCAAATTCATTGTGTTCCAAGATTGGTATATCAGCCTTTAGCAAAGGCAGTATTTCGTTCAATAATGTTTCTTGATTTAAAGGAAATTTATATTTTGCTACCGAATCCCATTGTTCCAAATTATTATTAGTATTGATCAATTTTTTAATGTCCAACAAAGAATTTTTTACTTTGATATTTACTTCATCAGTGTTCTTGGAAACAATATATACCTCATTAAACACTCTTATCTGCAGGTCTTCCGGTACAGGCTGCGTAAATTGTTCCATCAATTCCAATTGTAGTTTAAAATCACGACCAAACGTGCGGAATTCGTAACGGGGCGCCGTAGGCTCACCAATGCTAATATTGTTATCGTTCATATAGCTGTTAATTAATTGAACTTAGTGTATTAACTTACAAAAGAATACGCTGGATTACATTATGCCAAAGTTGATCAGTTTTTGTTTAAGATCATTATAAGAAATAAATTGAATTGCCTTAAAGTTCATTGCACGAGCTGCTTCTACATTCTCGATTAGATCATCAATAAATAACGAATGCTCGGCTTCTGCCTTGGAAATTCTTAACGCCTTCTCAAAAATCTCTTTTTCAGGTTTGCGAGCACCTATTTCATAGGAATATATAGCTCCGTCAATTTCAGGAAAGAAATCCAACCGCTTCTCGCTAATTATGTGATAGGAATTTGTATTGGACAATAACCAAATAGAATAATCACCGGCTAATTCATTCATTAGATCCGCCACTTTTGTTTTCTCTCCTACCATCATGCTCCAGGCATTCCAAAACTCGTCGCTAGTCAATCCATTAGCTGTGGATAATTCTTGCTTTGCAGCATAAAAAAATTCTTCGTCAGAGAGCAATCCTTTCTCATACTTGTGGTGCGCTTCTTCTGGAAAAGAATCGAATATTTCCTGATCGGACAAACCGGTAAGCGTGCTCAGATATTCCACGGTTCGTTCAGGATATATATTCAACAGCACACCACCAATATCAAAAAATATCGTATTAATCATGTCAATTAAGGCGTGTGTGCTGCTAAAGGATAAGCAATTCTTTGGTCGTCTTGTTCAGAATTTCGCTAGCTGATTCTTTTACCCAAATATCATCCTCGATGCGGACACCGCCCCAGTCTGCTAAATAGATGCCGGGCTCAACGGTCATAACGTTATTTTCCTCCAAAACGTCCTCACTCAATTGACTAAAACGGGGATGGGCATGAATTTCCAATCCAATTCCGTGACCCGCGGAGTGGATGTAATTATCACCATATCCGGCATCGGTAATGACCGAACGTGTTGCCTCGTCAACCGCTTTACAACTAACGCCGGCGCGCGCTGCATCAATACCCGCTTGTTGCGACTTTTTGACGATATTATAAATCTCATGATGCTTTTCAGACGCTTCACCGATGACCACCGTTCGGGTCATATCGGCGTGATAGCCGGCATATTTTGCACCGGTATCAATTACGACAAAATCACCTTTTTGGAATTTGCGCTCAGCGGGTTGATAATGCGGCAAAGCGCTGTTTGCCCCTGAAGCTATGATTGTGGGAAATGCCTCACCTTCGGCATATTTCCAGTAGCGTTTCTCAATTTCCAATGCAATTTCCTTCTCGGTAACACCAACCTTAATTAGGCTTAATACTTCTGCAAATACAATATCGGTTATCTCAATTGCAGTTTTAAGAGCATCAATTTCGGTTTGATCCTTCACCGCCGCAAGCATTTCCAAAATCATTTTTGTACCTTCCCATTTTACCTTTGGGAACAGTTCTTGCATTTGCTGATGAGCTGATACGGTAACATCATCGCTTTCAAACGCCAATTTTGATCCTTCCGCAATCGCGTTATACTTTTGAGCAATCTCAAGATGCGTCCCGTAATCAATCAAGCGTTCAAAGTCTTTAACCTCATTTTTTGATCGTTCCATATAGCGACCATCTGTAATAAAATAATTTTTATCGGCAGTGATAATGCAGGAACCTGCCGAACCGGTAAATCCGGACAAGTAGCGCACATTAGTTAGATTGCTGATTAACATTCCATCTAAAGATTTCTCCGCCAAGATAGACTTCAGTCTTGTCCGACGATCTCCAAAAATCTGTTCTGACATGTAATTTCCTATTTTGATTCGCTTTTTTCCAAAAGCTCTTGAATTGTTTGGCGCTCTTGATCTATGAGAGCTTGATCGGCACCTTTCTCTTCCAACATATTAAGCACGTATAAAGCTTGTTGATATAATTTCTGTCGTTTTAATACATTGACCATCGTGAAAGTTGCCATTCGTGGAGTAATATCTAAAGCCTGTAAATCTTCTTCGCTAATTTTAGTTGGTTTTATTGTCGGTGGTTTGGGGCTGAGAATTTCCTCGGATTTCGCTTTCATCCCCTCTATTAGATCATCATCGGATGATTTCTTCTTGGGAACTTCCAATTTTTGCTTCAGTTTTTGAACTTCGCCTTCAGTTTTTTCACCGGCAGGAGTCTGCGGTCTATCCTTTCTAATTCCATCGCTAATCTCGCTCTTAACCTGACTGGCTAATTTTTTAATGGATTTTCCCTCTAGTTTGGGCTCGATTTTGCTCCCAATTTTTTGTTCACCGGAATTTCTCTTAATTCTGCCAAGTAATACTTTTAGATGTTTCTGCGCCTCGGCATGGGTTGGGTTTATCCTGATGATTTTATGCCAGAGCTTGGCAATTGATTCTTCAGATCTCTTTAGCTTGGTTTGTATTTTTACCAAATTAATGATTGCGCAATAATGCCAGGAATTAATTGAAAGTACATTTTTGTAAAATTTCTCGGCTTCTTCCAAGTTGCCCTGTTTTTGATACAATTCTCCTAATATGAAAGTACCGGGTATGTTATTGGGGTGGTATTCCAAACCGATTTCACAAACTTTGCGCGCTCGGCTAAGATCTCCTTCTTTTCGGTATAAATCGGCTAATATCGGGAAAAAAACCGTATCAAAATTTTCAGCAAAGTATTGTTCGAGTTCTGATTTATTTGTTAAATCCATTAGCGCTTATTTTGACTTACCCAATCATTGATATAGTCAATTGTTTCCTGTACAGGTGTGCCCGGTCCAAATAATTTACCAACCCCTTTTGACTGCAATACTTTCACATCCTTATCGGGAATAATTCCGCCACCGGTTAACAGTACATCATCCAATCCTTTTTCCTTCATAAGCTCCAAAACACGGGGAAATATTGTATTATGTGCACCGGATAGAATCGAGAGTGCAATCACGTCGGCATCTTCTTGCAAAGCTGCCGATACAATCATTTCCGGTGTCTGCCGCAAGCCCAAATAGATCACTTCCATTCCGGCATCGCGGTAGGCTGCTGCCAAAACTTTAATCCCGCGGTCATGCCCATCCAGGCCCGGTTTTGCCATCACGATTCTGATTTTTTGATCCATTTCATTACTCGTTAATTACTTGGTGATAAAATTACAATCAGATAATTAAAAAAACATAGATTCAAATCTATCATATATTTAGCACTTTAAAGCGCTATCTAACACGAACGTAACCGGACCATTGTTTATCAAGGTTACATCCATCATTGCTCCGAATCGTCCGGTTTTTACACCGATTCCTTCATTCTTAAGATTTGCCACAAATTGTCGGTATAATTTTTCGCCATCCTCCGGCGGGGCAGCCTTAACAAAACTTGGCCTGCGCCCTTTCAACCAGTCGGCGCATAATGTGAATTGACTTATTACTAATATTTCACCGCCAACGTCGTTGATCGCCAAATTCATTTTATCGTCCGCATCGTTAAAAATCCGAAAATTCAGAATCTTAGTTGCTAAAAAGTTGGCGTCATCCTGTTTATCATTTACCATGACGCCTAGTAGGACAACCAAGCCGTTTTCAATCCTTGCAATTTCCTTGCCATCAATTGTAATCGCAGCTTGAGTTACACGTTGAATTACGGCTATCATTCTATCCAGATATTCTTATCACCGTATTCCTGGCGGAGTTTCTGTAAAAATGTTTTATCGGTAGATACTTTAATATTTTGTGCTAAAATGCGCTGTCTCAATTGTCCGTTTGATATATGAAAAATCAAACTGCAATTTCCTTGATAGCTATTCGCTAATTTATGCAAACTTGCCAGATCAAGTTCTTCTGCTAATTCCGGTTTAAGCCTGATATTTACTCTTCGCGACATTAATTCACGGCATTGTTCAAGAGGTACAATGTGATCGGCTATTAATTTCAAGTCCGCAAAATCCGACCGGTCTGTCGGTTTACCCTGAATAAATACAATTTTGTTCTCCTCGATCAAACTTTTATAGCGATTATAGGTATCGCTAAAAGCGAGTACTTCAGCTTGCCCACCTAAACAATCCAAATTGAAAAAGGCCATTTGATTATTCTTGCGATCATAATGCTGTTTCAAATCTCTAATCATACCGCCAATTTGTATTTTTTCAAGCGATCGCAAAGAAACATTTTCGGTAAAATCGAAATTGCTGAATTCTTCCAGATCATCGGCATGTTTTAATAAAGGATGTCCCGATAAATACAATCCGAGCATTTCTTTCTCCAAATCTAATGATTCCTGCTCAGACCAATTCTGAACATCGGGCAAAGGCGGTTTTACAACCACCTGATTAGTAATTGATTCCGACACATCGAATAATCCAACTTGGTCACTATTTTTATCGGTTTGGCGTTGTTGTCCGTATTTTAGGGCACTGTCAATTGCAGCATACATTTGTGCCCGTGTTCCTGCCAACGAATCCATCGCCCCTGCTTTAACCAAACTTTCCAACACTTTTCGATTGAGCGAGTGCAAATCAACCCGGCTGCAGAGGTCAAAAATATCTATAAATTTACCGTTTTGCTCGCTTTCTTCAATAATTTTAACAACGGTCTTGGTGCCTACATTCTTTACCGCATTCAATCCGAAAGATATTGTTTTATCATCAACCGGTTTAAAATCCACAGCGGAAACGTTTATATCCGGTGCATTGACTTCAATTCCCAGCTTTCGACATTCGTTGATCAAAATTACCACCCGGTCACTATTGGACATTTCACTGGTTAAATTAGCTGACATGAACTCCGCCGGATAGTATGTTTTTAACCAAGCTGTTTGATAGGCAATAATCGAATAAGCTGTCGAGTGGCTCTTATTAAAGCCGTATTGGGCAAACTTTTCGATTAATTCTACAATCTCGATCGCCTTAGTTTTGGGCACACCGAGCTCAATCGCTCCGGTGATGAATTTCTTTGAGACTTCCTGCATCAGTTTGGCGATCTTCTTCCCCATCGCTCTGCGCATAATATCGGCTTCTGCCATAGTGAAACCGGCGAATTGGTTGGCAATTTGCATCACCTGTTCCTGATAAACTATTATTCCGTGCGTTTCTTCTAAGATCGGTTTCAGATCGGGATGTGGATATTTAATTTTCTTTTTACCATGTTTCCGGTCAATATAGTCATTGATATTATTCATCGGGCCGGGGCGGTATAGGGCATTCATGGCAATCAAATCTTCCAACTCTGTCGGCTTCAATTTTTTTAAAAACTCACGCATACCCGATGATTCAAATTGGAAAATACCGGCAGTCATTCCCCTTGCAAATAACTCATAGACTTTCTGATCATCAAACTCGAGTTTATCCATATCAACTTTGATGCCCTGCTGCTTGATCAATTTTACTGCCTTATCAATAACCGTCAGATTCCTTAAACCCAAAAAGTCCATTTTCAAAAGACCAAGGTCCTCCAAGCCTTTCATATCATACTGACTGGTAATATCGCCCTGCGAAGATTTATATAAGGGAACGTAATCCGTTAAGTCACCGGGTGCAATTACGACTCCGGCGGCATGTGTGGACGCATGGCGGTTAAGCCCTTCAAGCACCAAGGAATGTTCGATCAATTCCTGATACTCCCCCTTGGAAAATTTGTGCAATTCTGGAGATTTTCTGATGGCGTCTTCCAATTTGATGTTCAGTTCATCAGGGATCGCTTTGGCAATCTTATCAACTTCACCAAAAGGATAGCCCATAACGCGACCAACATCGCGAACCACCTGCTTGGCTTTCATCTTTCCAAAAGTAATTATTTGCGTGACCGAGTTGGCGCCATATTGCTTCTTTATGTAATCAATTACCTCACCACGCCGTTCAATACAGAAATCAATATCAATGTCAGGTAAACTTATACGTTCCGGATTTAAAAATCTCTCAAACAGCAAATTATACTTTAACGGATCTATTGAGGTAATCCCCAGGGCATAAGAAACAATACTACCGGCGGCTGAGCCCCGTCCGGGGCCAACCGGAATTCCATTTTCTTTGGCATAATTGACAAAATCAGCCGTTATCAAAAAATATCCGGCAAAACCCATTTTTTTGATCACTCCCAATTCATGATCAAGCCTTTCCTGAATTTCAGTGCTTATTTCTCCATATCTGTTTTTTAATCCATCTGTACATAATATGCTCAAATAGCTGTCGGCATCTTCATCCTTGGATTCTTCCGGAATTGGGAAATGCGGCAGATGATATTCGTCTAAAGGAATATCAAGATCAATCTCATCGGCAATGCGCCGGGTGTTTTCGATTGCGCCGGGAACATCTTTAAATAAATTATACATCTCATCCTGCGATTTGAGATAGAACTCGGATGTGGCATAGCGCAGGCGATTTGTATCACTACGTTCTTTGCCGGTGGCAAGGCAAATGTGGATATCATGCGCATTGTGATGCTCCTGTTTGGCATAATGCGCATCGTTGGTGGCAACCAGAGGCAAATCAATATCCTTAGCTAATTTTACAATATTCGTGATATTGATCTGTTCCTCGGGAATTTGATGATTTTGCACTTCCAAATAGAAGCGATTGGGAAATATCTGACTATATTCTAAGGCAGCTTTTCTGGCACCTTCAAAATCATTTTTGACCAACCGTTCCGGAATTTCCCCTTTTAAACAGGCTGATAATGCAATAATTCCTTCGCTATGTTTTCTTAACAAATCCTTGTCAACACGCGGACGATAATAAAATCCGTCCAAGTAGCCGTATGTGATTAGCTTCATCAAATTTTTATAGCCGGTATAATTTTGAGCAAGCAAAACCAAATGATTGCTTCCACCGCCCGGTTGAGCGGTTTTTTCGGTATGCTTGCCTTTTGCGACATACACTTCACTGCCAACTATCGGCTTAATGCCATACTTCTTAGCTGCTTTAAAGAATTGGATGGCGCTGAACATATTTCCGTGTTCAGTAAGCGCAATACTATCCATCTTGAGAGATGAAGCTGTTTCCAACATCACATCAATATTTTGTGCTCCGTCAAGCAGACTGTAATCGGAATGATTATGCAGATGTACGAATTCTGTTGCCATCAGAAAGAACCCAGCCAAAAAGCAAAAACGCCCATTATTGTACTAAACTTTAACAAACGTGCATTCTTAATGGCGCTGTCAATTGTCGGATATTTCATTCCATAAAATACTGTAATTGCCAAAGGAATCTCAACACCAAAAATTAATATGATCAAATATATATAATTAAATTGTCCCGAAAGATAGGGCACAGTTGCCCCGAGACCGATTAGAATCGCAAAAAATGCTGACAGATACCAAGCCTTAGCGATTCCAAAAACAGTCGGGAATGTTCTAACCTTTGTTTTGATGTCCCCATCATAGTCGGCAATATCCTTAACCAGCTCACGAACCATCGTTAATCCCATAGCTAAGATCGCTAAAGTAGTTATTGCCTCCATATTGTTCAAAGCTGCGCCGGCAAACAGAAATGTGATTCCAAGGATAAATGCTATCACAAAATTTCCAAGCAGTGGAACGCTTTTTAACCAAATATTATAAAATACCATCAGAGGCAGGACTATTGCCACAGCGATTATTGTCGCTTGAACGGGTAAACCAAATGCTAAAACTATACCAACAAGAAACAGAATTATGGCAAATATCATTACATTCTTAGGCTTTAACGATCCGGTAACTAAAGGTCGCTTGGGGCGGTTTATTCTATCTGTATCCAAATCGAAATAGTCATTTAAGGCATTAGCCGCTCCGTTGCAAAGCACAACAACAATTAACGCCGTTAACCAGTTGGAGACTTGTTCCAAACTATCCAGAATTGAGGCTGTAATTATTACAGCAAATGCCCCGATCGCTAAATTTAACGGGCGCAATATTTTAATATAGGCCTGTAATGTTTTCATTTCATTTGGGCAATTAGAACACGCCAATCACCGTTATAATCCTTAATTAATTCAACCTCCTTAAATCGGTCTTCGCCAAATAAATTCTTGACCAATTCCGGATGTTCTCCTAAGCCTACTTCCAAGACAAACCAACCGTTGGATTTAAGCATTAGTTTGCTGATTTCAACAAATTTGCGATAAAAAGTTAATCCATCATCAAAATCTGTCAAAGCCGAATGTGGTTCAAAATCCCGTACTTCCGGCATTAATTCGTTCATATTGGATTTGGCTATATACGGCGGATTTGAGACAATCATGTCAAACTTTTTGTCCATTACATCTTTCAAAATATCAAATGTTTGAAATTCAGCGTTTGCAATCTGCAATTTGCCGGCATTTCGATTTGATAACTCAACCGCTTGATCGGAGTTGTCTATCCCGACGATTTGCGCTTCAGGAAGTGCCTTTGCTAACGCTAAGGCGATGCAGCCCGAGCCGGTTCCAATATCCAAAATTGATGTATTAGGATTCTTAGGCACCAATTCTAACACAGTTTCAACCAACATTTCACTTTCCGGTCGCGGAATTAATACTCCCGGTATAATATTTAACAATATGTTATGAAAGCCGACCTTGCCGGTAATGTACTGCACTGGTTCATGCTTGACACGGCGTTGAATCCAATCCCGCAGAGTATTTAATTGTGCCTTTGTGAGCGGCTCATCATATCTAAGATAAAGATCAACACGCTCACAGTTCAAAACCTCTTGAACCAGTAATTCAATTTCTCGCCGAGCATTTTCGAAAGTCCGATCCGCAAAGTATTTTTCACCCCATTTAAGGATGTCAATCACCCGCCAAACTTGTTGTGACTTGCGGGTAATCTGATGCACTTATTCGCCCTTTAATCTTTCTTGCTGATCGGCAATACGTAATTGATCAATCATCTCGGAAATATCGCCGTCCAACATCGCTTCCAACTGGTAAACGGTATAATTGATCCGATGGTCGGTAATGCGCCCTTGCGGGAAATTGTAAGTGCGGATTTTTGCCGATCGGTCACCGGTTGAAACCAAAGATTTTCTCTCTTCAGCTCTTTCTGAAGCAATTCGTTCTTCCTCGGCTGCTAACAGTCGCGATCTCAAAACTTTCAGTGCGGTTGCCCGATTCTTATGCTGCGAACTTTCATCCTGACAGGTAACAACTATTCCGGTTGGCAAATGGGTAATGCGAATTGCTGATTCAGTTTTATTGACATGCTGACCACCGGCACCGCTTGCGCGATAGGTATCAATTTTTAAGTCTTCATTGCGAACCTCGATATCCGCTTCTTCGGCTTCAGGAAGTACTGCTACTGTAGCCGCCGATGTATGAACTCGTCCGCTTGCCTCGGTTTTCGGCACACGCTGCACACGATGAACACCACTTTCATATTTCATTTTACCGTACGCACCTTTACCGGTAATAGAAAAAACAATCTCTTTAAATCCACCGATCCCTATACTGTTTTCATCCATCACTTTTAATTGCCAATTGGATCGCTCGGCAAAGCGCGCATACATCCTGAATAAATCAGCTACGAACAGCGCAGCCTCATCGCCGCCTGTGCCGGCGCGAATTTCAACAATGATATTTTTATCATCATTGGGATCTTTAGGTATCAGAAGAACTTTTAATTTTTCTTCACACTTTTGAAGCTTTTCCTCGGTTAAAGGCAAATCGTCATTGGCAATTTCTTTTAGTTCCTCGTCATCACCCTTTAGAATTTCGCGGTATTCTTCAATTTGCCCGCTAAGAGCAATATATTCTTTCGCCTTACTAACAATTTCTTCAATTGAACTGCGTTCTTTGGCAATTTCAGTAACCTTGGCATTATCGGATAATATAACAGGATCAGCCAATGATTTTTCAAGTTCGTCAAACCGGTCAATAATTTTCTGTAATTTTTCAATCATCCAATTGCTTCAGCAATATATTTTTCGCCGACTACCTCTTTGTATTTATCACCAAATGCCGTCTCCAACGACCTAATCGAGACTTCAACCATTTCATCCTCCGGTTCTTTAGTGGTGATATTCTGTAACCATAAACCGGGCGCACGCAAAATTCTAAATAAAATATTGTTGGAATTTTTTGCACTGAACTTCAGCACTTCATAACTTGCCCCCGCTACCAACGGAAGCATTAACAAATGTAGTCCGATTCTGGTAACCACCGTCAAACCGCCGATAAAACCGATAAATATTGTATCTATAATAGAAAATAATATTATCGCAGACAGCATCACGATGAACAGAAAGCTTGTGCCGCAGCGTGGATGTTGTGTAGGAAATGATTGGGCATTTTCAATAGTAACGGCTTGCCCGGATTCAAAATTATACACCACACGATGTTCAGCACCATGATATTGGAACAAGCGCTTTACATCTTTTAAAAATGATATCAACACCAAATATATAATGAAAAAGGTTATACGAAACGTACCGGCAATTATGTTGAACAGGAAGGCTTCCCTTTCAACCATAAATAATTTGGTGGTGAGCCAATACGGTGCTGCCATAAACAAAACGAGCGCCAAAAGAATCGCCGTGGCGGTAGAAAAAAACGATGCAAGCCTGCTTGGCTCTTTCTTTTTATCTTCCTCAGGAGTTGCAATTTCAGCGGACCAAGTAAGGGTTTGCATGCCAATCTTCATTGATTCATAAAGTGCAATCATCCCTCGTAAAATCGGTTTTTTCAGGATCTTTTTTTTCTCAACAATTGAAGTGAACTCATGCCTTTCCACATGTATCTTGTCTTGCGGATCGCGAACAGCGGTAGCATAAGCACCCGGCACGCGCATCATCACGCCCTCAATTACTGCCTGTCCGCCTACCAAAATGGAAGGTTTCATTAGCATATTAATCATAAATTTTTTGTCTATCATCTTATTTTTCAACTTTAAAGATACAAAAAGGACTCCTATATATCGAAATATAATAGAAGTCCTTTTTAAAATATAGCTATTGAGCTTGGCGTTTTCCGTACTTCTTCTCAAATTTTTCGATTCTTCCGGCAGTATCAACTAATTTTTGTTTTCCGGAAAAGAACGGATGACATACATTACATATATCAACTCGCTGATCACCGATTGTGCTATAAACTTTAAAAGTATTGCCACAGGCACAATGCACTGTTCCAATTTTATATTCCGGATGTATTTTCTCTTTCATCCTGTTCTCCTGAACTAAACTAAATTTTTAATTATTATATAACCTGTTAATTACGGGGGCTGATTTTAATCAAATTAGTTCTAAAAACCTTGAAAATATTTTGATTGAGAAACGTTAAAATATTTTAGTTCAATATCCGATTATAATAGTTTAATTATTCTATCTTACAGTAATTTTTACCCTATTAAGATTGTGATATAATTAAAAATTTATTTACAAATTTTTTAAATAAGAACTTACCATTATGAGCATTAGTCAAATCGCGAGAAGTTTAACCCCTTCTGCAACATTAAAATTAAATGAAAAAGCTACTATTATGCGACAAAAAGGCGATCCTGTTATTCATCTTGGCGGCGGTGAGCCTAAGAGCAAGGCACCTTTCGATGCCATTTTAGCAACTACCGGAATATTGAACTCCGGTGAAGTCAGATACACTCCACCGGATGGAACGGTTCAAATGAAAAAAGCCATTATCCGCTACACTGAAGAGCACTATAATCGGCTTGTTGATCCCAAACAAGTTATTGCTTCAAATGGCGCTAAACAGTCCATTATGGTTGCCTTGCAGGCTATTCTTAATCCACATGAAGAAGTAATCTTCCCGGCGCCGTACTGGGTCAGTTATCCCGATATGGTTAAGTTATGTCAAGGTTATCCGATCCCGGTATTACCCGAGGACGGTACCTTTTATCCCAAATTATCTGATATTGAAGAGCATGTTGGTTCCTACACTAAGGCAGTCATAATTAATAGTCCTAATAACCCGACCGGTGTTGCCTATTCGGAAGAATTCATCGCCGATATTATCGACTTTTGCAAAAAGCGCGATTTATATTTGATTATGGATGACATTTATAATCGTTTGGTGTTCGATGGCCGCAAGCCGACAAGCTGTTTCGATTATGTCAAGGAATTTGATGACAATTCCAAACTGATCCTTGTTAACGGCGTTTCAAAACAATACGCTATGACCGGTTTCAGGATCGGATGGGCAATCGGCAATAAGAACTTAATCGAAGTAATGACAAATATTCAGAGCCATCAAACCTCGGGACCGCCTACCATTTCGCAAAAGGCTGCGATCGGTGCAATCAATGGCGTGCAGTCATCAATCGAGAATTTGAGAGAAGCTTTGGAGAATCGTCGAAATATCATGATTGATAACCTTAATTCATTTGATGGATTGAAGGTAACCAAGCCCGACGGCGCTTTTTACTGTTTTGTTGACTTCAGCCATTATAATCACAATTCAGTTGAATTAGCTGAATTGATCCTTGACAAGGTTCAGGTAATCACCGTGCCGGGATTGGCATTTGGTCTTGATGGTTATTTACGTTTAAGTTTCTGCGGTGGCGTGAATGGTATACGTGAAGGCATCGAAAGGATTCAATGGGTTTTAGATCCCGATGCGCCAAACGAATTGTACATTGGTGAAAGAAAATTAGTAAGGGATTGGTAATGAGCAAATATTTAAAAATCAAATCTCCGAGTTTTAAACAAGCTAAAACCCTCGCGTCGACTTACGGGTTGGCAAATCATGGTTTTAAACATCTCGACACCGTTTATTGGAACCTTACAACGCCGGCACTGTACGAAGAAGCCGTATTTAGAAATGAAGGCAATATCGTTAACCAAGGACCCTTTTTGGTAAACACCGGCAAGCACACTGCGCGGGCTGCCAATGACAAATTTGTAGTACAGGAAGATACAACCTCAGGAGACATTTGGTGGGGCGACTACAATCGACCGATAAGTCCGGACAAGTTCAATACCATTCTGACACGGGCTCAAGCCCATTTACAGGGCGAGGAAGTTTTTGTACAAGACTGTTATGCCGGCAACGATGAACGATACCGACTACCGGTTAGAATTATTACCGAAAAAGCCTGGCACAGCCTGTTTGCAAGAAACATGTTCATAACTACCGCTAATCAAGATGAATTAAGACATTTTGTTCCCGAGTTTACCGTTGTGTCCTTGCCCGACTTGAAAATGGATCCCAAAATTGACGGCACTAACAGTGCCACAACCATTGTACTGAATTTCCAACAGCGCATGGCGATTATTGCCAACTCGCTCTATGGCGGTGAAATAAAGAAATCGGTATTTACGGTGTTGAACTTTTTACTAACCTACCGCGATGTTTTGCCAATGCACTGTTCGGCAAATGTCGGCAAGAATGGTGATTCCGCAATCTTTTTCGGACTTAGTGGAACCGGAAAAACTACCTTATCAGCGGACCCAAATCGAGATTTGATCGGCGATGATGAGCATGGTTGGTCAGCCGATGGTATATTCAATTTTGAAGGCGGTTGTTATGCCAAGGTAATTCGTTTATCGGCTGAAAATGAACCGGAAATTCATGCTTGTACCAAAAAATTCGGTTCAATATTGGAAAATGTCGTATTTGATGAAGTGAATCGGAAAATTGACCTTGACGATGATGTATTCACCGAAAATACACGAATTTCCTATCCCATTAATTTTATACCAAATGCCGTCCCTGAAGGTCGGGTTGATGCACACCCCAAAAACATTATATTTCTAACTTGTGACGCATCCGGCGTGATGCCACCCATTGCCCGCCTTAACCCTGACCAAGCGCAGTATCACTTTATCAGTGGGTACACATCAAAAATTGCCGGAACGGAAATCGGCTTAGGTATTGAACCAAAAATAACTTTCAGTGCTTGTTTCGGAGCACCTTTCATGGTAAGACATCCATCGGTCTATGCCGCCATGTTAAAAGAGCGCATGCAAAAACACAATGCTCAATGTTGGCTGGTGAATACCGGCTGGATCGGGGGACGCTTTGGCGTTGGCAAGCGTATCAGTATCAGCCATACCAGAAATTTGCTGAATGCCGCATTGGATGGGAAATTAAATAATGTTAAGTATAGAAAAGACAAATTATTCGGATTTGAAGTGCCACTATCCTGCCCGGATGTTCCGGAAGAAATATTAGAGCCTTCAAACTCCTGGGGCGATAAAAAGGATTATTGGAAGAAATACGATTCATTAGCAGCTCGATTTATACAAAACTTTAAGTTCTTCGAAAAGAATTGTTCGAAAACCGTAATTGAATCAGGTCCGGTAAGACTAAAATAACAGGAACTCTAAATAGAGTGCTGTTTCTTATGGTATTCGGCAGTGTTGAAATTATTGTCTTCTTCAGCTTGATCTGAAAAATTTTGCTTAGCTTGTTTTTCAGACTTGTTCTTGCTTATCTTAGGTCGGCTTTTCTCCAGCTTAATTTTATCTGACTGAATCTTTTTTTGTTTGGATTTCTTACTTTTCTTGTTCTTTGATTTGCGTCGTGGTTTTGGGACGCTGCTTACTTTCACGAATTGTATGGATTCATCGCTTTCTAGCAAAGCAGCAATGGCATCAGAATCATCGGAGTTATTCGTTCTGCCATCATCATCCAATATTTCGTCCGGGTCATACAAACCATGAATCGCTCCATATCCCCTTGTAATACCATTACCTATTCCGATATAATCGGGTAAAATGAAATTAGTATGGAACTCTCCGGTAAAAGCACCCCAATTATCTTCATCAACCGGTTTAGGAAACAACGATGAAAGCCTAATCTTAGTATAGACTTTTTTACTAAGATCAACATCCATTTCGCGCCCTAAAAAGACAATATTTTGTCCTAATAATTTGTTTAAAAAAGCAACTCTATCGGCATTCTTAAGAAATTTGTAACGGTTTTGGGTTGTATTTCCGAGAGCCACCCAGGGAGAAACAAATTTATATCTTAATAATTGATTGATATGCTGAAACCGATTTTCGGATTCTTCCATATCCACATCAACCACCTCAAAAGTAATATTGCCAAAATTCAATAAAGTCAACTCTTTGGCTAATGCCCTCACCGGTTCTGCGCCTTCCCCAATACCTACAACATAAATTTGCTCGTTCAATATTTTAACCTGTACACGAGGATATAAGAATTTGTCGCGATAGGAACCATCTAACATCGGAATTACAATGCTGTTGGAATAGTGTTTCATAAAAACACCTTTTACCTGATAAGCCGTTTTTTTTACCGGTTTATCAGTAATTAATCGAATAACAACTGTTTCCAATGATTTAACACCTTTAGATTTATATAAATTAAAATATAAGCAAAATTTTTATCTGCTCATCGTCTCCATGAATTCATCGTTACTTTTTGTTCTGAGCATACGTTCACGCAAAAATTCCATTGCTTCGGTAATCTGCATCTCATTTAATAATTTACGCAAGATCCATACTCGCCCAAGCACTTTCTTGGATAACAACAATTCTTCTTTGCGCGTTCCCGATCTCACAATATCAAAAGAAGGAAATATTCTGCGATCGCTTAACCGCCGATCCAACACAAGTTCCATATTGCCCGTTCCTTTAAATTCTTCAAAGATTACATCATCCATTCTACTGCCCGTGTCAATCAGCGCAGTTGCGATGATTGTAAGCGAGCCGCCTTCTTCAACATTACGGGCAGCACCAAAAAATTGTTTTGGTTTCTTCAAAGCATTGGAATCCACACCGCCTGAGAGTATTTTACCACTGTGCGGAATTACAGCGTTATGGGCACGGGCTAAACGTGTTAAACTATCCAAAAGAATAACAACATCTTCTCCGTATTCAACCATCCTGCGCGATTTTTGCAGAGCCATATCGGCCACCGCAACGTGCCTCTCCGGCGCTTCGTCAAAAGTAGAACTGAGCACTTCGGCATCTACGCTGCGTTTCATATCGGTAACCTCTTCCGGGCGTTCATCAATCAATAAAATGATCATTTTTGTTTTAGGATGATTCTTCCTGATTGAATTAGCCAAAGTTTGTAGCAAGATCGTTTTACCGGTTTTTGGTTGCGAGGTAATCAAACCCCTTTGGCCCTTGCCAATTGGACACATCAGATCCATGATACGCGTTGACAAATTTTTAGGATCTGTTTCCAGTTCAAACTTTTCATCAGGGTGTAGCGGTGTAAGATTATCAAATAATATTATATTTCTTACTTCTTCTGGTGGACGATCATTAACTGTATCAACCTTTAGCAGGGCATAAAATCTTTCTTTTGATTTCGGAGGCCTGATCTGCCCGGCGACTTCATGGCCTGTTTTCAGTCCAAATCTTTTAATCTGAGACGGACTAACGTAAATATCATCGGGGCCCGGTAAATAATTAAAATCCGAGCTTCTTAAGAATCCGTATCCGTCGGGTAAAACTTCTAAAGTTCCCCGCGCATAAAGGCTTTCGTCTTTTTCCTCTTCGGCTTTCAAAATTTGAACAATTAGTTCCTGTTTGTTCAAACCGGAAATACCTTCAATGTTTAAATCCTTTGCTAACTTGGTTAAGTCTTTAATCTTCAAGGATTGCAGTTCATTGACATCCATTATAAACTATCCTTTGGTTTTTATGTAAATATCTATAAGTAAAATTCTGTGATGTGTACGACGATTCGGTATTGCTAAATTACATCAAATGACACCATTGTCAAAGGAAAATCCAAATTTTTCAAAAACGGCTTTGCCAATATAGTGGCTACCAAAAATTATTCCCGGCACTGTATTCGTGGCCTCTTGTTTGATTATTTGAAACGCCTTGGATATATTTGTTTCCGGTTCAGCGGAAATACCGTATTTCACTAATGATCTTTTCAATGTCGAGGCTTCCATCAAGCCGGAATTTGGTACGCTCGTAACGATCAATCTTGCAAAGTTATTCTTTAGTTTCGGTGCTATTTTTGCCAATTCTTTTTCCGCTTTTAACGCCATTAAACCGATTGGTTTTTCAGTGAATATCTTTGCCAAAGTATTAATTATTACTTCTATTCCATGCGGATTGTGGGCAACATCATAATAAATTGGCTTTGTGTTACTCAATAATTGCAGGCGTCCGGGCCAATTTGTATTATTTAAACCTTTAGCTATTGTATCACCACTAATTTCTTTGTCAAATACTTTAGTAGCTTCAATTGCAAGAATTGCATTATAGACTTGATGCTCTCCTATTAGTGTTGTTTTAAATTTGTCGCTTTCCCACTCGAAGAAAGTTCCTGCTTGTGTAAGCTTAAGATTCGTCAACGCATCTTTTTTACAAATGGTAACATTGCTGTTTCTGGCAACTGCAATATCTAACAATACCTTTTCAACTTCTTTAACTTGTTGAGCCAATATTAAAGGTATGCTTTCTTTTATGATCCCGCCTTTTTCAAAGGCGATTTTCCGTAGATCATTTCCAAGTATTTCAGTGTGGTCTGCTGTAATTGCAGTAATGACCGTTACATCGGGCATTAATACATTTGTTGAATCTAATCTTCCGCCTAAACCGGTTTCAATAATTGCTACATCCACATTTTGCTCTGCAAAATATGAGAAAGCCAAGGCTGTCGTGGTTTCAAAGAAAGTTGATTGTATTTTTTCGATTGCAGGTTTATACTTATCAACAAAATCCACAATATTCATATCAGCAATAGGCACACCATTTACGCGGATTCGCTCATTAAAACGCAATAAATGTGGTGATGTATATAATCCAACTTTATAGCCGGCTTCTCTAAAGATAGAAAACAACATTGCTGCTGTTGAACCCTTCCCGTTTGTACCGGCAATATGGATCGAGCGAAATTTATTTTGCGGATTACCGCATTCGGCTAACAATTGTTCGGTATGCTCTAAACCTACTTTAATACCTAATCGCTGTAGGTTATAGAGATATTCCAATAATTGGTTAAATTGTGTCGATTTGAATCTTTTCAACGTTTGCAATTTCTTCGCCCAAGAAGCGCTTGGCAACGGTTTCAAAGCGCGCCGGAAAATCTGAAACGAATAACTTCAAGTGCCCGTTATTATTTCTTCCGGCGGATAAGTTGTGTTCAACTAATAAATCAGAGGCATTGACCGCCATCGCATGGGCTGAATCAACTAATTTTGTTTTATCGGTCATTACCGCTTGAATTACATCGGTCAAGAGCGGATAGTGGGTACAGCCCAATATTAATGTATCAACATTAGCTTGTCTTAGCTCTTTAAGATATTCTTCGGCGATCAGTTTTGTTGCAGGATTGTCTATCCACCCTTCTTCGGCAAGCGGCACAAATAACGGACAGGCTCTCGAAGTAACTTTAACCGCATCGTTTGCCAGTTCAAGTTCGTTTTTATATACATCTGATCCTATCGTGGATAGCGTACCGATGACGCCAATCTTATTATTTTTTGTTATTTTCAAAGCTGCTTCAACGCCCGGCTTCACAACACCAACAACCGGCATTGTCAACTTATCTTGTAAGACTTTTAAAGCCAGGGCTGTGGCGGTGTTACAGGCAACTATAATAATTTTTGAATCATAGTTAATTAAAAAATCGGCAATCTGCAAACTGTAGGATTGAATTAATTCGGAACTTTTGTTACCATAAGGAACGCGTGCCGTATCGCCAAAATAAGTTATAGATTCATTCGGCATCAACCTACGGATTGCCTTCACAACGGTTAAGCCTCCTAAACCTGAATCAAATATTCCGATTGGATTATTATTCATCTAACCTTCCGCCATTACAAATTCTCTACTCTTTTTAAATTCTATTAGTGCACGGTAAATGCCATTGGCAATTTTTTGGCGATATTGGGCTGAACGCAATTGCTTTTCTTCTGTAGGATTTGATAAAAAACCTACTTCGATCAATACATTCGGCATACTTGCTCCAACCAGGACATAGAAACCGGCCTGCTTAACACCTCTATTGGGCGAAGATAATTCTTTATCAAGTTCAATTTGTATTTGGGCTGCCAAACTCTCACTCTCTTTCATAAACATACTTTGCGCCATTGTTGCCAAGATTTGTCCTTCATCGGTCAAATCTTTGTATTTATCGGCGCGGTTCTCTTCATATCTGATTGCAGCATTCTCTAAAGCGGCAACTTCAATCGCATCCTGTGTTTTACCGGGGCGCAATAAAAACGTTTCAAAACCCTGTGCGCTTCTATCTCTGCTGGCATTAGCATGCACGCTGATAAATATTTTTCCATTATTCTCATTGGCCATTTTAGCGCGTTCCCATAACGGAATGAAGACATCTTCGTCTCTGGTATAAACTACTTTCACATTAGTATTTTTTCGCAGGAGGCTGCCCACCCTTTTAACAATATCAAGCACAACGGTTTTTTCCTTTGTTCCATTATGGCCGATTGTCCCGGGATCTTTACCACCATGACCAGCATCCAAAACGATTGTGTCTATCTCCCATTGACTTTTTACTTCTTTTATGCGAGCGACACTCTTAGAAAGCGGTGCCCATAATGTTACAACAATTTCATCGGTTTCTTTATTCTGGTAAAATTCATGCCTCTCAATATCAGACCTCAAGTAAAATGCCAATTGAACTCCCCCAGCCAACTCTTCAACCGAAACATCTTTTATAATACCGCGTGTGTCGGTCTTGACAACCTCATCCGCATTGACGGTTCCACCCTGAACAGTTAAATAAAACCAACCGTTATCATGCAGAAATGCACTCATTTCTTTTTTCTTGAATTTTTTTTGCGCGGCGATACGAATAATTGTACCGTTTACTTTTTCTTCAACTTGGATTGCGTGTATATTAAATGCCGTGGGCATTATTATCAAACTATTATCGGTTGAGTTATATGCGGTACTTGGTAATACTGTATTGTTCAAAATATTAAAAAAGGCCTCGCTTGGTAAATATATATCGTTATGCGCCGTAATCGCCGGAGCGGGAATTTGATAAATTGCATCATCAATTAAAATGAAGCTGGTCCCTGCTGAAATCTTCACGCGATGGTCCCCAAGATATAAAACAATCTTTTCCCTCTCACTGTTTTCATAAACATTGGTAGAGAGGACGCGCGCCAGATCTTTAATTGAACAATAGGTAACGGGCGTCTTCTCCAATACTTTTAGCAGGTCTTCAGAATTGTTGACCTGATTTACAACCTTAATCGCGGTGGTTGCAAAACCAAGAGAAAGTATTAATGCTGTAAAAATAATTTTGCGAATCAGTTTCATTGCTGCAAAGTTATCATTTTGGATTAATCTTAAGCAACCTTGATACTATAATAACAGTTCAAATATTAATGCACCATTTAGATCAGGAGTTCCGGAAAATTTGAATTCCGGCCATTGTGTGCGGAATCGGGCACCGATCTCAAAACCTTTATTAGTCCGATATATTATCTTGATGGCAGAAGAGAGAGTGTCTTTGGTATATACGCGCGTGGTCATCTCGCCCGGCAAATTAACATCCCAAAAATAGATCCATACGGCTCCATCATTGCTAAAGACTGCTAAAATATCAAAAAGTATAGATAAATTTTTTAATTCCCACCAAATGTTCGTATCAAGACCAAAGGCTTCAGATTTACTATTCGACGATATTTCATTGGAGTAGGTTAATTGTAGCTTGCTCCAAAGATTATTTTTTAGTTGAAATACACCATTATATTTATAAGTATTGATATTTTTATCGCTAAACCGCTCGTCAGCTAAATATGCACCTCCATCTTCGATTGTTTTCTTTTCCTGCTTCCATTGCAATCTTTGATAGCTACGCCCCTTACGCCATTCCCACCGAATTCCGGTTTCCTGACCGATTATAGGGAATGGTTGTTTATTTTCCAATTCGTTTGTTTTAAAAATATCTCCATAGACTAACAAATTATGCCGCCCAAACTTATATTTCAAACCCTGATAAACTCCTCTCTCATTTCGATCTTCACCAACCCACTCCGCAAACGGATTTGCCCTTAAAGCAGTATATCCTTTGGAATAGTATCGAGCGGATAACAAATATATTATTGCCGGATATCTTAAACGCAAACCTGCGATCATACCCGCGGTGTTATTATAGCCACGACCAAATTCACCAAAAATATTATTATCATTGATCGCATGATTGACGGCAACTGAACCGCTCCAATCGGTGTTGGTATTATTATCAGCAGTCCAATTTGTTCCGGCGGCAGATGCGACAATCGTGCTGTTTTTTACGGAAGAATGCCATTGACCAATTACCAGTGATTCGGTAATATTATTTTTCTGATCAATCGAAGTTTCGCCGGTGTGTAATCCGGCAGTACTAATATTAACTTTGCCACCATCATCAAAACTACCGTCCTGTTTAGTATAACCGCCGGCACAGGAGATTCTGCCATGCTTGGTTCTTAAACTGTAATTGATTCCCCTAATATACCAGTATTCGTTCGCTGACCTGTAAGGCGATGCACCACTGCCCATTCTTGATAAAGCGGTAACAGACTCAAAGCCTTTCCGCGTTGCCACCGAACGCCATGACCATAATCCATACCCGCTTACGATTTGGTAATCACCAATGATTAATTCATTATTATTACTTTGCTTTGAAAGAGAATATGAGAAATGATCAGTAATTTCGCTTTCATTCGGGTCGCGTTCGACAATCATACCAAAACGGTAAGCATCGTGATTATAGTTTATCTTCCACCGATAACGATTATCCTCACTAAATACCACATACTGATTCATTGTTAAGCTGCCAATGTCAGCTACTGTTAATTGTCTATTATCTGCCGAACTAATTAGTTCTCTGAGAAATAATGACGCCTTTTCATTGTTCGCCAAATCTAAGAAAGTTTGAGCATCGTGTACTGTTTTCAGTAATTTTTCATCATCATAATCAATTATAGATAATTCAATTATTTTTTCAGCAAGTTCAATTCCTACCGGCCAACGCAAATCTAATATTTCGCTGATTAGTGTCAGGTCTTCATCGGGGATTGATTCCTCAGCATCAAAATATTGTAATAGCGTATTTATATCGCTCTGCTGAGCCGCTAACCGATCAGCGCCAGTTAATATTAAAGCCAATACCAAGCTGATGTGTAAATAGACCGAGATCGTTGTACGCAATTGTACCATATTCAAAATATAAATTATTGATTGTTAAAGAAATTCCGGCTGTGAATTGACCGGGATTAGAAACATAGCCGACGGCTAATAATACTTGTTCTATTGGTTGTACTAATACTCCGAATTTCAGCGCACCTTCATATTCAATATCTTGTTCCCATTCGGCGGCAACTTTGACCAATCTGTGGACAGTTCCTATGAAACCAGTAGTTACTATCTGTGGAAGTTTCTCTTCTATTGAGCTAATTTTAGGAGAATTAATATTACGGATTGAAGACACCCAATCCCAATTAGCATTTATATGGTAACGCGCCGAAGCGGTTAAGCCAACTGTTTGATCGTTTCCATAATCGTTAATATTCAAATGATATACGTGAACACTGATTCCCAAATGTAGATTCTGTTTAAACGATCCGGCAGCCGATAAAGAAAATGTGCTTTCATTATAAATTTTGTTACCAAATGAACTTACATTTATTCCAAAACCCCAACGTTTATATAACATTCCTCCGGCGAATGCAATGTGCCTCAATTCACTGATCTGAAAAGGCTTACTCCAAAGCGCCTCGCCACCGGTTGATCCAAAAGCAATTAGACTGCTTGGTTCATTGACAACATCTATCAGATCACCTTTGACACTGAGTTTAAGATTACCCAAACCCACATTCACTGTCGAAACCGGATATGATTCGAAAGCACCAAAAATGTAGGAAACAGAAACAATTATAAATATAAGAACTGAACGTTTTGGTTTAATGCCTTTTACCATACTATTCAACTGCGGGGTTCCGAGCTCCTTGCATCAGACTATAAGCAATAAAATATCTTACTAAATATGGAACAGGTATAGCAAAATAAACAAATTTAACAATGCTGTTCATCAACGGATTAAAAACCAATTTCCCTTTTAGTGTACTGACCCAGTCGCCCGCCAAGTCTTTATAATGTCTCGGGTAACGTTCTAACAATTTTAGATAAGTAGTGCTACCATAATGCTCCATTTTTTTCTGTAGCTCAGCCAAGGGTCTTTGATGATGATGCTCACCAACGGCTTTTGAAGTAAAGCGCAATCCTTCAGGGAATTTGTCCCATAATCTGATAGCAAAATCGGTATCTTCACCGCCATAAGTTGAAATGGTCTCATCAAATAAGCCTATTTCATTGATTACTTCCCTTTTTATTGCGGAATTATTGAATAAAAACCATTTGAAACGGATCGGAGTGTTTTCTCCGTGCTTCAAGGCACCTCTCTTGGGATTATACAGATATTTGTCCAATCTATTTTCGCTCAGACCGGTTGCCAGCTTCATGCCTCCCATGCAAGCCACCACACCGTCTTTGCTCAATTCCCGGACGAACGCACTAGCCCAATCATTTTCAACTACCATGTCGCTATCTAAAAATCCGACATAATCCGATTTTGCCGCTTTGATTCCGCTGTTCCGTGCCGCTGAAAGTCCCCGGTTCTTAAAATGTCTTATAATCTTGATCTGAGGATTTTCATCATATTTTTCAACAATACTCAATGTATTATCGGTTGATTTATCATCAACAACAATTATCTTCAATTTAATTTCAGGGTAATCTTGGTGGAGTAAAGAATCAATACATAGAGAAATAACGTGCTCAACATTAAAACAGGGTACAACGACGGATAGCGAGGGATATTCTGTCATAGCCATTTCAATTCTTCATAATATTTGTATAACACTTTTGCAGTATTGCGCAGATCATGATATTGGACCACCCAATCACGGCTCAGTTGCTTATGCTTGCGGATCAGTTGCTTATCTTTGACTAAATTTTTCAGCGTAAAATATAATGTTTCCGCCGTTACATTTACAAAGGGATGGTCCGGTATAAAATCTGCATATTTAGGAATTAATTCGGTAACACAGACTAATCCCATCGCGAGAGCTTCCACAGAATTCATGCCGTAGCCCCATCCGCCACGGTTCCCCACCTGATCAATTAGAATATCACAGCTTTGTTTCATTTTAATCGCTTCAGTGATTGGAACATTTTCGATCAAGACAAATTCGATTTCTTCTTCCCGAGCAAGCTGTTCACAAACCGGAATAATTTTATCGCTGCCTTTAAAATAGCGATTGGTGGGACTATGGCAAATTTTTATTTTTTCAGAAACCTCTGTATTTGGTTTGAATTGTTCGGTGTCGAACGGCAAAAATAAATATTTAATGTCAGGATGCTTTTCCATTAGGTCTAATTCACCGGTTACATTTAGTTGGCTAACTTGGTCAATTACCTTGATAACGCCACGATTCCTTAAATCTTGTCCATGGTAGCCACAGGCGATGTGTTTGCCTCGGCGGGCGAGTTCTTCTACAAATCTACCGTCGCGATACAGTCCAAGTCCCCACTCAATATGATATATATCGTAACTGAACAAATCCAATTGTTTGATCACTTTTTCTATTTTAAAATGCCAAAGCCAATCTCGGAAACAAAAATATAATTCTTCCATTTTGGAATTCGGCTCCCAAACCGGAGGATAGCCTTCTTTCTCCTGGAGTTGCCCCTCTGCTCCTTTTTGCAATTGATAATAATGTTGTCTGTACTTTAAATATTTTGCATTAGCTGATATTAGCGGCAGGTTTAAACAATAACCGGGATCATAATCGTGGCGCGTCTGATAGAGCGTAATAAAATCACATTGGTTACCCCGTTGTTCATGGGCTTTTTTCCACAAACTAAGCGTACCGACAGTGTTCTCCGGTGATATATACAAGATTCTCAATTCTTAAGTCCCTCGTACACTTTTAATAACTCGCCCTCAACCTTGTTCCAATTATACTTATTCTTGACCAGTTTTGCCCCAATTTCGCCCAAGCGATTAACCTCATCTTCATTTTTGAGGAGGTGCTCCAATTTCAAACTAAGGGCTTCTATATTGCCCGACGGGAAAAATTCAATGAAATTTTCATCATATTCCTTAATTGATTCCAATTCACTGGCAACGATCGCACATTTAGCCCACATTGCCTCAAACAATTTAACCGGAATAGCTATCTGGAACATTGGATGATCTCGAAAAGGAATAACTGCCATATATGCGCGGGAAAGTCTCTTTAATATATCGCTATGCGAAATGTGTTCATTTATATTTAAGTAATCAGATATATTGAGTTCTTTAACTAATGAGTTTAGCTTTTCGACTGTGCCCGGTACTCTTTCACTGCCATATATCTCTACCCTAAAATTTTGAACTGAATCAATCAACGGCGGGATTGCTTCAATCAAATCCGTTAGACCTCGTTCGATTGATATTTGTCCGTGATAAATGACCGTTTTAACATCGGATTTTTTGCTCCGGCGCGGTAAATCAAGCGGATAATTAGGTAATAATGTTGATCCAATCCCTCTATTTTGATAACGATCAACCAATATTGGAACCGTAGTTAATACTCTATCAACACTCTTTAGGTAACGCTTCTCAAATTGATCAAGAGCTTTATTGATAATTTGTTTAAGCCCCTGCGGTTTCGAGGAAAAGGCATCCCATAATTCGATATTGGCTTCGTGCACGTCATAGATAACTTTGGAATTGTAAATTTTCCGGGCTTTACTTGCCAACGGCAATAATTCGAATTCATGAACATGAATAATGTTTGGTTTTAATACCTTAAAATCGTTTAGAATACTTTTTTTATAATCTTTTAGAGACAAGTCCTTCTCAGAATAATTGCGGTGCCAAAGATTGTCTTCCGATAGGTTGGTCTCCTTCTCCCATCTTGTGAAATAGGTTATTTTATGACCTGCTTTCAGAAGAGATTTAATCTCTCTAGCATAAATCCTTTCATCATCAGGACGATGTCCACAAGTAATAAAAACAATCATTTGGTTAATTTTTTCAATTTTACTTTATCAGATTCATCAGCGATAAAAATATACCATAATAATATATATAAAATCGATATTATAAGATTATTTGTCAATCCGGGAGTAATCGCCACACAAATTAACATAAATAGTACGGGGAATAATATTCCGCGCGAGGAATGCGGTATTTTGTAGTGCTTAAGATTGTTTATTCCGATCAATCCTGCCATCCCGAGGTAACCCAATGTCTTTGCATAGGCTGCGCCCATGATCCCCAAGCGTGGTATCAAAAATATGCTCAATATTATCAACAGTGCCGCGCCGACGCCGCGAAACAATGGAACAAATTTGGTCCTTTCTGTAAGGAAAACACCGGGCAACTGCAATACGTACAATCCAAAGAAATAATAGCCTAATAAAAGTACCGGCACTACTTGTGTTGATGACCAATAATCAGCACCAAAAAATGATACACCTCCGACGCTAATGCGCACGATCGTATCAATCCAAAGCGAAATTAAAACAACAAAGAAGCCCATTACACCTGAAAAATATTTGGTTGTTTGGGCAAAAATAATTTTGGCATTTGACTCTTTTCCAATTTTCAGGAAATAAGGTGTCCAGCCCATATTAAAGCCCATAACGATCAATAATCCGAATTTGCCAAAATTATTTCCGGCTGAATACAAACCAACCGCCGCTGTATCCGCTAACCACTCCAATAGATAGCGATCGGCCAATTCCATTATCATTGAGAACAATGCTGCCGGCAGGAAGGGCAAGCCAAATTTCAATACCTGTCTTAAAATCACTGTATTAATGCTTTGGGGTTTGAAATTTCTTATAATTATTGGAACCGTTGACAATAATACCCCGCCTGATGCGATGATATTACCAATTAATACACCTTTTATTCCCCAACTGAGGAAAACCACAAAATAAATATTCAAGCCCATTAAGAGAATTACATTAAGTAAACTAAGCAAAATGAATTGTCTCGGTTTTTCGTTCGCCCGCAAGACTAACAGCGGTAATTCCCTTAAAGCATCAAGGAACAATATAATAGCAACCATCTGCATCAATTGTTCATAATCGCCTCCAAGAAATATTGGGGATAATAAACGGGCTGTCATAAAAATGATCCCCGATAAGAACAAACTCGTGATTGTTTGGGTGCTGAATATCGTCGTAAAATATTTAGCTTTACTTTGTTTATCAGCATCAATATAAAACTTTAGTAGCGCAGTATCCATCCCATAGCGGTAAAACACGATAACAAATCCGGTAAAAGCATAGGCTAACGCAATTACACCATATTGTTCAGGCGCAAACACATTTGTATAAACCGGCAACAGGAAAAAGGTAACGAGGCGGGTTAAAATTGTGCCAATGCCGTAGATCAGAGATTGTTTACCTAATGTTTTAATTGACATTATTAAAAATTATTATGAGGAATTAGGAACCAATTTTATAATAATATTTCAAAGGTGTCGCGGAACATGCCGCTTGCCCCAAAATTTTCCTTGAATCGCGCTAGTCCGAAGTTTGGGTCCTCGTTAACGGTAAATATACCAAAATCAAAAACCTTATACTTTTCTTCGATTGCCCATTCAAATATTTTATAAAATAACAAATTTAGCGCACGGGTTTCCTGATAGGTTTCATCGTGGGATATATAAAAGGCAAGCACTACCTCCTTATTACAAATAAAATTAACCACACCGGCGATCATTTTATCCTCTAAGAATGCTCCGAATAATTTGATTTTGTCCGGGAACAACTCTCGCAACTTTTTTAATTCATCCAAAGTATGTGTTGGCGTTACACCGTGCCTTATCTTAAGATTGCTTCTCAGGATTTGGTAAAACTCAGCATATTTGTCAGTCTCACTTACCTTGATTTGCTCTTTAATCGCCTTGCGAACCGCACGGCGATGGGAAGCTTTAAACTTTTCAAGATTTTGCTCTACTGATTTTTCTAAAAACAGAATACTGGAAACCTCTCTTTTTAAATAAGTAAAACCATGTTGAATGAGGGCAAAATCAAGATAGTTCGATAGTCGGAGATTATAGATAGTAGGCGGCGGCGTTAGGCGAATACCGTCAAATTTATGTGCGGCGGCATACTTCAACAAGGATTTGACCAATTCATAAGAATCTTTAAAAGACAATGCTTCCGGCACCACAAAGGATCCGTAAGATGTGCCGGGATGAGAAATCAGGTAATTTTTCCCCTTAATTTCCCTTTTAGCTGCCGGCAAAACTACAAATGGTTTATCTTTCTTATCAAAAATTAAACTGTGGTCAGTAAATCGCCCCGGCGGGTGATAACTCAAAAATTTACGAGTATGAAAGATTGTTCCGTTATTGGAATTTTTTACTAAATTTTCCCAAAGGTCTGATTCTTCTTCTACAAATTTCTTAATTTCTAACATAAATTATTTTCTTATATTACATATAATATTGTAATTAAAGACTTATAAACTGCTAAATATAGGATAATTATTACAAAAATTTTATACAAGATTTTAAAGGAGTGTTGAGAATGAAAACAGCGATTTCTAAAGTGCATGCCCGAGAGATATTTGATTCACGCGGTAATCCGACGGTTGAGGTTGATGTTACTCTGCAAGATGAAAGTTTCGGTCGGGCTGCTGTTCCGTCCGGCGCATCAACCGGCGAACACGAAGCCGTTGAATTGCGCGATCAAGATAAAGATCGTTTCTTAGGAAAAGGTGTGTTAAATGCTGTCGCAAATGTAAATACAGTTCTATCAAAAACTGTCATAGGTTTGGACGCTTTAGATCAATCCAGTGTTGATAATGCAATGATCCAAACTGACGGGAGCGAGAATAAATCAAACCTCGGTGCCAATGCTATTTTGGGCATATCCATGGCAACTGCAAGGGCGTCGGCTGACCATTTGAATCTGCCCTTATTCCAGCATTTGGGCAATCAAAATTCCGCATTACTGCCGGTTCCAATGATGAATATTCTTAACGGCGGCAGTCATGCCGACAATAATGTTGATATTCAAGAGTTTATGGTTTTTCCACTTGGCGCAAAATCTTTCTCGGAAGCCCTGCGCATGGGAACCGAAACTTTCCATAATCTAAAAAATGTCCTAAAGGAAAAAGGTTTAAATACCGCTGTTGGCGATGAAGGCGGCTTTGCTCCCAATTTGCGTTCTAACGAGGAGGCTCTTGAAGTTATAATGGAAGCTGTTGCCCGAACCGGATATAAGTCCGGTAAAGATATTTTTATGGCTTTGGACGCAGCTGCAAGCGAGTTTTATCGTGATGGTAAATATTTTTTGGCATCGGAAAACCGTAGGCTCACATCGGAAGAAATGGTGGATTATCTTGATGAATTGGCAAATAAATATCCAATTGTTTCAATTGAGGATGGCTTATCAGAAGATGACTGGGAAGGATGGAAAATTTTAAATGCCAAATTAGGCGGTAAAATTCAAATTGTTGGTGATGATCTTACAGTAACCAATATCAACCGCTTACAGCGGGCAATTGATGAAAAGTCTATGAACTCAATTTTGATCAAACTGAATCAGATCGGTACTATTACCGAAACTATCCAAGCCGTAAATCTGGCTCGCCAAAATAATTTTAGTGCCGTTATTTCCCATCGCTCCGGCGAAACAGAAGATACGATCATCGCAGATTTTGCGGTCGCCATGGGAATGGGACAAATCAAAACCGGCTCGGCTTCACGTACCGACCGTATTTGCAAATATAACCAGTTATTAAGGATTGAAGAAATGTTAGGAGGTGCAGCCCAATTCCCTAACGTAAATATTCTTGGAAAAAATTGAAAAAACGCAGAAAAAAGACCAAAAAGAAAACCGGCTTCATCGCCAAAGCGCAGCAAAAAGCATTCCGGGCTTTTTTCCTTTTTATATTGGTTTTTCTAACTGTGGTCTTTTTATTTGGCGACCATGGGGTTTATCAGCTCTACCGGATTAAAATGTTAAGAAAATCCACACTAAAACGGATCGAAGAACTAAAGATAGAAAAACAGGTTTTGGCTGATGAAAAACAGCGTTTGGAAACCGATCTAAAGTACATTGAAAGTATCGCCCGCGAAAAATATCGCATGGCGAAAACGGGTGAAAAAGTTTTTAAAGTTATTCCCAGAGAATAGCAGCAAGAATCATTCAGGAGACAAGCATGAGGATCAAAATATTTATTTCCACCATTCTGATGGGTGGAATTGTTTTTAGTCAGGTTGTTATCAATGAAGTGTTATATGACCCAAGCGGAACGGACACCGGTTTAGAATGGATTGAACTAAAAAATACAGGAGTTAGTGCAATAGATATAGGCGGTTATGACATAAATGCGACAAGTGGAGATTATCTTACATTTCCAACATTGAGTGTACCATCGGGTGGTTTCGTCATTGTCCATTGGAACACGGATGGCACCAATGATACTGATTTTAGCGACAACGTTGCTCATATTTACACGGGTTCTGCTGGTTTTACAAATATGGGCAATACTTCAGGCTGGGTCGCACTTTTCAATTCTACAACACATAGCAGCAGTACAATTATAGATTATATGGAATACGGCGCAGGCGACCAAACATGGGAAAACAGTGCTGTTACTGCAGGAATTTGGACTGAAGACAACTTCGCCATTGACGTATCTGAAAGTCATTCTCTTGAATATGACGGTGCAGGTGATCTGGGGTCAGATTTTGTTGAGCAATTAATCCCAACGCAGGGATCGGACAATTCCCTGCCTGTTGAATTATCATCATTTGCGGTTGAGCATGTGCTGGATGGTGTTTTATTAAAATGGCGCACAGAAAGCGAAATCGAGAACCTTGGATTTTTTATTGACCGGAAAACCAATAACTCGGAGTGGGAAGAAATCGTTGGCTACAAATCTGATAACTCACTAATTGGTCAAGGCACCGTTAGTTTTGCAACCGATTATGAATATACTGATAGATTTATCGAACAGGGAAAAACATACGAATACCGTTTAGCAGATGTAGACTACAATAACGTGGTTACGTATCATGCAACTCGGTCAATATACATAGACTCCAATCCTTTGCCTACAACAGCTAACGGTTTTATTGTTTCAGCTTATCCCAACCCCTTTAATCCCACTTTAAACATTCGCTATTCAGTTCACAGTAACGTTGCCGAAAACAATGCACTTGTACAAGTTGATATATATAACATATCAGGAAAATTGGTGAAAAATATTATTACTACAGAACAATCCGCCGGCTGGCATGAAGTACAGTGGAATGGCTCTGATCTGAATGGTAATAAAGTTGCCGGTGGTACTTATATTTATCGAGTAAAAATCGGTAACACTGTTAAGTCTAGTAAGATAATATTTTTACAATAGAAACTTTAACCACCATTATCCATTCGGGATATAAAAAAAATACTTAATTTTTCGGTTCTTTGCCGGAAAGTTTCCAGCTTGAGTTTTGAAGTTTGGCCTGTTCTTCCTCGGTTAAGCTTTCCCAACCACAGATGTTGGCTTTGTCCAATAATATATCAACTTCTTGTTGTATTTTAGTATCGTGTTCTTTTGATTTTCTTTTATACGCTGTTCGTAACTCAATGTATTTTTTCCTGAAATTGAATGAAATATTACGCCAGTGATCGTTGAAACCCAGGTACAAATAGCCAATCAGCATACCTGATAAATGTGTTAAATGGCTAATGTTTGAGCCGGTACCCATTGATGAGAAAAAGGCCATTGCACCGACAAATATAACAAACCACTTTACTTTAATTGGAAATAAAAAATATATGTACACTGTCCTATTAGGAAACATCAGCCCGTAAGCCATTAATATTCCATATACTGCGCCACTGGCGCCAATCAGAACAAAATTTGATCCGCCAATATTAAATAGCAACCAAATCAATCCTGCGCCAACTCCGGTAACAAAATAATATTTCAGAAAGTCCTGTTTGCCCCATATTGATTCAAGTTCACTTCCAAACATCCACAGAACAAGCATATTTATTGCAAGATGCCAAAAACCGCCATGCATAAACATGTAGGTAAGTGGCTGCCAAATCAATGGCCACACTGTGCTTGATGATAGTCCGAAAATCCTGATAAGATCAACTTGCGAACTCGATATTAGATGCAGCAAATACATTACGGCATTGATAATGATCAACGTTTTAATAGCACCTGTAAATGACCTCGGATTCCAAGTGAATTGTGTTTGATGTGATTGAAACTGATAGCGCATTTTATTTCTCAAAATCCAAGGCTCGGTTTTTGAACCAATTACTAACATTAAATAACATGGTAGGTTTACTTGGCGGACTTTCCTGGACCAGTAATTGGGGCATTTTGTACAATTTTACTTTTAATTCTTTTTCCTTTTTTAGATTATATGCTGCATTTACAAAAAAGTCCCGAGGAATTACACCTTTAATGTTATTATAGCCACAAGCCCTTAATCCGTCACGCACTATACTTGTACAACTTCTTTTTATGAAGTGAAAATCGGGCCAATTTTCAGGATCTCTCGGGTTCGGTGGCGTATTATGGATCATTTCCATTTTCTTAGCTAGTATATCATACAATTTCTTGGTGTCGATTCCTTCAACATGACAAACATGTATTCCGCGCATAAAGTTACGTCCGAACTTGTCTAGATAGGATTTGCCCTCTTGGAATATCTCCTGCCTACCAGTATTTGGTGATGGAGCAAATTCTCCTAAGGCGGGACGGTAGAAATACTCCTCTTTAGTTATGATCTCTATTTCATTATATTTTTCTGCAAAATTGAAAATGTCCCCGTTAACATCAATTGCAAGATGCCCAAAAGTAGATTGCCAATACTTTACCAATCGTTCGTTATAATAAATGCGTACAAACGGCTGTTTAGGTTTTGGTTCATCGGGCCACATTATTAGGATCGGACCACCGTTTTGATAATCCCTCTGTTCTAACCGTCTAGCACAAACGGCTGTGTCTTTCCAGTGTTTTATATATCCATCCCAAATCAGCTCATCTGAAAATAATTTAGTTCCGTCAGGCTGTTCAACGTAATGACCGTTCATATCCTCACGCAAGATTCCTGTAAAAGTCTTATTATCCATTACATAATTTTCTTGAGTACATCAAAAGATTTTAATTTATCAATATCATCAAAATGATATTTAATAAATGTTGATAAATAGTCGCTAATCGCCTTCCGATCCTTGTCTGTAGCCACAGTATTCGTTATGGATTTTAAAGGATTCTCGTTTAAGTCCGTTAAAATTTTTTCACTGTTTGGACCGGCTAAGGGATCGGGAAAGTTAACATTTTCTTCCTCGGTATTATAAAAATCAGGCTTAAATCCCAAGGTGGTTAACAGCTTTATCTGATAGTACCAAAAAATTAAATTTGCTCTCAGCTTTCCTTTGTCGAGTTCAGATAAAACATCTACCAATTCATCAAATAATTCGGGATGTGGGTCGGTATCGGTATTGGTTTTGTCGGTCAATTCCAAAATTGCCAAACCATAGGTAATCTTTTTTAGGTCCTGATTTAGATCGTTCCAAATATGATTAAAAGATGCTTTAGATACTGCCTGCAGGTCGCGTGTTTGTTTGTAATAATAAACCAATTCAATATGGTTCATTGGTTGAAAATAGGCGGCTAACGGCGACTTCTTCCTGCGGGCGCCTTTGATTATTACGCTTATTTTACCCTGCTCTCTCGTGTAACAACGGGCTATAATGCTAGTATCGCTATAGGGAAAACTCTTTAGAACTACCGCCGGGGTGTTTATTATCATTTAATATGCTTTGGCAAATACCACTTCATGTTGTGCGGTTTTGCCGGTATAAATACATTTTAGACCTTGCGGCTCCTCATCAAACGGAATGACGCGTGTTGTCGCTCCGGTTTCATCCTTTATTTTCAGTTCGGTTTCCGATGTCCCATCCCAACCGCAACGTACAAATCCGCCATTCTCAATTATTTTCTTGAATTCGTCGTATGAATCAACTTTATGGGTATTCTTTTGCATAAAATCTTTTGCTTCCGAATACATATTATTATGTACGCTATCAAGCATTTCCACAATAGACTTTGATATACCCTCTGTGCTTATAAATGATTTTTCAGCGGTATCACGACGAACAAGAACAGCTTGATCTTTCTCAATATCGCGTGGACCAATCTCCATCCTGATAGGCGCACCTTTCATTTCCCAATCATTGAATTTGAATCCGGGTGACTCGTCCCGCCAATCAACTTTAGCCCTGACACTACTTGATTTTAATTCTGCTAAAATTGGATCTATATATTTCTGAATACTATCTTTTTGTTCTACATCTCTTGAAATTGGTATTACAACTACCTGAAAAGGTGCTACTTTAGGCGGCAAGCGCAGTCCTTTGTCATCGCCGTGCGCCATTATCACAGCTCCCAAGATGCGTGTGCTTAGTCCCCAACTCGTAGCATAAACTAATTCTTCTTTATTGTCTTGGCTTTGGAAAGTCACGTTAAAAGCTTTGGCAAAATTTTGTCCTAAATTATGTGAAGTCCCCGATTGCAGCGCCCGTTTATCGCGCATCATTGCTTCGATGGCATAGGTGTGTTCAGCGCCGGCAAATTTTTCAATTTCACTTTTTTGTCCCGTAATCACAGGAATTGCTAAAATGTCTTCCGCTAACCTTCTATATAATTCTAAAGCTAATACAGTTTCATCTTC